>JARRNT010000026.1:0-29350 GCA_037384645.1 Gammaproteobacteria bacterium | reverse complement strand
AGGCGGTTTCATATCGCCACGTTCCACTGAATTGATGAGGTCGAGACAGGCATAGCCAATCGGTGGGTTAACACTGTTATCGAGATGGGCTGTGCCACGGCGGAAAATACGCAGGGCCAGGGCATAGGGGAAGGCCTGGTACAATTGCGTTGCACGTTTTTGCAATGCAGCCGGATCGCCTTGCTTGACCAGACTGATCATCGCCGGGTCGTGCGCCAGACTTTCCAGTGCATTGGTATAACCCGCTGCCACGCTGGAGAGCTGAAAAGCGACACTGTGAGTTACGGCTTCATCTGCCGAACTTTGTAGCGCACGTATCTGGTTAAAGGAAGCGTACTGGCTTAACCAGAAGGCCAGCGCAAACACCAACACGAAACACAAAAACCCGATTAGCGTAATCGTATTTAAGGTTACCCCACCCAGCTTAGCGGGTTTTTGCCCGCGGCGGCGGGCTCGACTGCCTCGACGTCTAGCCATGCACTGATCTTTTCACTAAATTAGATTTGACAAAAACGATTCAGGCGCGCCCCGTATGCCCAAAACCACCTTCCGCGCGCTCACTTTCACAAAACTCGTCCACGATGTTTAACATTGCCTGCACAACCGGTACAAACACCAGCTGTGCAATTCGATCACCCACTTCGATGGTAAAAGAATCATTACCCCGATTCCAGCAGGAGATAAACAACTGACCCTGGTAGTCTGAATCGATGAGCCCAACCAGGTTACCGAGCACGATACCATGTTTATGTCCCAGGCCGGAGCGTGGCAGGATCACGGCGGCCATGGAAGTATCCTCCATGTGGATCGCCAGCCCGGTCGGGATCAAACGGGTTTCTCCCGGCGCAATGACCAGCGCGCGCTCGAGACAGGCCCTGAGATCCATACCTGCGGCTCCATCAGTGGCGTATTCTGGCAGCGGAATGGTCTTGCCGATGCGCGAATCGAGAATTTTTAACTGCACGTCACGTTTCAACTTCAGAATTTCCCCTGAATCGGTTGGCGCGGCATCTAACCCGCCTGTTTAAAAATCAGCCAGCATCTGTCGGTTTGTTAAAGCGCAGGATGTTAACACCCGTCAGCCCGGATTTGTGCCTCACCTGAAAGCGCTGCGCAATATGCCCGACCAGCTCACGTGCCAGCTTGGTCTTGGGTGCCAGAGGCAATTCCAGCTCCCCTTCACGCCAGACCAGGCGCAGGGCGTTATCATCACTGGCAAAACCGCCTTCTCCGGCCTGCTGTCCCACCCAGTTAGCCGCGATCATGTCGACACCCTTATCGTGCAGCTTTTTGCGCGCGTGATGTTCTAAATTATCGGTTTCCGCGGCAAAACCTATACAGAAACTTGCCGGATAACGGCGTTTAACGCTGGCCAGAATGTCCGGGTTTCGGACCAGCGTGAGCTGCAGGCTCTCGCTATCTTTCTTGATTTTGGCGGAAGCCATCGTTTCCGGCCGGTAGTCCGCCACCGCCGCTGTACCTATATATATATCCACATCCTCCATGCGGGCCATCACCGCATCATACATCTCCTGGGCACTGGTGACCGGAAAATGCTGGAGCCCCTCGGGGACCTTCAGGCATACTGGGCCGCTGACCAGGGTCACCCGGGCACCGGCTTCGAAGGCTGCCGCCGCCACCGCGTAGCCCATCTTGCCCGAGCTGTGGTTGGAAAGATAACGCACCGGGTCAATCGCCTCCTGGGTCGGGCCGGCCGTGACCAGGACATGTAATCCCGCCAGCGCCCCGGTTTCAAACACCTCGGCCAGTTGCCCAACCAGGCTGACCGGCTCCAGCATTCTGCCCGGTCCGGTCTCACCGCAGGCCTGTTCACCGCTATCGGGCCCCAGTATCAACACGCCGCGGCTGCGCAGGGCCCGAATATTGTCCTCGGTAGCCGGGTCCGACCACATCTTGTGATTCATGGCCGGCGCCACGGCCAGCGGCACATCCCCCGCCAGGCAGACGGCCATTAACAGGTCATCGGCACGCCCGATGCGCAGGCGCGCAAGAAAATCCGCACTGGCCGGTGCCACCAGAATCGCATCGGCCCAGCGCGCCAGCTCGATATGGCCCATGGCCGCTTCGCTGCGGGTATCCAGCAAATGCTCATAGACCGGGTGCCCCGAAAGGGCCTGAAAGGTCAGCGGGGTCACAAACTCCCCCGCCGCACGCGTCATGACCACCCGTACCTCGGCACCATGATCGCGCAGACGGCGTATGACCTCACCGGCTTTGTAAGCGGCGATGCTGCCGGTCACCCCGAGCAGGATGCGTTTGTTACTCAGTCGCTCCAGCATATTAATCCTTGGAATCGCATAATCATCCCATTATAGCTTGCCTGGTCCGGGCAATTACCATAACTTAGTGTATCCGGACACAATCGGATTTGTCTCGACAAGGAGGTCGACGATGCACCCCATTACCCGGTGGCCTGCCCACGAACGCCCGCGTGAACGCCTGCTCAAACTCGGCCCTCAGGCCCTGAGTGACGCCGAACTGCTTGCCATCTTCCTGCGCACCGGCATTGCCGGTAAAACCGCCGTGGATCTGGCGCGAGACTGCCTGCAGGAGTTCGGTGGCCTGCGCGAGCTGCTCAGCGCGGAGCAGGCCCGCTTTTGCCGCCACAAGGGGCTGGGACGGGCCAAATACGCCCAACTACAGGCGGTCCTGGAAATGGCCCGGCGCCACCTGGCCCAGCGCCTGACCGAGGAGAACGGCATCAGCGATCCGGGCCAGGCAATGGATTTCATCCACGCCAGACTGCGTGACTACCCCCACGAGGTCTTTGCCTGCCTGTACCTGGATAATCGCCACCGGGTATTGCGTTTTGAGGAGTTATTCCGTGGCACCATCGACGGGGCCAGCGTGCATCCACGGGAGGTGGTCAAGGCGGCCCTGCGGCACAATGCGGCCGCCGTGATTCTGGCCCATAACCACCCATCCGGGGTGGCTGAACCCAGTGCCGCCGACCGCCACATCACCGAACGCCTCAAGACCGCCCTGCAACTGGTGGACATTCGGGTGCTGGACCACCTGGTCGTGGGGGATGCGGGCTGTGTCTCCTTTGCCCAACGGGGCTGGCTATAATCTGGCGGACTCCCTTGCCAATACCGGTCCAATTCCGTAAAATTCGCGCTCTTTTCCCAACAGCAAGTCCAAGATGGAGCCAAATATGGCCAGAGTATGCCAAGTAACCGGAAAACGCCCGATGGCGGGAAATAACGTGTCGCACGCCAACAACAAGACGCGTCGCCGCTTTCTGCCGAACCTGCACACGCACAAATTCTGGGTTGAGTCCGAGCAACGTTTCGTGAAGCTGCGGGTCAGCTCCCATGGCATGCGTATTATTGATAAAAAAGGTATCGACGCAGTCCTGACCGATATCCGCCAACGTGGCGAAAACGTCTGAGGAGTGAGCCATGGCCAAAGGTATCCGTGAAAAAATCCGTCTGGTTTCCAGCGCTGGCACCGGGCATTTCTACACCACGACCAAGAACAAGCGCAACATGCCGGAAAAGATGGAGATCAAGAAATACGATCCCGTCGTCCGTCAGCATGTGATCTACAAAGAAGCCAAAATCAAATAACGCCATCATCCCTGGGCCAGAGTCATAGGCCCCGGGACGTTAATTTTCTCTCCCAGCTCCCGCTATCCCCCTGGTACAGACGGCGTTTAAACCTGCTGCTGAGCATGCGATCATGTTGCTGCGCCACAACACCTTGCATTCCATCAGTTTGATCGTCATTTCCACGATTAAAGACAAACCCTGAATTGTATACCGGTGCGCTGAAACATTTGCACGCTAGCTGCTACCAGGGCTAGTGCAATCGTGTCAGATGTAAATTACCAAAGCTGTCCCTGGCTGCCTGCCAGCCTGGCGCCAGATAAGTTGTCGAAATGGTTTCCGTGATCAGGAGCGGACCGCGAATCAGCTCGTCAGGGGAAAGCGAATCGCGCTGGCGTATGTTGACCGGTGTTTCGATACCATATAATTCCACTGTTTGACTGACATCTGATTGCGCCACCTGCGGCGGTACCAGTTCCGGTTTTTCCGCTTCACTTAACAGGGCAACGCGTACATTCACGACCTCAAGCGGCACTTGCAGGGCATGACCATAACGCTGGGTATGCAGGTCATGAAATGCCTGTGCACTCTCCTGCAGACCCTGCCAGGGGACATTCAGATAATACGACTGGCCGCGATAACGCAGGTCGAGACTGCGCTGGACCGTTAACGATTGCTCAGTCACGCCCTCGGCCAGTAATTCAGCGGTGCCTTGTGCAACCAGCGGTGCAAACGCTGTATCCAGCGAGTCAGCGGTGCAATCCTGTAACAGCATGTTGACTGTCTGTGATAATTGGCGTGAGCGCGGGGCAACCAGCATTCCCAGCGCCGACAGTACCCCGGCATGGGCCGGTACCAGTGCCCTGGTCATCTCCAGCGCATCGGCAAGGGCACAGACATGCAAACCACCGGCGCCCCCAAACGACACCAGCGTCAGTTCGCGAGGGTCAATGCCACGCTGTACTGACATTACCCGTAACGCCTGCGCCATATGTTCGTTCGCCAGCTCAATAATACCCTGCGCTGCCTCGGCGACCGACAGTCCCAGCTGTTCGGCAATCCGCGCAACGGCGTGCGTTGCGGCGGCCACATCCAGCTGCATATCGCCGCCCAGAAACGCCTCCGCACGCAGGCGTCCAAGTACCAGATTCGCGTCCGTGACCGTCGCCTGCTGGCCACCTTTGCCATAACAGGCCGGCCCCGGTGCAGCACCCGCTGATTGTGGCCCCACCTGCAGGAGACCACCGGCGTCCACTACGGCGATAGACCCGCCACCCGCACCGATGGTATGCATGTCCACCATCGGCACCGCCACTGGATAATCACCGATATGGCCTTCACTGGTCAGCTGTAGCTCGCCTTCAATTAACGCGACATCGGTAGACGTGCCGCCCATGTCAAAAGTCAGCAACCGATCGTGGCCACACAACTGGCCAATATGACGCGCCGCGGCCAGTCCCCCGGCCGGGCCGGACAACAACATATGCACCGCATGGTGTCCCGCCTGTTGCGCGGAAATGGTCCCGCCCGAACTCTGCATGACGGAAACCTGTGCCGGCGCGACACCTTCGCATAAACGTTGCAGATACCCCTGCACCAGCGGACCGACATAGCTGTTAAGCCAGGTCGTCATGCCACGTTCATATTCCTTATATTCAGGCAGGATCTCGGACGCACGCGAAACAAAGACACCAGGAGGCATGACGTCGGCAATTTTTTTCTCGAATCGATCATCCAGATAGGAAAACAGCAGGTTAATCGCCACAGCCTCCGGCGCAAGCCGTTCGATTTCAGAACGTAGCTGCTGCAGGTCTTTTTCATCAATGGCTTCGATTAGCTCAGCCTGCGCCGAGAGCCTGCCACCGGTCTCCAGGCATAATTCTCTGGGTACCGGTGGCACAACTGGCGCAGGTTGCAGGTTATACAGTTCCTGTCGAGCCTGTCGCCCGATAGTCAGCACATCGCGCAAACCCCGGTTGGTTATATAGACGGTACGAACACCCTTGCCTTCCAGCACCGCATTGGTCGCGACAGTTGAACCGTGTACGATATAGCAAGTAAACTCATCGGCTGTTGCAGGTAATCCCAGTTCGTGGATCCCCTGCAGGATCGCCTGTTCCGGTGCCGATGGCGTAGACAATACTTTATGAATACGAATTTGCTGCTCGTACCAGAGCACGAAGTCGGTAAATGTCCCGCCAGTATCGATACCCAGTAGTATTTTTTTGGCATATAGCAGGAAAAAATCGTGAACCAATCAAGTTAAGTTGACTCAAACACTTGTTTGTAAAATTTGGATGCTTATAATTTTGCGTCTGATAATCCTAACATAAGCCAATCAATAATAACGGTAGAAAAAGCTAGGGATGAGCAACTAAATTCTTATCGAAGTCACACATCTCAGCCGGCACTATGGTCCCATCCAGGCCGTAAGCGATATCACGTTTAATGTCAGGCGCGGAGAAGTCCTTGGATTCCTCGGGCCTAATGGCGCAGGCAAATCCACGACGATGCAAATGCTGACCGGCAATCTGGCACCAAGTCGCGGCTCGGTACAAATCTGCGACATTGACTTATTGGATAATCCCAAAGAGGCCAAGGCCCAGATAGGCTACCTGCCCGAGCAACCGCCTATCTATCGTGAACTGACGGTGGATGAATATCTCACCTTTTGCGCCCGTATCAATCGAATCCCGGGCACCGAGATCAAAACTGCGCTGGCACGTGCCAAGGCCCGCTGTGGCCTGAACGAGGTCAGTGGTCGCCTGATTGGCAACCTGTCCAAAGGCTTTCAACAACGTGTCGGTATTGCCCAGGCAATCATTCATTCACCGGCAATTGTCGTGCTCGACGAACCGACAGTTGGACTCGATCCCATCCAGATTCGCGAAATCCGCAGTCTGATCCGTGAACTCAGTGAAGAGCATGGCGTCATCCTGTCGACGCATATTCTGCCGGAAGTGCAAATGACCTGTGATCGGGTACAGATTATCAGTCGCGGCCACCTGGTTTACAGCGACACTATTGATAATCTCAACCAGCAAACCAGCGCCAGCAGTGTCATCCTCAGCCTGGCCGAAACGGTCAGTGAAAAAACACTCGGGCAACTGCCTGACGTCGCGCGCGTAGAGCAACTGGCGCCGCAACGCTGGCGACTGCAGTTTAAGCCAGACACCACACCGACTTCCCAGATCGCCAGGGCCGCGGTCGAACAGGGCTGGCAGCTTCTGGAACTGACCCCTGAACACAAAACCCTGGAACAGGTGTTTGTCGAAATCACAACTGCCGAGGAATCGACCGCCAACCACAAGCCCGCCGGTAGTACGGAGGAAGCGGCATGATTTTCACCATCGCAGGACGTGAAATTCGCAGCATGTTTTTATCACCCCTGGCCTGGGCCATCATCGGTGTCGTGCAATTCATCCTGGCCTGGCTGTTCGCCACCAGTTTTCAGGATTTCCTGCTTTATCAGCAGCCACGCCTGCACCTGTATTCAATCCCCGTTGGGGTAACCGATTTCGTGGTCGTCCCCATCTACCATGCCGCGGCCTTTATCATGATGTTCACCATTCCGCTGATCACCATGCGGATTATCAGCGAGGAAAAACGCAGCAAATCCCTGTCCCTGCTGTTTTCAGCGCCGCTCTCCATGACCGAGATCGTGCTGGGTAAATACCTCGGGGTAATCGCCTTCCTCGGCATCATGACCCTGATCTACACGCTGATGCCCTTGTCCATACTGTTTGCCGGCAGCATCGACTGGGGCCTGTTTGCTAGTGCCTTTATCGGCACTTTCATGATGATTTCGGCCTGTGCCGCCATTGGTGTCTTCATGTCGAGCCTGACGGCACAACCCACGATTGCTGCGATCAGTACCTTTGGCGCCATTCTGTTACTGTGGATCCTCTACCTTGCCACAGGCAATGCCACGCATTCCATCAGCGTGTTGTCCTATCTCTCGATGCTGCATCACCTGCAGGCATTCGAGCGCGGCGTCTTCAGTACCAGTGACTTTATTTATTACCTCCTGGTCATCATCACCTTTATTGTCCTGAGTATTCGTCGTCTCGATGGCGACCGTCTGCAACGTTAAAAAATCATGGAAATAAACAACAAGACACGTCGCCAACTGCGGTTTCAGGCCTGGACTTTTATCGTCCTGTTCCTGACTATCATCGGCCTGGTCGGCTGGATATCAACCCGATATAACAGCGAGTTTGACTGGACAGCCACCGGACGCAACAGCCTGTCCAAGGCCAGCATCGCGGTACTTAGCAAGCTTAAAGCTCCGGTCAAGATCACTTCGTTTGCCAGTGGTGGTGACCTCGGCCCGATCCGCAGCCAGATCCGTGGCCTGGTCAAGCGTTATCAGAAATATTCCAAGAAGATACACCTGGATTTCATCGATCCGATGAAAAACCCGGAGCAGACTCGCAAGCTCGGTATTCGGACCGACGGTGAGATGATCGTGCACTATCAGGGCCGTAGCCAGAGCGTCAAGGTTTTCAACGAGCAAAGCCTAACAAACGCAATGCAACGACTATTGCGTAATGCCGAGCGCAAAATTGTCTTCGTCACCGGCCACGGTGAGCGCAGCCCGCTAGGCCGGGCCAATTTCGACCTGGGCGATTTCTTCAAGGAAGAGGAAAACAAGGGTTTCAAGGTCAGCACGATCAACCTGACCCAGTCGCTGGCTATTCCGAGCAACACATCGGTCCTGGTCATTGCCAGCCCGCAAATGAACTATCTGCCGGGCGAAGTGAGCATTATCAAAAAATACCTCGAGAAGGGTGGCAATCTGTGGTGGATGCAGGAACCCAGGAGCAAGGCCACGCTCAAGGGGCTCGCCGATTACCTGCATATCAAGTTCATGGACGGCGTAATCGTCGATCTTGAAATCCGCATGCTCGGCGTGAATGACCCCACCATTGTCATGGGCCAGTACCTGCCCCACGCCATCACTAATAATTTCAAGGTACTGACGCTGTTTCCGCGTGTTACCGGCATCGACTACCAGGCCAAGGGTGGCTGGACCGACACTCCGTTCCTCGAAAGTGTTAAGCGTAGCTGGCTGGAAACTGGCCCCCTGCAGGGTACAATCAAGTATAACCCTGGTAAGGACGTAAAAGGTCCGGTCAAATTCGGTGTCGCCCTGACCCGCACGATCTATCCCGACAACAAGTCCAAGGACAAAAAAGCCAAGAGTAAGGCCACGGCCAAGCCCATTCACCAGCGGGTTGTAGTCATGGGTGATGGCGACTTCATGTCAAACACCTATCTGGGCAACCAGGGCAACCAGCAAATGGCCGATAACATCCTTAACTGGCTGACCCATGACGACAACTTTATCAACATCCCGGAACGTACCGCACCGGGTTCACACCTCGTTGTCAGTAAGAACGCCATGATCTCCCTGGGTACCCTGTACCTGGTCGTGATTCCCCTGTTGCTGGTCGGTGCCGGTGTCCTTATCTGGCTGCGCCGGCGCAAACGTTAACCTGGTATCATGTCATCAAGAAACCTGCTTAATCTGGTCCTGCTTGTGGTCGTCGCCGTACTGGTAACGGTACTCATTATCGATCCCGGCAAAAAAGAGACCCCGGTAATCAAACTGACCAACCTGTCCAAGTCAGATATCAATAAAATCAAAATTGAACGTCCAGGGGCTAAAACCGTGGTCCTGGAAAAAAAGAATGACAAATGGCATATGCTCAAGCCTTACGCCATGCCTGCAGATAATTTCAAGGCCAATGCCATTAGCGAACTGGCGGAGACAAAAGCCAAGGCTCACTATCCAATCAAAAAGGGTGAGAATCTCAAACCTTATGGCCTGGCACCTGCGCGACTGAGCGTGACCCTTAATAACAAGGTCAAGCTGGAATTCGGCAACATCGAAAGTCTCAAATACCTGCGCTACATCCGTGAGAACAATACCCTGTATCTGATTTTTGATCATTTCTTCTCGAATATCAGTAATCCACCCGCCGAGTTCGTGGACCACAAACTTCTGGCTGGCAAGCCTGTGATTACCAAACTGCAACTACCCAAACTGACGCTAACCGCCGATGGCGATAAATGGCAGGCTCAACCGCCGGTCAAACAGCTTTCCAATGATCAGGTCAACGAGCTGCTGGATAACTGGCACGGCGCCCATGCCACTGACATCCTTGCCTATACCCCCGGCAAAGCCAGGGTCGATGCACAGGCCAGGCTTTACATCAAGGGCCAGAGCAAACCACTGGTATTTGATATTATTCACAATAAACACATGGTTAGCTTTGCTCGCGCGGATATCGGTTTGCAATACGAATTCAGCAGTGACGTTGCCGAAGACATGCTGAAGCTGCCCAGCAAAATCGGCAAGGACAAAGCCAAGCGCATATCGTCAAAGCCCGAACCCGGTAAAAAGTAGGCAACAAACAGGCCGGAAGCCTTTTAGCTCTTTACCTGATAGCAGCAATCATCCTATAGTCGCGACAACCCAGAAGTTGTCAACGGCATGCCTGAATTACCTGAAGTCGAAACCACCCGTCGTGGGATACGTCCGCATATAGAAGGACACCGCATCAAACAGGTGATCGTACGCGACCGTCGCCTGCGCTGGCCGGTACCCCGCCAACTCGAATCGGTACTGGCGAATCAGGTTATCCGCGGCGTCAGCCGCCGCGGCAAATACCTGTTATTATTTTTACCCAACGGCACCCTGATTATCCATCTCGGTATGTCCGGCAGTCTCCGGGTCGTCCCGGGCAACACGCCTCCCCAGAAACACGACCATCTCGATATCGTACTTGACGATGGGCAGTGTCTGCGCCTGCGCGATCCACGTCGTTTTGGTGCAGTCCTGTTTACGGAAACGGACCCGCTGCAACACGAGCTGTTGCGCAAGCTCGGACCTGAACCATTAAGTGGTGAATTTACGGGTGAATACCTGTTCAGGCATTCCCGCAAACGAACCACGAGCATCAAGGCATTCATCATGGATAGCCATGTCGTGGTCGGGGTCGGTAATATCTATGCGAATGAGGCGCTGTTTGCAGCCGGTATCCATCCCCGCCGCCAGGCCGGCAAGGTGACACGCGCCCAGTACCAGCAGCTTGCCATGGCCATCAAATCCGTATTGCAGGCGGCCATCAAGGCCGGTGGTACCACCCTGCGCGACTTCAGCCGCAGTGACGGCAAACCGGGTTATTTTCGTCAGTCACTGCTGATTTACGATCGTGCCGGCCTGCCATGCCCGCATTGTGGCAAGCCCATCACCCATGCGGTTATTGCCCAACGCGCCAGTTACTACTGTACCCATTGTCAGCATTGAGTTTGCCGTGCATACCGGCATGCAATGCAGGTCACTTAACGATACGCAGGTTCTGGTCTGATGACTGGGGGAAGACACCGAGATAGATCCGTTCTGCCTGGCGGGCAAGTTCTGCCAGCAGATCGGTGACAGTATGCAATTTACCCTGCTTCAGCTCCAGTTCGATACGTTCAGCCAGGGCACTGAGAGTCGGATAACCAAAGTTACCGCCACTGCCCTTGAGGTTATGAATAAGCTGTTTGAATACTTCCCATTCCTGCCGGGCCTGCAGAGTTTGCAGCTGTTCGATGGTTTTGGGCAAACTCTGCACATACTGTAACAGGATACTCTGTATTGCCGGGTCATCGAATTCCAGTTGCGACACAATAGGTGGCACACTGGATTCAGATGCACCGCTAGCCAGGAAGCGTGCCGTAACCTGATAAAGCCGCTCCCGATTAATCGGTTTGGTCACAAAATCGTTACATCCCGCCTCCAGACAGTGCTCTCGATCTTCGCTGGTAGCATTGGCTGTCAGTGCAACAATCGGTAAAGCAAATCCCTGCGCACGCAGTATACGCGTGGCCTCAATGCCTGATACGACAGGCATCTGCATGTCCATATAAATCATGTCAACCTGGTGCGTAGCAGCCTTGCTAATAGCCTCCTGCCCATTGACTGCGGGTATAACCTCAACGCCCATTTTACCGAGCAGCATACTCAACAGTTGCAGATTCTCAGGATTATCATCAGCCAGCAGCACCGTGCCTTTCAATTGTCGTCTTTGCAAGGGTTCTGCGCTTGTTGTCTTGTCAGGTATATTCTGCAGTGACTGGATTAACGGTATGTGCTCCACATCCGGGCAAGGCAGTCGTAACTCAAATGTCGTGCCAGAACCGGAGTTACTCCTGACTTCAAGCGTACCACCCATGATTTTTACCAGACGTCTGCTTAATGCCAGACCCAGGCCGGTGCCGCCAAAGCGACGGCTAATACTGGCATCCGCCTGCTCAAAAGGAGTGAAAATTTTCTCCAGCTGTTCGCGACTCATCCCGATACCCGTATCTACTACGCAAAACTCCAAGACCCGTTGTTCCGGGAGAAAGGCGACAGAAATCTCGACTGAACCGGTTTCGGTAAATTTGATTGCATTACTCGCCAGATTCAACAAGACCTGCTTTATTCGTACCGGGTCACCAATAATATAGGCGGGTAAGGGAAAGTGATAATTGACGCTGTATTCCAGCCCCTTGTTTCGCACCAGATGGCTTACCAGGTCTTCGATTTCAGAGATGATGGTGATGTAATCCGCTTCAACATGCTCTGTCTCGATCCGGTTGGCTTCAATCTTGGAAAAATCCAGGATGTCGTTAACTATATGCAACAGGTGATCGCTATTGCGCTGGATTGCCCGCAAGGCAACAACCCGCTCCAGCGGCGTCTGGTCGTTGTCCAGGGCCGATTCGGAATAGCCCAGGATTGCCGTCAATGGTGTACGAATCTCGTGACTCATATTGGCAAGAAACTCGCTTTTCGCCTTGCTGGCAACTTCCGCCTTTTTGACCAGCTCCAGGTTTTCTTCACGCAATCTCAACGAGGCTAATATAGCCCTGTTATAGTTACGTGCAGCAGCAAACAGAATCAGCAGGAAAATCAGAATATTCGCACCGAGCCCGATGTGTACCGTATCCTCATAGGCAAATTCACACACGATGATCGGTAACATCAGGGGAATGGCAAAGACAGTATATGCCGTAAGCGATGATCCATGCACTGATATCCCGATCAGCGCCACACCGCCCAGCATAATAATAATAACCGACTGATACAGCGGTGATGAAATTGCCAGGGTTAACAGGCCGCTACTGCCCCAAATTAAACCGACGAAGAATGTGATAACCAGGTACACGCGCAACCACTTGCGTAATTCCAGGTCGCCCGGTTGTTTGCGCTGATAAAACCTGTAAAACACCATGCGCACAACATTGACAAAGACGGAGGAGATGGCCCAGAGCAGCAACCAGAAGTGATCGACAGCAGGCCAGAGTACCAGTGTTACCACCCCCACTACGGCAACCGTTCCATACACAACGTTAATGGCCTGGGTAAAAAGCAGGCGCAGTTGCTCGAACGCGATCTTTGTGTTTTCGTGATGGAAAGTGAACATACGGTGTCTGGCCAGCAATATCATATAGTTGACGCGTACTACGCCAGAGCATGTATCGACCGGGCAAACTAGGGACTTGACCCTGGCGTGCTGATTTGGCTTTTATATTACCAGTTTAGCAGATTTGGTCGGGATTGCCCTGACCGAAAGGCAGATTCGGTCAGGGGGAAACGTCAGCCGCCCCCTCCACGCGCGGATCGCTGGCGGCCGTGACCTGATGGTCCCGCTTATCCACTACCACCAGCTGCATATTACCGTAATGGCGATTGAGCTCACGCAAGTGATACCCCATAAATTGCAGGTCCGCCTGCATTTTGGGGCTGAATGCGCCCGGCTCGAACTGCACGACATCCGGCAAATATTGATGGTGGAAGCGGGGTTGGGCAACAATTTGTTTCGCACTCTTGCCATCGATGAACGCCAGGATCCCTTCGAAAACCATGGTAATAATGCGGCTGCCACCCGGCGTGCCGATGATGGCCAGTCGGTCCCTGTTCTCGACGAAGGTCGGACTCATGCTCGATAGCATACGCTTTCCTGGTGCAATGGCGTTGGCCTCGGCCCCGATCAGGCCATAGACATTTGGCGTACCGGGCTTGGCGGAAAAGTCGTCCATTTCATCGTTCAACAACACCCCGGTACCGGGAGGCACGAAACAGGACCCGAAAGGATAATTCACACTCAGGGTGGCGGAAACTCGGTTGCCATATTTATCGATAATCGAAAAGTGCGTGGTATGGTGACCACTGGTATGCACATAGACCGCGGGTAGCGCACTGCTGGGCGTCGCCTTATCCGGCTGGATACTGGCATTCAGTTTTCTGGCATAAGCCAGGCTGGTCAGGTGAGCCACCGGCACGCTAACGAAGGCCGGGTCCCCCAGGTATTGCGCCCGGTCGCGATAGGCCCGACGCATGGCCTCGATTTCATAATGGGTGCGCATCAGGGGTGAGAGGCTGGACCAGTTCTTTTGCAGCGACAGGATATTAAACATCTCGGCCAGGACCACGCCACCGGAAGACGGCAGCGAGGCGGTGGTAATGGTGTTGCCACGGTAGTGGATGACCTGCGGTGCCCGCAGCTTGACCTGATAATGGCGAAAATCCCGCTGGGTCCAGATTCCGCCAGCACGCCGGCTACCGCGAATCAGTTTATCGGCTACCGGTCCGGCATAAAAACCGGCATGGCCACGGGCGGCGATGGCCTGCAGCGTCCCGGCCAGGTCCGGTTGTTTAATCCGATAGCCAAGATGCGGAACATCGTTGTGTTCAAGAAAGGTGGCGGCGGCTGCCGATGAGCGCCGCAACACCTTGAGCCGAAAGCGCGCCATGGCGCGATAGTGCGGCGTCACCCTGAAGCCCTGGCGCGCGGCACGAATCGCCGGCGCCAGTACCTGGGCAAGCGGCAACTTGCCGTAATGTCGGGCGATGTAAACCAGCGCGGCCGGCTCGCCGGGAATTCCGGCTGCACGCGGTCCATTGATCGAGGCGTGCGGGTCGACTTCCCCGTTGGGTTTAAGATACATATTGCGCGTGGCACGCAACGGCGCCTCTTCGCGCCCGTCGACCATGATCGTTTTATTGTCACTGGCGCGATGCAGTAACCAGAAACCGCCCCCGCCCAGACCGGAACTGTAAGGTTCCACCACGGCCAGGGTCGCACTCACTGCCACCGCGGCATCGAAGGCATTACCGCCCTTGTTGAGAATCTCCATACCGGCTGCTGTTGCCATGGGATGAGCCGAGGCCACGGCCTGTTGCTGGACAACACCATGGTCTGCCGGCGTGGACTGACACGCGGTAAGAAAACTAAAAACCAATACGATGACTATTTTTTTGAGCATGCTGGCAACCTGTCACTGAATGCTAGGATTTTATTTTAGCGGTAATGCTAAGATGAAATCACGCCCGGCGAGATCGACTCCTTAATTTTAGGAGGCTTATACAGCATATCAAACTGGAAATTAAGTACTTTTACCCTCGCCTGGCGCAATGCAGCAAAGCATATGTCGGAACGGGAAAGTCGCTATCCAGGCGTGTGGCCACGTGTTAAACAGGATTAATTATCGATGTATGCCGTTATATTTAGAGCAGAAATCAACAAAATTGATCAGTCCTATACTGACATGGCGGCACGTATGCGTGCACTGGCCAAAGATAAATACGGCTGCAGTGAATTCATAACAATAGCCGATGGCAATCAGGAAATTGCTATTTCATATTGGGACAATGAAAAGCAGATTCGCGCATGGAAACAAGACCCGGAGCACAAAAAGGCACAAGAGGCGGGCCGGAACAAATGGTACAAATCTTATAAGGTGGAAATTGTTAAGATTGAACGTGAATATGCCGGCAACAAATAACTCGCCCTGCACAATACTATTGCTCTTAAGAGATTGAAGTAAATGAAGCTAGCAGTTTAATCATTGACAGGTTAAAAGAGGCCCCGATGCCAGGGAGGCTTAAGCACAAACTATCAGTCGGTGATAAACGCCGCCTTTTGCTGCACCAGCCGACCATCACGGTAATCGGCCATGGCCTGGTGGATTTCATCATTGGTATTCATCACGAACGGGCCATACTGGACGATAGGTTCCTCCAGGGCTTGTCCGGCCACCAGGATAAAGCGGGTCCCGTTCTTTCCTGCCGTCAACGAAAGTTCATTACCGCTGGTGAGGACGGCAAAAGTATGTTGCGGCAGATCCGATCCATCGAGGCTGGCATCACCCTCGAACACGTAGACGAAGGCCTGCAGCTCCTGCGGCAACTGATGGGTAAATGTCCTGCCGGCAGGCAGGCTCACGTCGAGATATTGCACCCGGGTAAAGGGGTCATCTATCGGTCCGCGCACTCCATGGTACTCACCGGATAGTACACGCACGCGCATCCCATCTGCATCGTGTTCCGGAATGCCGGACGCAGAAAATTCCTGGTAGGCGGGCTCGCTCATCTTTTCGTTTGCCGGCAGATTAATCCACAACTGGAAACCACGCATGAGACCTGCGCTCTGTTGTGGCATTTCCGAATGAATCACTCCACTGGCCGCTTTCATCCATTGCGCGCCGCCGGCCTTGAGATCACCGGCATTGCCCATGCTATCGCGATGCAGCATGTGGCCGTCCAGCATATAGGTCAGGGTGATAAATCCGCGATGCGGGTGATCGGGGAACCCGGCAATATAATCATCGGGGTCATCGCTGCTGAAATGATCCAGCATCAGGAAAGGATCGAAATTGCGCAAGCCTGGCGTGCCAATCGTGCGGTGCACCGTGACACCGGCACCTTCGCTGACCGCCATGGCGGGGATAATTTTCGCAATCTGGCGTGCTGACATATCCGTTCTCCTTCCAGCCCGGAAACAGAAAACGGCGGGCTGCGATTTATGATGCTTTGCGGCCGACGAGTTTTTCGTACTTCAGCTTGAGTTGTTCCTTGTCTTCCGAATTATCCGGGTCCTTGATGATGCAATCCACCGGACACACTTCCATGCACTGCGGCTCGTCGAAATGGCCGACGCACTCAGTACAGAGATTGGGGTCGATTTCGTAGATTTCATCCCCTTGCGAGATAGCGTTGTTGGGGCATTCTGGTTCGCACACATCGCAATTGATGCACTCGTCATTAATCAACAAAGACATACAAACTACCTGAGAATTTTCGCAATCTGGATGGGCCAGGAGCCGGATATATTAGCGCATTCTGTTGGGCAGTGCAGCCGCCACGTTGGCAGGGACAAATGAATCGATATTACCGCCCAGCTTGGCAATCTCACGCACCAGACTGGATGAAATATAGGAATACTGTTCCGCGGGGGTCAGAAACACAGTTTCGATACTGGCATCGAGGTGGCGGTTCATACTGGCCAGCTGGAACTCATATTCAAAATCGGACACCGCGCGCAGGCCACGGATAATCACCGTCGCCGCCTGTTGTTTCACAAATTCCACCAGCAGGACATTAAAACCACAGACATCTACCCCGGGTATGTCAGCCAGCGCCTGTTTTGCCAGCGAGACCCGTTCCTCAAAGGGGATTACCGGTTGCTTGCCGGCGCTTTGGGCCACGCTGACGATGACCCGGTCAAACAGGCGCGCCGCCCGTTGCACCAGGTCGATATGGCCATTGGTAATGGGATCAAATGTACCCGGATAGATTGCTGTGATCGCGGTCATGTGCGCACGATACGCATTTGGCCACGGCAAAACAAGCGGCTTACCCGCGCCGGGCCAGGCGGTAACAGACCTGTCCCGCGGTCTTTTCCCGTAAGACAGTCCAGTTTCCTGGCAGTTGCGGCGTGGGTTGCTGGCTGGCTGTTTCAATATAAATATGCGCATGTGGCCCCAGCCAGACCTGGCTCTCCAGTGCCTGACAACACGGCTGCAACAGCTCTGACTGATACGGCGGATCGAGAAACACGATGTCAAAAGCCTGTGCCGGTTGCGCCAGGTAACGCAGGGCTTCGCTTTGCACCACGCTGGCATTCCCGGCTCCGAGCAGACGCAGGGTATCGTTCAGGTATGCCTGTACCTGGCGATCGCTATCGACAAACACCACCTCCGCGGCCCCGCGCGACAATGCCTCCAGGCCCAGCGCACCACTGCCGGCAAACAGGTCGAGGCAACGCGCACCGCTAATCACTGGCATGAGCCAGTTGAACAGGGTTTCACGTACCCGATCGGGCGTCGGGCGTAACTGCGGCAGATCCGGGAAAACAATTTTACGACTGCGCCACTGTCCGGCAATAATGCGCAGGCTTTGCTGGCCGCGGCCGGCACTCATCATTTTGCCGGGGCAGCGTGACTGTCGAAATCGCCCACCATCACCGTCAGCATTTTATCGGGATGGATGCGCCGTCGGAACGCATCCACGATCTGGGCGCGCGTCACCTTTTCTATCTTTTTATTGAAGGTCTTGAGGTAGTCCAGCGGAAGTTGGTAAAACCCGAGCATGGCAACGTATTCAGTGATCTTGCGATTGGAATCCAGGCGCAGGGGAAAACCGCCGGTAATGTTTTTCTTGGCATCTTCCAGCTCCTCGCGAGTCGGACCCTTGGCCATGAAATCTTTCAGAGTTTTCATCAACAGGCCAAGTGCTTCTTTGGCCTGACCGTTCTTGGTTTGCAGGCCCATCACAAAGGGTCCCTGACTTGCCATCGGGAAGAAATAGCTATACGCACTGTAGGCCAGACCACGCTTGACCCTGATCTCCTGCAAAATACGCGAACTGAAGCCGCTACCGCCGAGAATGTGGTTGCCCACGTACAGTGGAAAATAATCCGGATCGGTTCGCGTTTCACCAGGCTGTCCAACCCAGATTGTGGTCTGGGTGGAGGGATGCTGAATCTTGATCGTATCGGCCTTGTCGAGTGCCTTGACCCGGGGCAACGCGGGGGCCGCGTCCCCTTTTGGCAAGGGCCCCAATAATTCCCGTGCAATATGTCTGGCACCCGCCTTGTCGACATCCCCGACAATCACGATGATGGCATTGTCAGCCACATAATATTTTTTATAAAAATCCATCACGTCCTGACGGTTCAGTGCACTCACGCTGTCCTTGGTACCCAGGCTTGGCGTGGCGTAAGGCTGGCCGCGATAAAGCGCCTTGTAGAACGCCAGCTGCGCCAGCGCATCTGGTGACTCCTGCTGATTCCGCAATGCGACCAGCGTGCGCTGTCGTTCACGCGCCAGCTCGCTTTGTTGAAACATCGGTTTCTGCAGGATAGCGGCCATTGTCGTGAGTGCGGTATTGAACCAGTCCTTGTCGGTGAGGCTGCGTAAACTCACGACCGCCATGTCGCGCTTGGCCGTCGTCGAGAATTGCGCGCCCACGCTGTCGAAACGCGAGACGATTTGATTGGTGTCCCAGTCGCCGGCGCCATCCGCCAGCAGGGTATTGGTCAGATGAGCCAGTCCCGGCTTGTTGCCATCGCGGGCACTACCGGCATTGAACACAACACGGATGTCGACCATGGGTAACTGTGGTGCGGAAACGTAATAGACCCGCGCCCCGTTATCTGTCTGCCAGGTCTCGATATCCAGCCCCGCGGTCTTGTGCGCGTGGAATACCACATCCTGACCACGCAGGACATAAAACAGGACCACGCTGATAATCGCGAGCAGAATGATAAAAGGTAAGATGCGTTTACTGAACATGGGCAATGACTGGCTGTTATTGGTGAGAATAGGGCGGAAGCGCATGTGGCTTGCGCCTGGGTTGCTTATCCATACTTTGCGGTTCGAGCTGCGCCACCGTCAGATGATCATCCACCAGATACTTACGTGCCACTGCCTGTACCTGCTCCGGCGTGATCGCTTTAATCTTGTCGACATACTCATCCGCGGTTTTCCAGCTCAGGCCCACAGATTCCAGGATACCCAGGACCATACCCTGATAAAACATCGAGTCCTTCTGATACACCTTGCTGGCGATCACCTGGGCCTTGACCCGGTCGAGCTCCGCTTCGCTGACCTTGTCATCACGCAGAGTTTTGATCTGTTGCTGCAGGGCCTGCTCAAGCTCTGCCACGTTGTGACCGGGAGCCGGCGTCGCATCGATTTCAAACAGGCTGTTATGCAGTGAATACATGTCGTAGCCGGCATCGGCACTGACCGCGATCTGTTTTTGCCGGACCAGAATGCGCGGCAGGCGGGCGCTGCGACCGGCGCTCAGCACACCGGACAGGACATCCAGCGCATAGGCTTCCCACTCTTTACTGTCGTTCCTTAGCACCGGTACCTTGTAACCCATGATCAGATACGGCACCCGTGCCGGGGTGCGGACGACTACGCGGCGCGGGCCGAGTTGCGGGGTTTCGCGTCTTGGCTTGTCCGGAATGACCTTGCCGGCCGGGATCGGCCCGTAATATTTCTGCGCCAGCTTGTACACGGCCCTGGGATCGACATCGCCAACGATCACCAGGGTGGCATTGTTGGGGACGTACCAGCGCTGATACCAGGCCCGCACATCATCCACGGTCATATTGTCCAGGTCGTTGCTCCAGCCGATTATGGGATTCTTGTAAGGATTGTTGTTGTAAGCAACGGCATCAAACTGCTCCTGCGTCAGCGCACGAGGATTGTCATCGGTGCGCATGTGGCGCTCTTCCTTGACCACGGCCAGTTCTTTTTTGAATTCGGCCGGCGGTAATGTCAGGTTGTGCATCCGGTCGGCTTCCATTTCCATGCTGACCGCCAGCCGGCTCTTTTCCAGCATCTGGAAATAGGCCGTGTAATCGTAACTGGTAAACGCGTTTTCGCGGCCACCGTTATCGGCAATGATCTTGGAAAACTGTCCCGGCCCGTATTTCTTGGTGCCCTTGAACATCATGTGCTCGAGCACATGGGAAATACCGGTAATCCCGTTATGCTCGTAACTGCTGCCAACCTTGTACCAGATCTGGCTCACCACAACGGGGGCACGATGGTCTTCCACCACCAGCAGTTTCAGGCCGTTTTTTAGCTGATATTCATGTACCGGGCTAGCGGCATAGGCGCCGAAGGGAAGAATGAATAACAACCACCACAAATTGCGCATCTAACGAATGATCTCCTGGTTTGATCGAATCTGCACTGACGAGTCACATAAGTGGTGGTAGGATAACGCACAATGTTGTACCCCTGCCATTATCAACCTCGATGAAAGACATCTAGACCGGGATGGGACTGTTTAGCTTCAGGAAAACCAGAAAGAAAGAAACGGCATCGGATGGCTGGCTGGCACGCCTGCGCAAGGGCCTGGGCCGCTCCCGCGACAACCTGGCCAGTGGCTTTGGCGACCTGTTTCTGGGCAAAAAGGCCATCGACGATACCCTGTTCGAGGAGATCGAAACCTGTCTGTTACTGGCGGATGTCGGGGTCGAGGCCACACGCGAAATCATGGACAGGCTCACCGAGCAGGTCGCACGCAATGCGCTCAAGGACAGTGGTGCCCTGTATACGGCTCTGCGCGAACAGATGCTGGCCCTGCTGACGACAGTGGACCAGCCACTGGAACTGCCCGATCAGGACAAGCCGTTCAGCCTGTTGATCGTCGGCGTCAACGGTGCCGGCAAAACCACCACCATTGGCAAACTGGCCAAACACCTGCAGAACGCCGGCCAGAAAGTCATGCTTGCCGCCGGCGATACCTTTCGCGCCGCCGCGGTGGAGCAATTACAGACCTGGGGCGAACGCAATAACGTCCCGGTGATCGCACAAAAGACCGGCGCCGATTGTGCCGCGGTCATTTACGATGCCATGTCGGCTGCCGAGGCCCGCCAGATGGATGTACTCATCGCCGATACGGCCGGGCGCCTGCAGACCCAGTCCAACCTGATGGAAGAACTCAAGAAGGTCAAACGGGTCATGGCCCGTCAGGACCCTGCGGCGCCCCAGGAAGTCATGTTGATCCTGGATGCTGGAACCGGTCAAAATGCCCTGTCCCAGGCAAAGCTGTTTCACGAGGCAGTGGGCGTCACCGGGATTACCCTGACCAAACTGGATGGCACTGCCAAGGGCGGGATCCTGTTTGCCATTGCCAAGGAACTGAACATTCCCATTCGTTTCATCGGGGTGGGCGAAGGCGTGGACGACCTGCAGCCGTTTGACGCCAGTGCCTTTGTCGATGCACTGCTGGGCGCTGTCGCCCATGAGGATACAAATAATAACTAAGCCATGATCACCTTTATCCAGGCCAGCAAGCGCTACCCCGGTGGGCATGACGCCCTGCTTAATGTCAGTTTTGAATTACAACAGGGCGAAATGGCCTTTCTCACCGGCCATTCCGGTGCCGGCAAGAGTACCCTGCTCAAACTCATTGCCCTGATCGAACGCACTAGTCGTGGCCAGGTCCTGGTCAATGGGGAAAACACCGCGAAGGTGAAACGGCGCCGGATTCCCTATTTTCGCCGCAACATTGGCATCATTTTTCAGGACCATCAGCTACTGTTCGACCGCACGGTCTACGATAACGTGGCCCTGCCCCTGGTGATCGCCGGCTACCCGGCAGCGGAAATCGGCCGGCGCGTGCGCGCCGCCCTTGATAAAGTTGGGCTGCTCAACAAGGAAAAAAGCTACCCGATCATGCTCTCCGGCGGTGAACAACAGCGGGTCGGTATCGCCCGCGCCGTGGTCAACAAACCGTCCCTGCTGCTCGCCGACGAACCCACGGGCAACCTCGACCCTGAGCTGTCACGGGAAATCATGCAGACCTTTGAACAATTCCGCCAGGTCGGCGTGACCGTGCTGGTTGCCAGCCACGACCTGGACCTGATTAATCGCATGGGGCACCGTATCCTGTGCCTCAAAAATGGCCAGCTGGCAGGAGACAGCGGCGCATGAACCGCCACGAGGAAATACTGCATGAAAATGCACAACGGGCCCGGCCAGGCCTGACAACTGTGCTGAAAACCTATGCCCTGCGTCATGCCCAGGTCTTCTTTTATAGCCTTGGTCAGTTGTGGCGCGCGCCGATTGCCATGCTGATGACCTCCGCCGTCATCGGCATTGCCCTGGCCCTACCGACCGGCCTGCACCTCCTGCTCAAAAACGCCGAAGTCTTGAGTGGTGGCTGGGACGGCATCGCCAAGATCTCCCTGTTTCTCAAAACCAGCGTCAGCGATGCCCAGGCCAGCCAACTCGGCCAGCGCCTGCGTAGCCTGCCCCAGGTCGCCAACGTGGATTTTATCTCGCGGGAACAGGCCCTGACCGAATTCAAGCGTCAGTCCGGCTTCGGCGATGCCCTCGATGCGCTGGATGATAATCCCTTGCCGGCTGTGCTGGTGGTCACTCCCAAACTGCAAGACAACAGCAGCCAGGCGATCCAGAGCCTGGCCCGACAGCTGAAGCAGAATTCAGCCGTGGAATATGCCCAGCTCGACCGCCGCTGGCTGCAACGTCTGTACGGCATCATGCACATTATCGGACGCGGCGTCCTCATCCTGGGTGCGGCCCTGGCCCTCGCTGTCCTGCTGGTCGTGGGCAATACCATTCGTCTGGCCATCCAGAACCGGCGGGAAGAAATCGTGGTGATCAAGCTCATTGGCGGTACTGATGCCTTTATTCGGCGGCCATTTTTATATACGGGGTTCTGGTACGGCCTGATCGGCGGGCTGATCGCCCTGATCCTGGTCGAACTGGCGCTGTGGCTGATAAACGGTCCGGTAGAGAACCTGGCCGGTCTGTATGCCTCCCATTTTGCCCTACATAATCTCGACGCCGGGTCGATATTTACCTTACTCCTCTTAAGTATCGTGCTGGGACTGGGGGGCTCCTGGCTGGCTGTGGGCCGCCACCTGCGCGAGATCGAACCGCGCTAGTCAGGCGTTTGCATCGACGGCCTGAGCACGATATAAACAATAAAGTAAGCGATTGAAAAATAATCAATATGTCTGATCACAAGACCCGGATCAATGACCTCATTTCCACGGCCCTGATGCTGCCGGACATGGACGGCCTCGAACTCAGTCGCCATGTACGCTCTTCCAAGATCCACAGCTATTTGCCCATTATCGTGGTCTCCGGTGATGCAGATAGCCGCCTGCTGCGTGAAGGCTTCGAGGCCGGCGTCACCGACTATTTTGACAAGTCTCAGGGTTATAAGGCCTTCGGCGGTTTTATCCGTTCCTTCATCCAGCGACATTCCGGACTGATGGGCCATATCCTGTTCGTGGAAGACAGCGCCACGGCCGCCGCCGTGACCCAGAAGATCCTGGAAAAACACGGGCTCAAGGTGACCCGTGTCGCCAATGCCGAGGACGCCATCAAGCTGTTGCAACCACACCAGCGCGGGCAAAGCTACAGCCTCGACGAGTACGACATGGTCATCACCGACTTTTATCTGGAAGGCGAAATGACTGGTGGCGACTTGCTGCATGCCATCCGCGCCAAAATGCACCGCTCACAGCAGGAATTGCCGGTGCTGGTACTGACCAGTACTGAAGACCAGAGTACCCAGGTGGAGGTCTTCCATGCCGGCGCCAATGACTTTGTCAGCAAACCGATCGTGGAAGAAGTCCTGCTCGCCCGGGTCCGCGCCCTGCTACTAATCAAACACCAGTATGACGCCCTCAAGGAACAGGCCGAAGCCATGCGCTGGATTGCCGTCACCGACAGTCTCACCGGGGTTCGCTCCAAGCGCTACCTGGTTGATAATGGTGAAGCCTATATCAATCAGCCGTCATACCAGCCGGTCTGGGGCATGCTCATCGATATCGACCACTTCAAGCATATCAATGACACCCTGGGCCATATCACGGGCGACCATGTCCTGGCCGAACTGGGCGATAAGCTCAACAGCGCCTTCAAGGACAGCATGGTTGTGCGCTTTGGTGGAGAAGAGTTTTGCATCCTGGTACCCAGCGCCAGTCCCGACCAGATCCTGGAACGGGCTGAGACCCTGCGTCGTGACGTGGCCCAGCTACGTCCGGCGGACGTGGACGTTACCATTAGTATCGGACTGGCCTCCACGGCTGACCATCCCGACGAGCCATTGACCCGTTTCCTGGCCCTGGCGGACAAGGCCCTGTATAGCGCCAAGGAAACCGGCCGCAACCGGGTATTTATCTATACCCAGGACGGTCCGACGGCCTCACCGTGGGACACTGACCCTGACACCATCGAAACCCTGCCCAGCTATACCCATTAATTTATTAGGTAAATTATTGTTTATAAGGTGATTTTTTCCGGGAACTCGGCCCGGGCTTGGCACTCTAATGGTTCGAGTGCTAAGATTAACTTATCCTAATATTCGGGGGTACCAAGGAATTATGACCAAAACGCTCGACATGCATTTGCCCGTGCCAACAGGCAGCCTGGACTCGTACTTACAAGCGATCAACGGAATTCCGGTGCTGAGCGCTGAGGAAGAACGCGATCTGGCCGTACGTCTGCACGCGGAAAATGATCTGACCGCCGCGCGTAAGCTCATTCTGTCTCACCTGCGCTTTGTCGCGCACATTGCCCGTGGCTATTCCGGTTATGGTCTGCCACTGGCTGACCTGATCCAGGAAGGAAACATTGGTCTGATGAAGGCCGTCAAGCGCTTCGACCCGCAGGTCGGTGTGCGCCTGGTCTCTTTCGCAGTTTACTGGATCCGTGCCGAGATCCATGAATTCATTCTGCGCAACTGGCGCATTGTCAAAGTCGCCACGACCAAGGCGCAACGCAAACTGTTTTTTAATCTGCGCAGCGCCAAGAAGCGCCTGGGCTGGCTGAATAAAGCCGAAGTGGAAACGGTGGCCCACGACCTGGGTGTCTCCACCAACGAGGTGCTGGAAATGGAATCCCGCATGAGCGGGCATGACGTTGCCTTTGATCTGCGCGACGATGACGATGAAGACAACACCGTGGCACCGGCAGCCTATCTGCAGGACAACGCTGTCGGGCCAGATGCCGAGCTGGAAGCCAACCAGTGGGAAGCGCATAACCATGACCGTCTGCAGGCCGCACTGAGCACCCTGGATGATCGCAGCCAGGACATCGTCCAACGCCGCTGGCTGGCTGAGAGCAAATCCACGCTTCAGGATCTGGCAGACAAGTACGAGGTCTCCGCCGAACGGATTCGTCAGCTGGAAAATAACGCAATCAAAAAATTGCGTAATGCGCTGGCCTGATGAGATTACACCCGGCATAAACAAAAAGGCCGCATAACGCGGCCTTTTTTATTGCTCGGGAATTTTTCCCCGGTCTGTTCGTGAAGGGTAAGGTCCGGGACACCCTCAGCATCACGCCGCGAAGGACGTTCACTCTGGAAGTGAGGAATTGGACTTACGTTTACGACGAATTACGTGGGCCGGATGGGTCTTGCCGCTACAGTATGACGGACAGAAACGACAGCCAGGCGATGACCACGAGGGTAATGATGATTACCATCGGAAAATTCTGGAAAGTGAACATGTCTTTCATGGGGCACCCTGTATACTTAAAATAATCAGGCTAAATAATATTAGCGAATTCTAATTTACTCTTTATCATCTGGCAAGTTGTGTTTCTCCGCAGGCGGTTTGCGGCCTGGAATACGCGGATCGTCATCATCCATCAGGATCCGATGCGCCGGCCCCTCAAGGTCATCAAACTGGCCAGTGCGGACCGCCCACATAAACGCCCAGACTGCCACCGCCAACAGGACCAGGCCCAGTGGTATCAACATATATAGTATCGACATTGTCTTATCCTGTCTTAAGCTGCGTCTGTAATGGCGTCGTCTCCGCCGTAAGAGCCGAGCGACGTGTCAATCGTAGTGCGTTCAGCACAACCAGCAAAGAGCTGACCGACATCCCGATGGCCGCCATCCATGGCGCAACCCAGCCCGCCGCGGCCAGAGGCAGGGCAACCAGGTTATAGATCACTGCCCAGGCCAGATTCTCACGAATGATCTGCCGGGTCTGCCGCGCTGTGCGAACCGCATCCACCAGTTGCCCCAGGTCCTCACTGAGCAATACCATGTCGGCGCTGGCCTGGGCAATCTGGGTACCGCTGCCCATCGCCAGGGAGACCTGGGCGCCGGCCAGGACCGGCGCGTCGTTGACGCCATCCCCGACCATGGCAACCACGGCTCCGGCATTTTGCAGGGCGTGCAACTGCGCCAGTTTGTCTGCCGGGGTCATGCCGCCAACGGCATGGCCAATCCCCAGTTCGCTGGCGGTGCTTGCCACGACAGTCTCCCGGTCTCCACTAAATAAATGGACCCGACAGCCCAGCCGGTCAAGGGCCGCGATAACATCCGCGGCGCCGGGACGCAATTGATCGCTGAAGCCAAATACCGCCAAGACCTCACGCGCATTGGCCAGCATCACCGTGGTGCGATCCGGTACCTGCAGGGTCACGGCCTTGCCCAGATGGCGGGCAATGAATTCCGGATTGCCTATCGCGTAGGCCTGGCCGTCAACCGTGCCGGTCAGGCCCTGGCCGGGAATCGACTGGGTCTGTTCTGCCGTCACCACGTCCAAGTCTGGCTGATGTGCGAGGATGGCTTTGGCCAGGGGGTGTTCCGATACCCGCTCCAGCGACATGGCGATGCGTAAGCAGCTCTCCGCAGACATGTCTGTCAGCGGGGATATGTGTTCGAGCGTCAGGCGGCCCCGGGTCAGTGTGCCGGTCTTGTCAAATACCACGTCGGTCACCCGCGCCAGGGTTTCCAGGGCATGGCCCCGCGTGGTCAGGATGCCGCTTCGGGTCAGGCGGCCGGTTGCAGCGGTCAGCGCCACGGGGGTGGCCAGCGACAGGGCGCACGGGCAGGTGACGACCAGCATGGAAATGACAATCCAGAAGGCCTGGTCAGGGTTGATGTGCCACCAGTAGGCGCCCACACCGAGGGCAACCACTAATAATGCACCCACGAAATAACCCGCCACCCGATCCGCCAGCTCAGCCAGCCGCGGTTTCTCTGACTGGGCCCGATCCAGCAGGCGCTGAATACTGGCCAGGACCGTATCCTGCCCCACGTGCTCTACCCGCATGCGTAAACTGCTGTCGATATTGACGCTGCCACCAACGAGCTGATCCCCCGCCTGCTTGCGCACCGGCAGGCTCTCACCCGTCAGCAGGGATTCATCCACGCTGCTTGCCCCGCCGAGGCTGACCCCGTCAGCCGGGATACTCTCACCCGGCTTGATCAAGACGATATCGCCAGGCTGCAGCTCGCTGACCGGGACCGCCTCCAGTTGCTGGCCGGTCGTCTCGCGGCTGGCCATGGCCGGGATCAGTTTCACCAGTTCCTCGGCAGCTGCGCCGGCCCGGTGCCGCGCCCCCATTTCGAGAAAACGCCCGGCCAGCAAGAAGAAGGTAAACATGGTGACAGAATCGAAATAAATCTCACCACTGCGGGAAATTGTGGCCCAGGCGCTGGCGGCAAAGGCGGCACCAACTGCCAACGCCACGGGCACATCCATACCGAGTCGGCGCAGTTTGATATCACGCCAGAAGCCGATAAAAAAGGGTTTGGCCGCATACAGGATAACAGGGGCAGCGATTAACAGACTGACCCAGCGCAAAAACAACTTGAGATTGGGATCCATACCATTCTCGCCACTGGCATACAGGGCGACTGCAATCATCATGACCTGCATCGCACCCACGCCGGCGACTGCAAGCCGGCGCAGGGCGACAGACTTCTCACGTTTGTAGACCTGCTCCTGACGATTCGGGTCCAGGGGATGGGCAAGATAACCAATATCACTGATGGCCTTGAGGATCTGGCTGAGGCTGATTTGATTGTTATCCCATTTCACCTGGGCACGATGAGTCGCGTAATTCACACTGAAAGACACCACGCCCGCTAGCTGCATGATGTGATGTTCGCTCAACCAGACACAGGCAGCACACACGATGCCCTCGAGAATCAGGGAGGCTTCACGTAACTCGCCACTGGTCGTAACAAAACTTTTCTGAATATCCGGGCGATCGTACAACTCGAGATTCTTCAGCGCCTCCGGCACAAGTTGCCGGGCCATGGGGGATTGTTCGGTACGGTAGCGGTAATAATCACCCAGGCCATTATCCATGATCGCCTGGGCCACGGCCTGACAACCGGGGCAACACATTGGTTGCGATACGCCATCGATTTCCACTGCGTAATGACTGCCCTTGGGAACAGGCAGGCCACAGTGGAAACAGCTGGTGCTATCAGTCATGCTGGGCGAGTGGATGCTCGATGGTAGTGGTGGTACGTAACTCCAGCTTGTCACTGTTACGGCGAATAGACAAGATCAGATCCCAGGTCCCTGCCCTGCCCAGTTTGAGATCCGCGGTATATAGACCGCCACCGGCCGGATGCATTTCGAAGACCTTGTCCCGCCGTGCATCGCCCGGGAACAGGAAGCGCCCACGGATACGGGCATTGTCGATTGCCCGGTGCTGATCATCCTTGAGCATCACCATCAACCGGTTATCCTGATTCATCACTGCGGCCCGGGCCCAGCCAATACGCGAATGCCAGCCAAGCTGTCGCTGACGCGCGCGCTCAGCCTGGTAGGCATTGTACATGGCTTCCTTTTCCTGAAAATCATGGCTGATAATACCCGGGTAACGTGACTCAATCGCATTACCACTGCGTGGCGCCGGCAGGATACGTTGTGCCCAGTCCGGACCGATGCCCCGTTGTGCCAGGTAAACGAACACGGAATCAAAACCGACGACCACGACAAAAAAGCCGACAATGGCAGCCGGCGCCCAATGCAACTTAAAACGCCCCTTACCCGCTGTCATGCGCTGGTGGGTAAGTACGGTCAGGATATAAACTGTAACCAGGTACAGGGCCAGGTGGATCGCAAATACGTCACCACCCTGCCAGTAACGGATAGCAAACCCAATATAGATGACACTGGTCAGGATCGCGGTGGTAAAGC
>JARRNT010000025.1:0-35429 GCA_037384645.1 Gammaproteobacteria bacterium | reverse complement strand
GTCATTTATGGCAAAATCGTTACCACGCCCGCCACAAAACCGTGCGATGAGTGCGGAGGCCAAGCTCGAACGCCGTGCCCAGATCCTCCACGCAGCGGAGCAGTTGTTAAAGCGTCACGGACATTCCGCCATTTCCGTAGCGGAAGTGGCCAGGCAGGCGGGCATTGCCAAAGGGACGGTATACCTGTATTTCAAAACCAAGGAAGAAATTTACCTCGGCCTGCACGAACGCTGGGTCAACCTCAAACTGGATACCATGACCGCACTGTTGCAGGACAACACGCAGGTTGATGGCACGGTCATCGGTACCGTGATGGCCGATGTCATGTTGTCAGAGTCGTACGGCCTGGTGACGGCATCGACCTGCCATAACCTCATGGAAACCCACATCGAACTGGATTCCGCGGTTGCGTTTAAACTCAAACTGGCACAACGCCTGGGTGAAATCGGTAAGCTGATCGAACAACGTTTCCCGCATCTTGTCCCTGGTTCTGGGGCTCGCATTTTGGTGCGTGCCTATGCCATGACGATCGGGCTCTGGCAGTTAATGGATGCTTCTTCGCAATGGCGTAAACTCGAGGCGACCAGTGGACTGGAAGTCTTCAACGTGGATTTCGCAACAGAATTACACGCTGCTCTGGTCGCCTACTGGTGCGGTGCACTGCATGAGCAGAACAATAATGAAAATCATGTGGCCTGGGCAGGATAATGTCGCGTATCGCCATCACTTTTAAAAATCTAGTCTTTTTACTCGGCGTGGCAATTATGTCGGGTTGTGCGAATGTTGGGCCGGATTTCAAAACACCTGCCGCGCCAGCGGTGAAGGCTTATACGCATTCAGGTTCTGACAGCCTGGCAAGCAGCGCCAGGCAGCAACTTGTCCGCGGGCTGGCGGTAACACCGCAGTGGTGGCAGCGTTTTGGTTCAAAAAAACTCGATGCACTGGTCAGGCAGGCCCTGCAAAACAATCCCAGTCTGGCTGCTGCGCGGGCAACACTGCAGCAGGCCGAGCAGTTATACGCGGCACAGGCAGGTTCGAGTTTATACCCAACTGTTGGCGCCAAGCTGTCTGCAAGTCGTAGCAAGATTAACGCGGCGGCATTTGGCCAGCAGAGCGGCAGCACCATATTTAATCTTTACAATGCGGGTGTCGCGGTTAATTACGATCTCGATATCTTTGGTGGAAACCGTCGAGCACTGGAAGCCCTGGCAGCAAAAGCGGATTACCAGCGTTTCCAGCTTGCCGCCGCGCGTCTTACGGTTGCAGGGAATGTCGTGACCACGGCATTCACCCAGGCGCAATTATCGCAACAACTTGAAGCTACCATGGCCATCTTGCAGGCCCAGCAACATCAACTGGCGATTGCGCGCAAACGCTTTGCCCTGGGTGCGATTGCCAGGATGGACCTTCTCAGTTTGCAAACCCAGGTGGAGCAAACGCGGGCGACATTACCTGCCTTGCGTAATAAACTGGAACAGACCAACCATCTGCTGGCCACGCTCATTGGGCAGGCCCCGGTGGTTGCAAGTCTTCCGCAGTTCAGGCTAAGTGACTTTAACTTACCGGCAAAACTGCCGCTGGAAGTGCCATCCCGACTGGTGCGTTTACGACCGGATATACAGGCGTCAACCGCCTTGTTGCATGTGGCGACGGCGCAATACGATGTTGCCGTTTCCAATCTCTATCCGCAAATCAATCTGAGCGCAAGCATGGGTAGTGAGGCACTGACGACCAGTGCACTGTTTGGTCCGGGCTCGGTGATCTGGAATGTGGCTGGGCAACTGGCGCAACCCCTGTTTAACGCCGGTTTGCGTGCCGGTGCCAATGCGGCGCAGGCCAGTTTACAGGCGGCAGGTGCCAATTACCGGCAGACTGTTTTACAGGCACTACGCAATGTAGCAGATGTTCTGCGGCAACTGGATAATGATGCCGAGGCATTGCAGGCGCAGACAGCAGCAGATGCGTCTTCGCAGCAGGCACTTGACCTGGTAACGCAGCAATATCAACTGGGTGCGGCGAGTTATTTGCAGTTGCTGACAGCCCAGCAGCAGGCGCAGCAAACACGCATCGGGCTGATTACTGCGAAAGCGGCACGCCTGGCGGATACCGCCGCCTTGTACCAGGCGATGGGTGGCGGTGTGCTGTCGTTACCGGCTACCGGGTCAAATGATGTTCACACACAAAGCGTGCATGACGCTGGCGATGCCATAACAAATACACAACGGAGCGACTGATGACGAAAGGTACTACCATACGGATGGTCATCATGCTGGCTATCGCCAGCGTGATTCTGGGTCTTTTGGTGGTATTCCAGGGATTCCGGAACAAAATGATTGCCAAGTCGATCCGTGGTCAATCGAATCCCCCGCAGACGGTTTCCACCATGGTGGCGAAAACATCCAGCTGGCAACCCACGATGGAGGCGCTTGGAACGTTCAGTGCCAGCAAGCAGGCGGATCTCAGCCCAGAGGTCAGCGGGGTGGTGACCGCAATTCATTTCGATTCCGGCCAGCAAGTGCATGCCGGAGAGTCTCTCGTCGAACTGAACTCAGAACCGGTGCAGGCTCAGGTGGCACAACTCAAGGCACAGGCCGGGCTGGCAAAGGCGAACCTGAAACGCGACGAGGCACAACTCAAGGTCCAGGCAGTCAGCCAGGCCGTCGTGGATACCGACAGGGCGACGCTCAAGAGTCTGCAGGCGCAGGTCAAGGCACAGCAGGCACTGCTTGCGCAACGGACAATCAAGGCCCCGTTTTCTGGTCGGCTTGGTATCCGTCGGGTCAACCTGGGTCAATATCTGGCACCGGGCAAGGCCGTTGTGACCATACAACGCCTGGACCCTATGGAGGTCGATTTCAATGTACCGCAAAGTCAGATCAATATGATCAAAATCGGTGGCAAGGTAAAAATCAAAACCAGCCTGGCACCGGGGAAGATGTTTGAGGGTGCCGTTACCGCCATCGAGCCGCAAGTCGATACGAAGACACGCAATCTCACGGTCAGGGCCCGTGTACCCAATCCCGCTGGCATCTTACTGCCTGGTGCATTCGCAACGGTGCATATCGAACGGGGTGAGACCCATGAGTATGTCACCTTGCCGAATGCGGCCGTGGCGTACAACCCTTACGGTGCAACAGTGTTTGTTGTGAAAAAAGGCCAGGCTTCGAAGGCCGAGGCTAAACCACAACTTACAGTCGAACAGCGTTTTGTCACGACGGGGCCGACCCGCGGCGACCAGGTCGCTATCCTCAAGGGTATTAAAGCCGGTGAAACCGTGGTTACCGCCGGGCAGCTTAAATTACGTAATGGTTCGCGCATCCTGGTAAACAACAGCGTGCAGCCTTCGGATAATCCCAATCCACACGTGTCTGACGAATAAAGATCACGAGAATGAAAGAGAAATTTACCGACATCTTTATCAGGCGCCCGGTGCTGGCCACGGTGGTCAGCCTGGTGATACTGGTGCTTGGCCTGCGCTCTGTCGGTCTGTTGCCCGTATTGCAATATCCTTATACACAAAACGCCGTGGTCACGGTCAAAACAGTTTACCCCGGCGCAGATGCGCAGCTGGTCGCGAGTTTTATCACGACGCCGCTGGAAAATGCGATTGCGCAGGCCAACGGTATCGACTACATGACATCGAGCAGTGTGCAGAGTGTGAGTACGATCAGCGTGAACCTGAAACTGAATTACGATCCCGATAAGGCCCTGACTGAAATTACCTCCAAGGTGAACTCGGTGCTCAATCAACTGCCACCAGAGTCGCAAACCCCCGTGATGAATGTCAGTATCGGCCAGACGATCGATGCCATGTACATCGGCTTTTATAGCAATGTGCTCAAGGCCAACCAGATTACCGACTATATCGTGCGTTCAGTCCAGCCGCAGCTGCAGGCCGTTGAAGGCGTGCAAACGGCGCAAGTGCTGGGCGCAAAATACTTTGCCCTGCGTGCCTGGTTGAACCCGCAGAAGCTGGCCGCCTACGGCCTGACGGCTGCCGATGTCTATGCGGCGCTGGCAAAAAATAACTACCTGGCTTCGATTGGAAACAGCCGGGGCCAGATGATACAGATTAGCCTGACGGCTAATACCAATCTCAAATCCCTTACCGGCTTCAAGCAAATGGTCGTCAAATCGGTCGACGGTAAGGTCGTACGTCTGAAAGATGTCGCGAATGTGTCACTGGGTTCGGATGACTATGATACGAAAGTGGCATTCGACGGTCGCTCTTCAGTCTTTGTCGGCATCCAGGTGGCGCCGGGAGCCAACCTGCTGGATGTCATCGCACGCGTGCGCAAGGTGATGCCGGAGATACAGGCCCAGCTACCTACAGGTCTGCAGGGCCGGATTGTTTACGACTCGACCAAGTTTGTGAATTCATCAATCGATGAGGTGATCAAGACGCTGATCGAGGCAGTGTTGATTGTTACGGTCGTGATATTTATTTTCCTCGGTTCCCTGCGTTCGGTCATCATCCCGCTGGTTGCGATCCCCCTGTCCATCGTCGGCACCTTCACGGTGATGCTGGTACTGGGATATTCCATTAACCTGTTGACACTATTGTCCATCGTGCTGGCCATCGGTCTGGTGGTGGATGATGCGATTATTGTGGTGGAAAATGTCAGTCGCCACCTGGAGGAAGGACTGTCGCGTATGGAAGCCGCCATGCTGGCAGCCCGAGAACTGGCTAATCCCATTATCGCAATGACCGTCGTGCTGGTGGCGGTTTACATACCGATCGGATTCATGGGGGGGCTGACCGGGGCGCTGTTTACCGAATTCGCCTTTACCCTGGTGGGGACAGTCGTGATGTCAGCAGTGATTGCCCTGACCCTGTCACCCATGATGTGTTCGCGCCTGCTCAAGGCATCCAATCCGCAAAGTCATAACTGGCAGGATCGCCTGGTATTGTTTCTGGACAGGAGTTTCGTTCGCCTGCATCGCCGCTATGAAAACCGGTTGCAGAAATCACTCAACTACCTGCCTGTCACTGCCGTCATGTCCGTCATTATTCTGGGTTCGATTTACTATCTGTACAACACCTCTATGTCGGCACTGGCGCCGCAGGAAGATCAGGGCGTGCTGATTTCCATCGCCTTTAATAACCCGGCAGCGACAGTCGATCAGCGCCAGCTTTATGCAAATCAGATCTACGATGTATTCAAGAGTTTCCCGGAAACTGAACACGTGTTTCAGATTAATTCGCCGGCACAGGTGATTGGTGGCATGGTATTGAAACCCTGGGATCAGCGGCATCGAACGGCCATGGACCTGCAGCATATCCTGCAACGCAAGCTGAGCCACATAGCCGGCTCGCAAATTGCCGTGTTTCAGCCGCCACCCTTACCGGGGGCACGTGGATTACCAATCCAGTTTGTGATCACGACATCCGAACCCTTTGACAGGCTCTACACGGTATCGCAAAAATTCCTGCATGATGCCCAGAAGCTCGGCAAGTTTATATTCCTGCAATCGGATTTGCGCATTGATAAGCCGCAGACACGTATTAATATTGATCGCAACATGGCCTCCCAGCTTGGCCTGTCCATGCAGGATATCGGTACGTCGCTGTCAGCGATGCTGGGTGGTGGTTATGTGAATTTCTTTGACCTGGGCGGGCGGGCCTACAAGGTGATACCCCAGGTCCAGCAACGCTCGCGTCTCAATCCCGACCAGCTCAAGAATTATTACCTGCGTACAGCGAGCGGTGATATGGTGCCTCTATCGACGGTGGCGCATCTGACAAAGTCAGTACAACCCGAGACTGTCAACCACTTCCAGCAGGCAAATTCTGCCACCATCCAGGGGGTGGCCATGCCATTTATTGCGCAGGGACAGGCGCTGGACAGTCTCAAGCAACTTGCGCAACGCACGCTTCCTGCCGGGTACAATTTTAACTATGCCGGCCCATCACGCCAGTTTATTCAGGAGTCCGGTGGCCTGCTGCTGACCTTCTTTTTTGCCTTGCTGATCATTTTCCTGGCCCTGGCCGCTCAATTCGAGAGTTTTCGGGATCCAATCATTATTCTGGTTTCCGTGCCCATGGCGATTTCGGGGGCGTTGTTATTTATTAACCTCGGGGTTGGGCGGGCTACACTGAACATCTATACTGAAGTAGGTCTGGTGACCCTGATTGGCTTGATTTCAAAACACGGCATTCTGATTGTCGAGTTTGCCAATAATCTGCAAAAAGAGGGCTATAGCAAACTCGAGGCGGTTCGACATGCGGCCGGTCTGCGCCTGCGTCCTATCCTTATGACTACCGCAGCCACGGTGTTCGGTGTCGTACCCCTGATCACTGCCAGTGGTGCAGGTGCGGTCAGTCGCTTTAACATGGGCCTGGTCATCGCCACCGGTATGTCGATTGGCACCTTGTTTACCCTGTTTGTCGTTCCGGCGATGTACATGTTGCTGGGTACCGATCACAATGCCAATAAACAGTAGCGACGGAGATAAATTGCGTGCTGGTGACGTTCACAACTGAAGCCTACGCGGATATCACCATGTTCGGGGATGTTGCCATTACCCTGCTCAGGATGATGGGGCACAGCGGAACCGTGCCCGGTGCGATGCGGGCTGAAGATATTCCGGCTGCGCTCGAACGGCTCAAGTCGGCGTTGGCGGAAGAGAACGCAAAAGCACAGGATGATATTGTTCGCGCTGAGACTGATGATGACGATGAACCGCCTGTCAGTCTCTCGACGCGGGCACTGCCACTGGCCGATCTGCTCGATGCAGCTGCGAAGGCGGGCGTCAGTGTCATGTGGTCATAATTTTTATCTGTTTATCTGACATTATAGAATTCCTTGTTTACTTCCTGTGACTGCCGGCATGGCGGTTTATTCCCGTGAAACTGTTTTTGGCAGTCGTTGTCGTATAAGTTATGAAACAGCGTACTGTTGCAATATGTGATGTTGCGTGGCTGACCAACCAGAACAGAACACCCACGCAGATTACCCGTTTTTTCCAGTTTTCTATTTGACGCCGTCTCGGCGTTGTCAATGCCGCCGCTATTGTGTGCGCGGTCAGTCGATATATATTCAAATTCAATCAAGACAAGGAGGTATAAAGATGCAATTAGGTATGATCGGTTTAGGCAGGATGGGGTCAAACCTGGTTCGACGCCTGAGTCAGGATGGCCATCAATGTGTGGTGTATGACAGGAACCCGGAGGTTTCACGAAAAATGGCCGGTAAGAATGTCATAGCCGCGGATTCCTTTGCGAATCTGGCCAGGCAACTGGATAAACCGCGCGCGGTGTGGGTGATGGTGCCCGCCAGCGTTAGCGGTGACATCATCAACCAGTTGGCAGAGAGCCTCGATAGCGGAGATATTATTATCGACGGGGGTAACAGTTATTATCGTGATGACATTGCGCGTGCCGAATCACTGAAACAAAAAGGACTTCACTACGTTGATTGTGGTACCAGTGGAGGTGTCTTTGGCCTGGAACGCGGATTCTGTCTGATGATTGGCGGTGAGGATGAAGTGGTGACGCATCTGGACCCTATCTTCAGGAGTATTGCCCCGGGACAGGACACGGCAACGAGAACCCCGGGCCGATCAGGTGAGCCGCGGCCTGAAGAACACGGTTATTTGCATTGTGGCCCGGCAGGCGCAGGGCACTTCGTCAAGATGGTGCACAATGGCATCGAATACGGTCTGATGGCGGCCTATGCTGAAGGCTTAAATGTGTTACACAACGCCAATGCTGGCAGACGTGCTCAGGAGGCAGATGCCGAAACTACACCCATGCGTGACCCCGAATATTACCAGTACGATCTGGATTTGCCCGCGATCACGGAGGTCTGGCGGCGTGGCAGCGTTGTGGCCTCGTGGCTGCTGGACCTGACCGCCGCGGCGCTGGTCAATGATGCGGACCTGGATGAATACGCCGGGCGTGTATCGGATTCGGGTGAAGGGCGCTGGACTGCACTGGCGGCAATCGATGAAGGGGTACCAACCCCCGTCATTAGTACCGCGTTGTACGAACGTTTTGCCTCGCGCGGCGATGATGATTATGCCGACCGCCTGTTGTCGGCAATGCGAAAACAGTTTGGCGGTCACAATGAAAAAGTCAGCCATCACGCATGAGTGAGCCGTTATATCGACTATACCTGGTACGTCATGGCGCGACTGAATGGTCAGAAACGCATCGTCATACCGGGTTGACCGATGTCGCGCTCAATGCGGATGGTGAACAGCAGGCGCGTGAACTGGGTGAATACCTCAAGTCGCTGGAGTTTGCCGGGGTATTTACCAGTCCGCTGCAACGTGCACGCAGAACCTGTGAACTGGCCGGCTTCGGTGCCTCGGCTGAGTCAGACCGGGACTTGCTTGAGTGGGATTATGGTGATTATGAAGGGCAGACCACTTCGGCACTGCGGCAACAGCATCCGGGCTGGAATGTCTTCACCCATGACTGTCCGAATGGCGAGACACTGAATGATGTTAAATTGCGTGCCGATCGCTTTATCCATAAAGTGCGGAGCATTCCGGGTAACGTGATTGCCTTTTCCAGTGGCCATATCATTCGGGTGATTACGGCGCGCTGGTTGTCGCTGGAACCCGAGGCCGGGCGTTTTTTCATGGCATCGACAGCGGCGATCAATATTCTCGGCTATGAACACGATCGCAATGAACCGGTGATTTGCCTCTGGAATGAATAAGCGTGGCGCGATCGCGCAATCCACTTCGTTTATGCAATCAGGGCCACGGCCTTGATCTGGGCATAAACCGTTTTGCCCGGTACAAGGGCGAGGGCCTGAACCGAGCGTTGGGTGATCCGCGATAACAAGGGTAAGGAACCGACCTGGAGTTTCACCAGCACCTGCGCCGGATGTGTTTCCTGGCTGGTCTCCACGACCTGTACCGGCAGGATGTTCAGGATGCTGGAGTCCTGGCGGTGACTCAGGGCCAGGCTCACATCACGCGCCAGAATCCGAATGCGCACGGCGTGATCAACCGGATGGCCGGCATCGCGCACCCAGAAATCATGGCCATCACAGTTGACTCTGACCAGGTGCCAGTCCTGATCGCGCTCGGCAATTTTTCCTTCGATCACGACACCTACATCGTCACCCAGCTGGATCGGCAGATCTATCCGGGCCAGGGTTTCCGCCAGCGGGCCGGCAGCAATGGTGCGACCTTTTTGCAGGACAACGATGTGATCAGCCAGACGTGCCACTTCATCCGGGGCATGACTGACAAACAGCATGGGGATCTCCAGTTCAGCGTGCAGTCTCTCCAGATAAGGCAAAATTTCCTGCTTGCGTGCCTGGTCGAGAGCGGCTAGTGGCTCGTCCATTAGCAGCAGGCGCGGACTGGTGAGCAGGGCACGTGCGATCGCCACGCGCTGGCGCTCGCCACCGGAAAGTTGTGCGGGTTTGCGTTCCATCAATGCTTCGATCCCCAGCAAATCAATGACGTGTTGCCAGGAGATCCGTTGTTCAGCCGTGTTGACGCGTTTCAGTCCGTATTGCAGGTTGCCGCGCACCGATAAATGGGCAAACAGGCTGGACTCCTGGAACACATAGCCCAGCGGGCGTTGATGGGTGGCAAGAAATTGTTTCGCGTGTTGCCAGCTCGCGCCATTTACATGCAGTTCGCCGTGCTGAACGCGCTGCAGTCCGGCAATACAGCGCAACAAGGTGGTTTTGCCCGAACCTGACGGTCCGAACAGGGCCGTGATGCCCTGACCAGGCAGATGCAGATCGACATCAAGCGTAAACTCTGCCAGCGCCAGGGCAAAGCGTGCGTGAATACCATCAGGCGAGGTCATTGTTTGCCCCGCCAGACGGGATTCAGGGTATACAGGACGAGCAACAGGACAAATGCGAACACAACCAGTACGCCTGCGAGCCAGTGTGCCTGCGTATATTCAAGTGCTTCCACATGATCGTATAGCTGCACGGAGGCGACGCGGGTGACGCCGGGAATATTGCCGCCAATCATGAGGACCAGGCCGAATTCACCCACGGTGTGGGCAAAGCCAAGAATGGCACCGGTCATAAAACCGGTTCGCGCCAGTGGCAAGACTACGGTCCAGAAGGCATCCCAGGGACCGGCGCGCAAGGTGGCGGCCACTTCCAGTGGCCGCGTACCGACGTTCTCGATGGCGTTCTGAATGGGTTGCACGACAAAGGGCAGGGAATAGATCACCGAACCCACCACCAGTCCCCAGAAGGTAAAGGGCAAGGTCCCGAGCCCCAGGCTTTCGGTCAGCTTGCCAACCGGACCATGGGGACCGAGTAACAACAACAGGTAAAAACCCAGCACCGTTGGTGGCAGTACCAGCGGCATGGCCACGATGGCACTGACGACCGCCTTCCAGCGCGTGCGGTGATTGGCCAGCCACCAGGCGATGGGGGTGCCAATGAGCAACAACAGCAGGGTGGCGGTGGCCGCCAGGCGTAAGGTCAACAGGATTGCCGCGAGATCGGCCTGGCTAAAACTCATATCGTCTCAGTGGTACCCGTAGCTTTGCATGATGGTATGGGCCCGCGCACCCTTGAGGAAGCGCAGTAAGGCCAGTGCCGCTGGGTCGTGCTTGCCGGGCAGCAGCAGCACGGCGTCCTGGCGGATGGGTTTGTGTAAATTTGCCGGCACGATCCAGCCCGAACCCTGCGTGATCTTACCGTGTCGGGTCACTTGGGATTGGGCCACGAAGCCCAGATCTGCATTGCCGCTCATGACAAATTGGTAGGTTTGCGCAATGTTTTCGCCCATCACGAATTTTTGGGTCAGGCGATGATACAGGTGCAAGTGCTGCAGCACCTGGACCGCTGCCGAGCCGTAGGGTGCGAGTTTGGGGTTGGCGATGCCGAGCTTGTTGAAATGAGCGTGGCGCAGGGTGCTGGCACCGTCCTTCACAAAGTCGGGGCGACTGGACCATAACACCAGCCCGCCGATGGCATAAGTGAAACGGCTACCTTTGACTGTCAGGCCTGCCTGTTCCAGTTTGCGGGGTTTTGCCGCATCGGCTGATAAAAATACCTGAAACGGCGCGCCATTTTTGATCTGCGCGTAAAAATTGCCCGAGGAACCGAAGGCCAGGCGCGTTTGATTGCCAGTGGCCTGGTGAAAGGCCCGGGCGATCGCCCGCATGGGTTGGGTAAAATTTGAGGCGACCGCCACACTGACCGTGCTGGCCTGTGCGGCAGGGCTAACCAGGCTGAAGAACAGGCAACCCAGGGCAGACAGAAATAGTCGAAATTTCATTCAAACGTCCATGCATCATTGGGGAAACAGACAACGTCCCGCATGCTATAACCGTGATAATCGGGTGACAAGCTGTTGCGCCACTTCGTTGACCTGGTTTTATCGGCATTTTTCTTAAAAATCAATATGTTGTCAAATTGTCGTGAATCTGGCATGATGCACGCCCCGTGCCCAGGACGTATACTGAGCACGGGATCAGTCAATGGTGACCCGTATCGGTCCCTTCGCGACGTGACAGCGTGAACTCCGCCAGGCCCGGAAGGGAGCAACGGTAACGGTGGTAACGGGCGCCGGAGTGTGGCGGGTACGGGTTGCCTCCACTTTCCTCTTCTGAACCCAATACCCATGGGTGCGGGACGGCGCCCGCCCGGTTAGAATGCAATTACCTATTTAATAGAGTAACGAGAGCAGTTGTGAGTTATCAGGTTCTGGCCAGGAAATGGCGGCCACGCAATTTTGAACAAATGGTCGGACAGGAACACGTCCTGCGTGCCCTGACCAATGCCCTGGACAGCGGGCGTCTGCACCATGCCTTTTTGTTTACCGGCACCCGAGGAGTTGGCAAGACCACGCTGGCCCGGATCCTGGCCAAGTCGCTTAATTGTGAGACGGGAATCAGTTCTCATCCCTGTGGTGAATGCCAGACCTGTCGCGAGATTGATGAAGGCCGGTTTGTCGACTTAATCGAAGTCGATGCCGCTTCCCGGACCAAGGTCGAGGATACCCGCGAGTTACTCGACAATGTGCAGTACGCACCGACCCGGGGTCGCTACAAGGTCTACCTGGTGGACGAAGTGCACATGCTGTCCAACCACAGTTTCAACGCCTTGTTGAAAACCCTGGAAGAGCCCCCTCCGCACGTGAAATTTTTGCTGGCAACCACCGATCCGCAAAAGTTACCGGTGACGATCCTGTCGCGCTGTCTGCAGTTCAATCTGAAACGCCTGCATCCTGATCTGATTGCCGAGTACCTGGACAAGCTGTTGCAGGCTGAAAATATCGAGTTTGAGCCGCCGGCCTTAAAACACCTGGCGCGTGCCGCCGATGGCAGTATGCGTGATGCCCTGAGTCTGCTGGATCAGGCCATCGCCTTTGGCAGTGGCCAGCTTAACGAAGCCGATGTCAAACAGATGCTCGGCACCATCGAGCACACGCATATTTACAAGCTGCTCGAACAGTTGGCGCATCGCGATGCCGCCGGGATGATGCAAACCCTACAAGAACTCAACAGCCAGTCTCCGGATCATGTCGCGGTCCTGGCTGAGTTACTGGGCACGCTGCATTATCTTGCCATCCTGCAACAATTACCTGATGCCTATGACGAAAGCATGGGGGACCGGGAACAATTGATACAGCTCAGCCAGCTGCTTTCGCCGGAAGACGTCCAGTTGTTTTATCAGATAGGTTTGATCGGTCGGCGGGATTTACCCTATGCGCCGGATCCGGCCAGCGGCGTGGAGATGGTGTTGTTGCGCATGCTGGCGTTTCGTCCACAAGCGGAAGGGGAGGTAGTGGCTGCATCGCCGACACCGGCGCCACGCACGACAACGCCGTCCTCACCGGCAACCGCGGCAGGGGCTAACACGCAAGCGCCGGCAGCAACGGCACCTGCCGTACCGGCAGCCGAGGTGAAAGCGGCAACCGCGCAAAGTACTGACTGGACCCAGTTGGTTGCACAACTGCAACTCAGCGGTATCCTGCAGCAATTTGCCATGAATTGCGCCTGGCAGGGACGGGAAGGGAATAAAGTCGATCTGAGCCTGGAACCCAGTTGCGAGAATTTACTGACCCGGGACCGAGTGGAGCGTCTGCAGGAGGCGCTACGTGCGCATTTGGGCCAGTCAATCACGCTGAATGTGAGCGTTGCCAAACCGCAATCGGAAACACCGGCACAACAGGCCAAACGTGAACAACAGGCACGCCTGGATGCAGCGACCCAGGCCATCGAGTCGGATGCCAACGTGCAGAAGATTCTTGATACCTTTGGCGCACAAATTAACACCGACACTATCCAACCAGTCAAATGAAACGAGGAAGACAGCCATGAAAGGTGGAATTGGAAATCTGATGAAGCAGGCCCAGCAAATGCAGGCCAATATGCAAAAAATGCAGGAAGAAGTGGCAAACATGGAAGTGGAAGGTCAGGCCGGTGGCGGCCTGGTTAAAGTCACCATGACCGGACGTCACGACGTCAAACGCGTCAGTATTGACGATAGCGTGTTGCAGGATGACAAGGAAATGCTGGAAGACCTGGTCGCTGCTGCCGTGAATGATGCCGTGCGCCAGGTCGAAAAACTGAGCCAGGAAAAGATGTCGAGTCTGACTGACGGTTTTAATCTGCCGCCGGGAATGAAACTGCCATTCTAGTTCGATCCTGTGAGCGTTCTGATTGAACAATTGATCCAGGCCTTCAAATGCCTGCCCGGTGTTGGCCCCAAGTCTGCGCAACGCATGGCTTACCATTTGCTGGAACGGGATCGGGAAGGCGCGACGATCCTGGCGGATGCCCTGACCAATGCGGTCGCCCAGGTTGGCCACTGTGATCGCTGTCGGACCTTTACCGAACAGGCGCGTTGCGAGATCTGCAACAATGCCGCACGCGATCAGGCAGTGTTGTGTGTGGTCGAAACCCCAGCCGATATTCTCGCGATTGAACAGGCCACGGATTATCGCGGTTTGTATTTTGTCCTGATGGGGCATTTGTCTCCGCTGGATGGCATCGGACCGGATGAAATCGGCCTGGATAAACTGGCCCAGCGCCTGGCGAATGAACCGATAACTGAAATTATTCTGGCAACCGGCACCACGGTCGAAGGCGAGGCAACGGCGCATTACATTGCGGATATGGTGGATACGGATAAAACCCGGGTTACCCGTATTGCCCACGGGATCCCTATCGGTGGTGATCTCGAATATGTCAGCGGCTCAACCTTATCTCATGCCTTTTCCGGCCGGCGTGTGATCAGCTAGACGGTTTTTTGCTCAGCCTGTAATACCTGTCCCAGGCTATTACCTGATTTCCTGAAATAGTTGTAGCTTGCTTATTCACCGGGCAGTCACTGCCGTGTGGGACGGCATAGGCCAGGCTAATCATTTTATTGATAGTGAAAATGCTTATGGCATGAAGCTTATTGCACGTCCGCTACTCTTTGGTAGCGGAGAAGCCCGAACCGACCGCTTCTGGCTGAAATATGGCATTGGATTAAATTGCAGAAAACGGCCCATAGGGGGCAGCCAAAAACCTGAAAGTGCTCTGATATGTTGTTGTTGGAAATCGCTTTAAAAATTGATCAGGATCATATGTCGGAACTGTATGAATATATAAATTCGATTTTGTATTCTAAGGTAAACGAAGTATTAAAATAATGTAAGGAGATTTTATGGTAAAGATAATGAAAAAATATTTTCTAGCCATGATTCTTGTGTTGTTTGCGTTTAATGCATATGCCAGTGATTTTACCGGGAATGTAAATTTTTTTCTGGGGCAAAAATCGCTGAAAAGTTCAGATTGGTCCCCGTTAGAGAACCAGACTGCTTTTGCGGTTTTAGTTGACTTTAAACAGAATAACTGGCCTGTAAGCATAGCAATCGATACTTTAGGCTCTTATAAAGAATCAACAGTGTCAGGTATTAAGTTTGAGGGAAGTACTGGAGAAGTTGATCTTGGTATTCGTAAAATTTGGGATGTATCAGGAACTGCTATGAGACCATACGTTGGTGGAGGAATAGCATTTATCAAAGCCAAACTACAAGGGACGTACGGATTTACAGTCTCTGATGAAGATAATGGTGTAGGTTATTGGCTTAATGGTGGTATATACTGGGCGCTAACCCCGCATTTTAATTTGGGTATGGATTTACGATATTCACAAGCAAAGGTTACTCTATATGGCATTGAAGTTGAGGCAGGAGGTACTTCTGCAGGACTTATTGCTGGATATCACTGGTAATTGATTATGAAATCATTTGTCACATAATTACATTATGTAGAAAAAACGGCAGCTTAAATGGCTGCCGTTTTTATATGTATTTAATATCTGCTTTTGGCTGCGGTCACTTAAATTGATTGATGATTTTGCGAATATCCACGTTTGCTTGTTGAAAATAATAGTCCCTGAACTATTTGTTGAAATCCGCGAGTAAATTTCGATAACTTTCCACGCGCTTGCTATTCAGTAGTCCGTCTTTTTCTGCCGCGATGATGGCACAGCCCGGTTCATTCAGGTGACTGCAGTCACGAAAACGACAGTGCCCGAGATAGGGATGGAATTCACGAAATCCCTGTGCCAGCTTTTGTGCTGCCACGGGATTGAGACCGAATTCGCGCACTCCCGGCGAATCGATGATCAGGCCATCGTTGTCGAGAGGGTATAATTCGCTATGCGTCGTTGTGTGCCGACCCTTGTTTGCCCGGGATACCCCCCCGATTTTTGGTGTACTACCCGGGACCAGTACCTTGATCAGGGAGGATTTGCCGACGGCGGAATGTCCGACCAGGACCGATGTAGTATTGGCCAGTGACTGGCGAAATTTATCCAGCCCTTCACCAGTTTTAGCACTGAGGTAATACACGGGATAGCCGATGGATGCGTATATTGCCAGTTGCTCCTTCACGTGCTGGAGCTGGGGCGCATCGAGTAAATCGACTTTGTTAAACACAATCACGCCACGTAACCCGGCCAACTCACTGGCGACCAGATAACGATCGATGAGGCCGGTTTTCATCAGGGGCTTGCTGGCGGAAATGATCAATACCTGATCGATGTTCACGGCCACGAGTTTTTCCTGGTAGCGGGTGCGGCGAGTCAAAATGCCGTGTCGGGGGGCAAGCTCAGTAATCACGGCAAGACCCTTGTCACTGGCTTCATAATAGATGCGATCGCCAGCAGCAAGAGGGGGCAACTGCTGGCGCGGAATGCCACGCAGCCGTTCACCGGTATTCGTCAGGAACAGGATTTCATTGCCGAAATGACTGATGACGGTCGCATTGTAGCGAGATGACCCTGCAGCGGATGTTGTCATGGCCCTCAGGTCAGTAACATATCGATATGTGCTGCACAGATAAAATCGTTCTGTGACAGGCCACCCACGCTGTGGGTTGTATAGATGATCTTGCAGCGACTGTAACTGACTTCCAGGTCAGGATGATGATCCTGTTGGTGGGCAATCCAGGCCACGGCATTCACGAAAGCCATGGTTTCGTAGTAATTGCGAAAGTGGAATTCGCGATGAATCGCCGCATGACTGCTTGTCAGTGCCCAATCCGGCACCTGCTTAAGAAAGTCATGCAGTTGTGGGTCATTCAGGGGCGGACTGCCTTTGCTGATCGCCTGGCAATGCTGTTCGGACAATCCACCCATGCCCGGCTATTTCTTGAATTTGTAATAGGTCTTGTTCAGATAGGCGACGACATCAGCGATCTGATCTTCCGGCCAGGATACACCGAGGGCATTCTTGCAACGATGGACCTGTTTGATCAGGGCCGGGAGTGAATCAATGCTGCGGTTGCTGCGAGTGTATATCTTGCTGCCGTCGCCGCCTACAATACCGGCGTGACACTTGACGCAGTTTTCCTCTACCAGTTTTTTACCGCGAGCCAGGTTGGCGGCATGTGCTCCGGTCATACAGAAAAGCGTCAGGCCGAGAGTCAGTGCAGTGAAAATCGGTAATTTCATAGTGTCCTCCTGAATAGCCTGCCTATGCGGGTATTTTAGTCGATAAATGGGCGATGCGGACAGGGGCCGGGGGGTGTGAATCGTGAAATGCCGAATACAGGGGATCCGGCGTCAGGGTACTGGCATTTTCTTCGTAGAGCTTGACCAGCGCCTTGATCAGGTCGCGTGCGTCGCTCTGGCTGGCGGCAAAGTCATCGGCCTCGAATTCGTGACGGCGGCTGAAGTAGGAAAACAGTGGCTGGAAATAGACACCAAGCACAGACATCAGCAGCATGAACAGCACTAATGCCGCGTGTGTTGAGGGTGTATTGATGCCCAGACCATGGAAAAACCAGTCTTGTTGGATCAGGACCCCCAGGATACCCAGGCTGACGAAAGTCAGGATGGCCATGGCGATGATCTGCTTGAGAATATGTTTGCGTTTGAAATGGCCCAGCTCGTGGGCAAGCACCGCCTCGATCTCCTCCGCGCGCAGGGATTTGAGCAGGGTATCGAAAAACACAATGCGTTTGTTGTCACCCAGGCCCGTGAAGTAGGCATTGCCGTGGCTGGAACGCCGTGAGCCATCCATAATGAAAATTCCCTTGCTGGTAAAACCACAGCGGGTCAGCAGCTTTTCAATTCGCTCACGCAGTGAGACATCCTCCAGGGGCGAGAACTTGTTGAAAAGCGGGGCGATCCAGGTTGGATACACGAACATCATCAGCAGGCTGAAGCCGATCCAGACTGCCCAGACATAAATCCACCACAAGGCGCCGGCTGATTGCATCAGCCATAACACAACCCAGAGCAGGGGGGTACCGATCAGCACGGTGAGGCCGATGCCCTTGAGTAAGTCGGCGATGAATAAGCCGGGCTTTGTGCGGTTAAAACCATAGCGAGTTTCGATAACAAAAGTACGGTAAATCGAGAAGGGCAGGTCGAGCAGATTGCTGAGGATGAGAATACTGAGAATGAAGGCGACACCGTGCCACAGCGGGTTGCTTATGCTGCCAGCCCAAAGCCGATCCAGCCAGTCGAGTCCACCACCCAGGGTCCACAATAGCAAGAGGGCACTGCCGTAAAATAACTCGATTTGGGCCAGGCGCACCCTGGCCGAGGTATAGTCAGCGGCCTTTTGGTGGGCCGCCAGGGAGATTCGGTCAGTGAAGGCCTCTGGTACCGCGCCACGATGACGCGCGATATGCTGTAACTGGCGACGGTTTAACCACCATTGCAAGCTCATGGCGCCGACCAGGGCAATGACAAACAGGACACTGAACCACACGATGAATACCTCCGATTCTGATGCTTTAACTATATATAACTGTAATTGTGCCTTTACAATAACCCAGAATGGCAGGTAGCGGCAGGGTAGTCTTTGTTACAATGGCTGACAACCGCCAAGTGCCGCATTTAGACAGCCGTATAGGAATAGCCATGCCACAAGACAGAAACAATCTAATCTGGATCGATCTGGAAATGACCGGACTGGATACCCAGAATGACGTGATTATTGAAATCGCCACTATCGTGACGGATAGCCAGCTCAATATCCTGGCAGAGGGTCCGGTCTTCGCGATTCATCAGAGCGATGCCACGCTTGCCGGTATGGATGAGTGGAATACCCGCCAACATGGCAAATCTGGCCTGACTGACCGGGTCAAAGCCAGTGCTATCAATGAAGCCGAGGCCGAGCGCCAGACCATCGCCTTTTTACAGGACTATGTACCGTCCGGGGCCTCGCCCATGTGTGGTAATAGCATTTGTCAGGACCGGCGGTTTCTGGCGCGTTGCATGCCCGAGCTGGAAGCCTATTTTCACTATCGTAATCTGGATGTAAGTACGCTCAAGGAGCTGGTTAAGCGCTGGTTGCCCAGTATTGCCAGTGGTGTCGAAAAACGCGGTGCCCACCTGGCCCTGGATGATATTCGTGAATCTATCGGGGAGTTGCGCTATTACCGCGAACACCTGTTTGTCGCCGGGGCCCAGGCACCGGCAGCATGAACCACGATGACCGACGATCAGTCAGAATCCTGACAATCTGATACGTCTGCCAAGTCAAATCGCTGACACTTTTGGCAACATTTCCTCTTAAGTCACTGAAATAAATGAAATTATTTAATGGCATAAGTTTTGCTGTCTTTTAGCGTGTACGATGATGCAGGGGCAGCAAAAACCCACCGGACACGCAAGATTGATAGATAAGGACAAGCATACGACACGTAATGCTGCACCCGGACAGGATAACGTCACTCCGGGTTTCCTCCCTTCATTACTATGTAACGGGATTCCATATGGCCAGTGTTGACTTATTAACCCAGGACGAAATTGACGCGCTATTACACGGTGTTGACAGCGGGAAGGTCGACACTGATGCGGAGCATGCATTAGATGGTGTTGCACGTCCGTTTGACTTAACCGGGCAGGACAGTATTTCTCGCGGCAGAATGCCGACGCTGGAAAAGATTAACGAGCGGTTTGCGCATTATTTTCGCATCAGTTTGTTTAACATGTTGCGCCGCTCCAGCGCAAAAGTTTCCTTCAACAGTGTGCAAATAATGCAGTATTGTGAATACATGCACAGTCTTTCTGTCCCTACCAGTATCAATCTGATAAAGATCAGTCCGCTGCGGGGTAAGGCACTGTGTGTGATTGATCCCAGGCTGGTGTTCTTTGCCGTCGATAATTACCTGGGTGGTACCGGCCGTCAAGCCTGGATCGAAGCTCGTGAGTTTTCACCGACCGAGGCACGAGTAATCCAGATAATCCTGACGCAGGCCTTCAAGGATCTGCAGCAGGCATGGCACCCGATCCTGCCGGTCAACGTTGAGTTCCATAGCACGGAAGTCAATCCCCATCTCGCAAGTATTGCCAGTCCTAATGAGCTGGTAGCAGTCTGCAGTTTCTACATAGAACTGGATGGCGGCGGTGGTACCTTCTCTGTAGTCATGCCCAAGGCCATGCTGGAACCGGTTCGAGAATTACTGAATACCGATGTGCAAAGCGCACGCACCGAAAGCGATGACCATTGGCGTCTAGCCTTGCAAGAAGAAGTAAAGACTGCGGAGGTGACCTTATCCTGCACCCTCGCAAAAGCCAACATGCGCCTGGGTGATCTGTTGAGTCTGAAAGAGGGCGATATCATTCCAATTAACTCTCCGGACAAAATCACCGTTGTTGCCGATGATGTCCCACTGTTTCGCGCTACATATGATGTTCACGATGGCAGTGAGACTGTTAAAATTCAGGAAAAGATTCATCGTTCACAAAACAGCGAAGAAACTCACGCACCGTGATCGATGGGAGTAAAGTATGAATAAAACGAATAAAGAACACGCGGATGCGATCGGCGAATTGGGGGCCTCTGTGGCTGGCAAGGGAGTTGGCAGCGGGGAAGATACTGCGACAACAGCCAGGTTGCAAAATCTGGATCAGGAAAGCTATATCCGCTCGACAGGTGAGGATGTAAACCTGGATGTTATCCTGGATATCCCCGTGACGATCTCGATGGAAATTGGCAGTACCAGAATCAATATCCGTGACTTGTTACAGCTGAGCCAGGGTTCGGTAATTGAACTGGACCGCATGGTCGGTGAACCTCTGGACATCAAGGTCAATGGCACCTTGATTGCCCATGGTGAGGTAGTAGTGGTGAATGAGAAATTTGGCATACGTTTGATCGATGTCATCAGTCCCGCAGAGCGAGTCAAAAAACTCACATAGTCGGGATTGCAGCGGAAATTCCGCGCGTTGTCATCAGCAGGTCGGTGACGGAGCATGCTCAGCACCCGTACCAGTATCTATCAACATTTTTCAGCAAAACGCGATTTTTTACCTTGTTGTCCCTCGCTGACGGCCTGCTGGACCAGAAGCTGGTCCCTAATGACCGAAATCAGTTGTTATGATCTGCCGCCCTGGCCCGTTTCGAGTATGAATATGACTCTGACATCTGTGTGCCTGGATGAGCCATCAATGCACAGGGCCCCTGCTTGAAGGCAGGCTAGGGAACCACCCCGTGATCGCCGAATCTCTGGCGGGGCAAGGTAGCCGTAGTCAAGAGCATGACGTCCTCTCCGCCGCAGTGTGTATAGGACGGGCTTGATAAATTACAAGGTAAATCAATAAGTTGATCAGGGTTCTGTCATTTTTTAACCAGAATTTGAGACTGGAACGCTTGTTGCATTAGACCAGAGCGGGTGACATGCTGCGTAAAATCGTGACAAGTGTTAGCCACAAAACAGGCAGGGATAATTTTAGGCATATCAATGACAATAAAACACCTTATCCAGTGTGAATGTATGCAGGACGGCAGGCGCGAAGTGGTGGCGGCACATGCTCATGGCTGATACACAAGCCTATGATCAGGCCGCAGGACTTCGGGTAATGGCCAAGCCTCGCCCGGTACGCGTGATTGCCGTGACAGGGGGTAAGGGCGGCGTCGGCAAGACCAATGTTGCGATCAATCTCGGGATGGCCATGTCACATCGTGGCAAAAAAGTCATGATCATGGACGCAGACCTGGGATTGGCCAATATCGATGTTCTGTTGGGGTTACAATCCAAGGTCAATCTGCATCACGTTATCACCGGCGAGCACACCCTGGAAGAGATCATCGTTGATGGTCCGGGTAATATCAAAATCATTCCGGCCTCGTCCGGAGTCAGGCAGATGGCCAGTCTTGAACCACAGTTTCACTCCGGCCTGATACAGGCCTTCAGCGAGTTATCCCAGGATGTGGATGTATTGATCGTGGATACGGCCGCCGGCATTTCCGATGTGGTGACCAGTTTTGCCAGCGCATCCCAGGAAGTAGTGGTGGTGGTCTGTGACGAGCCGGCCTCGATTACTGATGCTTACGCCATCATCAAATTGATGAGCATTGAATACGGGGTATATCGTTTTCGGGTTTTGGCCAATATGGCTGCCAGCCCGCAGCATGGACGTGAAATTTATACAAAAATTGCAAAAGTTACTGATCGCTTCCTGAATGTTGCGCTAGACTATATGGGGTATGTGCCAGAGGATGATTACTTGCGCAAATCGGTTAAGAAGCAGCGCGCAGTCTTCGAAGCCTTCCCACGCAGTAAGTCAGCGCAAGCCTTTGCTAATCTTGCTGATAAGGCAAATAAGTGGCCGATGCCAAAGAGCGCGGCCGGACATCTAGAATTTTTCGTAGAACGCTTGATCAATCCGATAAATAACCAAAATTTCGAGGCTGTGTGATGAACAGTGCTGCTATGTATGCTTCAGAGAAACCAAGAATAGTGCGTAATGAAATAGTCGAAAAACATGCGCCACTTGTTAAACGAATTGCGTGCCACTTGATCAATCGGCTACCAGCAAGTGTGCAACTGGAAGATTTGATCCAGGCTGGCATGATTGGCCTGCTGGAGGCATCACGTAATTATGATCAAGACCAGGGCGCGAGTTTCGAGACTTATGCGGGTATCCGTATCCGTGGCGCCATGCTTGATGAAATTCGCAAGAATGACTGGGCGCCACGCTCTGTTCACCGAAAGGCACGCATGGTGGCCGAGGCGGTACGCAACATCGAACATACCCACGGCCGTGATGCTCGAGACACTGAAATCGCCGATATGCTTGAAATCAGTCTGGATGAATATTACAAGATCCTGCAGGACAACAGTTACCACAAGGTACTCAGTGTGGAGGATATGGGGTTGGGGGAGGAATCTCTACTTGATAATATTTCAGATAATTCCCCGGGGATTCTCGATGGACTGCAAAAGGATGATATGCAACAAATAATCGCCGAGGCTGTGGCTAGCCTCCCGGAGCGGGAGCGCCTGGTGATGGCCTTGTATTACGACGAAGAACTGAATCTCCGTGAAATTGGTGCGGTAATGGGAGTGAGCGAATCCCGTGTCAGTCAAATTCATTCTCAGGCCGTGATTCGCCTGCAGGCCAGAATGTCCAATCGTCTCAACGAAAACGCCTGATCGTCAAAATGACTTCGCTGGGAAGGCCAGTGTCATCGACACTGGCCTTGTTTTTGTGACAGAAATGTCGCGCTCAGCTAACAACATTTCACCAGTATTTTTATCCCGGTTATTACTATATTGCAGGATTAAAATTTTTCAGGACCCGTCCGATAGTATTTCTGTGTCTTTATGTCACTGTTACCAGGTATGCCTGTGTTGGGAATTACTCGGGCGGAATGGATTGCCAGGAAACCAGGAGGGATTTCGTGGATAAAAACATGAAGATACTCATCGTGGATGACTTTTCCACAATGCGGCGAATTATCAGGAATTTGTTGCATGATCTTGGTTTTAAAAATACAGAGGAGGCCGATGATGGTATCTCTGCATTACCGATGCTACAGGGCGGAGATTTTGATCTTTTGATCACTGACTGGAATATGCCGGGAATGCAGGGCATTGACCTGCTCAGACATGTGCGCGCGGATAAAAAACTCAGTACATTACCAGTGTTAATGGTAACGGCAGAACAGAAGCGTGAACAGATAGAAGAAGCGACGCAGCTGGACGTGAATGGTTATATAGTCAAGCCATTTACAAAACGGACCCTGAAGGAAGAGCTCGATAAAATCTTTGGGTAAAACGGATATTATTAGCAGGGTGTGGTTTGGTGGATGACAAATAACTGCTTGGCACAGGAATACATCAGGTATCTGACAGTCCGATTAAATCTCGCTGTGAGGTCAAGCTGGCAAATACATGTCATTCTATCCCAGCGCTATGATAGTTATTATAAGATGCGTCGGGTATAACTTCATGGATATGTTGAGTCTGTTTGGTCTGATTCTGGGTGCTGCCGCCATACTGGTCGGGCAATATCTGGAAGGTGGTCATATTGGCTCATTGATGAATGGACCAGCTATCCTGATTGTTCTGGGAGGTACCTTTGGTGCGGTGATGTTGCAGTCGCCATTATCAATCTTCCTGCGTGGCATACGCATGTTGGGCTGGACATTCCTGCCGCCTAAGGTAGATAACCAGGAGGCCATCAACAAAATCGTGTCATGGAGCAATGTTGCACGCAAAGAAGGTCTGCTGGGTCTGGAAAATATTGAAGATTCGGAAACTGATCCCTTTACCCGAAAGGGTTTGCAATTGCTGGTGGATGGTTCCGAGCCGGAAAATATCCGTGGAATTATGGATGTCGATATCTACACCAAGGAACATCATGATATGCAAGCCGCGCGTATTTTTGAGAGCATGGGCGGCTACGCTCCAACCCTTGGGATTATTGGTGCAGTAATTGGACTGATTCAGGTTATGGGCAATTTGTCGGAACCGTCCAGGTTGGGTAGCGGTATCGCTGTGGCGTTCGTTGCCACAATTTATGGTGTTGGTTCTGCCAATCTGATCTTTTTGCCGATCGCCAACAAGCTTAAAAATATAATACATGCGCACGCGCAGTACCGTGAAATGATCGTCGAGGGTATGGTATCCATCGCCGAAGGCGAAAATCCACGTAATATTGAAACCAAATTACTGGGCTTCCTTCGCTGATGCAACGTTATAGAGACAAGAAACATCGCAAGCGCGCTGTTATCGAAAATGACAATGTTGATCGTTGGCTCGTTTCGTATGCAGATTTTATTACACTGCTGTTTGCCTTTTTTGTTGTAATGTATGCAATTTCCTCTGTCAATGAGGGCAAGTACCGTGTGTTGTCTGATACTCTGGTAGCGGCTTTCAAGGCGCCATCCAAATCTCTCCAGACCGCTAAATCTACGGGGAATGCATCAGTGACAATGGAAAACCAGACTGGTGCCCCTGATCAGATTCTTGTTGAGCCGCTGGTTCCGAAGGTACAAAATCCCCAGGCACCACTGATTCAAATTGCCAGACGTGTCAAACGCAATCTGCAACCACTGATCGACAGGCATCTCATTAAAGTGACGTCGAGCAGACTCTGGGTGGAGGTGGAGATCAATACCAGTATTTTGTTTACCAGCGGTAGTGCCAGCCTGGAGCCAGGAGCGTATGAGCCGCTGAAGAAGCTGGGGGGCATGCTCGCTGGCTTGCCTAATTATATCGAGGTTGAAGGATATACGGATAATTTGCCAATCAATAATTCGGTCTATCCAAGCAACTGGGAATTATCGGCTGCGCGCGCTGCCAGCCTATTGCCGATAACAATACTGTTGAAGGTCGCCGCGAGAACCGGCGGGTGCGCGTGGTCATTCTGGCGGATAAGAATGTTCGGCGGATGCAGGAGATTGAGCAGACGCCTGCTAGTGCTACGCCTAAATCATAAAGCACAGTCTGTTCTTATGATGTTACTGAAACTCCCAGAGTAATTGGCAGCTAACGACCCGAAGCGGACATTAGACCTAAATTACTTTACGGCCTTGAACACGGAAGCAAAGCCCCCAGAGCCCGTTCAGACTATGGCTATATGCAGATCAGATCCGTCTCCGGACTGATACATAAAACTTACTCAGCCCCGGGGATTCAATTACTTTGAAAGCTCGACGTCATCTGCGGCAGAATACCTTCTATATCGATTTTCGGTTATGAGCAGGCTACTACAGAAAACGCCGACGTTTAAACGACACGGTCTGTTTGTATGCCTCCATGTTCCCGACCCGACGGATATTGGCCCAGGTTCCTTTGTAGTACGGCACCACATTTCGGTCCGTCCAATTCGTTACGACATCGCCGACCACCCCATTGTCGTAGCCAAACATCATGAATGCCTGCCCGGCACGGATGTCCGGTTCCAGATAGGCCATGGCGAAGGTGGAACCGAAATCGTTGAACACCTCCACGATATCGCCGGATGTAACGCCCAGCTTTTTGGCATCCTCAGGATTCATTTCCATGGGCGACATCGGGAACCGGTTGCGCCGGAACGCGATGTAGCGATCGTGATATGCGGTTTGCCAGATGTGGTTAGTGCGGCCGTTGTTGATCCAGAATTTGTACTTTTTCTTTTCTCGCTCTACGGTGGCGGGCAGTCCATTCCAGGGTGAGGGCAAAAAATGCGCTTTGCCGTCAGCAGTGCTGAATTTGCTATCGGTATACAGCATTTCGGTGCCGATTAGCTTGTCGTTCTTGTATTCCTTGATTGGGAGTTGCACGCCGTTGGTGCCCATCGCTCGTAAACGTGTATAGGTGGCCAAGTCTCCGGTTGGTCCACCCTGGCTGTCGATCTTTTTCTTACCCGCCATACGAAAGCCATCATTGAAGGCGTCTTCCTCGGTCTTCCAGTTGAAGCCTTCGAAACGTTTGGCCATCTTGCTGTTGCCGTCCTTTTCGTACAGGCGTTTTAATTCATTGGCAATGTCGGCGGCGATCAGGCAATCGGGTCTGGCCACACCTGGCGGGTCCATAAAACGCTCCGATAAACGCATGCGCCGTTCGCCGTTCATGGAGGTGAGATTCATCTCACCCGGATGGGTGGCAGGTAACAGCAGATGTGCCGCATCCGAGAACTTCACTTTATACAGATCAATGTCGACGACGAACAAACCGCCGCGTTTGTCGACTGCCTCGACAATGGCATCGATCAGATTTTCGGTAGAGCCGCCACGGGCGCGTGCCATGGCCTGGCGCACGATGTCGGCACGTCGATACACTGCGTTCCGGTAGGCCTGGGCATTGAGCGTGGTTTGGAACGCGTTGCAGGCCCAGACGGTGAGCATGCGGCCTTTGCCCTTGATGATCTCTTGATCGATAAACGGCGCGGGCCTGGGACCTGGATAGGGCGGGCGTGTGTAACCTTCCTGGTGACCGCCCATGCGAACGACACCGGTACCGCGCCTGCCGACATTTTGAGTGGCAAGCACCAGGTCCACCAATGCCGATTGAATGCGGTAATTGTCGTTGCCCCAGATAATACCTTTCTCGTAGCCATGCATGGTGCGCGGCGGGTGTCCGGAGGCTTTCGGTTTGTAGGCCCAGTCTGCCGCCTTTTTCAGGTCCGCCACGCTGATGCCGGTGATTTTGCTGCAGGCAGTCAGGCTGAGTTTGTTGGCCTTGAGTGCGGCATCGAATCCCTTGGTGTGCGCCTTGATGAATGCCTTGTTGTGCCAACCTTTTTCAACTACGTAGGTCAACAAGCCATTGAACAAGGCGGTATCTGTGCCCGGCTGGATGGCCAGGTGCAGCACGTTGTCTTTGCCGGCGACCTGTTCCGCCACCGAGACCGTAAGACTGCGCCGCGGATCAACAAAGATGACTTTGCCGCGTTCTACGGTTTCGTTCGGGAACCATTTTTTCTTTTTGGCGACGTTGGCTCCCGACAGATTTGGCACCCAGTGGGCCAGGAAATAATTGGTCTGGGTCTCGTAGGCATTTGCACCGATGGAGAAGATGACGTCGGCGACTTCGGCATCCTCGTAGCTGTTGTTCAACTCGCCGATGCCCATATCACGTGTAGCATGACACTCTGAGTTATAGGCCGGTCGGTTGTGTATGCGGACCATCTTGGTTTGCAGACCGCTGAAAATGAGTTTGCCGGTACCCCAGGTGTTCTCAAAACCGCCACCGGCACCGCCGTGATCGAACAGGTTGAACATCAGCGCGTCCGGCCCGTGTTTGTCCAGGATGCGTTTGGTTACGCCTGCGTAGAGTTGCAAGGCGCGGTTCCAATCGACCTCCACCCAGTCATCCGCGGCAAACAACATCGGATACTTCAGGCGCATCTCGCCAGGCATATCGCCCGCGGTATACATCACAGAGGCCATCTGGCCGCCGCGGGTGGAGGACAGACCCTGGTTTACTCTGCATTGTTTGTCCGGCACGATCATGATGTTGTAGTCATTACCGTCGCGATCGCGAATGCGATTGACCATGGCCGGGGTCAAAATCGTTTGCAGCGCCGGCAATTGTTTACGGAAATCCAGGCCAAGTGCATTTTCATGTGGGGCTCTGCCGCCTTCACGGTTTGCGGGCCATTTGTAGACGTGATAGCCGCAACCGACAATGCAGAAATGACAGGTCATGTTTGTCTTATGCGCATCAGTGGGTGGCAACGGTATGCGATCGGTAAATTTGCTCATGCTCCGCCTCCTTACAGGACATTGGCCTGACGGCCATAGATAAGACCTTCCACTGCCACTGCAGTAACGCTGCCGTCCTTATCGTTATATTCCAGCACAATCCGTGGCAGGTTCTCGGTTGCCTGACCATCGACCATTTGTCCTTCCATTTCAGGATCGAAGATGCTGAAGTGGCAGGGGCATTTGAAGGTCCTGGCCTTATCGTCGTAGCTCACCGGACAACCCATGTGCGTGCACAGCGTGCTGTAGGCGACAATGTCTTTGTCTGGACCGACACCGCCCGGCACGGGCTGTCCGGTCTTGATTATTGCGCAAGGGGAGTCCGCATCAGGGTAGGTGAAGGATACCGGTGTCCCTGGTCGCAAGGCAGGTGCCTTCCCAACGAGCTGTCTGGGATAGGGTAGCGTGGTTCGCCCAGCAGTGACCGCCGGTTCGGCACCAAATAAGTTGCCGCTAACCAGAGATGCGGTACCTGCCGCAACGCCCCCGCCCAGTTTGAGAAAATTTCTGCGAGTAATATCGCTCATGGTGGAACCTCCTCCTTATATGATGCGCTTTCTGCCAGTATCCGGGCTGACTGAATAGTCCGTTGTTAAGAAATTACACTGGCTGTATTTTTTGCCCACATCGTTGCGGGGGCGATGACTTCACATGGATTTGCTGTGAGGCCGAAACAGAGAGATTCAAATAATATTTGGTGATAAAGGCAATATTGTCAAACTATGCATGAGAAATAATATTGTCAATTGACGCAGCGCAAACAGCTATTAATTAGTCCTATGTTAATAAACCCTAGAATGATTTCTGCATAATTTGTGATATATAAAAAATATCTATCGGAATCCTGCGATAGGGATAAGGCCAGTGATTTATAAGAAATATGATAAAAAATTATATGTGACTCAGATAGGGTTTGGTCTTCATCGGTATTTGTTTCGGCGCTACGAAAGATCCTGCATGAGGAAATTACTTTGGTCTAGCGAGATCGCTATTCATCAATAAAATTAACACTTACAATATTACCTGGTGTTATAGAAGAAATTAAACGTCCGCTATTGGCCGGTATACGACTATTCGTTGTGGAAGATGCGTGACGACGCCTTAATTGACGGGAACCAACAGCCGATTTGCGTCATTGCAAAAGATCAGCATATTCTGATGTTTGTCCATCATGGGCAATGATGATCGCATATTTTATAATGGTTCAATCCGTTTGGACTCGCTTAGTGCAAATTTTGCAAATGCCTGGGCAGCCGGACTAAGGCGTTTACCTTGTCGTTGTACCAGATACCATTGCCGGTTTAACGGAAAGCCCTGCACGTCCAATACGCATAGGATCTGTGCCTTAAGTTCGGTCTGTACTGTATGGAGCGATACGACGCCGAGACCCAGGCCGGCTTCTACGGCCTGTTTTATTGCTTCGTTCTTGTTCATTTCCATGGCGGCCTTGAGGGGCAGGCCGTGATCGGCAAAGTGCTTTTCCACCGCAACACGCGTTCCGGAACCGAGTTCGCGGCCCACGTAGGGTTCCTCGGCCATGCGTTTGAGAGATATCTGTGACTGGCCGGCCAATGGATGGTTCGGGGCGGCGATGACGACCAGTGGATTTTCCATAATGGGTTGCGCTGACAGATCATGGTCCTGCGGTGGTTGTCCCATCAGGGCCAGGTCAATCTCGTTCTCCGCCAGGTGTTTGAGCAGGATTTCACGGTTGACCACGTTGAGGCTGACGCGGATATCCGGGTGCATGTCACGAAACAGGGCGACCAGCCGTGCCGTGAAATAACTGGCGGTACTGGCAGTGGAGACCGTCAGGGTGCCGCCTTTTAATCCCTGTAAATTGGCGAGTGTGTGTTCCAGATTGACGAGCTCCTGCTGGAAGCCTCGGCTGACCCGCAATGTCTCCCGTCCAGCCTCCGTCAGGTGAATGCGTTTGCCGACATGCTCGAATACGGGTGTGCCCAGAATATTTTCTAACTGTTTGATTTGCATCGAAACAGCAGGCTGCGTCAGGTGTAATTCGTTGCTCGCAGCGGAGAAGCTCCCGCAGCGGGCAATGGCTTCCAGGATATTGAGTTGGCGAAGTGTCAGTTTCAGCATAAGAATAATTTACCAACCTTATCATATTTTCTGAATTTTCCTTATAGCATGGTTTCCGTATAGTCACACAAACTATGTGGATAATTACCCACTGGATTACTCGGATTTATTAACATACTGGAGAACGTAGTTATGGCACTGGACCAATCCACCCGCTACTCAGACCTGAGTCTGAAAGAGGAAGAACTTATCGCCGGCGGCAAGCATATTCTGTGCGCCTATCGCATGAAGCCGAAGTCTGGCCACAGTTATCTCGAAGCGGCTGCCCACTTTGCAGCTGAATCATCTACCGGCACCAACGTCGAAGTCTGCACCACGGACGACTTTACCAAGGGTGTCGACGCGCTGGTGTATCATATCGACGAAGCCAGGGAAGACATGCGTATCGCCTATCCGTTGGATCTGTTTGACCGCAATGTGACCGACGGTCGCATGATGATGGTGTCATTCCTGACCCTGACCATCGGTAACAACCAGGGCATGGGCGATATCGAATATGCCAAGATGGTCGACTTCTTTGTCCCGCCGCGCGCGATCCAGTTGTTCGATGGGCCGGCCAAGGATATTTCTGATCTGTGGCGCATCCTGGGTCGCCCGGTCAAAGACGGGGGCTATATCTCCGGTACCATCATCAAGCCCAAGCTGGGTCTGCGCCCGGAACCGTTTGCCGAGGCGGCGTATCAATTCTGGTTGGGTGGCGACTTCATCAAGAACGATGAACCTCAAGGCAACCAGGTCTTTGCCCCGGTCAAGAAAACCATTCCGCTAGTGTACGATGCCATGAAGCGTGCGATGGACGAAACCGGCGAAGCCAAATTATTCTCCATGAACATCACCGCCGATGATCACTACGAAATGTGTGCCCGTGCCGACTTCGCACTGGAAACCTTTGGTCCAGATGCGGATAAGCTGGCCTTCCTGGTGGACGGTTATGTCGGTGGCCCGGGCATGGTGACGACCGCACGCCGTCAATATCCCGGTCAATATCTGCATTACCACCGTGCCGGCCACGGTGCCGTGACGTCGCCGAGTGCCATGCGTGGATATACCGCTTTTGTGCTGGCGAAGATGTCCCGCCTGCAGGGTGCTTCCGGTATCCATGTCGGTACCATGGGTTACGGTAAGATGGAAGGCGAGGCCGACGATAAGGTCATCGCTTACATGATCGAGCGCGATAGCTGCCAGGGTCCGGTGTATCACCAGGAGTGGTTCGGTATGAAGCCGACGACGCCGATTATCTCCGGCGGTATGAATGCATTGCGTCTGCCCGGTTTCTTCGAAAATCTGGGGCATGGCAATATCATTAACACGGCGGGTGGTGGCTCCTATGGTCACATCGACAGTCCTGCCGATGGTGCCAAGTCCTTACGTCAGGCTTACGAGTGCTGGAAGGCTGGTGCGGATCCGATTCAATACGCGAAAGAACACAAGGAGTTTGCCCGCGCATTCGAATCCTTCCCGCATGATGCTGATACCCTGTTCCCGGGTTGGCGTGACAAGCTGAGTGTGAAAGCCGCATAAGCAATGGTTTTTCATCCGGTTGGTCTGCAAATGTGGATCGATACAAGCGCCCCGTTTTATGCGGGGCGCTTTTCTCTTGAACTGAAGTTATTATCGCCTTTTCCCTCAGGATTTGGCTTTACAGGATAAAATGATTATGGCTACTTTACCTGCTTGCCCCGCATGTCAATCTGAATATACCTATGAAGACGGAAACCTGTATATCTGTCCTGAATGTGGGCATGAATGGCCTCAGCAAGCTGATGCCAGTGGCGAAGATGCGCTAGTGGTCAAGGATGCTAACGGTAACAAGTTAATGGATGGAGATACGGTGACTGTCATCAAGGACCTGAAGGTAAAGGGGGCATCGTCAAGCCTGAAGGTGGGAACCAAGGTTAAGAATATCCGCCTGGTCGAAGGCGATCATAATATTGATTGCAAAATTACCGGTTTTGGTGCCATGCAACTCAAATCTGAGTTCGTGAAGAAGGCGTAAATCGATATGCTATGCTGGCTGAAGTTTCTCCTGGTACACGAATGACAGTCATCTTTGCGGGAATCATCATAGACGTCAACGCATCATCCTCATTGTTATTAGTTCCCACACTGGCGGACCGCTGTTGGTTGGCGGGTGTCAATGGGAAAACCTTGCTATTACCAGAAGCGCGGTAATTATATGTTTTCTGCCCTGACTAAATCCTTAAAAAGTAAGCCGTCGTTCCAGCTTATCCAGGCCAATATTCTGGCCGGATTGACCGTCGGCATTATTGCGCTTCCGCTCTCCATGGCCTTGGCGATTGCCAGCGGCGTGCCACCTGAGCATGGTCTCTATACGGCAATTGTCGCCGGCATTGTTATTTCGCTTACCGGCGGGTCCAAGGTCAATATCTCCGGGCCAACCGCCGCGTTTGTGGTGATTTTGCTACCCATCGTCCATCACTATGGCTTGGGTGGACTGCTTGTGAGTACCTTTATCGCCGGCTTTATCCTGGTGATCATGGGGATGGGGAAACTCGGCAGGCTGATAGAGATGGTGCCTTATCCGGTCATCATCGGCTTTACTGCCGGTATCGGCACGGTCATTGCGACCTTCCAGATACCGGACTTCCTGGGACTCCAGGTCGCAGCAACGAGCGGGGGCTATTTGCACAGGGTGTACGCTATCGTGCAGAGTTTGCCCTCACTGGCCTGGCAGGATACCCTGATCGGTGCGTTGACCCTGGCGATATTGCTGGTTTGGCCAAAACTGCGCACCAGGATCCCGGGACACCTTGTTGCCCTGATTGTCGCCAGTCTGGCCGCCTGGTTAATGAGTCGCTTTGTGCCGGGGTTTTCCGTCGCCACGCTGGGGAGTCGTTTTCACTATACTGTTGAGGGCATTACAGGTTCCGGGATTCCGCCTGTGCTGCCAGCCTTTGCCTGGCCATGGACGTTCCCGGGCGCCAATGGTTCGCCCATTGGTTTTAGTTTTGATCTATTCAGGCAACTGCTCCCGTCCGCTATTACGATTGCTGTTCTGGGTTCATTGGAATCCTTGCTCTGTGCCGTGGTGGCCGATGGTATGTCGGGTAAAAAACACAACCCCAATGATGAGCTTGTCGGACAGGGGTTCGGGAATATCATCGCCCCGCTTTTTGGGGGTATACCTGCAACCGCGGCAATCGCAAGAACCACTGCCAATATTAAATCAGGCGGGACCCTGCCCTTGTCATCTGTCGTGCATAGTTTGTTTATTATCGCGAGCATATTATTGCTCGCACCGTTACTCTCCTATATTCCCATGGCGTCAATGGCGGCATTATTGATAGTGGTCGCGTGGAATATGAGTGAGGCCAGGCATTTTGTCCGCACGATAAGAGTCGCGCCACGCGATGATGTGATTGTGCTGATTATCTGTTATCTGCTGACGGTGCTGTTTGACATGACGGTGGCCGTCGCGGTCGGTATGGGTTTGGCGGCAATCCTGTTTATCAGGAGAAGTATCAGCGTAACGGCGACGTCAAGGATTGAGCGCAACCATGAAGACTATGTCCTGCCGAATAATGTCGTTGTCTACGATATCAATGGTCCCTTGTTTTTCGGGTCCGCACAAAAGGCATTAAAAACCATTACGTCAATAACGCCTGATATTCGGGTTGTGATACTCGATATGTCAGAAGTGACGCTACTGGATATGAGTGCCATTGTTACGATGGAGTCTATAGCGAAGGATTTTTCAAATAAAAATGTCGGTTTGGTAATTAATAATTTACAGCCACGTATGATACTGAAACTCAGGCGAGCCGGGGTCAGAAAAAAACCAGGTAAAGTCGCCTTTTCCAGGAATCTTGCCGATGGCTTTGCTGTGGCAGAGAAGATGCTGTAAAAATTTAATCGGAAAAAATGTTTAAGCACGTGCTCAATCTATCGTGCTTGCGGCACGAGGCTTAGCGTCTATAAACTCGTTTATTTACCCGCAATGCAGGCTAACGCTAATTGGGCGACGGTCCCACCACCTGGTCGCGCATCGAGTGTGAGATCCCAATCATTGGCGTCAGCCAGTTGTCGTGCGATGGCGAGTCCCAGCCCACTACCGCCACCGGCAACACTGCGCGATGTTTCCAGCCGGTAAAATGGTCGAAAAACCGCCTCGCGTTCCGAAGCGGCGATCCCGGGTCCCCGATCTAGAACGCGGATGTGCACCTGTTCTGCTTCGTGGATGCATTCCAGTTCGATTTCCTTACCGTTACCATAACGTCGGGCATTGTCGAGCAGGTTACTGACGATCCGTTCCAGTGCATGTGGCCTGACGGTGCACATCACGGGTTCCGTATTGGGTGTCCAGTGAATGACAGCGCCGGCGCGGCGTATGTCGGTTACAACGCCATCAAGCAGTTCACGCAGATCCAGGCTGTCCATGGTTTCTTCCACCATACCGTGGGCAAGCGCGAGGTATTCGGCGAGCAGGGCATCCATGGCGTCGAGGTCACGGATGATACCCGCGGTCAGTATCGGGTCGGCATCTTCGGGCAACATCTCCACCGCGAGACGCATGCGCGCCAGCGGTGTGCGCAGGTCATGGGAGATACCGGCCAAAAGGGTAGTGCGGTTGGCGAGTAATTCACGCACATCCTGCGTCATCTGGTTGAACGTGTGTGCCAGGGTTGAAAGTTCTGCCGGTCCGGTTTCGGGCAAAGGCTGGGGTTCGTTGCCCTGTCCCACTTGCTGGGCCGCGCGTGCCAGGCGGGTGAGTGGGCCGGTCATCCGGCGGGCCAGGATCAGGCTGGTAAGCAGGACAATGATGAGCATGGCGATGAAGATGACAGCCAGGGCATAGGGTTGGCGCGTCCCGATGCGGTCGTGGGCAAAGCCCACACGCAGGTTTTGGCCGGCCATGGGAATGTCTACCCAGTAGTAATCAGGATGGTGCGTGATTTTTACCGTAACCTTATGGCCGAGACGTTTCTCCAGGGCCTGTTCCAACAGGATCCGATACGGCAGGATATCTGTATGCGCGGGTAACGGGGTGTCAGCCGGTTGAATCACCAGGCCGTGATGTTCAATCAGTTCGTGCTGGAAATCCGTATGGGTTGCCGGGGGCAGTTCGACCCAGGTCTTGGCCGAGAGGACAATGAGTGCGGCCAGATCGTCGGTGGCCTGTCGGCCCAGCGGCAGATTGACAAAGTAGGCAACGGCGCCAAAGACGATGATCAAAAGCAGGACGAATGCCGCGATGAGCGTGAGTGCCGTGCGCTGGAACAGACTTGGTGAGAACAGGCGCATGTCGTGGCTTAACCTTCAGGGGTGAACATGTAGCCTTCACCCCAGACGGTACGCAGATATTGAGGTTTGCCCGGGTCATCTTCGATTTTGCGTCGCAATCGGGTCACGCGGATGTCGATGGAGCGATCAAACGGGGAACGATCATAGCCCTTGAGCAAATCGATCAGACGGTCGCGTGACAGGACCTGGT
>JARRNT010000024.1:0-52514 GCA_037384645.1 Gammaproteobacteria bacterium | reverse complement strand
ACCCTATTGATAATAGTATAATTATTTGGATAGGAGAACCAGCCCTTGCTCAGCCTGGCATGAGTTAATTTTGCATGCCAGCCCGCAAAAAGGTTCAAGGGGTTAGACCCTGAAGGCCTAATCCTGTGTCGCAGCCGGGCACATCGGCTACAATGCGCAACATGCGTCACCTTTCTGGTAATTCCCGCCTTGCCTATCTCCTGCTGACGCTGGCCACGCTGTTCTGGGCCGGTAACGCCTTTGTCGGGCGTGCCCTGCACACCGATGTCCCGCCCGTTACCTTTGCCTTCTGGCGCTGGGCGCTGGCATCTTGCTTTTTACTGTCCTTCACCTGGCGGCGGCTACGCGCAGACTTGGCAGTGTTGCTGGTGGCGTGGCCGATTGTGCTGCTGCTCGCCATCCTTGGGGTCAGCTGTTTCGCGACGTTGTTGTACATCGCCGCGCAGACCACCACGGCAACGAATATCGCATTGATCCAGACAGCGATGCCGGCGCTCATCGTGTTGTTCGGGCTTGTGCTCTTCGGGGAACGTAGCTCGCCACGCGGCGTCCTGGGCGTGACGCTTAGCATGCTCGGTGCGGCGGTGATCGTACTGCACGGCAATCCCATGAGCCTCGCGCAACGCCACGTGGTGCCGGGCGATGCCTGGATGCTGCTCGCTGTGTTCTTATATGCGCTGTACTCCGTCCTGTTGCGTAAGCGACCGGCGGTGCATCCGCTCAGTCTGCTGACCGCGATCATCGTCGTTGGTACCCTGGTGCTGCTGCCGCTGTATGTGTGGGAGGCAACCACTCAAGGTGTGCCACAGCTATCCGCGACCCTGGCCGCCGGTACCCTGTACGTGGCCGTATTCCCATCGATACTTTCATTCCTGTTCTGGAACCGCGGCGTGGAGATTATCGGGGCCAGCCGCGCGGGTTTGTTCATCTGTCTCGTGCCGGTTTTCGCTTCAGCTATGGCAATCGCCTTTCTGCACGAACATCTGCATATCTATCATCTGGTTGGCCTGGCGCTAATCGTCGGCGGTTTCATCCTGTTCAACCATCCTGGTCGCGCGATGGACACCTGACCATATTGGGCTGCTATTATGTTACTGCCCGTGTATCATCGGTCCCTGGCAACATCACAATCTAAAAGCAGATTAAGACGACGTAACTATTTGGATCCCGAAGTTGAATGATACGCGTAAGGGCATGATGGCCGTACACTCTGCGGTTTTTCTGTTTGGGATGACCGCCCTGTTTTCCAAACTGATCCACTTGACCGCCCTCGAGATTACCCTGTTGCGTTCGGTCTTTGCGGTACTCGCCCTGTGGCTGGTAATGCGCTACCAGGGACTGGCGGTAAAGCTGAACTCACGCCGGGACTACGCTGTCGCCGGGCTGCTGGGGATCCTCCTGGCCTGCCACTGGGTAACCTATTTTCATGCGATGCAGGTGTCCTCGGTTGTGGTTGGTGTCATTGCCCTTTTCACGTTTCCGGTGATCACGGTATTTCTCGAACCCCTGTTCCATGGTGGGCGTCCGCGTCTCACTGATATCCTGAGCGCACTGGCTGTGCTTTTCGGTATCTACTTACTGGTGCCAAGCTTTAGTCTCGATAACCATGCAACGCTCGGCGTGTTGTGGGGGGTGTTTTCGGCATTGCTGTTTTCCTTGCGCAACATCATCCAGGTGCGCTATTTCTCCAGCTATCCCGCCAAGCAGGCATTGCTTTACCAGATCGCTGTTACCTTCCTGCTGCTCTTGCCCTTCGGTGCGCAGACGATACCTCAGGTAAACCACGTGCAATGGGTGCAGCTATTGGTGTTGGGCGTGGTGTTTACCGCATTGCCACACACCCTGTTTGCTTTCGGTCTGCGTTATTTTAAGGCCAAGACCGCCAGCCTGATTGCCTGCCTGCAGGTCGTTTACGCGGCACTGTTTGCAGGGGTGATCCTGGGCGAATGGCCCAGCCTGACTACAGTGTTGGGTGGCCTGATTGTCGTGGTTGCAGCCATGTTTGAAACCTATTCCACTGGCCGGCGTGTATAAAATCCGAAATTCTGGGGGCAGGGCAGAAGCTCCATGGAACGCAAAAGCGTGTCTTCTTTCCCCTCGGCCAGCTGTATACTGCATATAATCACTCCGACCTTTATTATTCTTTTTTTATTTTCGAGGATCATTTTACCGCTATCCGCGCCGGCAGGAATGGCGGTCTGCCGTATCTCGAAGATTGCTGAGGATCGGTTGCTCTGTCCAGCGTATGTTGTAAAAATTGCCTGGCGGCGTTGTTGCTGTGGGTCATGATCTTTTTGCACTCGCTGGCGAACGCGTCAATGCTGAATGGTTTCATTTTGACTTTCCTTGTTTGTCCGGGCGTAGCAGCTGCTGAACATGGGAAAGATTAGTATGTTTAAAAATGAAATAAAATCAATTTCTCCTTTTATCATTCTATACTAATTACTATTGGATAATTATTCCGGGAAAAACAGGACATCCAGAAGGTTGATTCCATGTTGGCGATATTTTCACTATTGTTAGTCTTGTCGCTGTCGTTACTGGTTACCCGCATCGCAACGATCGCCCTCACTTACACAGGTATGTCCCGGGAGTCAGCGCGCTTTCAGGCGCGCTCAGCATTTACCGGTACAGGCTTTACGACTTCCGAGTCGGAGAATATCGTGACGCACCCGGTACGTCGTCGCATCATCCTGTTATTGATGTTATTTGGCAATGCCGGTATCGCGGCAGTCCTCACATCGCTCATTCTCACGTTTGTGGGTGAAGAAACGGGGACGATGCTGACGCTGAAACTGGTCCTGGTTATTTCCGGTGTGGTCACGTTATGGGCGCTTGCATCCAGTCATTGGGTGGACCGTCAGCTTTCCAGAATAATAGAACGGATGCTCAGTCGTTATACTCGGCTGGAAATCCGGGATTACGCCAGTCTGTTACATCTGGCGGGTGAATATAAAGTCAGTGAACTCCACGTAGATCCACAAAGCTGGCTCACCAATCAAACCCTGGCACGATTGAAACTTAGCGATGAAGGTCTTTTGATTCTTGGGATCGAAAGAATGAACGGCGAATTCATTGGTACCCCTAGGGGTGAAACCCGGTTGGAAGAGGGGGATAACGTGATAATCTATGGGCGTGATTCCACTGTAGCGGAACTGAGTCAACGCCAGCCTGGCATTCATGGTGATGTAGAGCATTTCCAGGAAGTCTCGAAATCAGAGCGGGTACGTGAGGCAGAGAAGCGCCTGGATGAATCTTCAAAAGAATGAAGCCTAATTGGTGGTCATCGGGTGGAAACGTACAAGAATACAGCGTCCCTGTTCCAGGCATTATCCTGTGATGCCGACGGTCTGAGTGCGGCCGATGCCCAGGCCCGAAAGAAGCAATACGGCACTAACGAAATCCGCTTCCACCGGGCACGTTCTCCGTTGCGCATGCTGCTGGAAGAATTTCTTGCCCTGTTTCCCCTGTTGTTGCTGGCATCATCGATACTTTCCTGGGTGGCCCATTTCATGCTGCCAGGCCAGGGCTACGAGCTCATCGCGGTGGCCCTGTTGGTCGTAGTGCTGCTCAATGCGCTGGTGTCATTCATCCAGAACTACAAGGTCGAGAAAATGATGATGTCGTTTCTCGATTACATCCCCAGAGAAGTGGTGCTGATCCGCGATGGCGAAAAGGTGTTGATGGATGCAAAGGAAGTGGTCCCGGGCGATGTCCTGTTCGTTCAGGAAGGTGACAAGATTTGTGCCGACGGTGTGATCATCGAATCCAGTCAGTTACTGGTGGATGAATCCATCATCACCGGCGAGTCCGAGCCCGTGGCCAAGCAGGCGGCGGAGGACGAGATACAGGCCAACATGCAGGCGGCCTCCGGCGCCACCATCGTCAAGGGCCATGGCCGGATCCTGGTCACCCGCATCGGACGTTCCACCAGTATTGGCGCGATCTCTGAACTGTCCCAGGGCGTGCAGCAGGATCTCACGCCCATGCAGAAGGAGCTGGCCTACTTTGTGCGCAAGATTACCTACCTGGCCGTGGGTATCGGGCTGGTGTTTTTCGTCATTGGCTTTTTCATTGGTAACCCGTTGTGGACCAATCTGATCTTTGCCATTGGCATTATCGTGGCCAATGTACCGGAAGGCCTGCTGCCAACGGTGACCCTGGCGCTGACCCAGTCTTCGGTGAAGATGGGAAAGGAAAACGCCGTGGTCAAGCAAATCCTTTCTGTGGAGACCCTCGGTAGTACCACAGTGATCTGCACCGACAAGACCGGCACCCTGACCCAGAACAAGTTGCACGTGGAAAAATTCTACCTGGGTTTCCAGGAGTTCGATGCCAATGATGGCCCGGGATTTGACGCCAGCCCAGCGGCGACGACCCTGCTGGAGATCATGGCCTTGTGCAATGACGTTATCAGCACCAATGGCGAGCAAGGCAATGCGGTATTCCAGGGGGATCCTACCGAGGTGGCGCTGGCGGAATTCGCCAATGCCCGTGTCGGTTACGACAGCCTGAATGCACGCTTCGAGCTGCTGGACAGCCAGCCCTTTACGGCGGAACGCAAACACATGTGGAGTCTTTATCATACCCAGGGCGATACCCGCTACCTGACGGTCAAGGGGGCGCCGGATGTCATGCTGGATTTATGTAGCCAGGTACATGAAGGTGGCCAGGTTCGTGGGCTGAGTGAGGATGAGCGCCACTTGCTGCTAAAGCAGGCCGACAATTATGCCAACCAGGGACTGCGCGTGTTGAGCCTGGCTTATCGTGAAGTCGATAACGAGGCCCGGATCGACGAGCTGGTGTTTGTGGGCCACGTCGCCATGGTGGATCCGCCGCGGCCGGAAGTGCCCGCCGCGGTCAAGGCGTGTAAGGGCGCAGGTATCAAGATCATCGTGATCAGCGGTGACAAGGGCGAGACGGTGTCCTATATCGCCCGCAAGCTGGGCATCGTCACTGCGCCCAAGGTGATTACCGGCGAGATGCTGGATGCCATGGACATGGAGGAACTGATCGATACCCTGCGTGGCGGCGAAGTGGTGTTTGCGCGCATCGCCCCCGAGCAGAAGTTAAGTATTGTCACCGCCCTCAAGGAAATGCAGGAAGTGGTGGCGGTGACCGGCGATGGTGTGAACGATGCGCCAGCCCTCAAGCGGGCCGATATCGGGGTCTCCATGGGCAAGCGCGGCACCGACGTGGCCAAGGAGGCCTCGGACATCATCCTGCTGGATGACAATTTCGCGACCATCGTCAGGGCCATCGAGGAAGGCAGGGCGGTCTATGACAACATCAAGAAGTTCATCACCTATATCCTGACCAGTAACGTGCCGGAGATCCTGCCGTTCATTGCCTACGTGATCTTTCCCATTCCTTTGCCCATGACTGTGATCCAGATCCTGTCCATTGATCTGCTCACCGATATCCTGCCCGCCATTGGCCTAGGCAATGAGCCGCCGGAGAAGGATGTCATGCAGCGTCCGCCGGTCAGCCGACATGAACGCCTGGTGAGTTACCGGACCTTCTTGCGCAGTTACGGGATTATCGGCCTGGCCGAGGGGGGCCTGTCATTCGCGGTGTTTTTCCTGGTGCTTTACCAGGGTGGCTGGCACTGGGGCATGCCAAGTAGCGGCAACCAGTCGTTGTTCGCAGAGGCCTCGGCGGCCTTTCTGGCCACGATCATCTTTTGCCAGATCGGCAATGTCATGGCCTGTCGTACCAATCGCCAGTCGGCCTTGGGTTACTTTAGTCGCTTCAACCCCTGGATCGTATCAGGCATTGCGGTGGAGATCGGTTTCATTTTGCTGGTCACCAATATGCCGGCACTCTACCGCGTGTTCTCCACCGCAGCCGTGCCCTTATGGGCGTGGGCATTGATTATAATTGCCCCACTGGTCATATTTGTTATCGAGGAAGTGCGCAAGTGGCTGGTAAGGCACGGGGTGCAGCTCTGGTCTGCCTGATGCCAGAAGGCGACGATGCTTTTAAAATGATTTATCCATATTCACTGACGCCAGAGAGCCCAACCCATGTATGAACTCAGCGTTACCCATGTCCTTACCTGGCTGGGCATTGTGTTCTGTATCTCGCAGTCCGCGATGTTCTCCGGGCTGAATCTTGCCTTGCTGGGTATTAGCCGGATGCGCCTGGAAGTAGAGTCTTCGGCGGGTAACCGCTGTGCGGACAAGATAATGCACATGCGCAAGGACAGTAATTTTTTGCTGACCACTATCCTGTGGGGCAATGTCGGTATCAACGTCCTGTTAACATTGCTGGCGGATTCGGTACTGGCCGGCGTTGCCACGTTCTTTTTTTCCACCATTGTCATTACCTTCCTGGGTGAGATTGCGCCCCAGGCCTATTTCTCGCGCCACGCCCTGACAATGGGAGGGCGATTAGCGCCGGTATTACGCTTTTACCAGTTTCTTCTGTATCCAATGGCGAAGCCTTCGGCCATGCTGCTTGACCTGTGGCTGGGCAAGGAAGCCATCCAGTACTACGCTGAGAGCGATTTGCGCACTGTCATCAAGAAGCATATCGCTGCCAGGAATACCGATATTGATCGCCTGGAAGGGATCGGTGCGCTGAATTTCCTGGCCATGGATGACATGATGATAAGTATGGAGGGTGAGCCACTTGATCCACGGAGCGTGATCCCGGTGACGACGGAAAATGATCGCGTGCAGTTTCCTCCGATACAGCGCGATATGCATGATCCGTTTCTACAACAGGTGAACTCCTCGGGTAAAAAGTGGGTGGTCCTGACTGACACGGCGGGTGAACCGTTCTGGGTGATGAATGCCAATGCCTTTTTGCGCGCTGCACTGCTTGGTACGGAAGAACTAAATCCGGCTGCCTACTGTCACCGCCCGATCATCGTGCACGATTCCAGCATACTCCTCGGCAAGGTGTTATCGCAGCTCAGGGTCTATCCGGTGGATAATGCGGATGACGTCATTGATGATGATCTGATTCTTGTCTGGGGCAGGGATGAGAAGCGTGTGATTACCGGGGCGGATATTTTAGGCCGACTTATGCACGGTATCGCCCGCCGAGAAATATCGGCCAGTTAGGCTGTCCCTGTGTCGGACGATTACCGGCAGGCCATTCCATTTTTTTGCTACGCAATCGGAAAGCACTTTGCCTGTACTAAGCCATCAGGGAATAAGTGGTTCAGTAACCAGACGGGATCAGTCCTGGCTTGGGCAGGAAGCCGGAAGAAAACAGGTCGTCCAGAGGCGCTGAGATTTACCGGGGAGACCACGAGTTGAGGATAATAAGGATGTATGCTGGGTTGGATATTTGTATCTTGGAGAAAATTGCTCTTTGACCTTGACCTATCTCCACAAAATCAACAAAAAGTCCGCTTCTTTGTCATACTGGCGAAAGCCAGTATCCAGAACGCGAGCAATTTCGTGGTAAAAAAATACATACTCAATTGCTCACACAAAATATTCACCCTTATTAAACTGGATTCCGGCCTTCGCCGGAATGACGACAAGCATTCAAACGACGTTAATGGATTGTTTGGGATCGCAATTTCGTGGGGATACCTCAGTCTTTGACTCGGCTTTAACCTGTCTGCATTTTCCCTGGCCTTTACTGCGAAACTATCCGTATCACTGTGTGTCTAGAACATTCAGATGTGTTCGCATTTTTGCAAGGAGCATGCAAGCTAAAAGGAGTGACGAATCATGCCTGCCGAATCCTGGAGTGGTAGTACCCGGGCATTGCACTGGGGCCTGGTCGCTACAATCACGTTTCAACTGTTCACTGGCCTGTATATTTCCACACCGGGGACCCTGACGTATTTCTATTTCCATGAATGGGGTGGGATTGTGTCATCAGGCGTGATCCTGCTGGTGTGGTTGTGGAGCTATGCCAATTACGATTTGCCCCTGCTCTTCCCCTGGAATCGCGTGGGTATGGCCGATATCGTCACTGACCTGCGTGGCCTGTTCAGAGGTAAACTACCCCGCGCAGGGCGAGTGCGTGGTTTGTCGAGCTTCATACATGGCCTTGGACTGCTTGCGGTGACAGGCATGGCCGTGACCGGCATTCTTATCTTCCTCGTGATACCCGGTGGCCATGGGGCCCGGCCAGCTTCCACGGACTATGGCAGCTTCACTGCGCTCTCCCTGCTGCACAAGGATATCGCTGTCCTCGTATGGCTATACTGGTTCGGCCATGTCGGCTTTGCATTTGCCCACCAGTTTCGGGGTGGACACGTGTTTGGAGGGATCTTCCGGTTCGGACGAAGTTAATACTAAGAATTAAAGATACCTGGGGGAAAGAGTAAAACCTCCAATCTGGCAGAATGACCATGCCAGCAAGTACGACGAACGTCTGAAGATAATAAAGAAGGATGTTAAATCCGACCCCCGGCGGCGAAACGTATCTCGCAGCGGGGGACATCGGCTACAATGTACAGCATGTGTCGCCACTCCATTTATTCTTCTATTTTTTCGACTGAGCCAGCTGTCTCGGCAGTAGGCGGCTGATTTCGATGCTGTGCCCGAGTTCGGGCGGGTGTGGCATTCACGATTTTTGACATCCAGGCGGTAGTGATGGCTGCCAGAGGAAGTGCAAGTACCATACCTAATATCCCGAACAGCGCACCGCCAGCAAAAATAAAGAGCAGCACAGCGGCCGGGTGAACGCGCACGAAGCGACCAACCAGGACAGGCATCAACACGGTATTGCCAACGAGTTCGGATACGCCGATTGTAAGGATAACAGCTAATGGATGTGCAATGTCATGAAATTGTAGAACTGCGATAACAAGACCGGGGATACCAGCCAGGACAAGGGAAGCGAAAGGAATGACGAATACCAGCCCCGCGAGCAATCCCAGTACCAGACCCAGGTTGATGCCTGTCAGACCATAGCCGAGGGTGTACATGCTCCCGACACCGAGCATCACGAGTAACTGTCCATGGATGTAGTGGCGAAGTACTTCATCGGCGGTTCGCATGAACTGCTCGATGGACGCCCTTCGCGAGGTACGCACAAACGACTCCAGACCTGCCACGAGTTCGTGCCAGTCACGCAGCAGGTAGAGTGCTACTAACGGTACCAGTACGATAAACACGACTGTCTTGATCACCTGGGCAGCGGTGCTCATCAGTGCCGAGGGCGCCTGCACCAGGTGTGTACCAAGTTCCTTCAGATGATTTTGCAGTCCATGGCCGAGTGCGCTGACATCCACGCTCCAGGGTAGATGGCCGGCAAGTCCGACAAGGGTATGGTGAAGCTGCTCGGCATAATTGGGTAGCTGAGCAAGAAAGCTGCTGATCTGTGATTGCAGTATGGGCACTAAACCGAAGAGGAGACCACTGAGAACAATGGCAAGCATCAGAAAGGTGACGAGTATGGCAAGCCAGCGAAACATGTAGCGGTTCAGTTTGTCGACGACCGGGACCAGGAGGTAGGCGAGCACCCAGGCTACCACGAAGGGCAACAACACAGATTCCATAAGATAAAAGACGGTGCCGACTATGAACACGGAACCGAGGGCGGCGAATAGACGGATATTGAACATCTTTTCTCCAGGTTTGGTGGCCGGATAACCGGTCTATGAAGCCGGACAGCCCACTGGCTGCGTGAAATCTTTTATGGCAATGTATCAATAAAAATATCAAGTATTATTCGAGTCTTTTAACTGTCGTAGATACTATAGATGATGTGAGAATAGAAAAAAACGCTGAACGGTGCGGCCAGCTCAGTAGACGCAAAACTTTCCCACCTATCTGCATCGTCGCGTTGACCAGGATCTGTCGGGGTTAAGGTATTGCCTGGGATGCTCTTTTCCAGAAAATCGATGATGCGATCAGAGCCCTGGATGTACTCTCCATTCATTCGCAATACTGGCAGGGTGGTGTCGTTTACCTTGTTCCGCAAAGTTCTTAGGTGCAGACCGGGTAACAGATTTTTTGTCGCGTATGGTACCTGTTTATAGTCAAGCGCCCAGCGTGCTTTTTCAAAGTAATGCGAGATTGGGAATTGATAGAGTAATGTTCCATGCCGCATTTAAATCCCTTTATATTTATTTTGGAATCTACAATATACGAGAAAGCATTAAAATTGAACAGGTGAGGCGTTATGGCACACGGAAGTGCGAACTGGAAATAGAGGACGGAGGGATGGAATTAATATCCCTCCATCCTTATTTGTGTCATTTCTACAATTTCAGTGTCTCGTCTACTTTCATGACGCGAAGTCGGGCCTTGGCATGCTGATGCTTGAGAGCTTTGGCAAATGCTTTGGGTGTACCGGTCAGCACGGGGAACGTCCCGTAGTGCATGGGGATGACCATTTTAGGTTTCACCAGTTTGACCGCCATCGCTGCCCGTTTCGGGCCCATGGTGAAATGGTCGCCGATACAGGCGAGCATGACATCCACTTTCGCAAACTGTGGAATCAGTGACATGTCCGAGAAGACGTCCGTGTCACCGGTATCGTAGATGACCGGACCATTCTTGATGGTGATAACGAAGCCGTCAGGCGTGCCGCCATAATGGAGACTCTTGCCATCCTGGGACGTCACGGAAGATCCGTGAACTGCAGGGGTAAACGCAATTTTTACCTCACCATTCAGCAAGGTCAGTTCACCGCCGATATTGCCCTGAGTAGCGAATCCCACCTGGGCTTTGGGAAAGCCTCCATACATAACAAGGCTCTTACCCAGGTCGTAGTTGGAGACCAGTTTCGCGCCGGTGTTTTTTGCAATCGCAACACTGTTACCCACGTGGTCAGAGTGGCCGTGGGTAAGAAGAATCAGGTCCGCCTTGTGGATTTTTGCTAGGTCTTCTTTGCCGTGCTTATTGGCAGGATTGGTAATCCAGGGGTCAATAAATAAAACCTTGCCGTTGGGTGTGGTGATTTTGAAAGCGGCATGACCATACCAGGTGAGTTCGGTCTTGCCGGCAGCAAGGGCCAGGGCGGGGAAGATGAAGCAGGTCAGGAGGAGCAGGATCCGAAATCGTTTAGGCATAATAACTCCTTTTATTCATATTGGTTTTTGCTGACAGAATGATAGTCAAGGGCTGATGCTGCGTCCACGTTTTTATCTTGCAGTATTTTATGCCAGTGATTTGGTTCCATTCGGGTAAATTGAAATATGTGAGGCAGGGTAATCACTCATATCTCTTTATTCTGAATTCGAATATTGAGATAAAGGCCCGCATCTGCGGGCCTTGTTTGCGGTAATAATTAGTTTACTAATTCCTGCTGAGTTCCTGGTTGAGTAACTTAACCAGATACTCTTGCTTGTTGTTATAGAAATGGTTTGCGCCGGGTACCCTGATTTGTCGATAGTTGGCGTTGTGGATTTTGCTCATCAGTTTGGCCCGCGCCTTGACGGCATTGAGGACGGGTTTGCGATCGTCTCCGCCGTAAATATCAAGGATACGCACACCCTGCATGTGTGTGAAATTGCGATTGTTATCCATCAACTTGTCATTCGGGACACCAAATCCGCCACTAATGCTAGCAAATACCTTGACCGCAGGGTCCCTGTGCTTAGCGAGATAACAGGAGGCCATGGTGGTACCCAGACTGTGGCCACTGATCACTATATTGTTGATACCGTGGCTTTTGAGAAAATCCACACCTGCCTGGATTCGGCCAGAAACTTCCGGAAACAATGGCGGGTAATCCTTATCTGTTGCTTCATTGCCAAGGACGGGCATTTGCAGCGACAGGGTATACCAGCCGTGATCAGGTAGCTGCATCCGTATGGGTTCGATGACATCCGGCCATGCCGGGTGCGCGCCGATGCCATGCAGGATAATAACCGCGCCTTTGGCCTTATCGGTTGTGGGTTCAGCGTACAGAGCGAGGAATTCGACATTGTCAGCCTTTAGTTTGACGGCATCGCCGACCATCAGGCTATCCACGATCTGGTTTTCCCAGCGTCTCTCTTTGGCGCGGTCTGACTTGCTGGACGCGCTGGCAGAGGCAGCGAGGCAGGTGAGCAAGATGATTAGCAGCGGCTTGATAATGAATGATTGTGCGTTCATGTGTTTTCTCCCGTTGAATGTCTGTGATTGATGATGTGTTCCCTCTGGACGGCTCAATAATTGACTAGACTATGAAGATAAGTCCCGACGGAACGAGGATGAAAACAGGAAGAAAACAGGACGAAAATATTTTCCTTTGTTATTAGTGAGTTAGCCTGGAGTCAGGCTTTTTCGGGAGCAGTGAAATTGGCGCAACCAACATCGACAGACTTTCAAATAGCCGGCTGGCAGGTCTCAGCAGACGAGGGATTACTGGTGCGTGGTGACGAAGTCATTCACCTTGAACCTAAGGTGATGGAGGTGCTGTGCTATTTTGCCGCTCGTCCCGGCGAGGTCGTGACCCGTGAAGAGCTGGAAAGGGACATCTGGCACGGGGCGATTGTTGGCTACGATGCTGTCACCAAGACAGTTATCAAGCTGCGCAAGGCGCTCGGTGATGATGCCAGACGGCCCCGATGTATCGCCACCATACCCAAAAAAGGTTATCAGCTGGTGGCGTCGGTAATCTTCAGCGACGCCACTGAGCATACTGTGCCGGCGCCGATGGCTGGCAGGACTGACGTTGCCCACAAACTACTCTGGGTATGGATTGGACGGGTTGCTGTATTCATGTGCCTGGTTGGGGTGGCCGCCTTTATGCTATGGCCTACGCATAACAATAGCACGGCTGAGGTTCCTTCTTTGTTGGTGTTGCCGCTGGTAAACCTGGATCAGGACAAAACACATAATGTGTTTGCCGATGGAATGACGGAAGATATCATCATTGATTTGTCGAGTTTTGCCGGCCTGTTTGTCTTCGCGAGCTATACCTCGTTCCAGTATCAGGGTAAAGAGGTTGCATATACCGATTTAAGCAAGGAGCTTGGCGTTGATTTTATCCTGGAAGGAAATATCAGGCGCCTTGCTGAATCTTTCAGGATTAATGTTTCGCTAATCGATGCTAAGACTGGCAGAAATGTCTGGGCTCGGCGCTATGATAAAAATAGTCACAACGTATTTGGCGTCACCAGCGAGCTTGCCCGGGAAATCTCGCAAGCACTTGCCATAAAACTCAGCTCCCGTGAGCAGCAACAGCTTGGGGAAATATCCACTGCCAACCTCAAAGCCTATGATCATTTTCTCGCCGGACAAAGAGTCGCTAGTCAAAGGACTCGCGATAGTATTCAACAGGCAAGTCTGGAATATCGGCGCGCCATTGAACTGGATGCAAGCTATGGACGTGCATATGGAGCGCTGGCTTTCAATATGGCAGTGGCCTATCGTCGTGGCTGGACGGACACACCCATGGAAACACTGGACCGTGCTCTGGCCCTGGCCGAGCAGGCTACCTTGCTTGACAGAAGAACACCGCAGACATACTGGGTTCTGGGGTATGTGCATATGATGCGCAAAGAGCTTGATGCGGCCGAACGTGCGGTAGAAAAGGCAATTGCCATTTCGCCAAACTATGCCGATGGCTATGGCTTGCTGGCATTGCTCAGCAATCACCGCGGCAATGCCATACAGGCGATTAAATATATTAAGAAGGGTATGGCGCTCAATCCCTATTACACTTTTGATTATCCTTATAATCTTGGTCGTGCTTACTACACATTAGGCAGATATAAAGAAGCTATAGTCTCATTGGAAGAAGCACAGGAAAGAAATGAAAATGTCATGCCGCCAAAAATTTTTCTCGCGGCGAGCTATATGGCCGAGGACCGTGTTGATGATGCGCAGTGGACAGTGGAACAAATGCGGGTATTGTCGCCAGATATCAGCCTGTCGCACATCGAAAAAACGATCCCTATTTCAAACAGGCAGCTAAAGCAGAAGTTATTGCACGATCTGAGCAATGCAGGGTTGTCCTAGTTCAGAACGGGTGGACGGGATGCTATCATGGTTGAAGGCAGGACTGCAGGGAGCAGGTGAGGCCGAGCCGAGAATAAAATAACAGTGTGACTACATGAAACTGCCCGCCACGCCGACTAGTCGCAAACATAGTTTAGAAGCAGCCGGAATCGAGCAATGACCAGACCTGTAGTATGACCGAGATCAATGCATTCATTTCCAGGGAAGGATAAAACCTTTTAACTGGGTGGGATGGAATAAAGGCATTGGAGTGAATGTTTAACATAATTCCGCTCCCGTAATTCTCAGCGCATTGGCAATAATCCAACCATGATCCCGGCTATACTTGTTCAAGAGGTACAGGGATGGCGAAACAGACGCAGACTCCACACGAGGGCCTTGCCAAGGGGGTGGTGTTCCACGTCCATGGTGTGACCAAGATATACCAGATGGGAGAAGTGGCAGTACAAGCCCTGCGCGGCGTCGACCTGGATTTGTACGATGGCGAAGTCGTCGTGTTACTGGGTCCCTCGGGCAGTGGTAAATCCACCTTGCTGAATATTCTTGGCGGTCTCGATACGCCCAGCGAAGGTCATGTGATGTATGCTGACCGTGACCTGACTCGCGCCAGCGAACGCGAGCTGACCGAATATCGTCGTTACCATATTGGTTTCGTCTTTCAGTTTTATAACCTGATCCCCAGTCTTACCGCACGCGAGAACGTGGCGGTAGTGACGGAAATCGCCCGTGCCCCGATGGCACCGGAGGCGGCGTTAGCCCTGGTCGGTCTGGCTGATCGCCTGGACCACTTTCCAGCCCAGCTCTCCGGCGGTGAGCAGCAACGGGTGGCTATCGCACGCGCCATCGCCAAGCAACCCGAGGTCTTGTTGTGTGACGAGCCGACCGGGGCCCTCGATTCAAAAACCGGTATCGTTGTGCTTGAGGCCTTGCAACGGGTCAACCAGGAACTGGGCACCACCACCGTGATCATTACGCACAATGCTGGCATTGCCCGGATGGCCGATCGTGTCATTCATCTTGCCGATGGGCGCATCAGTGAGGTAGAGGTGAATACCACACGGCTTGCCCCACGCGATATGAACTGGTAACCCTCATGCGGGCCCTGGATAAAAAGCTCTGGCGTGAATTGTGGAATATGCGTATGCAGGCGCTGGCGATTGCCCTGGTCATCGTCAGCGGTGTGAGTATCTTTATCATGTCCTTGAGTACACTCGATTCCCTGTTCGAAACCCGCAACCACTATTATAGTGAATATCACTTTGCCCAGGTCTTTGCCAGCCTCAAGCGTGCACCATTGGGCCTGCAACGCCGCATCGAAGAGATTCCCGGCGTCGACAAAGTCGAAACCCGGGTGGTGGCCTATGTAAATCTTGCCCTCTCCGGCTTCACGGATCCCATCAGTGCTCACTTATTGTCGTTACCGCCGAACAGTCGTGGCTTGCTTAACCAGGTATATCTGCGCGAAGGCCGCCTGCCGGAACCGGGGCATGATGCAGAAGTGTTGCTTAGCCTGGAATTTGCCCGCGCCCATCATTTACGGGCTGGTGATAAAATCCAGGCCACCATCAACGGTCGGCGCAAGACACTGACCATTGTTGGCCTGGCCATGTCGCCGGAATATATTTACCAGATTGCACCGGGTGCGATGTTCCCGGATTATGCCCGCTACGGCGTGTTGTGGATGGCGCGTAAACCGCTGGCCACGGCCTACGACATGGATGGTGCCTTCAACAATGTTGCATTGACCCTGAGTCATGGGGCTAACACCCAGAACGTCATTGATCGCCTCGACACGATCCTGCAGCCATACGGAGGAACCGGCGCCATCGGTCGCAAGGATCAGTTGTCCAACCGTTTCCTGTCTGAAGAACTCAAGCAGCAACGCACTATCGCTACCGTATTCCCGGTGATCTTTTTTGGCGTCGCCGCCTTCCTGCTCAATGTCGTCATCAGCCGCCTGATCAGCCTGCAACGCGAACAGATCGCCACGCTCAAGGCCTTCGGTTACAGTAACTTTGCGGTGGGCCTGCATTACTCCAAGTTGGTCTTGCTGATCGTGGCCATCGGTATCATTGGCGGTACCGCAGCCGGGATCTGGATGGGCAGGGCGCTAAGTTATATGTATACCGAGTTCTACAGCTTTCCGTTCATGGACTATACCCTCAAGCCGCAGGTGATTGCGGCGGCGGCGTTGATCAGTATGGGGGTGGCGACCCTGGGCGCATTGTATGCAGTACGTAACGCGGCACGGCTGCCACCGGCCCAGGCCATGCGCCCGGAGCCGCCACCGATCTACCATGCCACCATGGTGGAGCGGCTGGGCCTGCAGCGCTGGTTTTCGCAACCTACGCGCATGATCCTGCGTCATATTGAACGCCGCCCACTGAAATCCCTGTTAACCCTGCTTGGCATCAGTCTGGCCTGCGGTATTGTCATGATCAGCGGGTTCCAGCAAGGTGCAATCGATTACATGGTCAAGGTGCAATATAACCTGAGCCAGCGCGAAGACCTGATGGTGAATTTCACCGAGCCGACATCACTACGATCATTGTATTCTCTGCGCAGCATCAGGGGCGTGGAACAGGCCGAAGGGTTTCGTGCGGTGTCGGCCAGGCTGCAATACGAACATCGCAGCTATCGTACAGCGGTGCACGGGATCCAGCCGGACGGCAGTTTAATGCGCCTGCTGGATACGCATCTGCGCCGTATTGCCCTGCCAGCACACGGTGTGATTCTGACCGATTACCTGGCCGAGTTGTTGCACATCCGTCCTGGTGACCAGTTGACTATCAGGGTACTGGATGGCAGCCGCCCAACCCTGCGCGTGCCGGTAATCGGCGTTGTTAATCAATACATGGGTGTTAATGTTTACATGCCGCTTACTGAGTTGAATCGCCAGTTGCAGGAGGGACCGGCTATCTCCGGTGCTTACCTGCGCGTGGACAAGCGCTACCTGCGGTCGGTCTACCACACACTGCGTGATATGCCGCGAGTAGTTGGGGTGGTGGAGCACGATGCCGCGATCAAGTCATTTTACGAGACACTGGCCCAGACGATATTATTTTTTACGTTTATTTCCGCTATCCTGGGTGCCAGTATCTCGTTCGGTGTGGTCTACAACAGCATGCGTATCGCCCTGTCCGAGCGCAATCGTGAACTGGCCAGCCTGCGCGTACTGGGCTTTGCCCGCAGCGAGGTTGCCTATATTCTTTTGGGCGAACTGGCCCTGTTGACCCTGATCGCAATCCCGCTGGGCCTGGCCATCGGCTACGGCCTGTGCGCCTACCTGGCGTATCAATTCGATAGCGATTTGTATCGTATTCCGCTACAGCTGGATCTCGACGTGTATGCCTTTGCCGCGCTGGTGGTGGTCCTGTCCTCGATTATTTCTGGCCTCATGATCTGGCGTAACCTGGCGCAGCTGGATATGGTGGCCGTGCTCAAGACCAAGGAGTAAGACATGTTTACCCTGTTGCGAAAACATCCTGTGATCACGCTCGTGTCGGTGCTGATCGTGGCTTTATTGATTTACGGGTTCTGGCCACGACCTGTCATGGTCGAAGCGGTGGCAGTGAAGCGTGCCCCCATGACCGTTACGATCGAGGAGGAAGGCCGTACCCGCATCATAGATCGTTACGTGATTGCCGCGCCGGTAGACGGCATCGCCTGCCGGGTTCAGCTCGATGTCGGCGACCCGGTCAAGCAGGGTGAGACGCTGCTCAGTGTGTCGCCGCTGGCGTCTCCGGTGCTGGACAAACGCAGCCAGGCCCAGGCCGAGGCGAGGGTGGCGGCGGCGCAGTCGAACCTGCAGGCCGCGCAGGAACAGGCCACGGCTGCGGCTGCTGCGGCCAGACTCGCGGTCACCGAACACGCGCGTCTGCAACCCTTGCTGGCCAGGGGCATGGTCGCACGTGAGGCTTATGACAGGGCAGCCACCGCGGTGCAGACCACTGCTGCCGCGAAACGCTCGGCGGATTTTAACGTGGACGTCGCCAGATATGAACTGAAAGCGGCCAGGAGCATGCTGCACTACGCCGACAGTAAAACCCGGGCCGAACGTATCCCGGTGACTTCGCCGATTGACGGGCGCGTACTCAAGATCGATCACGAATGTGAAGGACCGGTACATACCGGTCAGCCCTTACTGATAGTCGGCGATCCCGAGGCCCTGGAAGTCGAGGTGGATGTGCTCTCTGCCGATGCGGTCAAGCTCAAACCTGGCATGCAGGTGTTATTTGATCGCTGGGGCGGGCAGGGTTCCCTGCAGGGCGTGGTGCGTACTATCGAACCGGTCGGCCATACCAAGGTTTCCGCGCTTGGTGTGGAAGAACAACGGGTCTGGGTGATCTGTGACTTTACTTCGCCGCAGGATAAGTGGAAACGCCTGGGAGATGGTTATCGCGTGGAGGCACGTTTTGTGTTGTGGCATGCGGACGATGTCCTGCAAGTCCCGGCCAGCAGCCTGTTCCGATACCAGGACGGTTGGGCCGTTTTTGCCATCGTCGATGGTCGTGCTCAGCGGCGAGATGTCAAGGTCGGTCAACGTAATGGCCTCACTGCCCAAATTATGACAGGACTGAAAGTGGGAGAGCAGGTGATTAATCACCCCAGCGATGAGATTGAAGATGGAAGGCGGGTTAAAGTTCGTACAATCGGCTGACACCAGATAATGAAAAACAGGGTATTTGTATACTATGAGGTCAGACCCCTGTATTTAGTCATGCTAATTACATGTAAGCCTGGAAAATTTCAGCTTACAGGTTACTGTTCATAGGATTCACGAAAGAATTTTTTACTGCTGGATTTTGATCCGGGTCGCCTTTGTTTCGCACTCCGCTTTGTTCGTCTCCTGCCCGTCCATGGACTCGTGCTTCGTTTTGCGCCTGCACGATACCGACACAGCAGCAGGTGAATCTCCGCCTTTATCGCCCAGGTCAGTCTCACGACTGCCACTCTGGGTTCGTCCCGGAGTCGCGACCGTAATTTTTGTATTTATAAGTATTTATTATAATTAACATTGCTTATAGACATTTAATATTGAGCTTGTCATTGATACTCATTTGTAAATCATTTCGTTTTAGATCAAGAAGCCATAAATCACAGATGTAGCGAAAGTCATCGCTAAGTGAGGAAAATCACATAGGTTTGAGCTGGTGCTGTGTTGAATTATTGATGTATTAAAGTGTCAAATATTTACAGGTTTTATTGAGCTCGTCTTTACCTTAAGACGGGCAGGATGCAGATAAATCAATTGTTCATTGCATTGTAAATCAAGGAGGAAAACACTATGTCAACTGTAATTAATTCTCCTGAAGAACGGCATATCGCCATGTCAGTTGGTACTGGATCAACGGCCGAGATCATCGGCGGCGCTGCAGTAATCGTGTTGACCATTCTCGGTCTGGCGAATGTTGCACCGGGCCTGATGTTTGCCGTTGCCACTATCGCAATAGGTATTGCAATCCTGTTCGAGGGCGGCAGTGTCGCGGTAGAATATTCACAGCTTGTAAACAGAACTGCTGATAACACGCTTCAGACAGTCGAACTCGGCAGCGGGATGACAATAGAAATGGCTGCCGGTATCGCGGGTATCGTGCTGGGTGTCCTGTCCTTGCTTGGTATTGTGCCACTTATCCTTACCGCATCCGCCGTAATAGTTTACGGCGTGGCTCTTATGTTAAGTAGTGGTATGACATTACGCATGAATGATCTCAAGTTCGAGGAAACAGCAGACACTCACCCGCGTGCACAAAAGCTGGCGCATGAGGCGATTAATGCGTCAGTTGGTACCCAGATTCTGATCGGACTATCCGCCAGCGTGCTGGGTATCCTGGCCCTGGTGGGGGTTGCACCTGCCGTACTGGTGCTGGTTGCCCTGTTAGCCATTGGCGCATCTTTGCTGCTCAGTGGTGGTGCTGTTGGTGGACGTATTCTCAGCATGTTTCGTCGCTAATAAAAAACTGTGTTGTATGTGACTAAGGGCCGGTAGTAAGCCGGCCCTTTTTATTTGTAGAAAATTAAAATATTAAACGTCAATTATCATCAGATACGAGAAATAGTTCCAGATCATTCATTGAAGCCATATCTCCGATTATATTTTGCTACAGGCTAGACATGCTGAGATGGGTTAGCATAAAGTGATGGTTTTTTATTAAAAAAATGAGCAAAATAGTCCCTGCTTCCTGAACATGAATTCAATTCGCTGGCGGATTAACGATAAGATGAAAGAGACGAGCCAAAATCACCCTGCAAGTGATGAAGTGGAACTGATTATCGGCAATTCCAATCCGAATTTTTCCGGCGTTACCTCAACGATGCTGCAAGTGATGTCGCATCAGCGGGAGATGATTAATCTGCGAGTCATGGGTAAACATCATTTACCGGATCCTTCTGTCGCTATCAGCTTCTGGCAGGCGGTTCGTTTGTGTAGAAAACCTTTGCGCTCAGGCAAATGGCGTATTTTTCATGCTCGTCGGGTTGACGAGATGATTCAGGGCGTCCTGCTTAAATACCTGTTTGGTGCCAAAATAAAATTAGTATTCAGTTCTGCAGCGCAGAGATACCGGTCGGGATTCACCCTGTGGCTTACCCGTCGGATGGATGCGGTAGTGGCAGTGAGTAGTCGGTCGGCTTCTTATCTTGCTGTTCCTCCCGATTTGATCAACCTGCATGGTGTGGAAATAGATAAGTACGTCCCGGCCCATGATAAAGGCAAAGCGTGGCAGGATTTAGGCTTTGGTGGCAAGTATGGCATCGGTATCTTAGGCCGGGTCAGGAAACAAAAAGGTGTACATTTATTTGTCGAGGCCTGCATTGAATTGCTGGATAAATATCCGGACTTTACTGCCGTTGTGGTAGGTGCAATTTCAAGTAGTAACAGACAATTTGTGAATGACTTAAAAACTCGCGTCGACCAGGCAGGATTAACAAATCGGATTGTCTTTACCGGCGAGTTGCCTTTTTCGCAAGTTCGAAGAATATTCAGTGCGCTGAGTTTGGTGTGTGCCTTGAGTAACAATGAAGGTTTTGGTTTAACCGTTCTGGAAGCGATGAGCAGTGGTGCAGCCGTTCTGGCGACCCAGGCCGGCGCCTGGGAAGAGATTGTGAGGCCTGGCATTGATGGCTATATCATTCCTGTCAATGATCAGGCTGCGGTGACGGAAAAGTTGTCTCTGCTGATGGCCGATCCGGAAAATCTGAATAAAATGGGCAAGGCCGGGCGGGCCCAGGTTGAAAAGCAATATAGCGTTGAACATGAAGCCAGACGGCTAGTGGATTTTTTCCGAAGTTTACAAAAATGAAATCGTATTGAGGCATGCCCATCTTAACCAAACTTTACTGTCTTGAGTGACGGATGAGCTAAAAGTCAGCCTGGACGACTGCTCAATCTGTATCAAAGCGCTCCCACCAATGATGTGGTGGTGGCACGGGCGTATCCGGTATTGGCATGTCATTGGCATCTGGCAGGATACGGTAGAGGTATAGCGTGCCGTTGAATTTGACACTGGTGATGAGCTTAAAATATGGCGGAGCCGGTACGGGTGATAAGATGCGCGATCCTGGAACCTGGCCTGGGCGTGCAAGGTGGCGTTTCTGGACAAGTAGATAGCTGCCAGGCTTGAACTTACCGTCATGAATCTTGGTATAAAGCTCGCGACTGGAGCGTACGTAATTCATCGGCGAACCCAGTATGTACAGTTCCATAGAGCGTGGCCAGTCGTAGCTAATGAGTTCACCAGGTTTCTGTTGCACGATGGTGCGAATTTTTTCCAGTCCACCAATACCGCCGACCTTATCCGAATAGCGTGGCAGTATGAATACAGCAGCAATGGCAAAGCCAGCGAGTAGCAGCAATGCCCAGCTCTGCAGAGTAATGCGCAAGCGTTGCCACCAACGTTTATTACTCAGTATCTGCAGAGTCTGCAGACCGAGCAGTGCCATTGCTGGTGCGGCGGTAAGGATGTATTTGCCCTGTTTGGAGGCCGAGAGCGAAAAGAAAAATACTGTCCATAGCAGCCATAGCAGCGGTAAACGCCAAAGGCGCTGATTCCATCGCTTAAAACCGAGGTATAGCGCGAACGGTAATGCAAAAGTCATGGGTAACATGTCGTACCACATTGTGATGCCGTAGTAGTACCACGGCTGAATGTGGTCGAAACCGACGAGAAACCGCGTAAAATTCTGATACACGACGACCGCGCGCACCATTTCCCAGCCTTCCCGCATGCCGGCAGCGATATACCAGGGGACGTTGAACAGGAGCACCAGGCCGAGACCGCGCAGCCAGGCGGTTGTTTTTGCGCGTTCAAGCACAGTGCGCCACCAGGATGCATTGCCGGGGAGGGGGGCGAACAGGATGTCGAGCGCCAGTACCGGCAGCGTTACCATCATCCCCACGGGCCCCTTGGCCAGAGTCGCCAGGGTCACACCAATCCACAGTTCCCAGGGAAATCCAGGATCCTCGCCCGCGTCGCTTGCCTGCTGTAAACGCAGGTAACCCGTTATGCCGATGAGTGTACCGAGTATCAGTACGGTATCGCTCTGGGCGATAAAAAAGGTATAGAGCACACCAGGCAGGGCCGCGCCAATGAGTGGCAGGAGATAAGTCGGCCAGCCCGGGTTTAATCTGCGCTGTAAGCGTGCAAGCCAGAGCATCCATAACAGGAAGGCCAGTGCTGCGGGCAGGCGGATCGCCACGGTTTCGGGCAAGCCAGTGAGTCTGCCGGCCAATGAAAGCCAGAAATACAATGGCGGGTATTCGATATAGGGTACGCCGTTTTTAATGGGGATGAGGTACTCGCCGTGAGCGAGCATCTCGCGGATGACCTCGCCGAAGCGCGGTTCCATCGATGGGATAAATGGGTGCGTGCCCATGGAAAAGGCGAACATTGCAGCAATACCTGCCAGCAGCCACCATAGGCGAGCTTGCTCGGAAGCGATGAGAGACTTCAAGAACTGGCGATCCAATGTGCTGAATGTCTACTGTTACGGATACACGCGTGTTGTTTTCAATACAGCTTGCAACTAATCGGAAGAACTGATGATAGCCGGCAGAGTATAGGCCATAATATGTGAACGACGCAATGCTGGGCTCCTTCCAGTTAAGCAGCGACGAATAAGCTGTAAATAATCCCGGACCAGGTACTGAATTGTTACTCGGTGTTACTGAATGTCCTGCAGGGCCGGCCAGTGGCGCAAGATGTATACATATATGATTAAGTAAGATCGAGGATTGAATGCTGTACCGGTAAAGAAATGCTAATTAACAAGTCTGATGGAGAATCGACTTGAGTGGGAAAGTATTGGCGAATGCCCACGTTCCTGGCGCATTATATGATTAATGTAATTTGATTTGTGGATCGATGCCTCTGCGCAGAAAACGCAGCAAGCTAATCAGGATGGCACGAGGCCAGCCGTAAAGTGCCGCCTGGTGTATCTTGTACAGATAAAGGTAAACGATGCGGGCAGTCAGACCGGATACCATCATGCTGCGCATCAGGCCGCCCATCAGGTTGCCAACGGTACTATAGTCTCCCATGGCCACCATTGAACCGTAATCGCGGTAGTTATACTCGAGAGGTGGCAGCCCCTTTAGTTTCCGCAGTATGGTTCTGGCCAGAGTTGTCGCTTCCTGATGCGCTGCCTGTGCCCGCGGCGGCACAAAATTGCCATTATCATCGAGCGGACAGGCGGCGCAGTCACCGATGGCAAAGATTCGCTTGTCACGGGTTGTTTGTAAATTGCGCTTTACAACCAGCTGGTTGAGACGGTTGGTTTCCAGCCCGGCGATGTCCTTGAGAAAATCCGGTGCCTTGATACCCGCCGCCCAGACTTTCATGGCTGCCGGGATGAGTTTCCCCTCGGCGGTAACGATACCGGTTTCCGTGATCTCGATGACTCGCTGATTGACATGCACGGTGACCCCTAGCCGGACTAGTTCATGTTCAGCGGCCTGTGATAAGCGCTCTGGCAACGCGGGCAGGATACGTGGCCCGGCTTCGATGACATGGATCCTGATATGTTTATCCGGGTCGATGGTATCAAGTCCAAAGCTGGCCAGCTTACGTGTAACATGATGAATCTGGGCGGCAAGCTCCACACCGGTTGCGCCAGCCCCGACGATGGCCAGGTCGAGTTGCCCTTTCACGATGGGCGTACCCTGGGTATGCGCCTTTAACATGCAATCCAGCAGTTTGCGTTGAAAACGTTCCGCCTGCTCAGTGTTGTCGAGAAACAAACAGTTTTGTTTTACCCCGCGAATACCAAAGTCATTACTGAGGCTGCCAACAGCCATTATCAGGGTGTCGTAGTGGAAACGACGTTCCGGGATAATCTCCGTGCCTTCTTCATTAATGGTTGGTGCCAGGCAGACTTCCTGTCGTTCACGATCGAGAGCAGTCATACGCCCCAGGCGATATCGAAAGTTAGACCAGCGTGCCTGTGCCAGGTATTCCAGTTCATCATCCGCAGAGTCCAGGGTACCGGCTGCGATTTCATGTAATAGCGGCTTCCAGATATGCGTACGACTGGCATCGATGAGAACCACATCAACAAGCTGTTTTTTGCCAATTTTTTTACCCAGGGTGGTAGCCAGTTCGAGCCCGGCTGAGCCGCCACCGACAATGACAATCTGATGTCTGCTCTGATCCATACACTGCTTATAATTTATGGAATACATTAGGATATTATAAATGTCTAATAGTCTTTGTATGAAGTCTTTAGACTGGAAAATTTTTAATTATCGTGAATAATCTCACGCTTTATCCTGGATATACTCAATATGGTGCAAGCGACAAATATGCATTTATGCAGATGTAATGTGATGGTGCAAAAAGATAGTTATACGGCTAAATGTAGTGGCCAGATTTTGTTTTATGCACCGAAATAATTCATAGCGCTTCAGGTAAACCGTAATAGAGGGACAGTGCCTCGATTTATCATCGTCATGACTGACAACAGCAGGCATCATAGCTCTTACTGGTTTTTCACAACACGACCTGATGTGGTGAAAATGAAATGGGCTACTTTTTTCTGGATAAACTATTGGTCAATCTCTCGGCGTAGGGGGATAAAAATCTGGGCGAGTTTATATATGCCATGCGCCAACGATGGAAGAAGCTAATAAAATAGACTAATGCTACGACAGGACGTGGCGGTTTTGATCAACAGCTATGGCGATAAATCGCGTGTGAATGTCAGCCAGGTCCAGTGAAAAGTTGTAATAGGTAAACACGGATTTTCGCGGTCTGTCTCCTTCAGCCTTTCACCAGCTAGTTGTCCAGGGCAGGACGGAGCCGGCACGCGCAGCGAGAAACTCGATTATGGTCGTAGGCGAGATGAGATGCTGCGCTAGGACAGATAGACCAGCTAGATCGGCAGGCTTACGAATCCCATGCTAGTGCGCCCGTCGGTGATGTTGACGGCGGATATCGGGTCCCAGATCTGCCGCGATGTGGCTGAGATGGCCTATGCCTGGGAGCGCCGGCCCGCGCAAAACTCCCGCCAGTCATGGCTCGATATGGCCTGGTGCCGGATGTAGCGAACGGCACAGCACAGGCAGTGAGCGTCTAAGTCGTTAAATTGGCTGGGATTTCCTGGCAGTATGTATATGCATGTGAGTACGATCAGGAACCTGGGGCAGGTCGGAAAGCGTATTCATCATTTGAGTGCTGTTCGTCTGCCAAATCCTCATAAAACGCCTGCTCACCTCAGAGAGAACCTGGGCCAATAAAGCGTGTCTGTATAAGTGCGGATAAAAAGTGATAATAACAGTGCTAATATCTAGGATTTGAGTAATAAGTCGAGGAAAGTTGATTGCCTGTTATTCAAAGTGCATTTAAACCAGCCTGGTGGATGCGCGGACCACATGCCCAGACGATATGGTCCAGCTTTCTTCGTCTCAATCCCAGGCTGAAAATCGAGTGGCAGCGGGTGGAGTTACCGGATGGTGATTTCATCGACCTGGCCTGGTCTGGTCCCCGGGAAGGCAGGACGGTGCTGCTCCTGCATGGCCTGGAAGGGAGTGTTAAATCCAGCTATGCCCGTGGACTCATGCACGCGCTCAACCAGCGTGGTTATCGCTCCTGCGTGATGCATTTTCGTGGCTGTAGCTCGCAACCCAATCGCCTGTCTAAGTGGTATCACAGTGGTCAGAGTGAAGATCCTCAACGCATTCTGGAATATCTGCAAGATCGAATGGGTATCGAGGTGTACGCCGCCGTGGGCTTTTCCCTTGGCGGTAACGTGTTATTGAAGTGGTTGGGCGAACAGGGCTCGGCCATGCCATTACAGCGAGCCGCGGTGATGTCTGTTCCATTTCGCCTTGCGGATGCTGCTCAGCGGATGGGTGAGGGGTTTTCACAGCTTTATCAATGGTACCTGATCAGTAGCATGCAGACGAAATATAAAACAAAGTTCGCGAGTGTCCCATCACCGCTGGATGTGAATATCGATACGCTCAATACGTTCTGGGAGTTCGACGATAAGGTGACGGCGCCCTTGCACGGATTCAAAAGCGCAGAGGACTACTATTCGCGCGCCAGTAGCCGCCAGTTTATCCCACGGATTCGTGTACCGACCTTGATTCTGCATGCCAGGGATGATCCCTTCATGAATGCGCATACATCTCCCCAGGCTGACGAGTTGCCGGAAAATGTCTGGCTAGAGTTGACGGAATTCGGTGGCCATGTGGGATTCATTAGCGGCGTAATACCCGGCCTGGCGAATTATTGGGGGGAGAAGCGTCTGGTAGAGTGGATTGATAATTGTAGCTAAGAATAATTCAGAAAGGTGGATAACTCCACCTTTCTCTTCTCTCTATTAGCAATTTCCTTTCTTGGCTTGTCCTGGAGGACAAAATCCACCACCATGGCCCGAATCCATATCAATATCCACTCCTGGGAGCGGTGCATGAATTCTGACCCCGGGAGCTGAAATCGTACAGCCGGTGGCTACACTCAAGATCAATATCAAAAAACCATATTTGATTAACTTCATATCATCACCTAGTTCGATTTTTATAATACATCTTTAATCGGCGTAGAGTTCATAAGATACAAAGGGAAATTTGTGAGCTAATCGGCGAATTTGCCTGAAGAGCAATAGGGACTGACCACGATTTCATCCGATCTCATCGCGGCCAGTCCCCATCATGACGGCTCCAATTACACTTTATTTATATGCAACTGCCGCAAAGGTCGGGCCGGCAAGGTGAATGAATTCATACTGGCTAAAGCCCGCTTCTGAACACCATTGACGGAAATCCTCGCCGGAGTAGTCAAAGCCGTCGCCGGTCTCGATGAGCATGTTTAACGACATGAGCAGGCCAAACAGGTTTTCGCGCCGTGCGTCATCGATCAGATTTTCAATGGCAATCAGTGCGCCACCCTTGGGCAGTGCGGCATAGGCTTTCTGGATCAGAAGCTTTTTCTTCTCCAGGTTCCAGTCATGCAGGATATTGCCCATGGTAATGATATCGGCAGAGGGGAAGTCGTCGACGAAGAAGTCGCCGGCCATCACGGTAATGCGATCGCTCAGACCAGCATTATCAATATGCTGTTGCGCCAGCGGTGCGACCGGCGGCAAATCGAAAGAGTTAAATTTCAGGTGTGGGTGTCGGCTGGCAATAATGCGCGAGAGCAGGGCGAGTGCGCCACCCATGTCGCTGACGGATTGATAATTTTCGAAATGAAAATTTTCCGCGAGCTGCTGGAAGTTGGCGGCCTGGAAACCAGTCATGGCGTCGAGAAACTGGCCAAGGCGTGCCTGGTCGGCATACAGCTCTTCGAACAGTGGTTTGCCATTCTGCTTGCCCTCGTTTTGAGGCTGGCCGGTTTTCAATGCCTCGCCCAGGTGATTCCAGAAGCCAAATAAGCGCGCGTTGAGCATTTCGGGCAGACCCCCGATGTACATGGGGCTGTTTTTGTCCAGGAAGGCGTGGGTGTTGGGGGTGTTTCGGTATTTGGCCTGCACGCCATTACCTTCACGCTCCAGAAATCCGGCGGCGAGCAGGGCGTCAAAAAAGTCATACGTGCCTCTTGGGTGAATTCCCAGCTGCTGACCCAGGTCCCCAGCGGTCATGGTCTTGTCACCCAGCACGCTGAACAGGTCAAATTCCACGGCGGTGAGTAACACTTTGGATGCCCAGAAGGCCGTGGCGGTTTGCATAATGTGGCTCGGGTCCAGTGCCGCCTCGGGTGCCATGGCGGGCGCCTGGGAATTTGCCAGCTGTTCTTCCATGGTCTTTGCGTGAATACTCATAAACCTGACCCCCTTTGTCGGTAATTAAATAGTGGAGTAAACATAGTTGTTAATGCTAGATAGATAAAGCTCATTACTGTTGCTAGACTGTTAACAATATAGAAACAATCTTGCAGCATGGATAAACTGACACGCATCAAGGCTTTTAGCCTGGTGGTTGAAAGCGGGAGTTTTTCAGCGGCCAGTGAGCGGATGGGGATTTCGCGGGCGGCGGCCAGCAAATACGTGTCACAGCTGGAGGCGCAGTTGGGGGTACGCCTGCTCAATCGCACGACCCGGCATGTGAGCACGACGGAATCCGGTCGGATCTATTTCGAACGTTGCAAGGAAATGCTGCTGCTCATGGATGAGGCCGATGACATGGTTATGGGTCTAAGTGGTGCGCCGAAGGGTACCTTGCGTATCAGTGCCCCCAGTGTGTTTGCGCATCGCCACCTCATGCCATTGCTCGGTGAATTCAACCGCCTCTACCCTGATGTAAAGATGGAAATCATGGTCAGTGAACGACTGGTTGATCTGGTGGATGAAGGCTATGACCTGGCCATTCGTATTGCCTATCAACATGAACCTGAGCTGATCGCACGCCGTCTGACAAGTTGTAAGCATGTGTTGGTCGCTTCACCCGCTTATCTCAAAACTGCACCGGCGCTTGAGGTAGCTTCTGATTTACACATTCATCCCTGCATGTTGTACAGCTATACCCAGAACAACACCTGGCCACTGGAAAAAGACGGTAAGGATTACCCGGTAAAAATCTCGCCGGTGTTCACCTCAAATAACCCGGAAGTGTTGCTGGAAGCTGCAATAGCCGGCATGGGTATATCGACCATGCCGACGTTCATTGCCTACGAAGCCATCCGAAATGGTCAATTACAAACGGTGCTCAATGATTATACTTTACTCAATCTGGATATCTATGCAGTCTATACTTCAAGACATTACCTGCCGGCAAAAATACGTACTTTTATCGATTTTCTAAAAACAAGAATCAATGATCCGCCATACTGGGATAACTTTTGATGGCCAAACAAAGCATAGAATGCTAAGCGCAGATCACATTTATATTCCATAAGTTGTTGTGTCATTACCCTTTTGCCTTTCCCTGAATATTAGATTTTGCTAATATGCTCGGCTTTTGACGTTCCCAAAGAGGTTACCCCGCGATGTTCCAGCTTGGCTGTGCCACCCGTGCCTGTGTGCAAAACGAAATTCTCTCCGGTCTGACGGTGGCGCTTGCTCTGGTTCCAGAGGCCGTGGCTTTTGCCTTTGTGGCGGGTGTTGATCCGCTGGTTGGTTTATATGCCGCATTCATGGTCGGCCTGTTGGCGTCGATTTTTGGTGGTCGGCCCGGCATGATTTCCGGTGCGACCGGTTCCATGGCCGTGGTCATGGTGGCCCTGGTTGCCCAGCATGGCGTGGAATACCTGTTCGCCACTGTGGTGCTGGCCGGACTATTGCAGATTGGTGCGGGCCTGCTGCGCCTGGGTAAATACATCCGGATGGTGCCCTATCCGGTTATGCTTGGCTTTGTGAATGGACTGGCCATTGTCATTTTTCTTGCCCAGTTGCAACATTTTCACATTCAGGGCGTTGACGGTACGGCCGTGTGGATGCAGGGCAGCATGCTGTATATATTCATCGGCCTGATTGCGCTGACCATGGCAATTTCATATTTCCTGCCGCGCCTGACCACGATAATTCCGTCTTCCCTGGCCGCCATCATCACTGTGACGGTGATCGTGCTGGTATTTCATATCGACACCAAGTCCGTGGGTGACCTGGCGTCCATTGAAGGGGGCTTGCCGAGCTTCCATCTCCCAGTGGTACCCATGAATTGGGAAACCCTGCGGATCATTTTTCCCTATGCAGTGATTCTCGCTGCCGTGGGATTAATCGAGTCCCTGCTTACCCTGACGCTGATAGATGATGTTACCAACACACGCGGCAAAGGTAATCGTGAGTGTGTTGGCCAGGGCATCGCAAACACGGTCACTGGCCTGTTTGGTGGAATGGGAGGTTGTGCCATGATTGGTCAGAGTATGATTAACGTCAATTCAGGCGGGAGACAGCGCCTGTCCGGTATCGCAGCAGCATTGTTCCTGTTGGCATTTATTCTGTTTGCCTCCAAATTGATTGCCATGATCCCAATGGCCGCACTGGTCGGTGTGATGTTTATTGTCGTGCTGGGTACTTTCGAATGGACCAGCTTTCGAATAATTGGCAAGATTCCGCGTACTGATGCCTTTGTTCTTATCCTGGTCTCTGCAGTGACCGTGGCAACAGATCTGGCCATTGCCGTGGTCGTCGGTGTGATTATTTCGGCACTGGCATTTGCCTGGGAGCATGCGAGGCATATCAATGTCACAAGCGACGAGGACGAAAATGGCACACGTGTGTACAGACTCAACGGCCCGTTATTTTTTGGTTCGGTCAAAAATTTCCTGGAGTTGTTTCATCCGGAGACTGACCCGGATGAGGTGATTATTGACTTTCAGAATTCGCGTGTGGCCGACCATTCTGCGATCGAAGCCATTGATAATCTGGCGGACAAATATATTCAGTCGGGTAAAAATCTGCATCTGCGCCACCTTAGTCCTGAGTGTCGCGCGCTGTTAAAGAAGGCGGGGAATCTTGTTGAGGTCAGCGTTATCGAGGACCCACGCTATTATGTCGCTAGCGATCAAATGGGTTAAGTTTACCTGTGACCGCTAATATCGAGGTGCAGCAAGTTGCGATCATTGCTGGTAGCAGAGAGACTGCATAACCATCGTAACTTACTTATATAGCGATATGAGCTTGTGAAAACCGAGTGTAGCACAAAGCATCTGGATAAACTTCCGTCTGGCATGAGAGAAAATTTAGACAGAAATCTGTGCGTATGTATGGATGTACCCAAGATCGATATAATTGTTGCTATTGTCAATGGAGCGATAACGGTGGAAGAGGTAAAAAAACAGACTTATGCCACGATGGGGAGTGGTTGTTGTACTCAACAGATCGAACGGTTGATTGAGCATCTATGTAAGCCTGTCCCCGTCAAAAGGCGTCAACAGCATAAAAAATCGATGCGATGAATTGCTATGCAATCGTTCGCTGTATGCTGCTGTTTTTCATTCCTGCATTAAGTGCAAACACATTTTTCTAAAAGGCATAAAGGTTTGCGCTGAAGTTGGTGTTATATGTTATTTCCTTAGTTTTATTGCCTTTGAATTTATTAATAGCATTTTCTGTATTCCCCTAAGATAAAATAGGAAAAACAGGTCAGCTTTGACAAGGCTGACTCAGAAGAGTTCCTATGTGTGTTTTATATAAAGTTTGCAGATCCATGGTGGAACAGTGAGTAGCGGTTTATACTTTTTGCCCCAAGCCTGGTGCGTTTTATCCAAAGTTTTCATTACCGGGCAGCTCGAAGGGGCACGGCCCCGCAGTCAGACAATAAGGCCGCTGGACGTGCCAATATAAATAAACATGACCACATCAGGAGGAAAGTGAGATGTCAGATATAAAAACAAACAGTGAATTAGGTGACCCGAGTGCACTGGGTCTTATATCGTATGGGATCGCCCTCATATCGCTAAGCTTTATCGTGGCAAATATTTTTCCGAAAAGTGACATGATCATGGCAATTATCATCGTTGGAACAGTCGGGATAGGAATCGCGTCGATCATTGACTTTCTACGCGGTCAAACTTTCGGCGGCGTCGCGTTTGGCGGGTGGGCGTTATTTTTCTGGGCATTTACCTATGTTGTAGCGCAATCACCAATCCCTAAAGGTTCTGCCTGGGCAGCTGGTCCGCATCTGGCTTATCTCGGCTGGTATTTCATGTTCTGGGCGGCATTTGGCTTACTGACATTCTTTGGCGCTATCGTCGCCAGGAAATGGATGATGCTGCGCGTCGCGCTGGGTTTTACCACGCTGATGCTGGTGCTCGTGGCTGTCGCCCATTGGCTGTCCAATCCTGAACCTAATCACTTGCTGATGTTGCTGGGCGGCATTTCCGGGATCATTGCTTCGGTATGCGCAGGTTACACTGCGTTTGCAGCCTTGCTCAATGAGATCGCTGGTAAAAGGCTGGTCGTCGCCTGACAATAAAACCTTGTAGTATCCTGCTAAGTATAGTCGGCGTACCGAACGGTACGCCGACTTGTTTACGGTGAATCAGTCAGTCATGCATGCATCTACTAAGATTTTAAACGAAACACCATTCCATTCCTTTTAAATTGATGAATCCTGGTATTGTTTATCTATTCTTTGCAGATATATAGCTTGTGTGCCGTCGGGTAGTGAACACTAAGATTTTATGCAGTTAATAACTGACTCTAACTTTTTTCCTGCCAATGTTGTATTCGAAATAAATTTGGTGCATATCTCTGTCCCATTTCAACGGGCGGTCTGTGAAAGGATTATGATATATTTGACTATTATTGTTTAGAAATGCGCCAATATTGAAAACATCGATCTTGTTTTCCAGTATCTTGCTGCGTGCCTTTAAGATCATAATGCGGCCATTAGTTGCGACAGACCTGATAAATATATCGTCTTTATTATCCGTTATACTCGTTTTGCAAATAGCGTCACCGATGACGTTATCCAGAGCTGCTTTTTGGATAGGAGTGGTTTGCCTGTTTATGTGGACAGAAATTGCCGAGTTGTCAAGATTGTATTTTCTCGTTGCCCGCTCAAAAATACAGTTCAGAGTTTTGTGGTATTTGTAAGTATATTTGCTGAAGTCAGCGAGAATAGATTGTGAATGCGATAATTTATTATTCGCCTGTACGAGTTCTTTGTTGATAAGTTGTAGTTTGTTTTTCGCAATAAGGTTGAGAGCGATCACTGCTTTGGTCAGCTCCGGAATATGATCGATGAATTTGTAAATACTGACATTTTGGTATTTAGGGTTGTTTAGCAGGCTGTATAGAAACTGGATAACCACATCCTGTTTTTTTATGAACAAAAGTTTCACAATCGGGTCGCTACTATGCCTGATTACATTCATGTTGAAATAGTAGTTAGCACGTATATTTTTAATCATGGTTTTGGTGTCATTGCTGGAGCCAATCAGATTTTCCAGCAAATTTAACCGTTGCAGGGATAAAAAGCTTCCGGAATAGTCGTTGTAGAAGCTTGTATAGCTTAGGCTGGTTTGCTTGATCGGGTTCAGGTAATGCTTGCTACTATAGAACGAGCGGGCGACTTGTAATGGTGCCTGGTATTTCCTTATGTAGTTTTTGATTTGCATGTCGAGTTTGGCGTTGTCATTCTGCAACCGTTGTATATAAAGTTGATTGATCTCAGCCTGGTCTGTCTTCGGCATGCCACCCAGGCTTAGTTTCTGGTAACCGGGATAAGCAGCGGGATTTATCGATGCCTGATGATTCCTGTAATAAGCCGGTATTTTTCTGAATCCTGATAACCAGTTTTTTCCATATGCGACCCTGTCGGTAACGTTCGGTATCCATAGGCTTAGCATGGGGTAAAACTGGTTGTCAGTATCCTTGATAGTATGGCGTTTCTGGCTGAGCAGATTTTCCAGTTCTGGATTAAGGCTGCTGTCCAGCTTGAAGAGGAAAATAGATACAAATAAAAGAGGTACGAAAAGCAACAAGGAAACTAAAATATGTTTCAGTGAGTATTTTACCGGGCTGACATGCGTGTAGTAGACATACCTCAGACTGGATGGCATATACAGAATGAGTTGAATTATGGTCAATAACAGTGTCATTATCATAAAAATAATAATGACACTGTTATTCAGTTTGCTGAGTCCCTCCTGGAGTAAAAGGACCATAGGCCTGAATATCTCAGAGTTTGAGCCGGGAAAGAATTCCGCGATTTTTTGAGGAGTCTCTGTATTTATTACACCGGGGAAAATATGAACATACTTAAAGTACAGAAACAGGACAGAACCACAAAGTATAACTAACCATAGGTTCACCATTTTAAATAAGTAATGGAAGATAGGTATTCGAAAAAGGCTGAATAATGACAAAGCCAGGAGGTCTTGTGCACAGAAAAGCGTATACATGGATTCCTGTGCTGTACTTAAACAGTTTAGCAAAATACGAATATTTATGCTATGTACAGGGCAGAGGTAGATTTATTATCGATTGCTGATTGTTAGAACCATCGTCTAACATTTTACTGCTATTGTTATAAAATATTGATGTCAAGCACTGATTATTGCTGTTGTGGACAGGAAAGATAAAGCACACTTAAACCGGCCGGCCTGGCGCTGCTTATTCAAAACGACTGAAGGGCGCATCCTGTGGCTCGGTATCGCCATTGCTTTGCTTGGCCTGATTGCGATGGGGGTGACGGCTTTCTGGGCACCCAGCGTTTCCCGGATGATCGGTGCCATGAGCTTTAGTAACATCGTATTTGGCCGAGCGGTATCCTTGTCCATTGGTTATGCCAGTGGTTACGGGCATGCCCTGGTAATATCGGTCAATATCTGGGTAGAGACAGTATTGGTGTTATTGTTTTATCCGATATTTGTTTTCAGCATGCGCAAGCTGATCGTCTTTCCCCGTCTGAAGCGCTTCCTCGATAACACAAGGTCCGTTGCCGAGCAGCATCAGGTCAAGGTCCGCCGCTATGGCATCATCGGCTTGTTTGTTTTTGTCTGGTTCCCGTTCTGGATGACAGGACCGGTAGTGGGGAGTGCTATCGGGTTTTTGCTTGGATTTCCGGCATGGTTGACCGTATTAGTCGTGCTCGCCGGTACCTACCTGGCGATAGTCGTGTGGTCCTATATTCTGTTTGGGCTTCAGGCCCATGCTGCGGCGCTGGCGCCCTGGGCGCCTGCCGTGATTATCGGGCTTATCGTGCTGATTATTCTTGCCGGCTATTTTCTGAATCGCCATGGCCGGCGATTGAGTAAATGAAATGCACACACCCGCCGGGCAGCGGATATGTGCATACAGAAGCCCTGTTATGGCATATCAGGGTGTCGTCGGCGGCTGAGTCGCAGGGAAATCCAGAGTCGTTGTTGCGCCTGCAGCGACAGTTGCATTCTGCGTATAGCTAAATGACAGTGTTTCTTTAGTTGCGGCCGAATCACTGCTAGCCATGCAGGTTACTGCGAGTGTGTAATCACCTGCCGGGAGAAAAGCCGCGGTATAGGTATAAGGTCCGGTGCCTGTCACATTCGCAGTCGTGACCGGATTATTCTGTGTGCTCGGTATCGGTGAACTGGTCGGGATATAGATATCGTCAGGTGTCGCATCTAGACCAGCAAATACATAAACACTACACATCCCACCACTTGAGGGTAATAATGAGGATAAGAGAGTGCCATCCACGCTGCCACTTATTGAGCCGCTGGCGGCAGCATCAACCAGGCGAACAAAATCCAGCATCATGGTTAGCGTGGCATCTTTTGCTACATTAAAGCTGGTATTGATCTTGTAACCAGTATTGTCACAGCTGGGACAGGTAAGGCCATATTTCGTGTCATTAATTTGGATATAGGACTTTGACTGGTCGATGCCCAGCCTGATCCAGCTGTAATGGCCCGCGGTGACCGTGGCATCAAACAGGCCCGTCCACTGGCCGCCCTGAAATTTAAGCAAGTCAATATCACGGCCCGGGGTGCCGGTTGTGCTGTCCATCACATCGTACGTCGTATTGCCATCGGGTCCATGCAACGTGGCCGACGTGACATGAATGACAACTTTTTGCGCGCCATCGATGGGCGCGTCGGTCATCCCGACACTCAGTTTGCCGGAACCTGAACCACTACCTCCACCACACCCGGCCAGGGTAAGACACATGCTCGCCACCAGGCCAAACAATAATTGAGTACGCATCGTATATACCCCTATTTATAAATGTGATCCAACTCTAGCAAAATTTATTGCCCTGATAACAGCGAATCAACTCACAATTTAGACGACTGATTCCGGGCTAAAATCCGGCAGAACTGTCCTAACTCAATAAATTTTATCAATAACAAGGCCTTAGCTCTTTAGGTGGGGATGAATGAGCCGGTTTGGGGAGCGGTCGGGGAATAACATCCGGTCCGGTTTCAATCACAGCCAGGTATTACCATAGCGCGATGGCAGGCCCAGCTGGCCTGATGGGTTCGCTAGCTACCCGTTCCGACCGGTTGGCGGGAGTCTGTAGCCTCTGGCACGCCGGGCCTGATGACTGCATGATTCGAAGCAGCTGATAGCGGACAACGTTGCAGTGACAATCAATCCTGTTCTGAACAATGCCTGGCACGTGCACCTATTAAATAAGGTATAGAGCGGATACTGCCAAATGAAAATCATTTATATCAGAAACCCAAATACCAGGGAGCTGAATTTTACTAGCGCGTCGCTTTTGTCAGGTCATTGAAACTGAAGCGATATACTTCCTATACTGCATTAATAGAAGCACTGAGAGTAGTAGATTGGTGAAACCCTGTGTTTTTCAGTAAAAGCGGGCCATTAAAACTCATGTCAGCGTACGATTGAAGTTGGAGCACGGGCAGTAAATGAAACTGGGTGGTTTTGCATTATTTCTTGCGATATTCCTCTCGCTGTATGGTGCCCGCCTTAATACAGCCTTGTTGCCGGTGTTGGCCGCGCCACAGATCACTGTGGCGGTATTAGGCTTGGCATTGGCGGTTTGCGCCTATGGTATTTATGCGGCAAACCAGGTTCATTTCCGGTACGTACGATTTCCTACGTCCAAATTTTCGCCGGGCAAACCGGCGTTTCGCATTGTCCAGGTGACTGATTTGCATCTGGACCTGCTGACCAGCGAGGCACGGATCCAGCGCCTGGTTGCTACGATCAATGAGCTGGACCCGGACCTCATCGTATCCACCGGTGATCTCGTTGACATGCAGGCTAATCACATCAGTCAATATGCCTCGATATTGCACAAATTACACGCCCGCTACGGTTGCTATGCGGTAACTGGCAATCATGAGGCCTTCGCAGGAATTAATGATGCATTAGCCTTTACCCGTGATGCTGGATGTACGGTGTTATCCGATACAGGCAGGCAAATCGATGACCTGCTGAATATTGTCGGGGTGGATGATCCAGCAGTGATTCACCTGGCAACACAAGCCCCACCTCCGGAAGCTGACGTGTTGAAACCATTCGATAATGGCCGCGTGACGATCCTGTTAAAGCATCAACCGGTCATAAACAAAGCCTCGATTCCGTATTTCGACTTGCAGCTGTCAGGGCATGTCCATGGTGGACAGATATTTCCATTTGGTCTGCTGACCAGGCTGGTCTACCGGGTGCCGATGGGGATGTCAAAAGTCGGACCGGAGGCCTGGTTGTATGTTAGCTATGGCAGCGGTACCTGGGGCCCACCAATTCGTTTCCTGGCGCCGTCGGAAATTACTGTCATTGATATCGTTTCTGCCGAGCCGGCTAACTAATCTCCTGGTTTGTTCATATTAGCGAAATCAGGTGGAACTCGGGATATAAGCAGTTTAACTTACCTGTCGATTGAGAATGGTAGCCATAATGTATTGCCACTTGCCGAAATGCATCATAATTTGAGTGAAGCTGGTATTGGAGAAACAGCACATGATAATGACGGTTACGGTGAAGAAGGATTTCCCGCTACAGATATATCAATAGGTACGTCCTATATAGATTAGGATCAGTGTTGTATCTGGTTGGCGGTGTCTTACATAAACGGTTAGTGACTTTGTAACAAGATCTATATTAGATCTTGTTCAGTGAAGTCACACTTTTTCATCAGTTCGAAGGATTACCTCGCAGCGGTGTAAGAGTAACCGCGTTGTAGGTAAGTTGCAGCTACAGCATGTACCAATCGATGCTGAATGGCGATTAGCATAAAACCAGGATAGCGGGGGTCTGCAATTCCGAGGAAGTGAAAGCGGCAGACACTGGAACCTTGTGATTTCGATGCTGTCACTAGCTGGGTGTTTAGTTTTTGGCGTACGGAGGTTTGACGCATGATGTTCCCCATTCTCCTGGTAACTGCACTGCTTGTTTTTACCTACATCGAAGCAACCCGTGGTTGAGTCAAGTCCGGGCCTGCCTGAATTGCCACAGTGCGTGAGCGTTTATTCATAATAAATATTCTCAAGGGTAACGAGTCGCGGTACCAAATAGATTTTATGATCCGGCTATTACCGGTGGTTTATAAATAGATTTTATTAAAAACCGGGCGGCCAGTCCCATAGGAAGTGCAAACGGTTATTGCTAAAATAATATTGAATATTGCCTGTTTCTAACTTAATGCTTTGTTCATTTCCAGGCTGAAGATATACCTGACATTGCTAACAGGCTATCCCTTTACACTATTCTTTAATCTATTAAGGAGGTGTGACATGAAGACAGCAGATACACTGGGCCATGGTTCTCATCTCTATGCAGCTTGCCGCCAGCTCATGTACGCTGCCCCTTTCAACTGGCTTAAACAGGGCTGGGAAGACTATCGGCGTGCCCCCCTGCATAGTCTGATCTACGGCGTGATATTTGCTGCCATCGGCTGGGGGCTTGTCTATGTTTCAAGCCTGGAGGTGGGTTACCTGATCGCCGGTCTGATTGTCAGCCTGTTGATTGTCGGCCCGGCTCTCGCTTTCGGACTTTACGATATCAGCCAGCTACTCGAACAAAACCGCAAACCAAGCTTTCGTCACGAACGGCGAAAAGCCGTGCACGAAATGGGCCACGAACTCATGCTTGTCCTTTTGCTGAGTTTCGCCTTCCTGATCCTGCTCCTGATTACGCCAATGGTTATGGATTTTGTGACGTCTTCTGAGCGGTTTGCAGTGACGGCTACAATACCGTTAACAAACGGAGCGACCTTGTTCGTTGGATTGATAACAGCCGGCGTGCTCTTTTGGGTGAGTATCTTCGCATTGCCGATGATCCTGGACCAGGATGCTGATGCAATGACGGCGATATCGACCAGTTTGCACGCGGTGTGGCGGAACAAAATGGTCATGTTGCTATGGGCTCTAATCATACTGGCAGGGATTATTATAGGTTTTGCAACTGCCCTGATCGGTTTCGTTCTTATCGTACCGGTACTGGGATATGCAACCTGGCATGCCTACCGTGACACAATAATCAGCTAAGAACGGTCTTTGTATATTCATAAATGGGGTCGGAGTCAGGATTACTCTGGCCCCGTTTTCATTAGCCCAGGCCGACCAGGGTCTGAATGAGCAACATGACCGAATGAATCACCGGGCCAATTACCCGCCATAGAACGCCCGTGAGCATCAGTGCCACCAGGATAAACATGCCATAGGGTTCGACCTTGCTAAATTTGTAAGCCATGTGCGGTGGCAAAAGGCTGGTAAGGATGCGTCCGCCGTCAGTCGGTGGTATCGGTACAAGGTTAAATACCATTAGTACGGCATTAATCAGGATGCCGAATAATCCCATATAGATTAATGGTGTGCCGATCATGGAGCCTTGCGGGAGCAGGGTGCCGATTTTTACCAGTATGCCCCAGAGGATGGCCATTACCAGATTCGCACCTGGGCCTGCAGCCGCCACTAGGGCAATATCGCGTTTTGGCCGATGGAGATTTCTCCAGTTGATGGGAACCGGTTTGGCCCAGCCGAAAGCAAAGTGTACGGTAAAAATCAGTATTAAGGGTACCAGGATAGTTCCAATCGGATCGATGTGTTTGATTGGGTTGAGCGTCAGACGCCCTGCAGCATAAGCTGTGTTATCACCCAGGCGCCTGGCAACCCAGCCATGCGCGACTTCATGAACCACGATGGCGAACAATGTCGGCAATATCGCGATGGTAAGTAACTGAATGGTACTGAGTTCGGAAAACATATTTTTAGTATATCAGTATGACCAGCAAAATTCGCCCCAACAACACGTTGAGCGATTGCTTGAGGAATACAAGAAGTCCGGCAAGAATGGCTGAATAGCATCCGATTTTTCTTCCCGTACCGGCCAGGGACGCTTTATCCATTTGTATTGTGTTCACAGGATTCATCGATTAGTTGGATCCGGCAGATTGCTATAATTTGCATATGGGCTGAAGTCCGTTTACCTGTCAGGAGAAGATGATGGAGACACTTGTTACGGCGGAGTGGTTACATCAGCATATCGATGATGACGATCTGGTTATTCTGGATTGCTCGGTGACCACGATACCCGAAGAGGGGGGTGGTTTTCACAACGTCAGTGCACGTCCTGACTATGATACCGGTCATCTACCCAATGCCGGATTTGCTGATTTGAAAGGCGATCTGTGTGATACCCATAACCCCGTTGAATTTGCCTTGCCTCCCCCGGAACAGTTTTGCCAGGCCATGGGGGCATTGGGCGTGGGTGATGATTCCCGGGTAGTGTTGTATGATACGAGTTATACTGCCTGGGCAGCGCGAGTTTGGTGGATGCTGCGCTGGGTGGGTTTTGACCACGCTGCGATTCTGGATGGGGGACTGGTAGCATGGACGGCAGCGGGCTATCCATTGTCACTGCAAGCTGTCACCCGCCCAGTAAAAACCTTAACGCCCCGTCCCCGGCCGGAACTAATTGCCAAGCATGGCGAAGTGCTTGTTAGTATTGATGATGATACGGTTACACTGATCGACACACTGCCTGCATTTTCCTATCGCGGGGCTATGGCGATTTATGGTCGTCCGGGACACATACCCACGGCAATCAATATCGATGCTTTACAATTACTGGACAAGTCGGGGCGTTTTCGTTCTGCACAGGAACTGGCAGCCCTGCATCAGGGGCTTGACCGGGATGCTCGCATAATTACGTATTGTGGTGGCGGGATTGCGGCCTCTGCCAATGCCTTTGTGATGACCCGGCTGGGCTTTAACAATGTGGCTGTATATATGGATTCACTTCAGGTCTGGGCGACCGATCCTGATAATCCCATGGTAGTGGAACAATAGTGTGCTTGTATGATTATTCCCTATAACGAATTATCCTCGGATGCATTACAGTCCCTGATCGAAGATTTTGTTACGCGCGATGGCACAGACTACGGACAGGACGAATTCAGCATGCAGGAGAAAGCTGCGCAGTTGCTGGCACGACTGGAATCAGGTGATCTGCTGATAACGTATAACGAGGAGACGCAAAACTGTGGCTTGATCACCAAAGACGAGTTCAGACGGGAAACCGGGTCTGATAACGAGCAGGAGCTTTAACCAGTACCACGTCGGTAATCTTTACGCAGAATCGGTCAATCACTATGCCGATGCTTAGCCAGACACCAAAAGTAAATTAGTTGCTGAGCCAGACAACTTCTTTTTTTCATGTTCCTGCAGGTAAATGAAATAATAATAGTCTGGTTACAGGCGGAGTGATCTCATTAGGGTTATGCAAACTAGGCCCTGACCACATAGGATTCATCTCCAGGGGTAAATTTGTATCAAGTTTGTTGTCGTTATCTCGTTGTTATCGGAGGTTATGAGCTTGCTACCAGGCCGTTCGGCAGCATCTCATAATTCTGTTCCTGTTTGCTATATCCATCAGTGCAAAATATTTTTCACATGAAAAAATATGTGCGTTAGAATTTGTCTTCATATTGGAATTCATGTTTATGCTATGCTAACAGGTTCTATTAGTATGATAAGTGTCCGTACCGATGGCTGGAATGCCGCTGTGAGTCATGAGTAATTGTTGTGTAGTCGGTTTGCTTTAAACATGCCTGTGATTACAGCGTATATGCGCATAATCAATTAAAGGTAGATGGAGTGTTTATGGAGCTACAACGTGGTGACAACGATAATGCAGCAATATGGGGCGGGACGAGCGCTGTCCGTGCGCCTGAATTTACCGTGAATGAAAGAGGATATTCTGGCAGACTATAGTCCATCTGTTGATACCGAGCTGAACGGGAGATGCGGTAGTTCTACCCGTTCCATGCTCGAAACATGGTTCGAAAATCAATACATTTCGACAGGTGACCTTGTCCGTGTTTCCACGGCAGAATTGTCAAATATTCAGCTTAGTCCCATGTTTGCACAAATTGGCGGGCCAGTCGTTGACAGAGGTGAATTCCTTATAGCCAGGGCGGCTGCGCCGATGATAGGGCATATGAATGCATTCGCCAGTGAACTGGATCTGGTCGTGAGTATCAACCAGTCATTACGAATTCTGGGCAGTGAAGTGCGCGGGGCAGTTGTTAAACCTGCGACAAGATCCCAACACTATATCGGCCACGCTGTAGACTGTAATCTGGTAGATGGGGATAACTGGAACACGACCAGTGATTTCAGGAATAAAACACAAACTGCAAACGCAGACAGGTTCATTCTTGCCATGAGAAATGCCGGGTACAGGTGGGGCGGTGATTTTAGCCGTTTCAGGTGTTGCGTGTCTGCTGCTCTTGACACGTGCATATGCCGCCGATCCGGGGCCTGGAACAGCAGATTTACTGACTAAAATCAAATCCGACCTGGCCCATGGTCAGGCCGTGATTGTCTACCGGATGCAAAACAAGAACAGGCGCAGTGAGCAATACGCAGACTGGGCTGCCGGTCTGAATCAGTTTTATGCAACACACAGGGGACATTACCGGGTCTATGCAGCTAATCAGGCTTTCAATTCAGAACTGACAAAAAGTAAGATTAAACTGAAGAATAGTTACACGGTTTTTATGAAACGAGGCAGTCCTAGCTACTACTATGAAGGCGTTATTCTGGAAAAAGCGGTATATACAGCCGTGGACAATCACTATTCAGGCAAGCCAGTATCTACGCTGGACAGGGCTTTCCTGCCGGAGGTAATTAGTTTTAAGCTGGATTAGTCCTGTTGCGGTTCATTGTCTTCATTGGTGCCACGTGCCGCCTTGGAAAACTCCTCGCGATATTTTTCCAGTTCCGTCAGGCGCTGCCCCACCCGGTCATTCACAGTATCTGCAGATTCACCAGTGAGCAGGGCAATGGCCTCGTCGACATGTTGATAGGCGTAGATGGCGAACTGGTTATTTTCACAGGCAGTGATAACGTCGTGGCGCAGCATCAGGTGCCTGATATTGCTGACTGGGATTAGCACGCCCTGCGTGCCAGTGAGTCCGCGTTTCTGACAGATATCGAAAAATCCCTCAATCTTTTCGTTAACGGCGCCAATCGCCTGGGCTTCACCATACTGGTTAACTGAACCGGTAATCGCGAGATTTTGTTTTATGGGGATTTCAGACAACACCGAGAGCAGGGCACAGAGTTCCGCCATGGATGCGCTGTCGCCATCAATGTAACCGTAAGACTGTTCGAAGGTTAGACTGGCGGAAAGCGATAAGGGCCGGTTACTGGCAAAACGCTGGCCCAGGTACGCAGACAGGATGAAAACGCCTTTGGAGTGGGTTGAACCACCAAGTTCCACCTCGCGTTCGATGTCGATTACTTCGCCCTCGCCGAGGCGGGCGGTGGCGGTAATTCGAGTCGGCGCGGAAAAATCGAAATTGCCGAGTTCGATCACAGTCAGGCCGTTGATTTGACCGATCTTCGCGCCATCAGTGTCTATCATCAGCGTACCCTGGATGATTTGCTCCTGGATACGCATATGGATTCGATCATGCCGATAGACATGGGCGTCCAGAGCCTGTTGCACGTGATCACGATTTACCACCTGGTTCTGTGTCTGTCTTGCCCAGTAATCAGATTCACGGAGTAAATCAGTTATATTCAATATCTCAATAGACAGTTTTTCTGAATCACCGGCAAGTCGGGCACCATGTTCGATGACGCGCGCAACAGCGCCTCTGTCAAATGGCAGGAGCTTATTGCGCTTAAGCATCGTGGCAATCAATCGCGCATAAATTTGCTGGTTCTCCGGGTTGCGCGGAAATTGGTTGTCGAAATCGGCAGCGACTTTGAACAGGTGTTTGAATTCCGGATCGTATTCATGCAGCAGGTAGTAGAGAATACGATCACCTATCAAAACCACCTTGATATTTAACGGGATGGGTTCGGGTTCAAGCGAAACCGTGCTGATCAGGCTGTAGATCTGCGCCAGTGACTGGATCTTGATTTCATGGGAAGAAAGTGCACGCTTGAGGCCTTCCCAGGCGTAGGGTTGTTGCAGCAGTTTATTGACATCAATGATGAGGTAACCGCCATTCGCCTTGTGCAGGGCGCCGGACTTGATCAGGGTGAAATCGGTGATAAGCGCGCCAAATTGTGCGGTATGTTCAACTGCACCTACCAGATTAGGATAGGTCGGGCTGTCTTCGAATACGATCGGTGCGCCATCGTGATTGGCATGACTGACCAGGATGTTTACGTCATAGCGGCGGTAGGCGGTATTTTCTATGAGCCTGATGTCCATCGCCTGGCGGTTGTCGTCATCACGCTGGAAAATATCGGGGTTATCAATGACATTTTTCAGCACGGCATCAAGGTATTGCTGGATAGACTTATTGGGTAGATATTTGTTTTTAAGTTCATCTATCAGGTGCCCAGCTGCGGACATGACGATTTCCTGATTGAGTGACTTGATCTTGTCGCGCGTTTCCCGTTGCCATTGTGGCTGCAGGCGCAAAACCATGGCCAGCTTGTCTTCCAGCGCGGCAATGATTTCCTGGATACGCGCCTGCTCTTTTTCCGGTAGCTTTTCGAATTCTTTCTCGCTGACGACCTCCTTGTCTCGCGTCGGGGCAAAGGCAAAGCCGTGAGGAGTCCGGATCAGTGTAATCTCGTGTGATTCTGCTTCTTTGGCCAGCTTGTCGAATTCGGCTTCCATTGTCTCCTTGAGTTCTTCTTCAATATCATGCACGCGGGCATGATATTCCTCGGCTTCGAAGGCAGTGGGGATGGCGCTGCGTAGATCCTCGACCAGGTGTCGCATATCAGTCTTGAACTGGATAGCCTGTCCGGAGTCAAGCTTTATGGCAATTGGTTGATCAGGTTTGTCGAAGTTGTTGACATAACACCAGTCCATGGCCTCGGGTTTAAGCCTGGCCTGTTCCTCCAGGAAATTGCGCACTACCGTGTGTTTGCCCAGGCCGCTTGGTCCCAATACAAACAGGTTATAGCCGGGCTGCTGTATTTCAATGCCGAAGTGTATCGCCTTCAGAGCGCGATCCTGACCCACGATCTGCGTGAGATCAGTTAATTGATCGGTAGTATCGAAACTAAACTGCGAGCTGTCACAGTGGCTATAGAGTCGATCGGCGGACAGCGGTTTGGTCATGATAAATTCTCTATCTGTCGAAGTCAGCTGGACCTGAATATTATATCGATATTATATGCCCGGGATACAATCCGGAGGCTCGAGGACACTGATCCATCTCAAAACATACCCGGATAACACTTTATTAACGTTTTCTCGTCAGCAAGTAAAGTGAGTTCACGAGAGTAATGCTGATGCCCGTATTTTAAGCTATCGTGCCTGAGACAGGTATGAGTCCTGACTGCGCATGCATATTGGCGCTTGCGATAACAGTCAATGTCGCATTCCCCACAGAAGCTTGTCTACTATCAAGGTGATTCAGGACATTTGTGCAAAGTCCGCTTCGATAAATGGATTATTCCTGCTATCAGCGTGCTGCGTGGGTTGCCATCAACCCTGGCGTCCACGGCCGTGTTTCGGCAAAGCAGGATTGCCTGTTGCCGATATAACCCGGCTAAAGGGCGCTGAGCGGGTGGCCAGGCCAACACGGCAAACCTGTAACTAATTGTATTTAAAAGATAAATAACCGGGCCCGTTAGAAAATATCAAAACTATTAAATTGGGAATTGCTGCCGATAACCTTACAAATAATATAAAAATAAAGGCAGGCCGTGATGAACCCTGATACGAGCGGGGAAATTGCGCTAGGTGATAGTGATTTTGCAGCGTTTTCGCATAAATCTAAATTAGATAAATTGAACAAAAAGACCATGGATACGGTGGTTCATGAATACACATGGAGTTATGACTTATTACCGTATGAAGTCTCAGCCATAAAAAGCGCCCCCGATATCAAGGTCAAGCCCATACTGGATGTTGGAAAGACGCTCAACCCGGTAAAGTTCGTTGTGTGTGCGAGTCGTTTTTTAAAGAATTTGACTGTCAGCCTGCTAAACCGGGTGCGATATAAAAGTCTTGAAATTATCTCGTCGCAATATGCCATTATTAATGACCGATGTCATAACTATGCCACGATGTTGTATTACACCAGCCCTGCAAACATGCAAAAGCAGTTGCGCAAATGCGGCTTTACGACGTAGCTTGACGCCTTTGGCATCGATGGAAAAAAATATTACTGATCACGATGTCATCGACGATACGCTGTTTTATGTCATCAGAAAGTAAATCGTACCTTATTAAAATGCCGGTACCCGTTAAGCGTTACCTCCAGGCATAAAAAAACCGGAGACAGCGACTGTCTCCGGTCAGACTTGCACCTGGTGTTATCAGGCGGCCAGTTTGGCCTTGATGGCGTCGATCACGGCATCGCTGGAAGTGGCATTTACGGTGACCAGCATACCTTCCTTCTCGTAGAATCCGATCAAGGGAGCGGTCTTCTCGTTATAGGTTTCCAGGCGTTTGCTGATCGCTTCCTCGGTCTCGTCCTCGCGTTGCACGACCGGGCTGCCACACTTGTCGCAAACACCTTCCTGCTTGGGCGGGTTGCTCTTGACGTTGTAAATCGCCTGGCACTTCGGGTTGGAGCAGGTGCGGCGGGTGGTCAGGCGATCCAGGATTACGTCACGCGGTACATCGATGTTGACAGCCATGTCCAGTTTGATGCCCAGCTTGTCCAGCAGGACCTTGAGGGCTTCCGCTTGCGGGATGGTACGGGGGAAACCGTCCAGCAGGAATCCCTTGGCACAGTCCGGCTCCTGCAGGCGGTTTTCCATGATGCCCATGATCAGCTCGTCCGGCACCAGGTCGCCACGGTTCATGTAATCCTGGGCCTTTTTGCCCAGCTCCGTACCTGCCTGCACTGCACCGCGCAGGATGTCACCCGTGGAAATCTGTACAGAGCCATCGAGTTCCGTCAGTCGCTTGGCCACGGTGCCCTTACCGGCGCCCGGTGCGCCCAATAAAATCAGTTTCATCGAGATACCTCTTAACTTGTTGATTTAAAATCGTGAATATCCGGCCGAGCCTGTCGGCCACCTGAATCCAGGCGCGCATTGTGCCTGCAGCGACAGGGCAGATCAAATCCTAATCATTTATAAGGCGATTACCGGCGCCAGTCCGTGTATGCGTGGAGTGGTGGGCCGTGGCGCAGACTTGGTACCAGATTGGCTGTGGGGGCAGGGGGGCATCCTGGTCACGCTGTCGCGCTTTGTCAGTCAGCCGACCTCACCCTCGTGATTTTCACGCGATTTGTCAGCCCTATATATAAGTATAACCAGTGGACCAGGGCGGTCGCGGTGCCGGCTTTCGTGAGGGGGGAACGGCCCTGATGCCAAATCTGCATAGAAAATGTTCACTCATCATGGCTGCCGACTTATCCTGGGACGGCTGTATTCAGCGATATGACGGTGTAGACTTTCTTAACCGGGGAGCAAGCACGGAACAGGGGCGCGGTTTATGCACGGCATGAGATATGGATTCGGTTTCTATGCAGTCAGCCTGTTGCTGTCGCTGATGCCGGCTTTGGGTTATGCCAGGGACACGCCGCTCCCGGCGGCCTGTACGACACATTGCAAGGTGGTGTTCGGCAAGGTACTGGGAGTGGGTGCCGGAAATGTGCCTGCTTACTCCAACTGCAATGCGAACTGTGTTAACCGCGTACCCGTCATCAAAAATGGCACTTACACCGGTATCAAGTGGCAGTGTGTGGAATATGCGCGACGCTGGTTATTGCAAAATAAAGGTGTGGTTTATGGGGATGTTAATTTAGCTGCGGATATCTGGGGGTTAAAGTATGTGACCCGGGTACGGGATAAAACCCGGCTGAAGATGATCAATTATCCCAACGGAAGCCGTATCCGACCGGTGGCAGGTGATTTGTTAGTTTATGCCAGGGCATATTTAAAGACAGGTCATGTTGCGGTGATATCCGAAGTTAACGCCAAACAACGCCGCATTCATGTCCTGGAACAAAACTACAAAAATACAAAATGGCCGGGTGATTATGCGCGCAGCATACCTTATATAAAACGACACCAACATTACTGGATACTGGATGCTTATGTGCTGGGCTGGAAACATATAAGCAAACAACATTACAGTACCGGATCGAAGTAAATATTCACGCTAACAGGCCGATAGCGGGTAATCGCTGCCGGATCCGTCAAGCTCTCGGGAAAGCATTGTCTTCGCGCATCGATTCACTGCCGCCACAGAAGTGCAGAAACTGTTCGTGTCTGAGCGGTTTCAGATGCTGACTGCTGGCAAGCCTCAGCACTAACAGGCTTACGTTACAGATTAAGTATGTTTTTTAATACACGGGCCCTTTATACTTCGCTACTCAGGTCTTGCCCGGTTCCGGCAATCAAGGCCTGAACGCATAGATTGCGCCATCCGCAGCATTGGAAATCAGCATGAATCAGAAACCAGCCCTCGTTGGCAGGTCGGCAATCGAATTTATCGTTATTATCGCGATACTCACCTCGGTGGCGCCGTTTTCCATCGACACCTATCTGCCATCGTTCCCCGATATCGAACGGGAATTCATGGCCAGCACCGCACAGTTACAGCAGACGCTGAGCCTTTACCTGGCCGGATTTTCGCTCATGACCCTGATCTACGGCCCACTGTCTGATGCCCTTGGCCGTCGTCGCGTTATCCTGTTTGCCATGGCAGTATATGTAGCGACCTCAATTGGTTGTGCTATGGCAACCGATTACAAGTGGTTACTCCTGATGCGGATTGGCCAGGGACTGTCGGCCAGCGGGGGCTTGATCGTCGGACGGGCCATGGTGCGCGATGCCTTTTCCGGCAGTCAGGCACAACGGGCCATGTCGAATGTGATGCTGGTGTTTGCCCTGGCGCCGGCGGTTGCACCGATTATTGGCGGGTGGTTGCATACTGTTTCAGGCTGGCGTGCGGTGTTCTGGTTTCTTACCGGCCTGGGAATTTTCATGTGGCTGCTGGTAATGTTCCGTCTACCGGAAACGTTGCCGACGGCGAATCGTCGTTCGCCACATCCTGGACACGTTGCGCGTTCCTACCGGCGTGCGCTGACGACACGCCGTTTCGTCATGCTGATTACTGTCTTCGCCCTGAATTTCGGCGGCTTCTTTTTGTATATCGCCGGATCACCAGTGGTGATCTATCACTTCCTGCATCTCGGCGCACATGATTTCTGGCGCATGTTTGTCCCGATGGTGGCAAGCTTGATGTTGGGTGCATATCTGTCCGGGCGTGTGGCCGAACGCCTGAGTCCGGCGCAGACGGCCGGCCTGGGCGCCTTGCTCATGATTTGCGGTGCCGGGATCAATCTGTTGTCCGTGACCCTGTTGCCGCCGACCCCGATCAGTATCATCGCGCCACTGACGATCTATGTCACCGGCATGGCGTTATCTCTGCCGAATGTCACCCTGCTGGTGCTGGAAGTCTTTCCGCATCATCGTGGCCTGTCTGCTGCGCTGCAGGGTTTCGCGCAGACCCTGTTTAACAGTATTGTTGCCGGTGTAATTACCCCCCTGGCGGGCGTGAATCCCTTAATGATGGCGGCGACGATGCTGGGACTCAATATCTGTGCGCTGTTGTTATGGCTTGTCTGGTATCGGGTATATCGCCATGCACCGCCAATTACGAGCTAGCCCTGTGCAACAAGGCGGGTAGACTGCAGGCGCCTACATCAGGCTGTTCAGGCCTTCACTTAGCTATCACATACTATAATTAATCTGGCAGTAAGGCCGATAACCATAAGAGCCGAGCAACCAGGGGGGATAGCAAATGGCCGATGAGTTCGATAACGTCTATCAGGCACCGACAAGCAACGTCGATGTGAGTATAAGCGGAAAGGCAGACCAGATTTGGCGTCGCGCCTCAAGTGTCGTGGTAACCGCCGAGACGCTCTGGCCAAAACGCTGTATCAAGTGTAATACGCCAACCGATAAAACCCTTAAACGTACTCTGGTCTATGTCAATCCCTGGATCTACCTGTCAATTCTGGTGAGTATCCTGATTACGCTCATTCTCGCCCTGATCTTTCAGAAAAAATTCAAAATGGAAATTCCTGTTTGTGAAAAACATATTGCCTATCGCAAACGGGTCATCCTGATAAACTGGCTATTGTTTCTGGTCGTGATAGCGGGAGTGTGGATAACCGCTGCCGATATCTCCCAGCTGGGGATGGTGGTGTCAGTGCTTGTGCTATTGGTGATGACTATCTTTGGCCTGGCCAATCGCCTGGCTATCGTGACTAAATATAAGGAACCCTATATCTACGTGCGTGGCGCGAAATCCCGCTTTCTGGATTCATTAAACGAATTTGAGTGAGCCGACGGAACACAGACTGATCCTCAACAGCGCATCAAGGCTTGTTTACCGGAATGGCGGCGATAGCTTGTTCAGCACTTTCCAGCGCACCTTCGAGATAACCGCCATGTTCACTGGCGGTCTCGGTCCCGGCGAGGATAAGCTTGTTATCCCAGAAGCAGCGGGGAATGGCGTCCGGGTAATGTGGGTGTGTCGGTGGGCCCGTCAGATCGAGCGCCGTTGCGGTGTCCTGATCCAGGCTCCAGTCTTTGATTTTAACGTCCAGTACCACCTGGCTTGAGGAACCGAACAGGCGATCCAGTTGCGCCATGCAGCTATCAATCAACTGAGTTTGTGAGACCAATTGACGTTGCTGTGCGGTCAGGCCGACAAACGCGGTGAGACCAAAAGTTTCCTCCGTGACGGGGGAGGCATCATAGATCTCCGACATGGGGCCGACGTGGCTAAATACTTCGCCGGATAAACCCTGCTCGCGCCAGAAGGGTTTGTCATAGACAAAAATGAGCTTGCAATGCCCGGCCATCCAGGTGGGGATGGCTTTCCAGGCCGTGGCAACGTCAACAGGCAGAGCCGGGTCGAAGGCGATATGCTGCTGGATGAGGCGGGGCGGCAGGGACAGGATGACTCGGTCGGCCGTGTACTCGCAGGCCTGGTCATCGCGTCTGGCCTGAATGCTGAGCCCCTGTTGCCGTATCGACAGCACGCGGGTATTCAGCTGTATGCAGCCAGTGGGCAGGCAGGTTTGCAGGGCCGCGATGAGGCGCTGGCTGCCACCCGCGATGCGAAATGACAGGCTGTGTGCGGACTGTCCGCGGTAACGTTCAATGTGTGTCGGGTCGCGCTCGTACAGGCTGTCGCCCGCGGTGAACTGGCTGAAGATGTCGATATCCAGGCTGGTCAGGAGATGCTGCAAGCGCGGTTGTAGCTGCGGCCAGATCCAGGCCGGTCCCATGTCAAACCTGCCACAATTATCATGCGCGAGCGAGAGGATGCGGCCACCGGCTCGGTCCCGGGATTCCAGCACGATGACATCGTGTTGCCTTTGTGCGAGTTGCCACGCGGCATATAAGCCACTGAGGCCGGCGCCAATGATAATGATCTCGTGATGTTCTGGCATATGAGTGGACACCTGCTTGCGACGTTTATTCTCGTGTCTGTCTGGACGAACAGGCTATGGCACGGCGGTGTGGTCAGTCAAACGGGTCGGGAGGCAAGAATCGTCGCCAGAAGGGTTTTTGACTGGAGCAGGTAAGCTAAAGAGTCACTGAACAAGTTTGGATGCCGTGCGAGGTTTAGACAACGCCTCACGCGACAATGTATATAAATAGTTAAACCAGGCGGGCAAATAAAAAAGGCGCCTTTCGGCGCCTTTTCTGTTTTTGCAGTCGTACGACTCTGTTGCTTAGGCTTTGGCTTTCTTAGCCCGGCGGCTCATCAGACCCAGACCGATCAGGCCAAGTCCCAGCAGGGCGATTGAACCGGGTTCCGGAACTGTGGTGGTGCCATTGAATTCAGTGATGTGACTGATCGGGCCCGTATCTGTAATACCCATGGCAGCAAGGTCAATAACAGCGTAACTGAGGTCAGGGTTATTCTGAAACAAATACCATCCCTCGCTACCAGTGTTACCGTTACCCAGCTTGAGTAGAAAATATCCAGGATTTGTTGAAAGCCCAATCGTGTACAACCCGCCGCTATCTGTTTGTGTCCAGCCGCTGGGGCTGTCATTTTTATAGCTGAATGTCAGAGTGGTGCCTAACCCCAGAGTGTTAACCCAGGTCGTCTCAGAAGCAATACTGCTATTAGACAAAGAAGTGGTTGAACCCACTAAAGGGTCTTCCGCACCAACTTCGGTGCCGCTGTTGATGGTGAGCGACCAGGCAGTGCTTGATAAAATGAACAAGCCAGTTGCGGTCAGCAGACTCAAAAAATTCAGTTTTTTCATGTTCCTGTCCCCAGAAATCCTTAAGTTATGTATCCAATCAATAACTGGATATGCTTATATTGATAGAAGCACTAACTGTGCCAATCAATTAATGCTAATAAAAACAATAAGATATAAAGGCAATTTCATACCCA
>JARRNT010000023.1:4281-42260 GCA_037384645.1 Gammaproteobacteria bacterium | reverse complement strand
TGATCGCGTGCACTTCGCCAGCCCGCACATCAAGATTCAGTCCTTTCAGAATCGGTTTGTCATTGACATTGACATGTAGATTCCTGATCGAAAGCATAATATTCTCCTCGTTCATGTTTTATCCGACAGCGCCTTCCAGCGTGACGTTTAATAATTTTTGCGCTTCCACGGCAAATTCCATTGGCAGGGTCCTGAGGACCTCCTTGCAGAAACCATTCACAATCATGTTCACCGCCTGTTCTTCGCTGAGTCCCCGCTGGCGGCAATAAAACAACTGGTCTTCACTGATTTTTGACGTTGTCGCTTCGTGTTCGACATCAGCACTGGGTTGCCGGACTTCGATATAAGGAAAGGTGTGCGCCCCGCAACTGTCACCCAGTAGTAATGAATCACATTGCGTATGATTCCTGGCGTTTTGCGCGCGTGGTGTCATGCGCACCAGGCCGCGATAAATATTCTGGCCTTGCCCGGCGCTGATTCCCTTGGAGACGATAGTGCTGCGCGTATTGTTTCCCAGGTGGATCATTTTGGTACCGGTATCCGCCCGCTGTTTTCCGCGGGTGACGGCAATGGAATAAAACTCTCCCACCGAATCATTGCCACGCAGGATGCAGCTTGGATACTTCCAGGTGATTGCCGAACCGGTTTCCACCTGGGTCCAGGAGATATGCGAACGCTCGCCACGGCATTCGCCACGCTTGGTGACAAAATTATAAATGCCACCGCGTCCTTCATTATCACCGGGATACCAGTTTTGTACCGTGGAGTATTTGATACTGGCGTCATCCAGTGCGATCAATTCAACCACGGCGGCGTGCAACTGGTTTTCATCGCGCATGGGCGCAGTACAGCCTTCGAGATAACTGACACTGCTCGCCTTGTCAGCAATGATCAGGGTGCGTTCGAACTGGCCGGTCTTGGCTTCATTGATGCGGAAATAGGTCGACAACTCCATCGGACAACGCACCCCCTCGGGGATATACACGAAGGTCCCGTCGGAAAAAACCGCGGCATTGAGTGCGGCAAAAAAATTATCCGTATGCGGCACAACCTTGCCCAGATACTGCTGGACCAGCTCGGGGTATTCACGCACCGCCTCCGAGATGGAACAGAAGATCACCCCTGCTTCGTGCAGGGTTTGTTTAAACGTCGTTGCCACCGATACACTGTCGAACACGGCATCCACTGCCACACCGGCCAGCGCCTTCTGCTCTTCCAGCGGGATGCCAAGCTTGTTATAGGTTTCCAGTAATTGCGGATCCACCTCATCCAGGCTTTGGGGGCCGTCCCCGGATTTCTTCGGTGCGGAATAATACGAGATGGCCTGATAATCGACGCGCGGCGTCTCAAAATGTGCCCAGTTGGGCTCATTCATACCCTGCCAGTGGTGGTAGGCCTTCAGGCGCCAGTCCAACATCCAGGCCGGTTCACGCTTTCGGGCCGAAATCTCCCGAATCACCGCCTCGTTCAAGCCGGGCGGCAGGGTATCGGCCTCGATTGCCGTGACGAAGCCATGCTCGTAGTCGGACTTGAGCAATTGCTGCAAATCCTTGGGAACTGTACTCATGTGGCCTCCATTTCCGAGTAATTTACTCAGTTATTTATAATGATATCTCCTTTTAAATTCAATAACATAAACCGTGAGGTTATTTCTGAGTATTTTGCTAGGTTTTTCAGTGACTAAGCGAACCACATAACCCGGCGTGGCCGCAGATTGCCTGCAGCCACGCCAGGGAGATCGTGAGTTAGTGACGACTTGCCGTTTTGGGAAGATTCTGGGGCACAAAAACGATGTATGGCGACGTCGCATTATGGCCCGGGGCCACATAGAGCGGGGCGGGTTTGCCGGCTGGACCCAGCTGGCGGATAAAGGCATAAATGGCATGCAGGTCGGCATCCGGCATGACGCGCAGGTTGAACCAGGGCATGGGCGGCCGCAAGGGTTTACGCGCCGCTTTCAACCATTGCGCGAGACTCAGCTTCTGCATATACAACCGCAGATTTGCCGGATAGGTCGTGCCCCAGGGACCCTGGAAGCCAACCGGGTTGCCTTCGAGCCATTGACTCTCCGGGGTCTTGCCGCCGGATTCCGCATAACCCGCGGTATGGCAATCGTTACAGCCGCCGATCCTGACCAGATAACGCCCGCGTTCGAGCAATTTTTTATCCACGCTATGTCTGGCCTGCACTGCCGTACTGCATGCCAGACTCGTCGCGGCAAACCCGTAAACAAGCAATGTTCTGAGTTTCATGATTTATCCTCAATGGATTGGGGGTAGGCTAAGGTGGTCAATGCTTCCCTGGCGCAATAGACAGGACTCCTGACTGTGAAGTTACCTGCGAAAAGAGACAAAAGCGAGAAGTTTATTTTTGGCAAGCATGCCGGCTGATGGGCCAGCCTGTTGTTACAGCGATCCAGCGTGGTGGATGACTACAGTCCCTGCCCTGGCGCCAGTTGCATTGGACCATGAACATATTGACGGTCTCCCTGCGAAACCAGTTCGGAGACGGAAAACAGCACGGTACTGGTCGTGCCTTTGGGATCAGCAATGATGCTGTCCCGGTCTGAACGCAGATGACTGCCGGCAATATCCAGTTTGCTGCCGGCGGTTTTAATCGCCGGGTTGCCCGCGATATGACAGGCGGTCATGGTCACGCTTGAATTACGGATGCGCAAGCTCGTATCCTGGCTGCGCAGGCGGCAATTCTCGATATGCACCACGCTGTTTTCAATAAGAATGCTGCGCGCACGCAGGTCGCGCAATTGTATATCCCGGCAATGATCGATAATCAGGTCGCGGTAATCCCCGGTAAATACTTTATGCTGACTATTGTGACAACGACCGATCTGATTTGCACTATCAGGCGCGCGATAAGTGATTCTATAACGGTGGTTTGCCAGCAGGCGATCTCGGGCAAGGGGACTGGCCGTGGCAAATTGTAGCAACCAGGTTTTTATCGCGGCCGGATCGTCATGCAAGGGACTGTGACCGGCGCCCGGCAACACGATCAAGCCTGCATTGTCAAAATTAGCCGCCAGCAAGTGCGCGGTACGCAAAGGTGCCACGTGGTCCTGCCCGCCCCACAACAGCAGGGTAGGAATGGAAAAATGATCGATCACAGGACTGAAGTTGGCCATTGCCATGGCATAGGCCGCAATGGCCGGTGGCGCGCCGCCCAGAAATCGCTGACGCAAATCGGGTTGGCTCAGCATATAGCGTTCGCCAACATCCATGAGCGGTGAATAATCTGTAAGTACTGCAAACAGGTTGCTGGCCAGTGAGGTTAAATCCTGCCGTTGCTGCGGATAAAACCGGGGCAGAACACGGATTCCGAAATGGGTCAGAAACTCGGTATAAACCAGACGATGTAATATGCCTGCTGCATCGATCAGAACCAGGCGCCTGACCTGCTGTGGATAAGTTGCCGCGTAACGTAAGGCGATATTGCCCCCCAGGGAATGTCCGGCCAGGATGACGCGTTTAATGTTCAGGCGGGCAAACAGCTTGTGCATAAAGGTGACATAGTTATCAGGCGAATACAGCTTGTTGCCCTTACTGGATTCACCGAAACCGGGCAAATCAAAGGCGAGCACATGAAAATATTTTGATAATGCAGGAATAAATGGCTGCCAGACATCTGCACTGGCATTTAGGCCATGTACCAGAACAATCACCGAATCATGCTGGCGGCCTGCCTGCAGCAGACGTACCCGGGCATTGAATACCGGATCGTGGACAAAAGATTGCTGAACGGGTGATGCATGGGCCCGGGCCGTCAGATTTAGCCACAGCAGTAATAACAACAGAGCATAACGCCAGTGCCGCCAGGCAGCGATTCGGTACGGTTCAGGCATTGAAACCATCCAGGTATTCCCAACGTTGATAGGCCTCGTTGAGTTGCTGGTGTATTGTATCCAGTCGTGCCAGGGTATCCTTGATCAGCGTACTGTCCTGTTGATAGAAATCTCCCTGGCTGACCAGGCTTTCGATTTCCTGCTGTTCTTCCTCCAGGGCTTCGATCTTCTCTGGCAGTTGTGCCAGTTCGCGTTGTTCATTAAACGAAAGCTTGGTCTTGGCTGTCGACTTCGACTTAGCCGGCTTTTTATTGTCCTGGCTTGCCGAGGCTTCAGGCTTTGCGGCAGGCGCAACAGCAGCAGGCGGTTTACGCTGACGCAACCAGTCTTCATAACCACCCACGTAATCCCCCACCTGGCCATGCCCTTCAAATACCAGGGTACTGGTCACCACATTGTCCAGAAAGGTACGATCATGACTGACCAGTAACAGGGTGCCTTCGTATTCAATCAGCAGGTCTTCCAGTAATTCCAGGGTGTCCACATCCAGATCATTGGTCGGTTCATCCAGTACCAGCAAGTTGGCGGGTTGGGTAAACAACCTCGCCAGCAACAGGCGGTTGCGTTCCCCGCCGGATAAATTTTTGACCGGTTCGTCCACCCGTTCAGGCGGAAACAGAAAGCTGCGCAAATAGCCAATCACATGCCGGGAACGGCCCTTCACCGAAACATAGTCACTGCCCTCGGACAGGTTGTCGCGCACACTCTTTTCCGGATCGAGTTGTGACCGATGTTGGTCAAAATAGGCCATGTCCAGTTTGGTTCCGAGCACGACACGCCCCGAACTCGGTTTGATTTCACCCAGTATCAATTTAAGCAGGGTACTCTTGCCGGAACCATTCGGTCCGATGATCCCGACCCGATCGCCACGCAGGATACGGGTTGACAGATGTTGAATCACGGCATGCTCACCGTAGGCAAAACTCACATCACGTAAATCCGCGACCAGCTTACCGGCCACTTCGCCACTGTCCACCTGCAGGCTGGCCTTCCCCGGTAACTCGACACGTTGCCGGCGTTGCTCACGCATTGCCTGCAATGCCCTTACCCGGCCTTCATTGCGGGTACGCCTGGCCTTGACCCCCTGGCGTATCCAGGCCTCCTCTTCACTCAGGCGTTTGTCGAACCTGGCATTGGCACGTGCTTCCGCCGCCAGCAGTTCCTCTTTACGGCGTTGGTAATTGTCATAATCGCCCGGGAAAGATGTCAATGTGCCACGATCGAGCTCGATAATACGGGTAGCAAGATGCCTGAGGAAGGTACGGTCATGCGTAATAAAAATCAGCGCGCCTGAATAGGCCAACAGGTATTCTTCCAGCCAGCCGATTGCCGCGATATCCATATGGTTGGTTGGCTCATCCAGCAGCAACAAATCGGGCTGGCTAATGAGGGCCCTGGCCAGGAGGACCCGCCGGCGCATGCCGCCGGAACAATCGCACAGGCGCTTATCCGCCACCAGGTCAAGCCGACTCAGGGTCATTTCAACCCGCTGCTGGATGTTCCAGCCGTCGGCAACCTCGATTTCATGCTGTAACGCTGACATTCTGGCCAGCGCGGCATCATCACCGTGTTGCATGGTGTGCAAAGCATGGTGATAGCGTGAGAGTAATTCGCCGACCTGCCCCAGCCCGGCGGCGACCACATCGAAAATAGTAGCGTCGCTATCCAGTGGCACATCCTGTTCCAGGTAGGAAATTCTCAAGGTATCCGGGTGCCAAATCTCTCCGTCATCAACCTGTATCTGGCCACTGATAACACGAAACAGGGTGGATTTACCGGCACCGTTACGTCCGACCAGGCACACCCGTTCACCCTGCTCAATCTGAAAATCGACATCGCGTAACAGGTGCTGGTGGCCGTAGGCAAGTGCCAGGTGTTTAAGTGTTAACAGGATCATACAGGTGCTATATATAAAAAGTATGTTGGCCTGGCGAATTGGTGTGCTAGGCTTAGGATGTAATGAACAGCAAATTTTTCAATATGATACCTAATTTCCACCTGCAACAGGCAGTGATTGTGCTGTTTGTGTCACTGTTTTGCCTGAACGCGTGGGCTGATACCCCGGGTAAGACCGGACAAACCGCGCCTGATTTTCAGCTTAAAACCCTTAGCGGGGACACTGTCCAGCTATCCCGGCTCGTTCGCCGGGGCCCGGTGATGCTGGTATTTTATGAAACACAATGCGTATATTGCTTTTCACATATCAGCGAGTTCAACGCCCTGCATGACAGGTATCACGACAAAGGATTGACTATCCTGGCCATCAACTACGTGGGCGAGTACCTTACCGACATCAGGAACTACGCCAGGGACAACGGGCTTAAATACACGGTTATTACCGACAAGATAGCGAGCATCGACGTCGCTGAGGCTTACCATGTGGTCGGCTCTCCGACCATCGTCGTGGTGGACACCCATGGCAAGATCGTATTTTACGGTTACCGCCTGCCCCCGGATATCAGCAAATGGCTCAGGACCTGACGGTATTTTGCCTGGCGTAGCGTCCCATCAGGGCTTGTCGATCTTTTTGTAAATCGAGGGCTTACCGGTACGGCTGGTGACAATTTTCAGCAGGCCGTTTTTACGATCAGCCCGAAAATGCATAATGAAATCCTTGCCTTTCCAGCTGAATACGGCCTTGACCCGGTCACCGTCAACGATATAAATCCCGTCTATCTTGCCGTTGGGACCGATACTCCTGGCATCGCCATTCGGTAAAAATTCCAGCCAGTCCGTTTGCGCGCCGTCCGGGTCATACTGCAATTGCCACTTACCGTAAATCCAGGATTCGCTATGCTTATCTGCAGCGTAGACAGTCGCCATGGCCAGTATCAAAATTCCTGTCAGCATAAATCTGCGCCACACTATTATTGATTTCACAACATACTCCTGAAATAAGACTGGATTTTTTTACGCAGCTCACTATCCGGTAAGCGGCCATAGAGACTGCCCATATTTTCATGCATGTGGTCAACCCGCGAGGTTGCCGGAATGGCACAGGTTACGGCCGGATGACTGATGATATATTTTAAAAAGAGCTGTGCCCAGTTATCGCAATCAATCTGCCTGGCCCAACCGGGTAAAGCTCGTCTCGCCACATACTCAAACAATTCACCACCGCGAAACGGCCGGTTAATGATCACCGCTAGCTGACGTTCTGCGGCAAGCGGCAGCAGGCGCTGCTCCGCTTCGCGATCAATGAGATTATAGGTGAACTGAACAAAATCGATGGCATCCTCTTTTTCCATTAAACCGGCCAGCTCCCGGTGACGACGGCCGTGAGAAGTGGTCACACCGATGTAACGGATCAGGCCCTGCTGTTTCCATTCCTTGAGCGTCGCCAGCTGTGTGCGCCAGTCCAGTAGATTATGCACCTGCATCAGGTCAAATCCTTGTATCCCCCACAAATGTTGCGAACGCCGCATCTGGCGTACACCCGCCTGCCAGCCTACTGTCCAGACCTTGCTTGCTGAAAAAACACGGGACCGGGCATGAAGTTGTTCCAGGCAATATCCGATAACTTCCTCTGCAGTACCATACATCGGCGATGAATCGATCAGACGCCCACCTGCGGCAAAAAAGGCCCGTACTACGGCAACCCGCTGCGCTCTGGCCGCAGCGTCGTCACCTACGGCAAAAGTCAGCCAGCTACCCATACCGATGGCTGGCAAGCGTTCACCTGATTTGGGAATGCGGCGCGAATGCGGTTTGCCGGTATAGGCCAGCACTCCCCCTGGCCTTAGGACGAGTGCGGCAGCCAGTGCACTACAGGTTTTCAGGAAAACGCGTCGCTGCATCATGGTCTCTACTCTCCGTGATACGCCTGGATACGGGTCGCTAGTTGCTGAAAGTCGACTGTCTGCTCAGTATCGACGCTTATCGCGTGGGCCAGTTCATCGTCGTCCAGGGACTGATAATGCTGTAACTGATGTTCGAGAATCGCCAGGTCAGCATCCGACACATCGTGTTGACGCGCACAAATACGCCGACGCAGAGTCGTGGCGCTGGCAACGCATTGCAAAATCACAAATGGTAAACCCAGCTGGGCGGCAAGCTGCGTAAAGCGGGAACGTTGCGTCAATTCAAGAAAGGCCGCATCCACGATCACGGAAAACCCTGCCTGCAGGACAGTTCTGGCCTGCTGCAACAGGTAATCATAAGTACGCCGACTCATTTCAGGCGTGTAAATTCCCTGTCCGGCTGTTGCCGCAGCACGAGAATGTATATCAATGCCGGCCAGGCGTTTGCGCTCCACGTCCGAACGCAACCGGATTGCACCGAGCGTTTCCAGCAGCACGTTACTGATCGTGGATTTACCCGATGCTGACAGTCCACGGGTAATGATCAATATCGGGGCCTGCCTTTGCGTAAAGGACTCGGCCAGTCGCAGATAACCTATGTATTCGTCGCGATTCTGAATCTCCTCGGCAGCAGTAATATCCGACTGTGACAGGCGTATACGATCCACCTTGGCCCGCACGATCGCGCGATAGACAACATAAAACGGTAATACCGCGAGTCCGGCGTAATCGCCGGTCACGGTCAGGTAATGATTAAGCAGGCGGTAAGCGTGCCGAAACTGCGAGCGGTCGATCAAATCCATGAACAAAAACGCCATATCGCTCATCACATCGATCCAGCGCAATTGCGGATTGAACTCAATGCAGTCGAAGATCACCGGGGTGTCCTCAAACCATGCCATATTGCGTAAATGCAGGTCTCCATGGCATTCACGTACAAAACCATCCTGCTTACGCCGCTGCAGGCTCGGAGTTAATTGCTCAAAGCTGAGTCGGCTCCAGTGATAAAGCGCATCAAGGCGTTTAATCCTGTCTTTATCGATTTCCCGCTCGCGGATCTGAGCAAAGTTTTCCGCCACCGGATGCCACACCTGGTTCGGCTCGCCATAGTCGCTGCCCGCTGCAGCAATTTCAATCTTCTGATGAAAATGCGCAACTTTCTCGGCAATCGCATCAAGATATGACGTTTGCAATGTGCCATTCTGCAGCATTCGGTCCAGTTGTGCAGACTGTGGAAACTGGCGCATCTTGACCGCATAATCGATGATCTTGCGGTCATGACCAAAGTGTGGCTGCGCTGGCGTCCCGCATAATGGCACCACGGCAAGATAGATCTGTGGTGCCAGACGCCGATTGAGTCTCAGTTCCTCTTCACAATAATGCCGGCGTTTTTCCAGCGTGGAAAAATCCAGAAAACCAAAATTCACGGGCTTTTTGATTTTATAAACATAAGGGCCCGTGAGGATGACCCAGGAAATATGGGTTTCCAGCAGTTCAATCCGCTCGACCGGGTGGTCATAACAGTCTGCTGTCAGTAGTTTGCTAACATCCAGCATGGGTGCTGACCCGACGCCGTAAGTTAAATCGACCTGGCCACCAGATTCTAGGACAGCTCGGCCAGGCGTGCCTCGACCCGCTCGAGTTCTTCTGCCGTCGCCCGGGCAATCCCGGCCAGGACCTCGGCGTTCTCCAGCTGGATCGATTGCTCTTCGGAATCCGCCGGTAAGCCCTTGCGATAGTCCTGTTCGATTTGTGCCAGGCGCTGGCGCAGTTCCTCACTGCGTTTCAGCAATTCAGCGCGTTCGTCAGTCTTGTCTTGGTTGGCTTGTGTCATCTCGCTCCTCTTATATCCTGTTTGCGCGACACTGCATCAGGCGTTCTGCAACATCAAAAACAGCTGGTCTTTCAACAAGACACGTTGTTTTTTAAGTTCCTCGGTATAGTCATCCGATGGCGTCTCGATCTGTTCTTCGATACGATAAATTTCATCGTCCAGCGCGTCATATTTTTCGATAAGCTCGGCGAAAGCCGGATTATGGGTTTTCAATTCATGGATTTTGTCCTTGTATTCCGGGAACTCCTGGGTGAGATGATGATGTTCGCCTAACATATTGACTCCTTAACCTGGCTGAATTTGCCTTACAGTGTAGCGTCTCTGCTGACGTCGTGAGCTTGATCTGGAACAAAAACGCGCAAAATTTTATTCGCAATTCATCCCGATCAGGCTTTTCCATACAATTTGCGCAGTTCCTGCTTGGCCTGTTCCAGGACTGAGCGTTGCCCGGGCTCCAGCTTACGACCGGCGCGGTTGATGTAAAACACCAGCATAGACATGGCAGAACGGAAGGGATCGGCCTTGCGCCGCCGGCTCGCCTCGGCCGAGCGCGCGAGCGAACGGGCTATCCGTGCAGGGTCGCGCCAGGTGAACACTCCCTGCTCCAGGTCCAGGGCATTGCTGGAGCGGGTCACTTCTTGTGACCAGTTGCGACTTGCTTTTTGCGGCATGGGAAGCTGTCCTCATCGATGCAAATCAGGTAATAAGCTCGCTCAGACGGTCTTTATCGGGCATCCGGCTCATTGGCTGGCTGGCAGACGCGGCTTCGGTGCCCGTAAGCAATGGGATATCGCCACCGCCTCACCATTGAAATATTCGAACAACCGTTCGTAAAATTCAACCAACTGTCGTGTCGCTGAGCGCAACTAATCGGTTTTCATGCGTTGGTCTCACCTGCCACAACCTTGTTGCATACCCTTATCACAATATCCTACACCAGACTGAAGAGAACATTGAACCGGGAAAAAACGGACTACCCGCTGAGAGTCCCGCAGACCGCTACCAGCTTGCGGGTCATCGGGATAACGGGGCACTGGCATGGCAGGCCCGTTCAGATCACAAAGGACGCCGGTCCGCTGCCAGTTGCCGGCGTCGTTGTCGACGCAGGTCTTTCAGTTTCATTACCAGGATCGAGGCCGACAAACTCAGGGTGATACCATTTGCCGCGATAATCGGCATAGCATGCAATAGGACACCATAGATAAGCCAGAGCAGGACCCCGCTGCTGAACAGCAGAAACATCCACAGTGAAATATCCCGTGTCGACTTGCTTGTCCAGGCCTTTACCACTTGCGGAATAAAGGCAATCGTGGTGAAAGTGCCCGCGAGCGTCCCTGTCCAGTCAATAATATTCATATATACAGGTTTCCTGCTGTCATTCGCTAACCAGCCAGTCAACGCGTACGACCGCCTGCTCTGCCTGTTGCAGGGGTGCACGCAGCCACTGCAGGCAGGTGTCGATCGTGGTTTCCAGCCGCCATGGTGGATTGACCAGGACCAGGCCGCACCCCACGAACTGGCACGGCGAAGCAAAGGAGGCAATTCTGAACTCAACATGCAACTGTTTACGAATCCCGCTGGCAATACAGTCTTTCAGAAATCGCGCCTGTAATTCGCGTGACACAAGCGGATACCAGATAGCATACATGCCCTCGCGCCAACGCGCATGCGCGGCAATTAATCCGCTCAGCACCTGCTCGTATTCGGCTTTGTCTTCGTATGCTGGATCGATCAACACCAGCCCGCGCTTCTCCGGTGGTGGGAGAAATGCCTCGAGCCCCGCATAGGCATCATACGCGTGGATCTGCCGGGGCTGCAGCTCTGTCAGCAATAGCCGGTCCTGTACCCGCAGCATCGCCTGTGCGATGACCGGCGATCCCGGGTAATAGCGTAGCGCCGGCAGACCGCGATTACACTGGCGTACGATTTCCAGGTACTGCATCACCGCCGGTGGAGCGTGCATCTGCTGCCAAAGCCGACCGATACCAGACTCGAATTCACGATCCCGGCAGGCGTCGGCAGTGTCGAGATCATAAATGCCACGCCCGGCATGACTGTCGTGAAAATAACAAGGTATCGTTTTACGGGTAACCGTCTGTAACAGGGCTACCAGTATGACGTGTTTGACCACATCGGCAAAATTGCCGGCATGGTTACTATGGCGGTAATTCAGCATGGGATTAGGCGGCAGTTCATTTCTTGAGTGCCCGTAATGCTATAGTGTAAAGCTTGTGCTTTAAACCTGACAATGCAAGACTGTCAGCATCTGCTCCCGGTGCCATTTGACCAACCCGATACCGACGAAAGGACACTATGGTAAGCCGCCTGTTTCACTGGTTTGATCGCAACATCCTTGAGCTTGGCCGCGAACTGCGCCTGTCCTACCTCCCCCCTCTCATGGTCTATCTTGCCTATGGCATCTCCGGACTGACCAGCATTGTCGGAACCTACTTCGTCAAGGATTACCTCAATCTTTCCGCTGCGTTCATGGCGGCGCTGGGTTTCTGGATGAACATGCCCTGGCTGATGAAAATGCTCATCGGCCATATCGTGGACCTGATCTGGCGTTACAAGGCGATTATCGTATTTCTCGGCGCCGGTCTCATCTCCTCCAGTCTGTTGATCATGCTGGGCCTGCTCAGCCATGCCGAGGCCATGCGTGCGATCATGCCGTTCTCTGTCTGGTATATCCTCAGCGCCCTGCTGGCACCGGTAGGCTACGTCCTGCAGGATGTGGTGGCGGATGCCATGACGGTAGAGGCCGTACCGCGCGTCGATAAATATGGACAGCCGTTTGATGAGAACCGGCTCAAACTCATGCACACCACCATGCAAACCCTGGGGCGTGTCGCCATTGTCGGTGGTGGCGTGTTTGTGTACCTGTTGAATATCTTTATGTTTAACGGGGTGGACAGTCTTAGCCAGGCAGGCAAGGTGCAGATTTATATTCATATTTTTGAAGTCGCACTCGTCATCCCCATCGTCTCCGTATTCGGAGTTATCCTGGCCGGCGCGCTGAAAATCCGTGACCGGCGACGTTTGCAATTGCAGGGTTATGACATGCCAGCGGTTCGGCGCATGCTGGAAGGCGAACCGCAAAAGACCAAAGCCAACTGGTGGATCCTGATCGGCAGCCTGGTCTTTATCGCGTTTACCGTCACGATTGGCCTGAGCGGTATTCCCTACAATGAAGAAATCGTGTTTACCGGTTCCATGGCTATCGTGCTATTTATGATGTATCGGCTGGTGCAGGTACTGAAACCCGCTGCGCGTAATGTACTGGTCGGCACCGCCGTCATCATTTTCGTGTTTCGCGCCATGCCCACTGCCGGGGCCGGTCAGCAATGGTGGATGATTGACGTGCTTCACTTCAATCAGCAATTTTTCGCCGTGCTTTCCCTGATTGGCAGCGGACTGGCCCTGTTCGGCATGTTCCTGTTTCGCCGTTTTATGGCCGAACGTTCTGTCGCCTATATCATGGCCTTTCTGACCATCGTCGGCACGGTCCTGTACCTGCCCTACGTCGGCATGTTTTACGGCCTGCACCACTGGACCGCGGCCCATACCCATGGCGTGATTGGCGCCCACTTCATCGCTATCGTGGATACCACCCTGGAGTCGCCGCTGGGCCAGGTTGCCATGATCCCCATGTTGGCCTGGATCGCCAATTCCGCACCGGCCAATCTCAAAGCCACTTTCTTTGCGGTGATGGCCTCGTTCACCAATCTGGCCTTATCCGCGGGTCAGCTGGGGACAAAGTACGCCAACGAAATTTTTGTGGTCACCCGGGAAGTTAAAAACCACGCCACCGGCGCCATCGTCACGCCGGCGAATTACAGTCAATTGGGGAAATTATTAATCAGCGTCACCAGCATCGGCCTGGTGCTGCCGTTGCTCGCCATCCTGCTGGTCAAGCTGACGCGCCTGCGCAGTGCCTGAACACACAGGAGCGACGGCCGAGAGGCCGGCTTTAACCGACTTTATTCTGGCGTGGCGCCCACAGGGATTTCCCGTTGCGCCCACTGCGTGCGTTCAGATCGCTGGCCAGGGTTTTGGCGTGCTCAGTGACCTGTTTCAGGGTGCCACGGCGGTTCCCCACCATGGTTGAACTGCCACGACCAATGACATAGCGGTACCAGTTTGCCCCTTCCATGCCGGCCGGGGGATCAATCTTTTCTACACTGAGTACGTTGTATTCGACATCATTCCACATTGCGTTATCACTCCTCGCCATCTTCGCTCGCTTCGCTCTCTCGTCACATCCCGCCCTGATTACCGCTTCTTATTGCTTTGTGGTCTTACGTCTGAGCTTGTATTGACTAAAGGTCCCGTCCCCACAGGACGGGACCTTGGTATGGTTAGCCTTCTACACTTACCTGTGCGGCTTGTGGTCCTTTAGGGCCATTTTCAATTTGAAAACTAACTTTCTGACCTTCGGCCAGGGTTTTAAAGCCATCGCCCTGGATAGCGGAAAAATGTACGAAGACATCGGCGCCACCTTCGGCAGGCGTGATAAAACCAAAACCCTTTGATTCATTGAACCACTTAACAGTACCAGTAGACATGTATGTATTACCTTTGCAAAAAATAAAATATGGAAATGATTAATTATGCGGGGTGTTTGACAGAAGAAAACCGGAATGGAGACCGCTGAAAAAAACCGGGTATAACTAACCAGTAATAGTATACCGAGACGTGGGGGAAATTACGACAAATAGTTTTATGCCGGCATTAAACCAGCGCCTGTACCGGATAATGCCCGGCTAAATCAACTAGTTATAATATGGCTATTGCACCATTCCCCGCAGGCCATGGTACGGAAATGCTGCCGCAATAAAAAAACCGCCAGCGGTTTCCCGTCTGGCGGCTTTCGGATTGACTGGAAGGGTCAGTCTTACGGCTTAACGTAAGAATAGCCTTTCTCTTCCAGTTCAACGATACGAGCAACGCCGGCCGGGACAACTTTCACGCCATTAATCAGCTTGGGCAAATGACCGGTCTTTTTCTTGATAGCCATCATGGTGTTATGACAGGCGTCGAAGGTGATACCGGAAGCGGCCAGGCTGGCCACGCGGGCTTTTTCCTTGTTCTTCTTGCTGGGGACAAAAAGGGAGAGACCGGGACCGTAAGCAACAACCACCACGTCAACATCATCACCCCAATGCTTTTTGATGTTTACGGCATTGTTCAGCACCAAGTGCTGTTGAGCTGGATTGTGCGAGCTGATCTGAAACACGATTTTATGATCGGCGATTGAATGATCGGCTGCCACAGCTGACTGGGTCATAACCAGGGCAAGTGCAAAGGCGATAGCCGTGCTGGCTTTTAATAATAATGATTTCATAATTTTGATTCCTCACGTTTCATATACTAATTAACACATTAATTATATGGTATTACAGCTGGTAAACTCCCCCCAGGAGCACCAAGGTCCCCAACCTTACACGTTTCCCCTCAGTTCTGGCAACCACCTCCGTCACGCTGCCCGGCCCCAGGCCCGGCAATTGTCCACACAAGCTGCGCGTAACCCGCGCCCGTCCGTGGCAGAAACCAGTAAACCCAATATTAGCTTTTCGTAATATTTGACGTGCTGCAGGCAGGCACACTCTCATCATTTCGCCTGGCACAACCCCGGTATGGCAACCAAAACGCCAAAAATGATGCCATCTTCTCCCCGACATGGATGTCAGGGATGAGATGCGATTACAACCATTTCTTTTTACGGAAAAAGTACAAAAGTATAGCGGCAATGGTGATAAAGACTCCCCATATAATCGGGTATGACCACGGCCATTTGAGTTCCGGCATATCCTGGAAATTCATGCCATAGATTCCCGTGATAAAGGTCAGGGGGATGAATATGGTGGAAAAAACGGTAAGCACCTTCATGATCTCATTCAGTCGATTGCTGACACTCGACAGATAAATTTCGATCATACCGGTAAGCAGATCTCGATAGGAATCCACGGTTTCGATCACACGGATAGTATGATCATACACGTCACGTAAATAGACATGCGTTTTTTCACTCAACAGCACGGAATCACATCGTTCCAGTGCTGCCAGCATTTCACGCAGGGGCGACAGGGATTTTCGCGCAAAAATCAGTTCCCGTTTGACCTGCTGTATGCGATTGAGTAACTCGGGTCCCGGCTGGTCAAACAACTGCTCTTCAGTCTCGTCGCTGAATTGATCCAGTGAATCCTGTATCGCGAAATAACCATCGACGATGGTATCGAGCACGACATAGGCCAGGTAATCCGAAGTTTGTGCACGCAAGCGACCTTTTTCTGCCTGCAGGCGGGTAATCACCGGTACAAACAAATCATCGCGTTTTTCCTTGAAGGTGAACAGCATGTTATCGAATAACAACAGGCTAACCTGTTCCTGTTTTACCTGAAATTTGTGGTCATTGACCTCCAGTCGCTTGAGGACAAGATATAAATAATCTTCGTATTCATCCAGCTTCGGCCGTTGATGCGTGCTGACAATATCCTCCAGTACCAGCGGATGGATAGCAAACGCCTGGCCTAATTCCCGGATGAAATCGACGTCAGTCAGGCCCTCAACAATGACCCAGGTAGTGGTATTTTTCCCCTTAAACGGCAACAGCTCCTGAACAGAACTGATTTGACGGAACTCAAGCGTATCCTTGTCATAATCCAGCAAGGTAATACTGGTGGTCGTTTCATGCACCTCGCCCACGTGTACCAGTTCACCCGCGGGTAACCCGGCTTTTTTAGACGCATTCCTCGTCGTTTCCACCATTGCACACTCCTCTGCGAGTTTCGCTTGCCCCGGCAATACAGCCCGTTGCTGAATGCCTGACTCAGCAATTACAACATCATGGTTTGCCTGGCCAATCCGATAAAACTCACTCTCTCGAACAGAGACATCAGCTTGCTCCATTCTCATTTTTTTGATCATCGTTGATTTCCTGCACCAGCACCCAGGGCGCTACCACCACGGCCCAGAACACGCTGTCCTGTTCATGCCAGACCTGGGCATCGTCGTCACTGGCGCGTCGAATAAAGCCTGCCCGGGTCCATGCTTCGATCTCGTCAACGCGGTCCTGCGCCATGGCTGTGGCCACGGCAACCAGGTCCATGTCAGAAGACACATTGACCACCACGCCACGGGCAAAATGCCTGACCAGTTCCGGCCAGCCCAGCCTGGCCGTCTGCGCATTAAAGTGGGCCAGCAATTGTTCGTGGGTTTGCGGTACAGTATCGTTCATATAGCGTATTTAATGGAGCAGTTGCTGTTGTTGACAGACCCTGAAGATCATACCAGTGTCGGCCCGGGCCGGCATCTCTCCCTGGCATGGCAAACAAGCCTATAAAGCTGGAAACCTGTCCCTGCGGATCGGAGCTGGCATACGATCAATGTTGTGGCCCCTGTCTTTGCGGCCAGCGCCAACCGGCCAGCGCCGAGGCCCTCATGCGCTCACGCTATACCGCTTATGTCCGACTGGATGAAAAATATCTGCTGAAAACCTGGCACGCTTCCACCCGTCCGGCTGTGCTGGGACTTGAGCATCAGGCCGCAAGCAAATGGCTGGGACTGAAGATCCTGCGCATACAGGCCGGCGGAAAAAACGATGAGACCGGTCAGGTGGAATTTGTTGCCCGTTTCAAGCTTGGCGGTAAGGCCCATAGAATGCAGGAGAACAGCCTCTTCGTCAAAGAAGCAGGGCGCTGGTATTACCTGCGGGCTGAGCCGGACGAAGACTGAAATCAGGCATGACTCCGAAACAAGCGGGCGGCCAGCTCACTGGCCAGCTGACGGGCAACGGCATCCATTGCCAGGTATATGGTCTGGCAGTTCGATTCCCGGACTAATATATAGAAACCAGGCAGGTGCAGGGCCTGGCACAACAATCTCGTCTGCAGACCATACAGATGCAACATGTCATATAAAAGCTTACTGAACTGGGGCACATCATATTGCAACGCCAGGGCATTACGTAAACAGGTCATGCCCTGCCATTGACACAGTAACTGGTGGGTCTCGTTGAGAAGCGACTGGGCATATTGCCGGCGTATAGGTTCAAGCAAGGGCAGCTGGCTGGATAATCTCGCCGGCGAGACAATCCCCTGTTTCAACATGGCCTGGTCGATATCCCGGGACATGTCCAGCAAATGCTGGATGTCCTGTCGGGTCGGAAAGGTACCTGCTTTGACCAGGTCAGCTGCATGCTCAAGAATGTGCCGGCCATTTACTATTTCCTTGCTGATATTGATGGTCAGAAAGTCTTGCACAGGCCGCTGCATGATCCGGATTAAAAACGAATAACGCAGAGCTCCCCGGACACGCTGATCGAATTCCTCCAGCATCAGCTTATGCATGTCGCATAATAGTGTCACTTTGTCCATAACACGTCATCGTCCCTGCAGCAGTGCAGATAAGTTGAAGTTATGTCAGGCCGCTTCACACGCGCTAACCCGGTTGTAGTAGAAACAGACTGGGCCAAAGGATGGGGATAACTATGTCTTTGCCTGGGGCCGGGAAACCGGCATACCCGGGAAAACGTGGATTAGCAATCTCATGATGACCTCCTGGCGGTATAAATCCATTTTGTTGTTATAAGCGACTAGTATCAAACCGGCATGGTATGCGATGACGCTTAAACAAGCTTAACACCGGAACCGGCAAACGCCAGCTTATCCAGAATATTAGTGGCCTCTGGCTGGCGAGGCCCCGGTTCCAGCCAGCTTACGCCTGTCGCACTACCGGCAAATCCAGCCCGGCTTGTGTCAGATCAAGGTCCTGATTGTTGCTTACCATATACTTGTAGTGGGGCAATTGACAATGGAGACAGGCATGGCGGATATTCGCGATCCCGCACTGGCACCGGCGGGACTGGCCCGCATACAGTGGGCAGGCTCGGAAATGCCGGTGATGCAACTACTAAGACAACGCCTGGCAGAAAGCCAGCCTTTGCGTGGCATACGCATCAGCGCCTGCCTGCACATCACTACCGAAACGGCGAATCTTGCCCACTGTTTGCAAGCCGCCGGCGCCGAGCTGGTGCTGTGCGCCAGCAACCCCCTGAGTACACAGGATGATGTCGCGGCAGCCCTGTCCGAGCACTATGGCATTCCGGTGTTTGCGATACGAGGTGAATCCACCGAAGTCTACTACCGGCACATCGGTGCGGCACTGGATCACCAGCCACGCCTGACCATGGATGACGGTGCCGACCTGATCAGTGAACTGCACAAACACCGGCGCGATTTATTACCCGATATGCTGGGCGGTACCGAAGAGACAACCACCGGTGTGATTCGTTTGCGTGCCATGGCCAGGGCCGGGGCCTTGCAATATCCCGTCATCGCGGTCAACGATGCCATGACCAAACATCTGTTTGATAACCGTTATGGCACGGGCCAGAGCGCACTCGACGGGATTATTCGGGCCACGAATATGTTACTGGCGGGCAGGACCTTTACTGTAGTGGGTTATGGCTGGTGCGGACGTGGTCTGGCCATGCGTGCCCGCGGCCATGGCGCCCATGTGATCGTCGCTGAAGTGAATCCACTCCGGGCACTGGAAGCCAGCATGGATGGATACCGGGTCCTGCCCCTGCTGGAGGCCGCCCGCGAATCGGATTTCATGGTCACGGTGACCGGTGACAAACATGCCATCGATTCCCCACACCTGGAAGTCATGAAGGACGGTTGCGTACTGGCCAACGCCGGCCATTTCAATGTCGAGATCAATATCCCGGCCCTGGAAGATATGAGTACCAACAGCAGCCGGCCCCGACCCTCGGTAACGGAATATACGCTTAGGGATGGGCGCCGTTTGCGCCTGCTGGCCGAAGGCCGGCTGGTCAACCTGGCCGCGGCGGAAGGTCATCCCTCCGCCGTCATGGACATGAGTTTCGCCAACCAGGTGTTGTCGGTTGTTCACCTCGTGCAACAGCATGGCCAGTTGTCGCACGACGTACACCCCGTGCCCCTGGCGATCGATGAGGAAATTGCTGCGCTCAAACTGGAAGCCATGGGTATTCACATCGATCAGTTAAGCGCCGAGCAGCAGCATTATCTGAATTCATGGGAAGAAGGCACCTGAGACAATAGCAATATGTGGCAAACCGATATCAAGCAAATGCTCGAGACCATTCGCAGCGAGGCCAGATACACCGCCTCAAGTACCGGGCGCGAACACTTCAGCACCAGGGTAATGCAGGCCCTGGAGGACGTGGATCGCAAGAACTTCGTGCCGGCAGATTCTGCCCATCTTGCTTACGATAACGGACCATTATCAATCGGTCATGGCCAGACCATTTCCCAGCCGTACATTGTGGCATTGATGACCGACCTGCTTGAACTGCAGGCGGACAACACGGTGCTGGAGATTGGCACCGGTTCAGGCTACCAGACAGCCATCCTGTCTCGCCTTGCCAGACAGGTGTATAGCATTGAACGCGTCCCGGCGCTGGCCGAAGCGGCCCGGACACGACTCCAGCAACAGGGTTATCACAACGTGGAGGTCCGTTGTGCGGATGGGTATTACGGCTGGCATGACAAGGCACCGTTTGACGCCATTATCGTCACCGCCGCCGCCAGCCATACGCCGCCCGCTCTGGTAGAACAGCTCAGGCCAGGCGGCCATATGGTGATCCCCGTGGGATTGCCACATATGCCGCAGCAACTGCTGCTGTTAAGCAAAGATGCAAATGGCGAAAGTGAGACCCGCTTTATCCTGGACGTTGCCTTCGTGCCACTGATCACGGGAGACAATGAACAGGCACAACCCTGAGTTAAACGCGTAATTGTTCCCGGGCAAATACCACCCGTTGTGCCGGCGCAGGTAAGGGCTCCGGCAAAGCCTGTACCTGGCGCAGGCGCAGGAGCAAACCGGCGTGATTGGCGATCTGGATGTTCAATCCGGGTCGGGCATTGAGCTCCAGCAGTAACGGACCCCGGTCCCGGTCCAGGACAAAATCCGCACCGAGATAACCCATGCCGGTCAGTTCATAACAACGCGCGGCCGTCAGTAATATGTCCTGCCAGTGCGGCACCGTCACACCTTCCAGTTGATAGCCGGTCTCCGGGTGTTCCGTAATATGCTGATTGGCAATCACCGCCATGTTGGTTTGTCCACTGGCGATGTCGATACCGACCCCGAGCGCGCCCTGGTGCAAATTGGCCTTGCCCTGCGACTGGCGGGTCGGTAACCGCAACATGGCCATGACCGGGACACCCCGAAACACGATGACCCGGATATCCGGTACGCCCTGGTAGGTGATGTTGGAAAATACCGGGTCAAAGCGTATGCGATATTCGAACAGGGCGACATCCGCATGCCCCCCCAGGCTGTATAAGCCACCAAGAATGCTGGATACATGATGCTGCAATTCGAACAGGCTCATGATCTCGCCATTGACCCTGCGATAGCGCTGGTCGCGTTGCGATTCAATAATCAGGATACCGTCACCGCCGCTACCCTGTGCCGGTTTAACCACAAAATCCGGGTACGGGGCCAGCAATGTCGCCAGGTGCCTGATCTCGTGCTGCATGGTAATTACCTGGTAAAGTGGCGGTATTCCAATCCCTGCCTCCTGTGCCAGCCGTTTTGTTTGCAGCTTGTCATCGACCAGGGGATAAAGCTTGCGCGGGTTATAATTGAAAATAAATTCGAGGTTGCGCCGGTTCATGCCCAGTACGCCGGTTCTACGCATCTCCTGCAGCCGGGCAAACATGTCAGTGTTTCTCTCCCAGCACCTTGAAACGAATCAGTTCCGTCAGCCGGTATCCGGAGTACCGGCCCAGCAGGATAGACAGGGCCAGGAGGATCAGCAGCATTTCCGGGAAAACAAAAATGAAATGGCGCAACAGTTCAAGATTCATCAATACATAGGCCATTGAGGCAACGAACAAACTCCCGAGACCCTGCTTTACCGCCTCGGACGATCCGCGTTCCTCCCAGACGATCGACATCCGTTCAATGGTCATGGTCAGAATCACCATCGGGAACAGGGCAATGGATAATCCACGCGGCAAACCAAGTTTAAAGCTGAGCACACTGATCGCCGCCATTAACAGAATGACTACAATCAGTACGGATGCCAGGCGCGGCACCAGCAATAATTTCAGTTGGTCGAAATAAAAACGGATGCTCAATCCCAGGCTGACGACCAGGACAAACAAAAAGATACCCCACAACAGCTGGGTTTCGCGAAACGCCAGGGCGATCAGGATGGGCATGAACGTACCAAAAGTCTTGACGCCCACCAGGTTGCGCATAAGCACCAGAAAGATGACGCCGACAGGCACCATCAGGATCACATGGAACAGCGCCTGGGTCTCAATCGGGAGACTCAACAGGGAATACTCGATCAGGCGGGCCTGCCCTTTCCTGCCGGTAAACATGTGTTGCTGCAGGGCCAGTTGCGGATTGAGGTTGACTGATATTTTTGAATACAGCTTATCACCGCCTTCCAGCGTCACCAGAGGTTTATTGTCACGCCACCAGGCCAGGTAATGATCCGGGATATGCTGGCTGCCATCAACGAGATTGTAATCATGCCATTTGTTCTTGTAATACACTTCCAGCCAGTGCACCCGCCTGGCATTACGTTGCAAGGTAGTCAGGTCAACACCATGTACCACATGCGCTGGAATACCTGCCACCGCCAGCAGATTGACGGCCAGCATGGCCCTGTTCAGGGGTGAATGATCATTACCGAGCAACAGAGCAACATTTTCATTCCGTTTATTGCCGGAGAGTTGCGTCAATAACTGGCCAACCAGGGTTTCATTATCCGCCGAATGGCGGCGCAGTGAATTAATGATATGGGTAGCGGCAACCAGGCTGGCCCCGCTGTACGGCACCGGAATCACCTTGGGTTCCTTGCCACTGGCCGACGATTGGTTTGGGCTCAAGGCACGACGCAGTGTCACTTTGTATAATAAATACTGCTTGCCGCTGGCATAGCGCTGCGACCAGGTTGCCTTACGATTGGTGGCAAACTGCTGGATCGCCAGGCCGTACTCTCCCGAGATAAAGTGCTCGTCGATGACATCGAAGCGCCCCCGGTTCTGGGGCAGATACAATGCAACCTTGACTGGTCGCTTTTGCGCGGTAAAGGTTATCTGAACTTCAACATCCCAGACGTCGATCGTGGTATCTGGTTTGACTGGTAGCTTCAGCACAAAAATCTTGTACGCGGAAATTGACAGCGCAATAATAACCAGGGCCAGCGCCAGCCAGTATACCTGGCGTGGATTCATCAGTCTGTCCCCGCCTTACATCTGGGGTGACGGGTAAAGGTACGCGAAGGGTCAATTAAAAAATCGTCCTTAAGAAAATTGCGTCCGACCAACAGCGAATAATTAAACCCGGAACGATCGATCAGGGTAACTTCCGCCTCGCGATACACCGTCCCCAGACAAATCCCCAGCTTAACAACGTAGCGCCTTTGTTGCTGGCCAAAGTGCCGCCTGATGCGGGCAATACGCACCACCGGCTTTTCCAGCTGGACGATCTGCCCCTGGTGATTCTTGACGGAAAAAGACAGCCATTGTTTGCCATCGCGCATAAAGGGGGTAATGCATTCACAATCCAGGGAAGAGGTCTTGGCACCGGTATCAATCTTGGCCTTGACGGTCACGTCGCCCGGGGAAACTCTGACGTTTTCGACCCAGCCAATAAGCTGTTTGGCCTCGACATGAGCGGCCATGCCCATGAAAATGAACATACAAAGATACACACGCAAGCGACCGCGCATACCCGAACTCCTGAATGAATAAGGTGATACCAGCACTGGTAATACTGTAATCAATAGCACGATAATGCCTGAAGAATGGATCCACAGGCAAGCCTGTATCGGGCGTCTGTATTCATATACTCGTCGCGTATCTCGCTCCACGCAATATCATTGCTTTCGTTATGGTTGCCTGGCCACAATGCTTGCGTACATTCTGGCAGCAATCTATATATAATAGGTGAAATTTAACCGACAAGTACGTTTTATGGATTTTTATTCGGCCAGTATCGGAGGTCATCATCAGGCCGACCCCAGCGCAATCTCCGTGACTGCAACTAACACAATCTCGTGCCAGGCCCAGAACAGCAAAAGGACCTGGCTGTTCAGAATACGCTTGCTGGGACTGGCCATACTGACGCTCTGTACCTATCTCTTTGCCGCGCCGGCATTCGCGGACAATCCCGCCAGCAAAAGTTACCGGCTGGGTATATTTCCGTATATGGCACCACGCCAGACGGTCAAATTATACGGGCCGGTCGCCGCGGATATGGAGAAAGTCCTGCATCGGCCGGTCAGACTGGAAAGCCAGCGCAGCTTTACTGATTTCACCCAGGCCCTTGCACTGCATAAGTATGACATCGCACTGATACAGCCATTCGACTACCCCACTGTCGTGGAAAAAGAGGGTTATATCCCCCTTGCCCGACTGTCGGTACCCCTGGTAACCCAGTTTTTTGTGCGCGATAACAGTCACTACCACAAGCTCCAGGATCTGAAAGATACGACCATTGCCATGCCACCGGCCAAGTCCGCCAATGCGCGCATGGCATTGCGCGCGTTATACAAAAAGAAGCTGATTCCCGGCCGCGATGTGATGATTCGCTATTTTAATTCCCACGATTCGTGTATCCAGCAGGTCTGGGTCGGGAATGCCAGCGCCTGTGCTTCCGTACCGCCTCCCATCCAATTGTTTGAAAAACGCATGAAGGCCAAACTGCGTTCTATCTACAGTACGGCGCCAATTCCCCACGTTTTGTTCGTTGTCGACCCCAAAGTCCCGGAAGCACAACGCCACGCCTTACAAAAACTGATCCTGAACTGGGACAAGAACAAAACCGGACGCAAGATTCTCAAAAATCTCGAGTTCCCCCCTTTTACTGTTGTCAAACCCGGCGAATACAGGATTATGCATCACTATGAGCCAATGTCCGTCATGGCGAAAGCCAGTGCCGGTGATGCCCGCGATCTTGTGCTAGGGATCTTCCCTTATCTCTCGACCCGCCAGCTGGTGAAGAATTTTGCTCCCCTGCTACCTGCCCTGAGTCATGCAGTGCAGATGCCGATTCACTTGCGCACAGCCCTCGATTTCGGAACGTTTTCCGATAATCTGGCATCCGGCAAATACGATATCGTCCTGGTACAACCCTTCGAAGTCGAAAAGGCAGTCCAGCTGGGCTATATCCCGCTGGCCATGATGAAAAATTCTTCCTTCGGCACATTCTATGTGCGTAAAACATCGCATTTTCACCGGATCCAGGAGCTAAAAGGGCACATTATCGCGATGGCACCGATCAATTCGGCAGAATCGCATCTTGGACGTGATGCACTCAGGAAGGCCGGTCTGATCCCGGGAAAAGATGTCAAAATTCGTTATCTCCATACCCACGACGCCTGTCTTCGCGAGGTACAACGTGGCGGCTCAGCCGCCTGTGCCACTTCCCCCCTGGTACTGAAAATGCTGCCAGCCGAGTATTCCACCGGGTTACGCAGTATAGGTAAAACCATGAAAATGCCGGGGGTCGTCTTCCTGGCACACAAGCGCCTGCCTGAAAAATTGCGTGACAGGTTGGAAAAGGAAATCGTGTCGTGGAGACACACCAAGTCTGGCCGAAAAATCCTCAAGTCGATGAATTTTGGCAGTTTCGTTCCTGTTGACATGAATAAGTATCGTTACTTATCGGAGCTTGGTCACTAGAATCATGTTTAGCCGCCTGTCCCTGCGCTACCGTATCGCACTGGTAATCTTTTTGCTGGAGGCTTGCATGCTTGCCAGTGTCCTGACGGTAACCCTGAAGCAGTCACATGAAACGGCTGCCGACTTTAACCAGGCAAGCCAGAAAGCGAGTCTGTCCCTGCTATCCAACCTGAGCATCACGGCACTATTAACCAGCGAATACTCCGATTATCAGCTCTACATTGACGACGTTAAAAAGCAGCCCTCCATTGAACGTATCGTACTGGCGGATTCAGATCAGCGAGTGGTTGCCAGTACCCACGTCACTGATGTCGGGCGCCAGTTAACCCGGGTACTGGACTTTTCAGTACGCGGTTGGCGGGTTTCCACGGTGAATTCGGCCGCAGGCCCACTCGGCACGCTGGCTGTCAAATTCTCTGACTCGGAATTATTGGCCTCTTACCAGCGAACACGAAATCTCGCCATCGCTATCGCGCTTTCCGGCATGCTTATTATTGCCCTGGTCGGGCTCGCCACAGGTTTTGCTTTGACGCGTCGGCTTGAACGTGTTACCGAGGCCGCACGGCAATTCTCTTCCGGGAATTTCTCGGCACGTAGCAATGTCGCCGGTCATGATGAGCTTGCCATGCTCTCGCAAAATGTCGATCAGCTGGCAGAATCGATCACAGCGCAACAATCCCGTTTACGTGAACAAAGTGAGTATATCGAGCTGCTGCTGGATTCGACTGCCGAAGCCATTTACGGAGTGGATACCAAAGGTATCTGCACCTTCGTCAACCCTGCCTGCCTGAAACTCCTTGGTTATAACCATGAAGAAGAGCTCGTCGGCAAACAAATCCATGAACTGATACACCATAGCTATCCGAATGGCCAAACATATCCAATCCAGGAGTGCGCCATTCGCAAGACTACCCTGCAAGGTCTCGATTGCCACAATGATCAGGAAGTACACTGGCGTGCCGATGGCACCAGTTTCCCCGTCGAATACTGGTCTCACCCCATGTACAAAGACGGCCAACTCATCGGGGCCGTTGTCACGTTTGTTGACATCACAGAACGCAAACAGAACGAACAGGCCCTGACCCGGTTTCGTGCAGCACTGGACAGTTCTGTCGATGCGATCTACCTCATTGACGCAGACAGCATGAAGTTTGTGGATGCCAACAGGGCCGGCTGGGAATCGCTCGGCTACACACGTTCTGAACTGCTGCAACTAGGACCTTTTGATCTGGACCAGGGGCACAGCCGACATGCCATGACACACGAGATCGAGGAATTATTGAAGTCACCATCTCGCAATGCTGTCATTGAAACCATTCACCACCGCAAAAACGGAGAAAGCTTCCCGGTGGAAATATCCTTGCAGATACTCACGAGCCGGGATGGTAGCTCGCGTAATTCGCAACTGCTGGTTGCGCTGGCACGCGATATTTCACAGCACAAACAAACAGAGGCTGAACTGAATCGACTTGCCTATTATGACATGCTGACCGGCCTGCCTAACCGGCTGTTATTTAATGATCGGCTTCATCAGGCAGCGGCAGATGCCAAGCGACGTCGACGCTATGTTGCGCTGATCCTGATGGACATTGATCGCTTCAAAGTGGTCAACGATACACTGGGCCATGTCGCCGGTGACAAATTGCTGCAAGAAATGGCCGAACGCCTGAAACACAGCATACGCGACGGAGACACGATTGCCCGTCTCGGTGGTGATGAATTTGCCCTCATCTTTGCTGATATCTCGGATGCACGCGACGTCGCACAACTGGCACAAAACCTGCTGAATCGCCTGAGTATCCCCCTGGAGATTGAAGGTCGGGAAATGTTTTCATCAGCAAGTATCGGGATTACGCTCTACCCGACAGATACGGAAGAAGTCGAGACAATGGTCAAATTTGCGGATTCCGCCATGTATCACGCTAAAGAACAGGGGCGCAATAACTATCAATTCTATTCAGAAGAAATGACAGCGAATGCGCAGAAACGTCTACGCATGGAATCGAGCTTGCGACGGGCGCTCGATCGTGATGAGCTGTTTTTACATTATCAACCTCAACTCGATATCGACACCGGCAAGATCGTGGGGCTTGAAGCCTTGCTGCGCTGGCGTGAAAACGACGGTGATTTTATACCACCAACACAATTCATTCCGTTAGCGGAAGAAACAGGACTTATCGTACCTATAGGCGAATGGGTACTCAAACATGCCTGCAGCCAGCTCAAGGCCTGGCAAACTGCTGGTCATACCCAGCTTACAATGTCAGTAAATGTTGCCTCACGCCAGTTCAAGGATATCCATTTTGGTCACACCGTGCGCCAGACCATCGAGCGCTTGAAAATCCCGGCCAGTAGCCTGGAGCTTGAAATCACCGAGAGCGTATTAATGGAAAACAGCAAAGTGATAAACCACTTGCTGAACGACCTGAAAGGTTCCGGGGTCAACCTGGCCATTGACGATTTCGGTACCGGTTATTCATCACTGAGTTATCTCAAACGCTTTCCGATTGATCGCGTAAAGATTGATCAGTCCTTTGTCAGGGACCTGGGCATCGACAATGACGACGTTGCCATCGTCAAGGCCATTATCGCCATGGCCAAAACGCTCAGGCTACGGGTGATTGCTGAAGGTGTCGAAACCGAGCAACAACTGGAATTGCTGCGCACGGAAGGTTGTGATCAATACCAGGGATACCTGTTTGCCCGCCCCATGGATGCTGACACTATTACCAAGCTGCTCAATACCCCGTTGAAAATCGTCAAACGCTAGGCCCCCGGCGCGGGGATTCAGGCGGTTCAGGGACGGGATTCTACCCGGTAACTGACCCATAGCTCATGGGAATCGCCTGGTGCAATGGTGACAATATCTTCCGCTGCGTTGGCGCTTTCCACACACAACATATGCCGATACCCTGTCTCACCCATATCACCAAGCTTAGCCGCCTTGTCTACCCAGGGATTCCAGACAACCGTCGAATCGCTGCCACGTTTGCTGATATGAATTTTTCGGCGTAAGACGGGGTCCTCGATAATACATTCAGCCCGCGTGCCAAGGTACACGCGATCGACTTCCGAGCGGATTGTCACCGGACCCTGTTGCAGTTTTCGTTGACCACCAGCCACCTTATCCAGGTATTCAGTATCCTCCAGACCGAGCACACTCACCTGGTCAATGTCCCCGATCGTAAAGTAGGTGTGTAGAGCTTCCGTCAGGCTAATGGTGGCATCCTGCAGATTTTGCGTTTGCAGGGCAAGTTCAAGCGTTTCACCAACCGTAATACTGAGTTGTACTGCTGTCTTGTCAGGCCATAGCTGTTGCGTTGCGGAATTTTCACTCAGACTGAACACTAGTCGGGTGCGACCGTCAGGAATGGCTTCCGTTTTGATCACATTCCAGTCAATCGTACGCGCATAGCCATGGCTGGGGAATTCTGGATTGTCCTCGTTTGGACCAAACCAGGGCCAGCAAATCGGAATGCCGCCCCGGACAGATTTACCCGCGACAAAGTTTGCTTCGGGCGATAGCCAGATTACCGGCTTATGCTGTAATGGTGACCAGTTAAGTACCTGTGCACCTTGCAAGGCAATCTCGGCAGTCGCTTGTTCGTTTGTCACGGCTGCCAGCACAAAACCGTTTGTTCCCTGTTTGAATTCTAATTGTCCTGCTATTGCATAAGTCTTGTTGAGTTCCAGTATGCCTGTCATAAGCTAAACATTATATTTTTTTAGTACTTGATAAAACGCCCCAAGATTAATGGATTCATCCATAAGCGTAAACAATTTTTTACATTTCTATCTTGCCATAAATTTGAATTTATGCATGCACATTTTATTAATAATCATTTTACCCTGTAGACGGCATGACTCTTCCGGTGGTTATTAATCTGATTAATTGCCTTCACGATGTTGTACGCAAACCTGGCAACATCTTCGACACAATTCAGTTTCCCGTTTTTAAAATAACGGGCATGCCCCCAGCAATCCAGTACTCATTCAGAAACGAATTCGCTGTCCGGCTTTGAGTTCAGCCAGGGGATAATGCGTTCCCCGCCATTGAATACCCTGCTGACGTAAACAACGATAAGCGGCATAGATCAGCATGGCGTTCACCAGCAGTAATCCCGCAGGGAATAAAAGTAAACTGACTATGTCACGGATATTTTTGTCTGCAATAACCAGAGCAAATACGATTTGCAGCAGAACGACCAGCAGTGCAGGTAAGCACAGCAATGGATGTAAAAGGCCGAACCCGATAAATAATCCCAGTAAGGGTGCGACTACCAGCAGGCAGATCTGTATGGTCTGGGACAGAACACGCCACCATTGGTAATGCGCGCCTACACCAAACAGATTTTTCTCCATGCCCCTGAACATTGCTCGCACGTTGGGATACCAGCCCAACGAGAGTAAATCATCCGCCAGGGCAAAACGGATCTTGCCTCCTGCCTGTTTCATCATCATACCAAGCGCGGCATCATCGCCCGGTTCCAGCCTTAGCCATTCAAAGCCGGGTGTTTGCTCGAACACCTGGCGCCTGACCAGGTTAAATGCGCCGATACCGATATAGTGTTGATTATCCGCCCGTTCGATGCTGGCTGCGTGGCTTTTATACAGGAATAACAGTCCAAAGCTGCGAACCGCTACCGCCAACCAGAAATTTTTTGTCACCAGGCGAGGCAACAATGCCAGATGGTCAGCGCGAGTATGGACAGCATAGTTGATGGCCCGGCGCAGGCAGCCGGGCGCAAAATGGACATCTGCATCGGTAAATAACAACCACTCGCCACGCGCGTGCTGCACCCCCCGGTGCAATGCGTGCACCTTCCCCAGCCAGCCGGCGGGCAGACTTTCAATATGGATCGGTGTAATCCGTGAATCTTCCGATGCCAGTCGCTCAATGATTCGGCCTGTGTCATCAGTTGAGCGATCATTAACCACGATTATTTCTATCTTGGGATAGTCCTGTGCTAACAGGCTCTTGAGCGCTGACTCGATATACGGGGCTTCATTACAGGCCGGGATCACAATACTTAAGCGAGGCCAGCTGGCAGGCGGTGACATGGTATCCGTCACGTCAGTCAGCTTTACCAGGCGTGACATCATCCATAATAAATAGATAAGGCCCAGACACCATACGCTGCAGCCCAAAATAACGTAAACTGTATACAACAACATCGTCTCGATTCCTCACGCCGGTTAATTCTCAGTATCGCTGAAAAAGTTAGCGGGCAGCCCGCATGCACCGATTTGTATCATCCCCGCTGGTTTGCGCCCACATCATGTGCAAAGACATATTGCGTCAAATATCCGGATTCACTGGATTGTTAATTAACACAATAAGTTAGTGGTGCCTTCAGCTTGTTTGCGTACTGGCACAAGAATTGTTTAAAAATAGTTATGACCCACAAGCTGTCACAATACGAGGACTAATATGGCTCAAACTGGTGTACCACGACGCCCGGTTGTACTGGTTATCCTCGATGGTTTTGGTCTGAACCCCGGTAAAATAGACAATGCGGTATACCTTGCCAATACGCCACGACTGGACCACTACTTCTCGCATTATTCACATACCACCCTGCAGGCATCCGGTCTTGCCGTCGGTGTACCCGATGGGCAAATGGGTAATTCCGAAATCGGTCACATGACACTGGGTTGTGGCAGTATCATCCGCCAGGATGTCATGCGCATCGATGCGGCCATTGCCAGCGGTGATTTTTTCGAAAACCCGGCATTCATTGACAGCTTGCTACGCGCCAAACTGACCAATCGTCCTCTGCATCTATTAGGCCTGGTATCCGATGGTGGCGTGCACAGTTCAGTTAAACACCTGCTCGCCCTGCTCAAACTCTGCAAACTTTACAAAGTAAAGCCGTTATTACACATGATTACGGATGGCCGGGATACCCCGCCCAAATCCGCTTTGCAGTATATACATCAGGCGGAACCCGTGTTACATGAATGCGGCGGCGCGATTGCGAGCGTGATGGGGCGTTATTATGCCATGGATCGTGATAATCACTGGGACCGTATCGAACTGGCCTGGCGGGCTATTGTCCTTGGCAAGGGACAGCATGCCCATTCTGCCGAAACCATCCTGCGCAGCGCTTATGCGAGCGGTGACAGTGACGAGTTTATACGCCCGACTTTGCTACCAACCTGGCAAGCACCAAAACCCGGCGACCCCATGATCAGCTTCAATTACCGTAAAGACCGGCCCAGGCAGATCGTAAAAGCACTGGGGAGCCAGTCATTCACGGGGTTTGATCGTGGCGAAGCCCCCCTGTTTCGGATTACCACCATGATGCCTTATGACAATACCTGCGATATGGCATTTGCCTTTGAATCCGAGCGCCCTGCGAACACGCTCGGCAATATTATCAGCGAACTTGGTCTTCGTCAGTTTCACTGTGCGGAAACCGAAAAGTATCCGCATGTTACCTATTTTTTCAATGGCGGTCGTTTTGACCCTTATATTGGCGAAACCCAGTTCCTGATTCCTTCACCCAATGTCGCCACCTATGACATGAAACCGAGCATGAGTGCTGATAAGGTTGCCGATGCAGTAAACAGCGCAATCGAGAGTGGCGAATACAGTTTTATCGTGGTGAATTTTGCCAATGGTGATATGGTCGGACATACCGCAAAACCGGATGCGGTGATCGAGGCAGTGGAAACCCTTGATCGAGAAGCCGGACGCGTACTCGATACCGCCCTCGCACACGGATACTCCGCCGTCTTAACCGCCGATCATGGAAATTGCGAAGAACTGATCGACCCGATCACCGGTGAGCCGCATACCCAGCATACCTTATACCCGGTCCCATGCCTGATCGCTGATGAACAAGCCTGGCAGCTCTCGTGCCGCGGTGGTCTCGCCAATGTCGCGCCCACGATCCTGCAGTTAATGGGGCTTGATCAACCCGCTGCCATGACTGCCTCATCCTTGCTACTGAAACCCCTGAGCAAACCCGCGGAACCAGACAGGCTGCGGGGTGCTGCCTGAGAATTACTGTGGCGCTAAAAACGACAATGGGTATCGCCACCGTGTTCGATCCAGCCGTGAATCATTTTTTTCGTGGTAAAACCGCTGGCGCAATTCCCCTCTGAATCAATCAGGATCACACCGCCCCGACCGTCTACCTTTTTGCGCAGATATTCAATACCATAGGCAACGGCCTGGTCGGCATGCTCGTGGCTAAAATCGATATAATCGGCCATGGTTTTGGCCAGTACCGTACGCATGAAATCCTCACCATAGCCCGTGGCAGAAACCGCACAGCTGGCATCGTCGGCAAACACACCGGCGCCGATAATAGGCGAGTCCCCGACACGACCGGCATGCTTGTTGACAATACCACCGGTTGAGGTCGCTGCAGCCAGATGGCCATTTGTATCCAGAGCAACAGCACCCACCGTACCGTATTTCTGCTCATCGTCTGAATCATGATCCAGCCCGGTGCGTTGCTGTTTGCGCGCCTTGTGATACTGTGCAAGCCGTTCCGGTACATGGAAATATTTATCCACGGCGTAAGTCATGCCATGGCGACGGGCAAACTCCATGGCACCCTGGGCAATGAGCATGACATGCTCGCTTTCTGCCATGACCAGACGCGCAAGGTGAACGGGGTTAGTAATATTGCTGACCGCAGCAACGGCACCTGCCCGCAGATCTTCGCCGTTCATAATGGCCGCGTCCATTTCCACTTTGCCATCATGGTTCAGCACCGAACCACAGCCAGCATTGAAAACCGGATCGTCCTCAAGCAGGCCGACGCAGACTTCCACCGCTTCCAGTGCACTCCCGCCTGCAGACAAGATGTTACGGCCATGCTCCAGCACGGTACGAATGCCTTCCAGATAGCGAACGGCTATCTTGGCATCCCGGGTCTTATCCAGGGCACCTGCACCACCATGGATCATGAGCGAATAGTTATTCATGATGTATTTATCCCGTTACCGCTATGTCAATTCCGCCTGTACCAGTTTGCAGATCATTCAGATTATAGCCGCTGTTGCAGCTCTTCACGCAGTGCCTGCTGTTGCACCGGCGTACCGGCGAGCAAAATAAAAAGTTTACCGGCCTGGACAGTACCCCAGTTCACGACAACGATACCACTCTGGTCAGAAGGATTATATTCCAGGTCCCATATCGGCAGATCGGCAATATGACGAAAATCCGTGTAAAAAAGGCGTGCCTGCCAGCGCGGAATGCCGAGCTTCTTCGCTATCAGGGTCGGATAGGAAGCCCCGTTAAAGCGGGGATGGCATTCTATCGGCAGATAGTCGATACCGCAGGCATCTTTGACGACGGCGACATCGAAAGCAAAGATACCACGCACCCCATGACAGAATAACCATTTGGCCATCGGTTCAACCGCATACCAGGCATTATGCGGTGAGGGAAAGCGATTACCCGCATGGCTATACCCCTCTAAAATCTGTTCTGTCGCGGCAAGCCGTTCCAGGTGGGAACCGGTAACCTGGTATTGCAGATTCAGAAACGTCGAGGCCCTGACCTCCTGTTGAACCTGGAAAGGCGTAGCTTCGCCAAAACTACTCAGGTGTAGCAATAGTGCCTGCTCGTTTTCGCAGCGATAGATTCCAAGCCCGGCAACCGATATGGCCGCTTTCAAATAGCAGGGATAAGGTATTTTTGCCAGGGCCGCCTGATCGAGCTGTGCCCGGTTCTGGAAACAATATGTAAGAGGTACGCGCATATCCAGTTGCTGCGCCAGCGCCATGAAATGATTCCTGGAATTGATGTAATCCACTGCCCGGAACCAGTTTTCATTATGGGCCACCTCATGCTGCTCCGAGCCAAAGTAAAAATACGAAACGTCGTACTGCGGATAATGTCGTAACTCCTCAAATTTGAGGTTCCAGATAATCTGTCGGGTATAACTTAAACCGATTCGATCGTAATGTGCGCAAACAACCGGAAAATCCTCCATCAGATCGCGATGCAACTGGATAATGTCGTACGTTGTGGTTATCCCAAGTGCGCGTCCGGAATAAAGATAACTGCCCTCCTCGGCATCCAATGCGCAATGCATAATGTCATGATTCAGAAATTGAGGATGGACCGGATACAGGTCCTCTATCGGTTGATGCAGCGCCATCGTCTGACTCCATTGCGGGAACTCGATGAATTCAGCTAAGGCAAATACAATGCCAGGCTAAGTTGTTGATTCAGTTTATCTGGCCGGGCAAAAATGCCCGCAAACTGTATAACCGGGTTCAGTAAGGTCCCATCCCGGTGCATTGCGGCAAGTTTATCGTCGTCATCACCAAAACAGTGCATGGACTCTGTGCACAGCCCATAACAGGGCATAAATTTTTAATCATGATTCACGGAACCAGCGGTAACAGGCTGATTTCTGGTCCGCAGACCAGATGGCATAGTTAATGCTGGAATAATCGTGAGCAACTGCCCTGGTAGAACCTGCACCTGGTCAGTAGTGACACGGTATATCGTCCAAGGAGGAAGCGATGATCAGTTATATCCTGCGGCTTATCGGCGATTTTAAACGTGAACATGGTTATCGGCCCAATCTGCTTTACCTGAACGAACTCCATAGCCGTCATCTCAAATCTGAATTTTCCGGCGACTTCAGTCTGCAGCAGATGTGCAGTATGTTCGAACTGGAGCTGATCATCGATCAGGGTATCGTGCATCCCCATGTTGCCTGGATTCAGGCCGCCGATACACTCGCCATTTGAAAGAAACCTGCAATGCAGTCAAACAGGTTATGTCAAATTCATTAGATCTGCCGCGTTTTGGCGACAAGCTAAATAGCCCTTTCTTCGAAGAGTACCTTTCCCGACTACTGGAAGAACGGGATCGCATCGGTCTGACCAGCATGATAGGCCAGATTGATGCCATTATGCTGACGGTTGATCCCGGGCATTCCATTTCCTATATTGCTGAACTTTGCCTGATGACACCCTATCATTACCTGGTGACGCTCGAAAGTGAATCGCACTGGACACACATACTCCGTATTTCTCTTGATCAACCAGACCTGATAGTACGTGAAGTCAAGGACCCGAAGATCCGTGGGATATTCCGCAGCCTTAACGAGGTCTATCCTATCGGTTCACGTAAACCCAACAGTCGTTACATGGGCGAAATCCTGCGGGTCAATGATTTGCATGGTGTCGTGGAACTGCAAAAGCAAAGGGGATTTCGTTTTTTTAACCAGGATCAAATCCGACGCATGGAGTTTCCCGGCAATGTCGCTATCAGTAAACCTTCCCCTTATACCCATAATGTTGTCGCTTACATGGAGCGCAATCCCAGACACCTGCGGGTTTACGCCTTAGGACTCAGCAACATCCGCAGTGATGTCCAGGATGTATACCTGGCAGCCAAGGAATTACAGGCCCGGCATGCCATCGATGATCTCCTGCTGCCGATAGATCATCTGGCAACACGGGTATACAGCCAGAATCGTGAAGTCGCCATACTGGAGTGGTTATCCCTGTCCAGCTACTACTACTGGGGATCCTACGATATCAAGGATCAAAACTCGTCTACGAATGTCACCAAGAGTGTGCATTTTGATGAAGAGAGCCATAGCCCGGCCAAGGTCTTTACTGCGAACAACACACCGTATTTTGTCAATCACCTGGAAGGCCTGCCCTCGCCGACAGAAACCTTTGTGCGCAACTACGGCCCGCGTTTACACCACATTGCCCTGGCAGTTACTGATGGCGAACGCCAGGGTCAGGAAAACATCGAATATGTGGTTGAACAAATCAAGCAGGAGGGAAAGGACTTCTTGCTCGATGTCATCGGTTCCAAGGCAGAAGGCCTGAAACAGATTTTCTCCAATGCCTCGGAGCATTCATCTCTGATTATTGAATATGTCCAGCGCTATGGTGCTTTTAAGGGATTCTTCACCAAGCAGAATGTTGCCGAACTCACCCATGCCGCAGGTGTGGCGGACGAATTACTGGAGTTACAGGCGGAAAACAGCGCATCATCCTGAGCTACTTAAACCAGTTGTTGATATCGCTGTCATCAAGGTCGGCAATATCAGCCTCGCTTAGATCGATTTCTCCGATCGATTCCTCGCCATTGTCTGCGGCTATTGGGCCAGCCTCTGTTTCCTCTGTCAGGCCTTCTTCGCGGAAAGCGTCGAAAAAGGCACGAAACTGTTCTGGCGTCACGTACACGCACACCTTTTCCAGGGCGCAATCGTGGCGCGCATCCCAGAAACGGGTGATGGCGCGGAAATAGGCCTGGGCGACATCCGCCAGCGTCAGGCCTGCAGCCTCCATATCCACTACCGGTATCGCAAGGGAATACCACTCATTCATATCGCACAACTGCAGACTGCGGGAAATCGCCTGTTCCAGCAATCGCCCCGCATCTGCTACGTTCTGCTCCGGGACCACAGCATGAATAATCGCCTTGAAAGGCAGATCTCCTGCCGATGTATACACAGCCATGCCAGCATCGATGGCACCATACTCTCGGATCAACTGGGCACTCTCGCACTCGATCTGGCTGCCGGCCTGCTGACAGATCCTTTGCGCCAGTGCTGCCTGATGGTCCAGCATGTTCCCTGCGGGATTAGCAATGGCATCCACTTTTGCCGATAATACATCACCCGCCGTGAGAACCAGCTCCCGATCCCCGAATAAAAAACGCATTGTCGTCTTGTCCATCCTGTCCCTGTATCTCCAGCATTACGGATTTACACGTCTGCATTAAACGTGGCAGGCCTGCTATCAGTCTGGCCTCCCCAGGCTATCGACCATTTCTGCCTGCCGGTTTAGAATAGGCTTTATCCTTCGTGTTAGCCACAGCATGCTTAGTCAGTTCAGCCACGCTCAAATTATTCTGATTGGTCTGATTTTCGTTTGGTCCGGATTTGTCCGTTCCGGTCTGGGCTTTGGCGGTGCCGCACTGGGGCTGCCGTTAATGCTGTTCCTGGACAACCGCCCCATCTACTGGCTACCCATCATTGGTACCCATCTGCTGTTCTTTTCGGCACTCACCCTGCGCACCCGGCTGAATGACGTGGACTGGCGCTATTTACGAAAATCCGGTGTGCTAATCGTCCCCGCTGCGGTCGTCGGCGTGTTTGGCCTGGTCAATCTGCCCAATGAATGGTTATTAATCTTTATCTATGGTATCACCCTGTTTTACGCCTTTATCTGGGTCATGAACAGGGCTATCCACAGCCGCCACAGCTGGGCAGACAAGCTATTGTTACTGTTTGGTGGTTATGTGGCCGGTACTTCGCTGACCGGCGCGCCCTTGATGGTAGCCGTGTTCATGCGCAATGTCAGCCGCCGCCAGCTGCGTAATACCCTGTTTGTCCTCTGGTTTATCCTGGTCAGTATCAAACTGACCACTTTTGCCCTGCTCGGTGTCAGGCTGCAATTCCCTACAGCACTGGTGCTTTTACCCGTGGCCGCTATTGGCCACGTGCTGGGACTCAGAGCCCATGAAAAGATCCTGCACAATGATCAACTCTTCAAACGGGTGGTAGGCGGCCTGTTAATGCTGGTCAGCCTGCTCGGACTGGCCAAGGCAATCTATTACTGGCAATAATCTCAGTCACTACAAAAATCTGCTCTTCTGTAAATTTTTGTTGCAGGAGTGATATGCAGTTTTTTGCACAATTTTGTCGCCTTACCCGGTATGCAGGAACCACATTGGTGCCATTCTGGATTTATTTCGGGAACAAGCAGGCAATAGGTCTAAAATTGTGAGAGACTTGCCACATCATGCTTCACAGATGGCATCAATTTTGCCAAACAGCGCGCATGTTTGAATGTGA
>JARRNT010000023.1:0-4271 GCA_037384645.1 Gammaproteobacteria bacterium | reverse complement strand
GATCATTGCTTGTGTAGAAGGTTTATATAGACGCACTCCCCATCCAGTTCACGCCTGTGTTTACCCGAGATATCCAGCAATCAATGTTTTGTTTAATTTGTTACAAGAGGTCCATCCCCCATGAATACCGGTACTGTTAAGTGGTTTAACGAATCCAAAGGATTTGGCTTTATTACCCCTGCCGATGGCAGCAAAGATGTCTTTGTCCATTTCTCTGCCATCCAGGCTGATGGCTTTCGAACGTTGCAAGAAGGTCAACAGGTAGAATTTGAAACTGAGAACGGTCCTAAGGGTCCACAGGCAGCCAAAGTTAAAATCGTTTAATTATCCCTTCCCCAACGACCTCCCCTGTGGTCATTCTGTATGACCTCAGGGGAGTCTTTTCCTGGGTTATTTCGTGCCGGACCGCGATGTAGCGTGGTAGCGAACAGCTCAATGTTTGTCCGTACAATGATCCAGTTCGAGCTGAACTGTTGAATGCTCGATATTGAAGCGTTTTATCAATACCTGTTTAATCTGGCTCAGGGTTTTCACATAGTCTGCGTTTTGCTCCAGGTTTACATGCATCGTCAACAGGGGGTAACTGGGTGTGAGCGACCAGATATGGATGTGATGCACATCTTCCACGGAAGCAACCTCCTGCTTGAGCGCATCGCGAATATGCACGGCATCCAGGTCTTCCGGCGTACCCTCCAGCAGGATATGTCCGGCATGCCGCACAACATTCCAGGCACTACGCAAAATCAATAAGGCAACCAGGACCGATAATATCGGGTCAATCGGCATCCAGCCGGTCGCAATGATAATGCCAGCGGCGACGATAGTTGCTGCGGATCCGAGCAAATCGCCAAGGACATGAATAACGGCTGCGCGTACGTTGAGATCATGATGGTCACCTCCAGCATGCAAAATCCAGAAGGCAATGATGTTGACCACCAGGCCCAGTACCGCGATGACAATCATAATATTGCCTTCCACCTGCACCGGCGCCATGAAGCGATGAACGGCCTCAACCACGATCCAGACCACGATGGCGATAAAGGCCATACCATTGATAAAGGCTGCCAGAATCTGCATACGCTGATAGCCATACGAACGCAGGCTGTCGGCAGGACGATGCGCCAGGCGCGCCGCCAGCCAGGCAATGAACAGTGATGCTGTATCCGTCAGCATATGGCCAGCGTCCGCCATCAACGCCAGGGAACCGGAGAATATTCCCCCAAACACTTCCACTACCATGAAGATGGCAGTCAACGACATGGCCCAGAGCAGGCGGTTAGCTGCATGGTGATGGGCGTGCGAATGTGGCATTTCAGCGCTCATGTGTGAAGTATATCGTAAACACAGACCTGAACCTACCGGCACCCCCGAATACCCATAGGATTCACGCATATACACGCTTATTGCAAGTAGCGCGTTTACGTTCGTTATCTGTGGCAAACCGGGGGCAATACCACGGCATCCCGGACTAGGCGTCCGATCTTGTCTGGAGTTAAATCATTTAATAATACGGTAACAGGGCACATAGGTCTTGCCGGGTAACTTCATCCGCTGTTGTGCCACAAATGAATTCAGTAATGAGTCCATCGGAGCCATGATACGAGTATCACCACGTATTTCGAAATGACCGTATTGCTCAATAGAACGGATACCCTCGTCTTTCACATTACCCGCGACTACCCCGGAAAATACGCGACGCAGATTTGCCGCCAACTGATATTTTTCCAGGTCGGGGGCCAGTACCAGGTTACGCATATTTTCGTGATTAGGGACAAAGGGACGTTGGAATTCCGCGTCAATTTTTAATAACCAGTTAAAATAAAAGGCATCATTGGTCTCTTCACGAAACGCCCGGATCTCATCCATGCCAGCGGCCATTTGTTGAGCCACTCTTCCCGGGTCGTTGATAATAATCTGATAATGCTGGCGTATTTCCTCACCCAGTGTCTTACAAAGAAAGCGATCGATCTCACGGAAATATGCCTCACTGCTGGTCGGCCCAGTGAGGAGCAGTGGAAACGGCAAGCCCCGATTGTCCGGGTGCAGGAGGATGCCCAGAATAAACAGGATCTCTTCCGCCGTGCCGACACCACCGGGAAATACCACGATCCCATGGCCTGTGCGCACAAAGGCCTCCAGACGTTTTTCGATATCAGGCATGATCACCAGGTCGTTGACGATGGGATTGGGCGACTCGGCTGCAATAATGCCAGGCTCGGATATCCCCAAATATTGTCCACGCCGGATACGCTGCTTGGCATGCCCGATGGTCGCACCCTTCATGGGGCCTTTCATGGCGCCAGGACCACAACCGGTGCAAATATCCAGACCACGCAGCCCCATCTGGTAACCCACTTCCTTACTATAATCATACTCTTCGCGCGAAATAGAATGCCCACCCCAGCAAACAATCAGGTTTGGATTAACTTCCGGACGCAAAATATCGGCGTTGCGCAATATATGGAAAACAGCATTGGTAATACCTTCTGAGCTGCTCAGGTCAAATTTAGGGTTATCCTGTATTTCAGCACTCACATAAATGACGTCGCGCAACACAGAAAACAAATGTTCGCTGATACCCTTAATGATTTTATTGTCGACAAACGCATTGGCCGGTGCCTGCTTCAGTGCCAGTTTGATGCCGCGCTCTTCCTGCAAGACACTTATTTCGAAAGACCGAAATCGCTCAAGCAGTTCCTTGCCATCATCAAGATAATTACCGCTATTGAGAACAGCCAGAGAGCAATTCCGAAACAATTTATATAAGCCGCCCTGGCTGGTATCCAGCAGTTTACCGACTTCCGCCCGGGACAAAACTTCAAGCCGCCCTTCCGGCGCAATAACTGCATCAAATACTCTTGTATTCATGGGAAAATGACACGTCAATTAAAAACACAAAATGCATGGTGATATAGCATAGCGCGTTTTTTCTGTTTCGGATAGCTGACTATCCTTCAGGTAAAATACATACAACCAGCGTTTAACACGCCATTTGCGCCCGACGATACAGTCTGTAACAAAAAAGTTGATTTCTGCCTGTATTTACCTCGCGTCATCACTCGCAAGATGACTCTCTTAGAATGTATCTTGCTGTGACCCATAACTGTTATCACAACAGAATTCTGTAACAATTCCGAAAACAAAATCGATAACATAAAAATGATTATAACAAGTTACAGGAGATGAAGTGGCAGCCTGATTAATGTCTGGCCCACATTTGCCATCTGTAGCGAAGGACGACTCTTAATATTAACTTACAACATGGATGCAAGCTGGCAAGGAGAACGCATGAGCCTGACTCGCGAGAAGAGTATACGGCGACAACAGGATGCCCTTGCGCAAATTTTGCACGACCGACTGAACAAATTACCAATGACAGCATCGCACTTTGGCAACAGCAGCAATACCTTGAAAACATTCTGCTGGTTAATTTTTCCCGCATTCCATATTGCGCCGGACTGTATGCGCTCAACAATGAAGGGCGGCAAATTACCGAATATGTTACACGGAATGGTATTGTTGATGTATCAATTGGAAAGCCATGCTTTGCGCAAAACATCTCGTATGGACATAAACCTGCATATGTTACTGGATAAGCTGGATGAATTCCTGACCCGACGTGGCATATTTCAGAGCCATTTACACTTTGCCAGTAATCAGATTACGCTGAAGCCTGGCTTACGAGTATCGAATCCAGTGAAAACACGAGACCCATGATTGAATAAAAACTCTCTCAGGATTATGCAGGATAATCACGCGATACCGCCTGTTCATCCGTCTCCAGGCCCTGCGCGATCCGTCCTGCAATCAGGGCAAGTGATTCGATCATCTCACCTGCTGCCTGGAAATTATTGGCGACAATTTCAAACTCTATTTTTTTGGCCAGCTCAAACAGCTCCGGATAGCCAAAATTTCCCCCAGTACCTTTCAGGGTATGTACTTCCTGGCGCAGTTCTTCGACATCCTTCTTGTTGTATGCAGCCTCAATTTTCCTGATCATGTCAGGCAGTTTTCTGACAAATTCCTGCACCAGGTCAAGCAGGTCGGGCTCATCTTTCAGTAATTCGGAAACAATTGGCGCTCCCTCCTGTTCAACAGGGTTGGCTGCCTGTTTCAAATACTTGGCCAGAACCCGCGTGAATACCGGATAATCTATCGGTTTGGTACAGACATCATTACAACCAGCATCATAACAGTCCTGTTTCTCCTGATTCATGGCATTTGCTGTCAAAGCCACAATCGGTGCGGTATAGCCCATTTCACGCAGCGCC
>JARRNT010000022.1:0-29163 GCA_037384645.1 Gammaproteobacteria bacterium | reverse complement strand
TGAAAACCAACGTCTACAGCCTGATAAAGCAGAAGCGGTGCTGATAAGGCGCACCAGCTTATGACGGGCTGCCGCCATGGTGCACCATGGCGGAGCGTCATTGCCGGTTACCTATTTTACGTTTGCCAGGATGATCGGCAGTTTATCTGTAGGCGGTGCGCCTTCGATGAGGTACGGTTTATTGTCCTTGGTTCTGAATAACATGGCCGGGACCGCGCCGACACGGCTGCGTGCGAGTAATGCGGCATTGGCCTTGAGTTTCTTGTCCGTACTGGCAGAGGGCAGGTCTTCTTCAATGCCACCACCGTTTTTATAATGATTTTCATTATAATAGAACGCCTTGAGCGGATCTTTGGCACCGAGGATAGCGGCGGCCTTGCCAGGACTGGTGGTGGTGAGGATACCAACCGGAATCCAGCGTAACTGGACCTTGCCCTGCTTGATCCATTTGCGGGTATGTTCGTACAGGCGGTGGCAATAGGGACAATTGGGATCGAAGAAGATATAAATGATATGAGGTCCTTTACCTTCCTTTACATAGGTTGCCTGGCCAATGTGTTTGAGCATGGAGCCGGCAATCTTTTCCATCCGGTTGTGGCCAGTTGCGGCGTTGGCCTGGAGGCTGAAGACGCTTAACAGAACTAACAGGAACAAAGGCAGACTGAGTCTGCGAAATACATTTTGCATAACATCTCTTTCTTTTAGTTGAATAAGGTTAACACTAGTTTTTCGACCTGTGCGTAGTGCTAAAGGTTCAAACCACAATTGTCTCCATATTATTCTGCGGCTGCAAATAACCTGCAGAATTTAGCGGTTATGCAAACAGGACCTGGATGTGCTGATAGTCGGGAGTGAAATCCGGTAGCACGTGATGGCGAATGGCCTTATTCGTCGCCAGGTACTTGTGCAGGACGAGATCGATCACGGAAAGAAAGTCGGTGGTGACCGGCAGGTCCCACTGCTGGGGCAGGGCATGCTCAGCCAGTCCGCGCCAGTCGCCGTATATCCGTCCGCCGTGTATCTTGCCACCGAGTACCCAGTGTACATTGCCGTGAGCATGATCGGTGCCGCGGTCGCCATTTTCGCGGGCAGTCTGCCCGAATTCGGAGATAACCAGGACCACGCTATCCTGCCAGAGCGGCCCCAGGCTTTGCCAGAACGTAGCCAGCCCCTCGGCCAGTGGTTTGAGGTGGGTGGCACCGCGCCCGACCGGGAAGGTCGCCGTCGGGGCCGGACCGCGGGTAATCAGGGGCTGGATCGGGCCAAATACCACCATGTCGGCGGCACGCCCATAACGCAGGGTCAGGCGATTGAGCCAGCCGGTACGCGTGGTCGGGACGCCAGGAGTGGCGGTTTCCATGTAGGCCTGGGCCTCAAAATGCGAGCGAGCCGAGTCCGGTGAGCCACAGGCATGGACAAAGGCCAGCTGGCGCTGATTCCAGAGTGGCATCAGTGGCATCAGTGGCGCCAGTGCTGGATGCAGCCCGAAGTGACCATCGAGATCCAGCAGGCCATCGGCTGAGCCGGGAGGATCGAGGGCAATACTCCGGCGATAATCGTAATAGGCCTCTTCGGCGTAGGGGGCGACCACGTTGAGACCGTCGACGGCGCCAGGCAGGAACAGGAACCACCGGGCGCGGGCCATGCGTGGCGCTGCGCGCGGCCAGGCGTTGTTGCCGAGCGGGAGCAGCAGTCCTGTCGTACCGGCGGCAGCAAATTTCAGCAAATCGCGTCGTTTCCTGGCATCACCTGTTTAGCAGTATTGCATTTGTGGGCTGCCCGCAGGGCCCGGGGACTCAGGCGAGCGACCGCGACGGAGCGCTCGGGGATGCGCGTTGCCAATGACGCCACTACCTGTTGCAGACTCACCGCTTGCGTGTGGCGGGCCGGCTTTGGCCGATTTGCCGCGGCACCTGGTTCGCCCGCTGGTCTATTGAATTTAACGCACGGATGGGCCAGGCGTTGACAGCAGGCAGGCAAAAAGCTCGGCGCGAAAGCGGTCGGTCTGCTCGGGAGATTAGAAGGCGATGAAGGGCCCGGTGCTGCCACCGACATTTTGCCCTTCGAACACGACAAACACCTTGCGTCCGTAAAAGAACGGTAGCCCCCAGTCGAAAGTGTTGGTGAAACCACCCCCGCCGAGATCGCTGAAGGCGGTGTTGCCGGATTGAAAGAGGGTCTCGGCGTTGGCGATATTGAAACTGATATTCGCCTGGGTACCATTGATGTCCTTAATCGTTGCCGACAGATTCAGCGTCGAGGTTGGACAATAAAACCCGGTTGCCGTTGTACAGCCGGGGATCGTGCTGTCATTAAAATACAAACCGTTGGAGCCACTGTCGATGAAGCTGCCGGTGAGCGACTGGCCTCTGTAGACCGTGGTCAGGTTACCGGTACTGGCGTTGACCTGGTAAATCTGTGTGCTGTCCAGCTGGTTGTTGCTCTGCGAGTTGACCCCGAGCACCAGTGAACCGAGCACGTCCAGTTCCCCGTTGCTGGGCAGGCCTGGCAGGCTGAGCATGACACCATTGTTATAACCCGGGCCAAACAGGCTGACCGGATTGTTGAGCTGATCGGCAGTGGCCAGGATGGTACCGTTACAGCCAGTGCTGGTGCAGGCGTAATAGATGGCGGGGGCAGGAATGTTTTTAACACAGTAGGTCCCGCAGTCCTGCAAAAAATAACCAATGCCGAGGACACCATTGGCACCGAACGAGGACACGTCATTTTCGGATTTGCCCGTATTGGCGCAGGCAGTGGGCACGCTATTGAAACCCGGTTCGGCGATGACCTGGATCGGCACGGACAGGGCGGTTTGATCGGCGAGCTTGATGGTGGCCTTTTTGACCGGTCCCCAGGTGTAACCATCAGCAAACATGCCGCATTCAGCGATGTTTTTATTCGAGGCGTCCTGCATTTGTGGCAGGTTCAGTCCAGCCGGTATGGCCGAGGCAATGATGCGCAGGCCGGTGGAGCCGGTATCCACCAGGATATGATCGATTGTTTTGCAGTTATCGGCCGCCTCCGAATCGCAGATGGTCACGTCGGTGAAGACCTCGTTCACGGTGTACTGACTGGACGGCAGGGTGGACGGGCCGGAATCCACGCTCAGGCTTGCGACGTTACTGCCATTGATGATGGAGGCGGCAGTGGTGGTTGTGCTGTTCTTGACCGTACTGCTGCCGCCGCCGCAGGCCGCGAGCGACGAGGCCAGCAGCAGGCACAGGGCAAGTCGAAAATGCCTGAGTCGCAGTCGCATTGTTTATTGCAGATCAGCCGGCTTGACCCCGGTCGGGAGTTTGGCCGGCAAATAAGCGATCCCGGAAAAGGCGCGCATGTGGCCTTGCGAATGGACCACCAGGTTCTTATCGGCCACCGTCAGGTGATGAAGTCCGCCATGGCGTTTGCGCGCTGCGCCGACATAATTGCTGAAGTACGGGCCCAGCAGTTGCTTGAGGTCGGGCATGAAGGGGCCTTGCCAGGTGACGGCAAACACATTACCACTGGTGTCGGCATATTCGCGGACGGTGATCCCGGACGGGGTTTGCATCACATGCACGCTATACCCCGGTCCGCTGGTGCCGGGGCGAACCGCGGCTTTCATCCTGGCCTGATCAGCCTGGACGGTTGCAATGCTACCGCCCAGTTCTGCCCGGGCGGCGCCAGCTAGCATCATCACCAGCAGGGCCAGGCTTGTATAAAGGCCAGTTTTACGGTGAATCACCCGGTTTCTCCCGACAGGTAAGGCATAACAACGTTATATAAATAGCATGATGGCAAGGCTACTGTACGGGAACAGTCCGCAAACAGGGGAAAAATTACGAATTTTTACACGCTGTTGCTGAGCTCCCCGCCATTCGCAATGAGAGGGGAGCTGGCGACATAGCCACAGCAACCAGCAATCCTGTGCCCGAGAGTTATTATCCCTTTGACTTTTAGTGTTTACTGGCAACCACGAGAAAGATCGGATAGCGCTTGCCTTCCTTGTCCACCGTATGAGCGGTTTCAAACCGAATGTCGCTAAAACCGTTATCCGCGATAATCGCCTGTAACGCATCCCGCGCAAAACCGTGATGAAATACACCTTCGGCATCGGCAGGGTGGAAGGTGCCGTCTTCCTTGTCGAGGTCAGCAAGTGCGATACGACCGCCAGGTTGCAGGTGTCTGGCAAAGCTGGAAAACAGTTTGTGGGTGTCTTCCACGTGATGCATGGCCATGGCGCTGATAATCAGATCGAAGCGGCTATCGAGCGGCTGTTCGGTGATGTCCTGACAAATCGGCGTGACCTTATCCTTGAATTCCGGCTTGTCGGCCAGTTGTTCAAGCATGGACTTTGAGGTATCGACAGCCGCGATCCGGCGCACTTTGGCCGCGATGTGTGAGGTCAGCAGGCCGGTACCGGCACCGAAATCCATCACGTCCATTTTCTCATCAAGGGGCACGTGTTTAAGAATGGACGATCCGATGGCGCTGGAGAGTTGCACTCGCATTTGACTGGCGTCCCAGTCACCGGCTTTCTGTTTGAATAAATCTGACATGATGTTTTCCTGCTGAAAAATGAAATGGTGTTGACGTACGCCGCGACCACACGCCTGGCGACCTGTCGCTGTCGCCGCGGGCTGACAATATAACGTATCGCTAATATTAAAACCAGAATGCGGCAGGCGAGTGGCGGAGTGCACTTCGCTGGCGAGCCCCGGGCCTAAACTGTGATCCGGTCGACCTTTTTGCTAGTGCAGGCGGGTTGTGACACTTTGGGACTAACGGCATCCTTTGCCCGGGGTCATCATGGTATTTCCTGTATACTATTAAGGTATTTTCTGGTTGCTCTTGGTTGATTATGTGCCGTAAGCCTGTCTCAACCTGGACGGACTTGCCGTGTGGCAGATGCCTTGATTCCTGGATAAAGCATGTGGGTAAAACATCTGATGCCGGCATCACTGGGTCGCATAGACGGGCAAATGACTTATATACAATCAGGAAGACAGCAGACGCTGCAGACAGGCGCCAGGGGGCTTACGCTGGTCGAGCTAATGGTCGTTGTGGCCATACTGGGGGTGACCGCGTCGATTGCCTCGGTTGCTTATAATGGATATATCGATACGGCCAACGTCAACAGCGCCCGTAAGCAAATAATCGTTATGAGTCTGGCAATCAAAGAATATTACGAACAGTACCACCACTATCCGGCCTCGCTGGCTGCCGTGGACCTGGCGACGGTAAAGGACCCATGGGGCTACCCCTATAATTATCTGAATATCGCGACCGCCGATACCGGAGCGGTACGCAAGGATCACAACCTCGTGCCATTGAATACCGATTTCGATCTTTACAGTTCCGGCAAGGACGGTAAAAGCACACCGCCACTGACGGCCGCGGCAAGTCGCGATGATGTCGTCAGGGCTAATAACGGTGGTTATGTTGGTCTTGCTAGCAACTACTAGCAGCCGGATTGGAGCATGAAGTTCAAAACTGCATTTATCCGCAGTAAGGTCGCAAGGCGGGTTGTCTGGCTGTTTGTACTGTCCTCGTTGTTGCCGGTCGTGGCAATCGCATTTTTCTCCTTCACCTACATCAGCGATCTGTTAATCAAGCAATCTTATAAAGAACTTCAGCATTCCAGTAAATTGTATGGTATGGCGGTGATGGACAGGCTGACGTATGTTGACAATGAAATGCGTGAGCTGACTAACAGGTTGAAGTCGAAATCTTTCACAGAAATGGATAACAGGCTGAAGGCATATGGCCAGCGTCAGATCAGTCAGATGCATACTACCAATATCAAGCAAATCGACAGGCTTTATCTGCAATTTGTACCGGAAGCCAGCCTGGGACCTGCGCGGTTTGATTCAAGCGGTGGCAGCAAGAGTTATATTTACGCCCATCGCAACCGTGAAGGTGTTACCAACGTCTATCTCCGGCAGGTACTGGGGAGAGGGCATGGCGATACTATGGCGACACTGGTTGCAAAATTGAATAACGCTTATGTTTGGGGAGCCAAAAACAGGCTGCCCTTCTCAACCTTTCTTTGCGTGATTGAGAATAATACGGAGCAGGTCCTGTTTTGTCCTTATCCACATTACCAGCCCTTGCTGGATAAAATCAAAAAACTACAGGGGCTGACCGATTCCCGTAAAATTGCCTGGCACAATGCTGAGGGCGAAAATCTTGCTGCTGCATGGGATTTGTTTATCAGTTCAAGGTTTTCAGGTAACGGCTGGAAAATTATATCCAGCAAGAAAAAAACAGCGGCGCTATTGCCGGTTTATGCATACCAGAAAATATTTCCACTGGTTATCGGGTTTTCGTTGCTGGTGGTGTTACTGCTAAGTATGATCCAGGTGCGCAGGATTATGCTACCACTCGAACTGCTGGTTGCTGCAACACGACGCCTTGCCAAATACCAGTTCGGTGTTTCGGTCAAGGTAAACAGCAAGGATGAGTTTAATGAATTGAGTGATTCATTTAATGCTATGGCGTATCGTCTGGAGAAGCAGCTAAATGCATTGAAAATTCTTTCGGATATCGACCGCCTGATACTGTCCTGTCCTGATCCTGAAGTGGTGCTGGCGAGTATTCTGGATACGGCATATAAAATTATTACTTGTGATTATATTGCGGTGTATTTTCTGGACAAAGAGGATGCAGGCAAGGCCTCAGTATATATAAAGAATGTAGTCACAAACTCACCAGCCAGGCTGGAAAGAATAAACATTCCGGAACTGGAACTGGCAGAAATTAGTAGCGAGCAGGATGTACGCTTGCTGGAATTGAGTCAGTATTCCGGCCAAATGTTTGCGCCTCTTCTTGGAAAAAATATCGCCTGTATGCAACTACGCTCAATTCGGCTGGACAATGAAGCAAGGGTTGTATTCTGTCTATGTTATCGCTCAGCAGAAACTATGGACTCCGAGGACAATGCTATTGTCAGTGACATCATAGACCGGCTCGCAGTCACCCTGGCTACAGCCGATAGGGACGAGAAATTGTATCGGCAGGCGCATTTCGACTATCTGACGGGCTTGCCAAATCGGCAATTATTTAATGACCGACTTGAACAACACATCATCCAGGCGCGCCGGAAAAAGGAGAAAATCGCCGTCCTGTATGTCGACCTTGACAGGTTCAAGAATATTAACGATTCGCTGGGGCATACGAGTGGTGATAATCTGCTAAAACAGGTGGCCGACAGGATGCGATATTGTGTGCGTGAAACCGATACAGTATCCCGTCTTGGTGGTGATGAGTTCGTGGTTTTGCTCTCAAACATATCCAGTCACAATGATGCTAGTCTTATCGCAGAAAATGTAATTAGCGCGGTGAACCGGCAATTCTTTATTAATACCCGTGAGATTTTTATCACCACGAGTATCGGTATCGCGGTATATCCGGACGATGGGTTAAATAACAAGGAACTGATGGCACATGCTGATGCCGCTATGTACCATGCCAAGGAGAGCGGGCAGGGCAGCTATAAGTACTTTGAGGAAAGTATGAATCTGGAACTGGTGCAAAGGATCGAGATGGAAACAGCTTTGCGCTATGCCCTGGAGCGTGAAGAATTCCAGCTTTATTACCAGCCACAGATCAGTTTGCAAACGGGTGAAGTGATTTCGATTGAAGCCCTGATTAGATGGGAACATCCACAAATGGGCATTTTGTTGCCGGGCGAGTTCATCCCCCTGGCAGAGGAAAGTGGCCTGATCGAGCCGATCGGGGAATGGGTCTTGCGTGCTGCGTGTAAACAGTTTCAACAATGGCGGAAAAAGTGCGTGGAACCCCTCAGGCTTGCAGTGAATATTTCCAGCCGTCAGTTCATGCGTGAGAATTTTGTCGGTCTTGTAGACGAGGTTATTAATGAAACTGGCATAATGCCCGAAGAGCTTGAGCTGGAAATTACTGAGAGTCTGTTGCTAAACGAAAACCTGAAAACCAGAAGGATTTTCGACAAGCTGGCACAGATTGGTGTGCAGCTTGCTATTGATGATTTTGGCACAGGCTATTCTTCGCTCAGTTATCTCAAGCGTTTCGCCGTGCATACACTGAAAATCGATCGTGCATTCACCATGGATATACCTGAGGACGAACAGGCTACAACACTCACTCTTTCGATTATCGCGATGGCGCATGCGCTAGGCATGCAGGTGGTTGCGGAGGGTGTGGAAAATGCCGCGCAAGTGGCCTTGTTGAGTGAGCATCAGTGTGATTGCGTCCAGGGCAATTACTTCAGTCATCCTCTACCGACGGATGACATTTCAGCCTATCTGATGCAGGGGGTAGTTGATTTCATTCCCCACTCGCTTCTATCGAAACGATAGTATGTACCGGCGCAGCCAAAAACTGGCTGGCGCCGGTACAAGAACGGCAGATTAGTCGCCAGCCTTAGCAGAGCTCAGGCTATGGATAGCCAGATCTGCGGCATTCTGTGCAATACTGACGCGCTTGGTCATTAATCCGTAATGAGCGTCTTCCATTGCCTGTTGCAGTTCATCCCTGCCGAACTTGCCACTTTTGAAATCATTCATGGCACCTTTGCCCATGCACGGATCTCCCGCCTTGGCGTCATATTCCATGCCCTTGCGCCCCTCCAGGCAATTTAGAACGCGATGCAGATGCATATCGACTTGCTGCAGTGTCGTGGCCTTGCTACCCATCTTGGCCTGCTTGATGGCATTGGAGATTTCGTGTTGGCCCATGGTATTGGCAAATGCACTACCGGCGCCGAATAATGTAAACAGCAAAATGATAAACAAACGGTTTTTCATCTGAGTTCTCCTCGATTGTCAATTTATTAGTTAGGAAAATGGCTGTATCTAAATATTTATAAAACACGGGTGTAGGAATGTTGGGAACTACAGGTAACCTGTGGGTAAACTACGCCACAAAAACCAGATGTCATGCCCTGTAACCGGAATACCTGCTTTCGCGGCATCCAGCCCCGCAAGTTATGTGACCGTACGGCATAGCTATGGTTCACCGCGAGCAGCACAAAAACTTTCTTTGTACGAATGACGGGTGACCGGAATCCGTGCAGTATTGTCGATGACGAACCGGAGCAGGGTATAAGCCTACATATATAGGGCGTATTTCCTGCCAACGGGGAAATCAGCATACCGTAACCGCCATCAAGTTGGCGCTTAGCTCAGAGCCGTAGGTGGCAATCAAAAGCAGGGGGAGGATAGGAACGTCGCCAGAACCGGCTGTCCCTACAGGTGATGTATGGCGTGCTATGCTGCGCCACTATTAACTTGAGAAACTTCATCCGCTGAATCATGCCATCAGAAAATGTGCCTGCTGTAACAGGTAAAACTGCAGAAATGATCCAATAAGACCGGATATGTTGCGTTACAGGGATTTTTGAACTGGATAAAACTATTGGACTCGTACCTTGTCACAAAGCACGTCATTCATTGCAATTAAAGACCCGACAAGGAGGCATTATCATGGACACAATCCATAAGCTCCCGGAATTACCATATGCGCTGGATGCCCTGGAACCGCATATTTCCAGGGAAACTCTCGAATACCACTATGGCAAGCACCATGCGGCATATGTAAATAAATTGAATGATGGCATCAAAGATACTGAATATGCCGGAAAATCGCTGGAAGAACTCATTACCACTGCAGATGGTGCGGTTTTCAACAACGCTGCCCAGGCCTGGAATCACGGCTTTTACTGGCAGTGCATGAGCCCTGACGGCGGCAAACCTGCTGGCGAAGTCATCGAGGCTATCAGCCGTAAATTCCGTTCGCTGGAGTCTTTTGAAACGGAATTCTCCACCACGGCGATTAACCATTTCGGTTCGGGCTGGACCTGGCTCGTGCTTGACAAGGATGGCAAGCTGGCAATTGTTTCGACGCACGACGCCGATACCCCCTTACGTCACGGGCATACGCCATTATTGACCTGTGATGTCTGGGAACACGCTTATTACATCGACTATCGGAATGTCCGTCCGGATTATGTCAAGGCATTCTGGAAAGTCGTGAACTGGCAGTTTGTGAATGAGCAGTTCAAACAGGCGAGCCACAAACTGGCGGCCTGAGGCTGTTCATGATCTCCTCGAACAGTTACCGGATCGTTATGGTTCGGTAACTGTCTTTTTTTCTGGTTAACGGGTAATTACAGTTTACCTGCCTGCCCTTCCTGGTTGATGCCCGAATGCTAAGTCATCCCCTGAGTTGTGCCGCGCAAACACTGCGTGCACAGGCGAATGCTAATAAGTGTCGACCTGGTTCTGGTATGACACTATATATATGAATCTTCCTGCACATATCTGTCGCCAGGCAGACATGGTACCACGGGCGATTATATGCCCCACGGGACAACGACTGTGCAGATTTGCGTTGCGTACTGGTGCGAAAACTGGAAAATGACCGGATCTGTAGTCAGCCAGGGTCAGCACAGGATAATGCCGCCACGCAGTAAAGAGGCCATCAGGGCGTACCTGCTAAAACAGGATCGCAGCCTGCGACCCTTGATCACACAGCTGCCTTTTCCCGTTGCCCGCCGTAATCGTGATGTCTATGCCACACTGCTTCGCTCGATCATCTCTCAGCAATTATCCGTCAAGGCAGCAAACACCATTCATGCCAGGGTCCTGGCACTGTTTCCGGAGGCGTATCCCACGCCTGCGTTGATGCGGAAAATACCGATCGCGCGCCTGCGTACTGCCGGTATGTCACGGCAGAAAGCACAATACCTCAGGTCGGTCGCCTGCTTTGCGATGGAACAAGGAATGGAATATGACACTTTATCGGCTTTTACGGATGCAGAAATTATTGAACATCTGACCCAAATTCATGGAGTCGGTCGCTGGACTGTCGAAATGTTATTGATTTTCAGTTTTCAGCGGCGTGATGTTTTCGCCGTTGACGATGTTGGCATACAGAATGCCATGCAGACGTTGTATCGCCTGGAGAATAGAAGTAAGGCATTGAAGCCAACGATGCTGGCTATTGCCGAAAAATGGCGGCCATATCGTGCCATCGTGTGTAAATATTTGTGGCGCTGGAAAGATCAATTGGCGGGCAAACGCTAAGTAGGGTATTCCCAGTCTGCGTTGGCAAAATGCCGGTATGCATGTCAGGCGTCAATGCCCGCTTACTCGTCTTGCATCGCGTGAGCCAGGTAGGCTTTTGATCGCCCGGGTAGTGGTAGCATGGTATTCTGTGTCAAATTACAAGGTTATCGGAGACCAGGGTCGTCCAGCACTCCAGGGCCGAACCGCAAAAGATCGTGGCAACTGTCAAAGAACACAAAAAACAGATAGCTTCTGGCCACCTCAAGCTTGTTCGCTGGCTGGCGCTGGTTTTGCTTGCCGTCATCGGCCTGGTTGCCCTGGTTTCTGCGGATCGTTCGGTTAATCTGACGCATCTGGCACAGCAAAAAAACCGCCTCGACAAAAATACCCGTCAGGTCCAGGCCCGGTTGAATACCGCGATCCAGATTCCCCTGTTCAGCGTTGCCAGTATGCATGCCTTCATGCTGGCCGGTCCGAATCTGCCGGATGACGAGAGTTTCGATAAGTTTGCCCAGTACCTGCTCGAACAAACTCCTGCCGTGGGTGGATTCGCTATTGTCGATACCGATCAGATTATCCGGCATTTCTATCCGCTAAAGGGCAACAGAAAGGCCATTGGCCTTGACCTCAAGACCCGGCCGGCTGCGCCCTATGTCGCCAGGGCGATACGCGAAAGGCGGATGGTAATGAATCCGCCGGTCGTCACCGTGCAAGGCAGGTTGTCCACCATTGCCCGGTTCCCTTTATACCGGGGAGACCGGTTTTTGGGCCTGGTGCAGGGTGTTATTGACTTCAACAAGGCCTTGCAGCTGGCGCTAAAAGATCTTGGGAACGATGTCCATGTGTCACTGATGGACGAGGCGGGTCATTTTTTCTGGGGTAGCAAGGAGGTTCCGCCACTGGCCAGTACCATTCAGCTCAAGGCGGGTGACTGGAATTGGCGGGCCAGGGTATGGCTGAATGATAATGAAACAGCCGGACTGACTCGCGATCGGTTAATGATCTGGCTGATAGGTAGCGGCCTTTTGCTGTCCCTGCTCTTTATTGTTAATCGCAGTTTCACAGAAAGGTTGCGGCTGGCAACGTCAGTACAGGAAAAAACGGCACAACTGGCGGCAAATGAACTGCGCTGGCGTTCGCTTCTGGAGCAGATAAATCTCATCGGTATCGGTCTGGACAGGACCGGGTGCGTCACCTACGTTAATCCCTATTTTTGTCAAATGACCGGCTACGATCCGGATTACGTTATCGGCAAGCACTGGTTCAGCAATTTTTTACCAAAAGGGAATTCCCAAAAGACATCAGATGTATTTGAACGCTTGCAGCTGGGAGAGTCCAACAGCCATCACTTTAACTCCTTACTGACCCAGAATGGCGATGAACGCATTATTTCATGGTTCAATGCACGTCTCTCGGATGATAAAGGAGAATTCGATGGCAGTATGAGTATTGGTGAAGATATCACCGTACGCCAGGAGCTGGAAAAACGACTCGATTTCCTGGCATATCATGACACCCTGACAAACCTGCCAAACCGAACATTATTTATCGACCGGCTTGAACATGCAGTTAAACGCGCGCAGCGGGATAATAGACTGCTGGCTCTTTTGATGATCGACCTTGATCAGTTTAAAACCGTTAATGACAGCCTGGGTCACCTGGCCGGCGACATGCTGTTGAAGATTGCTGCCGAACGTTTTTCCATGGCGATACGCGCGTCGGACACGGTTGCCAGGCTTGGCGGTGATGAGTTTACCGTTTTGCTGGAAAATATCCAGAATGTGGATGTGGTGGAAGAGGTGGCGGATAAAATCCTGAAAGAATTCCTGCATCCGTTTGAAGTGGAAAAAAACCGGCTGTATATATCGGCAAGCATCGGGATTGTCATGTTCCCCATGGCAGATGATGAAATCGACGACCTGTTAAAAGCCGCCGACACAGCGATGTATCACGCGAAGGCCTCAGGACGAAACTGCTATCGATTTTACCAGGCATCAATGGCGGCAATGGTGCATAACCAGTTGATACTTGCCAATAACCTGCACCATGCACTCGAAAAAGATGAATTTTCTCTGGTGTTTCAGCCTATAATCGATGTAGCAAGTGACCGCATAGCAGGTTATGAATCATTATTACGCTGGCATCACGGAGATATGGGCTGGGTTTCACCATCTGAATTTATCCCCATTGCTGAATCATCCGGAGTAATTGTCCAGATTGGCTATTGGGTGATTCGCAAGGCCTGTGAGAGTTACAGGAAAATGATTAAGGATGCCGGCAGCGACGTCTTTGTCTCGGTGAATGTTTCCGGGCATCAGTTTCGAGATCGTGAATTTATAGTCAATTTTCGCCAGATTCTGGAAGCAGAGGGCATGTCGCCGGGTAATCTGGTGATCGAAATCACCGAGTCACAATTAATGGAAGACACGTATATGGCACTGCAGGTGCTGGATGCCCTGCGTGACGTGGGCTGTCGTATCGCCATCGATGATTTCGGAACTGGTTACTCTTCCCTGAGTTATTTACGTATATTCCCCGTCGATATACTGAAAATCGATCAGAGTTTCGTGGCCGACCTGACTACGGATCAGAATAGTGTCGCCTTGCTTAAGTCCGTTCTGATGATAGCCGACAGCCTGGAAATACAGGTGATCGCTGAAGGTGTTGAGACACACGAGCAGCACGAAATACTCAGAGAACAGGGTTTACATTTCGCCCAGGGATTTTACCTTGGCAGACCGGGCAAGCTGGTAAAGGGCAACGAACTACCTGGTTAATTACGCCAATGCTGCACTGTCTGGTGACTGGTTTTTAACTCATTCTTCATTCCGCGGCGTGAAACCCGCTTCCCAAAATGACCCGGCCTGGACATGATACATGAGTGTTTTACCATGTTATCTGGATTTTCTTCAGAGTGAAGGCTGTACGATGGGACAAGGCTATCTGTTTAGCCACCGCTGACCAACTGGCGGATTTCAGGCTCCAGGAATGGGAAACTAGATGAGCAAAGGCACGACTCCATACCGGATGGCGGTTCAGCTCCGGGCAACCAGAATGCAACCGAGGTTACGCAAGCGGACCACCTCCGCGAGTTGTATACCACTCTGATTAAACAGGGAATGCCATTCGTCAAGTGAACGTTCCCGGCCACGCGTGCCCATGAACATCTGCATATCTGCTGCTGTGCTGAGCATATCGGGTTGTTGCGTGTCCATGACCATTTCCATCACGGCGATGCAGGCACCACTACTGCCACTGGCTAGTGCAATATTGGTCAGCACCTGGATGCAGTCTGTATCATCCAGTCCGTGTAATACCCCGCAGAGAAAATAGATGTCCCTGTCATCGTTCGCCGGTGGTACCGCTTTCAGTATATCGCCGCTGGAAAATGTCAAACGTTGCAGTAAGCCGTTATCCAGTCTGTGCTGCCAGTATTCCCGGGCATTTTGAATGACTGACACCGAGTCAATCACCTCGGCCTGCAGTTGCGGGTAATGGCGAAGAATCGTTACCGCTTTACTCCCTACGCCACCACCCAGGTCAAACAGGCGTGCGAAGTTTCCCCAGTTAAAATCGACGGCAAAACTGTCTCCACTCAATGCTTCAACAGTTTCCATGGCAGAGTTAAAGAGTGCGCCGAATTCATTATGCGTCGAAGTATAACAATACAGTTCTTCCTGGTGTGCCAGCCTGAAGGGTACGCCGCCAGTCCGAATAGCCGCTTCAAGCTGTTCATACCAGGGCTGGCTCATTTCCCGGGAGTTATGCATCAGGATCATGCTGCGGACATTGTGTGGATTGTCTTCACGCAGATAAGCCGAGATTTTGTTGTTGCTAAAGTAACCTGGCCTGACCTGTGAAAAAATACCCCGGCTGGCGAGAAAACGCAGCATTCGATTGATGGCATCCGGCTGCGCCGAGACCTTGGTGGCGATGTCTGAAACAGACAGTGTCTCGTTCGCAAGAATTCCGGCAATATCCAGGCGAGTCGCCACGTACAATACCCTCGATAACCAGAATGCCGAACCTGCCTGTATCAGGCGAAACGGGGCTGGTGTCATCCGGTTTGTGAAGGCCTGGAATCGGGTGATTAATGTTGCGGCAAGGCTGAACAGGCGGACGGGCAGAGAGTTTTTCTGCAGTTTCATTTCGCGAGTCTCCCGCAGCTATGATGAATCACACTTCCTTTTATATATATTATATAGAGTCATACATGTTAACTATCGTTTACATTAGTTGGCTGACTATTGACGTGCGTCAAACAACGACCTCACTACACTGCAATTCTCTCTGATATTTTACGGAAATTGCATTTCTTGGAGGAGGTATGGCATGGTGAGGCAAATCTGTTTTGTACTATTTCTGCTATACACCGGGATGAATGTGTATGCGCAGGACAAAGATAGTTCATCTGCTATATCGCAACCCTCGGCGGTGAGTGCATCGGCCCCGGCGGCGGGAATATTCAAAACCAGTGGCTGGTCCGTGAATGTATACGCTGGACGTTTTGATGCCGCTTATGAACCCCAATTCGTTGGCATTCGTAACAAGTATGGTCTGGGCGTGGGAGTGAGCGGCGAATTTGCGCAAGTACCTTATCTTGGGCTGGACATGGAACTGATGTTTGCCAACCGGGATTATGATACGCCGATTGGCTCACCCCTGTGGGGGACGATCGATAACGATACACGGGTGGAGACGAGCGCATTATTATTTGGTGCCCGTGCGTTTTATCCGGCCAGTGGACCGCTGCGTGGCTATGTTTCCGCCGGCTTAGGTTACTTCAAGACCCGGATGGTCGTGAGCGGAACTCTGATCGGATTTCCCGGCATTTATGAAGATACCGATACCGATATAGCACCTTACTATGGACTGGGTGTGGCCTATGGTTTTGGCCGTTGGGGCCTGAGTCTGGATTTGCGTCACTTTGAACTCAAGGGTAATTTTAGCGCGTTTAATATCAGCGACGCTAATCTTGGCGGTGATTTACTGCTTGTTGGCTGGTTTTATCGATTTTAAACTTGATGCGTGTATAGCCTTAACGGAGTCGACATGAAGCTGGAGGATGCGCTTGCCCGTTTAACTGGACAATTGCCACTTAAACCGCGTCAGCAGCGTTTAGCGCCTGAGCTGCAGACCATGCACCGCAGCATATTGTGGTCCCTGGCTACGACAGGGAAGTCAGCAGGCAGGGATGAATTGCAGCAGATTTGTGGCAGCCGGGATGTTTTTGCCTGCCTGCAGGAACTGGGTGCCAATGACCTGATCGTCCTCGATCCGCAAACCGGCTTACCCGTGGGTGCCTATCCATTGACCATTGAGTCCACTCCCCACCGGATAAGTATGAATGGTCAACACCTGTATGCCATGTGTGCCCTGGATGCCGTTTCTGTGGCGCCGCTATTTCAGGCTGATGTCCGTATTGATTCCACCTGCCATGTTAGTCACACTCCGATTCGGATCCGGATGCAATCTGAAAACATTATCGAGCAGGAATCGGATATGGATGCCATCGTTGGTATACGCTGGCAAATGCCAGGTCCGGTTGCAGCGCACAGCATGTGCATGCAGATGGTCTTTTTACAAGACTATGATACAGCCCTTGCCTGGCAGGCGGGGGACGAACCGGAGGTTACTTTGTTTAGCTTACCCGATGCGGTACGATTCGGTGAGGCCTTTTTTCTGCCATTGCTGCAAGCGTGATCATGATCAGTAAAGTATAAGCAATGACCGACTACATTGACTGTAGTTGGCTATGTGCTTGCCATCCACATCGTAATATGATGAAAAAGTGAATCATCGCAATTGTTGGAGGATATGATGGCAGAGTCAGACTTGCGCGGTATCCGGGCCTGCGTATTTGATGCATATGGCACCCTGTTTGATGTCAATTCAGCAGTAACGGTCCAGCGCCCGCGACTGGGTGAGCATGCTGACTCTGTGTCCGCAAGCTGGCGTAGCAAGCAGCTGGAATATACCTGGTTACGCAGCCTCATGGGGCGCCATGCAGATTTCTGGCAGGTCACGCAGGAGGCGCTGGCATTTGCACTGGAACGTCATGGCCTCGATAAGGGTGCCGAGGCGTCGGACCTGGAGGACAGTCTGATGCAAGCTTATTTACAGTTATCTGCCTACCCGGAGGTACCAGCGACCTTGCAGACGCTGAATCAGCGTGGTTATCGTCTCGCCATTCTGTCTAATGGGACACCGGCGATGCTCGAGGCAGCCGTGAATAATGCCGGCCTGGCGGCGTCTTTCGAGTCTGTTTTGTCGGTGGAAGCCGTGGGCATTTACAAACCAGACAGGCGGGTCTATCAACTGGCAGTCGAGCATCTGGAAGTGGCGCGTGAGCAAATCCTGTTTATGTCGTCGAATGCCTGGGATGTTGCGGGTGCGGCCAGTTTTGGTTTTCGGGTTGTCTGGATTAATCGATTCTCACAGCCAAGGGAACGTTTGCCGGGTACACCCGTGGCTCAGCTGACTGAACTGGACAGCTTGCCCGATTTATTACCCGAGTCTGCCAGTCATTGAACATCGGGTGATAGTAAAATATCGTGTGCAACGGTGTTGTCTTGTCGCCTGAAACATTTTGACAAATGAGCTGGATTTTCTTTGCAATGCTGTTTATTCTTCTGCCCCTGGTAATTTTTGTAAGGTTACTGATTGGCAGGCAGACAAGGTGTCTGATTTTTCATAATATGAAATAACCGCACAAGAACAGGCTGACGATCCGTGCAAAGTGACGCTACACTCTGTATGCGAATAGCGATTATTTGCCTGAGTTGTCGATAACAATTCTGATTTCAAGCAGGACAGAACAACAGGCGACAAATTACCAGCGTAATCGACAAAACCAGAAAATACTGGTCTAACTAACTGACAAGAAAGGCAGACGGGGCATTGCAAAAAGTTTATGCAATGGTATCTGGGTGGTGATCGGTTTAATACCATGCGCCAGGCAGATATGAGGGAATACTAATATATGTAGAGTTCCATCCATACCCAACCACGAGAACGAGGAGGCAGTACATGAGTAATGATAATAATGAAGATGATAAAAAAGGTGGCATCGATCGCCGCGACTTTCTGAAACTCAGTGCTGGCGTTGCCGGTGGTCTGATGCTATCCGGTGGCCTGAGCAAGCTAGCACTGGCGAAAGACTATCCTGCCATTGGCAATTATCCTGCTGGCATCAAGGGTAGCGACGTGTTCATGGGCATTTGTGTGCCCCGGACCGGTCCGTATTCAGCCCAGGGTGAGGACGAAATCAAGGGATACCTGCTGGCCATTGATCACCTCAACAAGGGGACTTCGCTGGCCCGCGCCTATTCGCCGCATTCGCGCAAAGGTGTATTAGGTAAAAAGATTATTCATGGTGTTGCGGATAACGCAACCAAGCCGAATACGGCAGTGCAGGAAATTTCCAAGTTCATCAGCGACAACAAGGCCATGATGATTACAGGTAGCGTGAGTTCCGCCGTGGCGATTGCCGCTGGTAAACTTTGCGATCGTGAACGTACCATTTATTTGCCTGCGATCACGGGTTCCAACGCCACCACTGGTAAAGACTGTCAGCGTTACAGCTTCCGTGCCTGTCACTATGCCTACACCGCGGCAAAAGCACTGGCTCCGGTCATCAAGAAGGCGATTGGTCCGGGTAAAAAGGTGGCCTACCTGACACCGGACTACACCTACGGTCACTCTGTGTATAACTCGATGAAGGAATTCACCGAGGCACAGGGCTGGAAAACCGTGAATAACCAGCTGCCGCCGCTGGGTACGTCTGACTTCAGTACCTATCTGCTGAACATCGCCAACAGTGGTGCGGACGTCCTGGTCAATATCTGCTTTGGTCGTGATGCGGTGATTTCCACCAAGCAGGCCAAGCAATTCGGCCTGCTCGACAAGATGACCCTGGTCATGCCGTACATGGCGCCGTTCTTTGCTGATGAAGTCGGTGCAGACCTGTTACAGGGCGTTTATGGTACGACCGAATTCTGGTGGACCCTGGCCAACCAGAATAAAATGGCCAAGGAGTTCGTGGACGACTTCCAGAAGCGCAACGGGCGCAAGCCTGGCTGGTCGGCACACATCGCCTTCCTGCAAACCATGCTGTGGGCACGCGAGGTTGAGGATGCGCATACCTTCCATCCGCCGACCGTGGTCAAACAGTATGAGAAGGGCAACACAATCGAAACCGATATCGGTCCGGTTCACTGGCGCGCCGGTGATCACCAGCTGGTACGTCCGGTGTACGTGATCCGCGGCAAGAAGCCCAGTGCCATGCACAGCAAGGACGACTTCTACGACATCGTCGAGGCGGTACCGGGTAAAGATGTTATGCCGCCGCTGAAGGAGTTCAGCTGTAAGCTTGGTCCTTACACCTGATCGATGGAGGCTAGGTAATGAGCATGCCCAGTTTGCCGTTGTTTTTGTCGCAGCTGTTCAATGGCTTGGCAACCGGTTTGTTGCTGTCCCTGATCAGCGCCGGCCTGACCATTATTTACGGCACGCTGGGCGTGCTAAATCTTGCGCATGGCGCCCTCTTCATGGTGGGCGCCTATGCCGGATTTATGGCTTTCCAGTGGACAGGATCGTTTGTGATGGCCATGCTCGGTGGTATGGTGGGTTCACTGGTCGTCGGTCTGATCATGGAACGCGTGATTGTCCGTTACTACTATAAGCGCCCGCCTGAAGATCAGATCCTGGTGACTTTTGGAATCGGCATCGTGATCACTGAGGCAGTTCGCCTGTTTTTTGGTGGCATCGCCAAGCCAGTGCCTGTCCCTTCATGGGGTGAAGGTATTGTGCATTGGGGTTTCCTGTTTTATCCAACCTATCGAATTCAAATCATGGTCATCGTCGCCGTGGTACTGGCGTTGTTGTACATTGTGTTGTATCGCACCCGTATCGGGATGATTGTGCGTGCCGGTATCGAAGACAGTCTGATGGTGAACATGCTTGGTATCAACGTTTACCGAGTGTTCCTGCTGGTGTTTGGTATCGGGGCCATGACAGCGGGCTTTGCCGGTATCGTGAATGCGCCAATCCTGGCGGTGACGCCGGACATGGGGGAGGCCTTTCTGGTGACATCCTTCGTGGTCATTGTTATCGGTGGCGTCGGTTCGTTTCCGGGGGCAATCGTGGGCGGTATCATTGCGGGCGAAATTATCAGCCTGACTTCCATGTTCAGTTCGGCGTATTCACATGTGATGTTGTTTGCAATTATGGCCATACTGCTGGCGGTTCGTCCGCAGGGCCTGTTTGGCGTTGAGGGCCGCGAATGATTCTGCATAAACTTGCCCGCTACAGTGGCGGGCGGCCCTGGGTAGCGGAACTGATTACACTGGTCGTGTTGTTGCTGTGTCCCGTCGTATTACCCTGGTTCGGTATCACCTCCGACATGGCCTGTCGTATCCTGATCTGGGGCCTGTTCGGTCTCGGTTTTGATATTTTATTTGGTTATACGGGGCTGTTATCTTTTGGCCAAGCGGCCTTTTTTGGCGTAGGCGGTTTTGTCTCCGCCTATCTGTTGACGCAGGCCGGTTTCAGCAGCGTTTTCCTGGCCCTGATACTCGGTATGGTCGCGGCCATGCTGGCCGGGATTGTCGTGGGCTTCTTTACTTTGCGACGCAGCGGCATTTACTTTGCGATGATTACCCTGGCGTTCGCCGAGATGTTCCATTTTCTCGAACTTTCTCCCTTATCCCAATGGACCGGTGGCGAAAACGGACTGACTGGCGTGCCGATGCCGCAGATTGGTCTGGGTAGCTGGACTTTCCAGATTCAGTCCGGCTGGAGCCTGTACGGTTATATTGCCATGTATTTTTTCATTGGTTACATCATTGCACATCGGATGGTGCTCTCGCCTTTCGGCCAGGTGTTAACCGCGCTTCGCGATAACTCGCCGCGGGCATTGGCAACCGGCCACTCGGTAAGGAAATACAAGCTGGCAGCATTCGTGATTGCGGCGGGCTATGGCGGGATCGCCGGCGGGTTGCTGGGTGTGCTGCAGTCATATATGCCGCCCGATGCCGTTGCCTTTCACACCTCCGGTCAGCTGGTGATGCAGAGCATTATCGGTGGTGCCGGCACCCTGTTCGGTCCGCTGGTCGGTGCGGCGGTCTGGCTGGGTCTGCAAAATTACCTGCAGGAATTCCCGGTGATTGCCAGTGCCTGGATGTTAATCCTGGGCCTGGTCTTCGTGGTGTTGATTACCGCCTTTCGCCAGGGCATTCTGGGGGCACTCAAGCAACTGGTCATGCACCAGCGACCCCAGACGGAGCCCGACGGTGCAGAATTATCTGCGGAAGTCGCACGCCGCCATATTATCGATGGTGTGCCGGACGAGCACTTGCGCGAGGATGAGGTCCCCGATCATATCTTTACCCGCGATGTACCGGACCGGGACAGCCTTCTGATCGTGCCGAAGAATGCCGAGCCTGGCACGGCCGCACTGGAATGCCGTAACCTGAGCAAGCATTATGGTGGCGTGGTCGCCAACCAGGGCATCAGTATGTCCATTCCGGATGGCCAGCTGCGCGGTATTATCGGCCCCAACGGCGCGGGCAAAAGTACCTTCTTCAAGATGCTGGCCGGCGAGGTTGTGCCAACGGAGGGCGAAGTCTTTCTACACGGAGCCAATATCACCGGCCTGGGGGTAACCGCCGTGTCCCAGCTCGGGATGAGCAAGAGCTACCAGATAAACCAGTTATTTACCAAGCTGACCGTGGCCCAGAACCTGGCGATTCCCGTACTTGCCCGTTTGCGTGGCGAGTTCCGTCCTGACATGCTCAAGTCCATGTATAAGGTCCCCGGGCTACACGGCCAGATCGAGGCGACGCTGGACATGGTTAATCTGGCGGAGCGGGCGGATATTCCGGTAACGGAACTGGCCTATGGTGAAAAGCGCCGGCTTGAGATTGGCCTGGCCCTGGCCAATGCCCCCAACGTGTTACTGCTGGACGAACCGCTGGCGGGTATGAGCCCGAAAGAAAGGTCCGACACGGTCAAGCTACTGAAACAGATCCGGGCAGGGCGTACCCTGGTCGTGGTGGAACACGATATGGATGCCATGTTTGAGCTGGCGGAATACATCAGCGTGCTGCAGGAAGGCAGGCTGCTGGCCGAGGGCACACCTGAACAAATCAAGAATGATCAGCGTGTTCAGGATGCCTACCTGGGAGGTATGCACGAGCTATGAGTTTGTTAGAAGTCGATAAAATCAACAGCTATTACGGTGATTCGCACGTCCTGTTTGACCTCTCGCTTCGCATCAATGAACATGAAGTTGTTGCCTTGCTGGGCCGCAACGGCGCGGGCAAAAGTACCACGCTCAAGTCACTGATGGGAGCCGTCAAGCCGCACGATGGCAACATCGTGTTTGATGGCCAGGAGATCCGTGGTTTACCGCCATACGAGATTGCACAACTCGGCATCCAGCTGGTGCCGGAAGAACGCCGTATCTTTGGCAGCCTCAACGTGGAAGAGAATTTGCAACTGGCGGCCATGAGTGCGCCCAAGGCCTGGACGCTGGAAAAGATTTATGACTATTTTCCCCGCCTCAAGGAACGTCGTCGCAGTCGCGGTACGGATCTATCCGGCGGTGAACAGCAAATGCTGGCGATTGCACGGGCCCTGATCCGCGATGCGCGCCTGATCCTGCTGGACGAACCCTTTGAAGGCCTGGCGCCGATTATCGTGCAGGACCTGCTCGGTGTGGCAAAGCAGCTGGCGGAAGAGGGCAGAACGATTATTATCGTTGAACAAAACGTGGCGGCAGCGCTGTCTATCGCGCAGCGCGTGTATATCATCAATAATGGCCACCTGGTCTATGAAGGCACACCAGAGGAATTACAGGAACGGCCGCAAATCATGCACGAATACCTCGGTGTCTGACGGATAATAATGACCGAAACACTTCAGCACTTTATTGATGGCAAGCTGGTTGCCGGCAAGGGGACGCGACGTGCCCCCGTGTTTAATCCTGCCACCGGCCAGCCATACTGTGAAGTGATGCTTGCCAGTGCCGAGGATACCCGTGCGGCCATTGCCGCGGCACAGAAGGCCTTGCCTGCCTGGGCGGCAATGACACCCTTACGCCGTGCCCGGATCATGTTTCGTTTTCGTGACCTGATTGATCGGCACACCGATGAGCTGGCAGAAATTATCAGTCGTGAGCACGGAAAACTGATCAGCGATGCCAGGGGTGAAGTGACCCGTGGTCTCGAAGTGGTGGAATTTGCCTGCGGGATTCCGCATTTACTCAAGGGCGAGCACTCGGAGAATGTCGGGACTGGCGTTGACAGCTGGTCCTTGCGCCAGGCCCTGGGTGTGTGTGCAGGCATTACGCCTTTTAATTTTCCAGCAATGGTGCCAATGTGGATGTTTCCCATTGCCCTGGCCTGCGGCAATACCTTTGTGCTCAAACCATCCGAGCGCGATCCCAGTTGTCCCCTGAGACTCGCCGAATTGCTTAACGAAGCCGGGTTACCGCAAGGCGTGTTCAATGTTGTCAATGGCGATAAGGAAGCGGTGGACGTCCTGCTCACCGATCCCGATGTGGCTGCAGTCAGCTTTGTCGGCTCCACGCCCATTGCCGAATATATTTATCGCACTGCCTCCAATCATGGAAAGCGGGTGCAGGCCCTGGGTGGGGCCAAGAATCACATGGTCGTCATGCCCGATGCCGATCTGGATCAGGCAGTGAATGCGCTGATGGGTGCGGCATATGGTTCAGCCGGTGAGCGTTGCATGGCAATTTCCGTTGCCGTCGCGGTAGGCGATGTGGGTGACAAGCTGGTGGAAAAGCTGGCGCCCAGGGTAAGGCAACTCAAAACAGGACCGGGACATCAGGCCGATGCAGAAATGGGGCCGGTGGTCACTGCCGAGCATCGCAACCGGATCCATGACTATATCCAAAGCGGCATCGATGAAGGTGCGAAGCTTGTGGTTGACGGACGAGAGCTGCAGGTTGTCGGGCATGAGCAGGGGTTTTTTATTGGCGGTAACCTGTTCGATTACGTGACGCCGCAAATGCGGGTTTACCGCGAAGAAATCTTCGGCCCGGTGCTGGTGATAGTACGCGTCAAGGATTTTGAAACGGCATTGCGTCTGGTAAACGAGCATGAATACGGCAATGGCACAGCCATTTTTACTCGCGATGGTGGTTGCGCCCGCGCCTTCAGTCATGCGGTACAGGCCGGTATGGTCGGGATTAATGTTCCTATCCCCGTCCCCATGGCCTATCATAGTTTTGGTGGCTGGAAACGTTCCCTGTTTGGTAACCTGCATATGCACGGACCTGATGGTGTGCGTTTTTACACAAGACTGAAAACGGTGACCGCACGCTGGCCGAATGAAGTTTCAGCTGGTACGGAGTTTGTTCTTCCAACCATGAAATAATTGCCTTGATTGCTCGTATGCATCTTACAGGCATTATTTGTTAATTATACCTTGCACGGTATTGTCATTTCCTGTGAAGAACCCGGCTCGTACGGAAACTTTGTGACGTTTACAAAGTCCACAGAATCGTACTCGTGGCTTGAGGATAACAACACGGGAAGCGCCTGCGGGCAATATACCAGGGAGAGCAAATGATCCTTTATACCATCATGTTGTTTAGTCTTGCCGTACTGGTTGGCATGTACATGATTTATGTCGGCCTGCGTTATCGGCGTGGTTCATTGGTACTCGGGGTCAGCCATGCCGGGATTGCGTCAACGGCACTGGTGTTACTGATTGTCTATCTGTTTCACAATCCAGGACACAGCATAATCTATAACGATGCGGCACTTGTGTTTGTGATGACCCTGGCAGGTGGGCTGGTGCTGCTGGCTCTGCGGGAAGGTCGCCGACCACCACCCATGGTGGTCGTTGGTGTGCATGTCGTGATGGCCCTGTTTGGTCTGCTACTACTTGTGGTCGGGTATCACCAGCCCTAGTTCAGGCTGACTGCAATATTTGGCTTAGCTGTCGCTGCCACGGCGCAGGGCCATGCCCAAAGTCAGGCCCAGGAACAGGGCAAAAATCGTAAAGGCGATACCAAACAGCCAGGAATGCTGGTTGACGGCATTGGCCACCCAATGTTCCAGCTGCACCTGATTGACTTCCAGGTTACGGGTCTGGTGACTGATGATCCGGCCATTCTGAACCAGATAAATATCCAGATGGTACGTGCCGAGCGGAATATTGGCAGGCAATTCTATCGTCGCCGAGAACAGGCGTTTTTCCACCAGTTTGACGGCGTGCGGGAGTTCCCGGAACAGCCCGGTGTCCTGTTTCAGATCAAGAAAGGCCTTTTGCCAGTTACCCATTGCCCTGGCCGCCGCGGCGTCAACCTGTGCCTGCTTCAGGGCATCCTGCAGGTGCAGGCCATATTTCAGTTGGTCCCGGGCAGGCAGGAGTTTGTTGATGGGGCGAGATGACATCAGGTAATAGAGACCGGGGGTATGCCGGACCGTGAGTTTGCCACTATCGAGCCAGAAGGGCCCAATCGCCTTTTTGTGCGTGAGGTCCACGCTGATGTTCGGGGAGGTGACCTTGATGATGACGTCGCCAGGCCTGGACAGGGCGCCATAGATCAGGGTATCCGAACCGGTGAAGGTCATGGTGACATCGACATGTTCGGTCTGCAATTCGGTCAGCAGTGAATGTCCGGCGGCGGCTGCAGCCTGGTTCACGAGTAAGGCTGCCAGGCCAATGAATACGTTCAGGTACTTCATTGCAGCAGTACCGACAGGGAATAGAGTTGATCCGGTGTCACTAACAGGCCCCATAACATCTTGACGGCAACGCCGACGACCACGAGGGCCAGTACCAGTCGCAACTGCTCCGCCGGTAGGCGAACGCCCATCAGCGTGCCCCAGTGTGTACCCAGCACTGAGCCCAGGATCAAACTCAGGGCCAGAAAGGGATCGACCGCATGATTGATGCCCGCCTGCATACTAGCGACCACGGCAGTGGTAAACAATAACTGGAACAACGAGGTACCAACTACGACCTTGGTCGGCATTTTCAACATGTAGATCATGATCGGGACCATGATAAAACCGCCGCCGACACCCATGAGCGAGGTCAGGACGCCGACACCGACACCCAGCACCAATGGAATGATGATGGATAATTGCAAATTAGATACCGGGAAGCTCATCTGCATGGGTAACTTTTCCATCCAGCCTTTCTTGTCCTGCGGTTTGCTCGCGCTGCCGGTGCTGGCGCCTGTGTGACGACGAATGGCATTAACCGATTCGATTAACATGCTGATACCGATGATGCCCAGCAGCACCACATACAGGAAGGTCACGATATTGCCAAACTGTCCGCTTTGTTGCAGGGCGCGGGCAACGAAGACGCCAATCCCGCCACCGGTCCAGCTGCCGAGTAATAACAGGATGGCCATTTTGAAATCGACATTGCCCAGGCGCCAGTGGGCATAACTGCCGGCGGCGGAAGTTCCCACGATCTGGGCCGAGCCGGTGGCCACTGCAACCAGGGGAGGGACACCAGTGAAAATCAGCAATGGGGTAATGAGAAAACCGCCGCCGACTCCGACCAGGCCGGAGAGCAGGCCAACAATGAGTCCAAAGGACAGGATCAACAGCAGGTTGACGTCCATATGGGCGATGGGTAGAAAAATGTCCATAGTGATTCAGCCTATTGAATTCTGGTTACGTACGCATTCAACGGTCAGTGCTATCGGGCGAGGCTTGCTGCATTTCAGCCAGGGCCGGACAGATGTGTGACAACGGCACGTCTGGCGGGACTACCAGAAGCGGTATCTTAAGTTGTTCCGATAGCCTGGTCGTGACGTGGCCCTGGGCCCGACGCAGTCGCAGGTGGGAACGCTTTTCGTTAGCGACACCCTGTCTGCCGGCGATCACCATGATAATGCTGGGGTCTGCGGCAACAACCTTGAGTATTTCCTCTTCGGGAAAGCCTTCGACAATAAAGAATTCAGGCAGGATATCGCAGACATCATGCATTTTTGCTGCAATTTCGCCGAGTCGCTGTTCCGCTTCCACCCGGATTTCGTCCTTCATGCGGGCTTCCACAACGCCCCAGAAACTCTGTTCCGGCAGGCTGAGAACATGGATCAGGCCCAGGTGGGCGTTGAGCAGGCGGGCCATGCGGGCACCGACGCCTGCGGCCAGCATGGAGTTATGCGAACTGTCGATCGCGACCAGGATAGTCCCGGGCATGTCAGAATTGCTCATGATGCTGTCCGCTCATAAGTGACCGATAATCAGATAGTTTCCCCGAAGTGGCCCTGAAACAGTCAGGGCAAACGCAAAAGGCACGCTGCCGTCATCGTTCTGTCATATCGTCGGGACCCGATGTCACGTTGCAAATTATGCAGTAGATGGGATACCGCGACCAGATCAGCGTGCGGGCCGCAACTCTACTGTAAGACCTGGCTGATTGCAAATCGACAGGCTGTGGATCCGGGCCGGGGCCCGTCGTTTCCAAGGGGATTTGGGGCGTAGCGACAGCGGGCCCGCTAGCGACGGTGCTCCGGCAACAGTCGTCGATGGCTAACCGTCTGGAGAGTTTGGCTGCGGGATGCGGCGATGCAGTATGAGATTGTGTGCAATAGCCGGGATATCGTGGATGTGCATTTTACAGGATATGTTGTGAACGCATTCTACTACGGAAATATTTACGCCAGTCAGTTGTCTCTAGCACCAGGACTTGAGTGCTACAGAACATACTATTTATATATTCATGGCCTCATCACGTCTTATTCGCGCAAAGTATTGCTGCCCTGGCGATCGCAGCGGACACGGCGAAAAATCCACCAGCACCAATGGATGAAATTGGTTATGCTTGACGCGAAAGGCAAAAAGGTCACGTCGCTGATTAATTTGCCGATACATCGTTATGCCAATAATCATAATGAGGGATCAAGGGTGCAGGGATTCAAATATTTATTACTGGTCAGTCTGTTAATTTCAACCCAGGTTTCGATTGCGGCAGCGCCGGTGTTTGGCAGCGCTGCCCAGACGCGTTACGCGCGTCAGCTGACGCCACCCAAGGGCAAGGCCCTGATATATATCTATCAACGCAAACAGGGTGGTGCTGTATCCCCCAGGATATGGCTAAACAATTATGAAATTGGCCGAATCGTGCCGGGTTCATTTACGGTCTGGCAACTGGCGGCGGGCAGCCTTGAGCTGCGTGTAGGGGGAACCGAACCCGCACGCGTGTCACTGATATCACATGCCGGCAGGGTTTACCTGTTTCGCCTGTCTGTTACCCAAAGCGCGGGAGGGACCCGCGCCGAGATCGAAAGTTTGCCGGGGTCCTACCGTAATGAACTTGCCGATACCCGCTTTATCAAAAATCCTCGTCAGGTAACGGCGCAACCATTACCGTCACCGCCGCGCAAAACGGTCAAACCCAGGCTTGCCGAAAAAACGACGCCGCCTGCGCCGCAGCCGCGGGTGCATGCACGCCCGGCACCGCGTGTTGAAACTTCCGTGCGGCCTGGCGGCGTGTCGCTATCTCTCAAGCTCGGTTCGCTCGGGCTGTCCAAGACCACACAGTCTATCCTGAGCACGGATCGCCAGTTTGATAAAAATGCCTCAGGCGTTTTTGCTGCGGAAGTGGATTATCAGTTCCGGGACGGGACGAGTATTGGCGGTGAACTGCTCGACTATAAGACCTCCTATACGACGGTTGGCTCAACGACCGGCAACGGCGATGTTACAGTGGCAGCACTCATGGCAGTGGCCAAGCAATATTATCGGCCCTATACCCGGTTGCAGCCCTATCTTGGGATCGGGGCCGGCCTGGCTGCCACCAAGGTTAGCGGTGCTATCACGGGTAGTACCACGGGTTTTTCCTATCAGCTACTGGCCGGGCTTGAATACCGATTTCCGTCACTGGGTGTGATGGCAGAGTACAAGTATGTTGATGTGAGTACAAAAAGCAGTAATGGTCAGAAAATTGATGCTTCAGGAAGTGGTATTTTTGCAGGTGTGACCTTCCATTTCTGAAGCACGTCGGTATATACAAATGTGACATAGCTTGTGTGGAGCAGCAGTACAATCCTGTGCTGGAACGGCTGTATTTTGCTCTGACTATCACATTTTAGATCAAAAGGCGGACAGTATGTTGCCGATAACCTGCTGATAAG
>JARRNT010000021.1:0-67515 GCA_037384645.1 Gammaproteobacteria bacterium | reverse complement strand
GTGATATTTGCTCGTCATACTAATCAAACTCGAGATGCAGGCGCAGGATGGCAACCAGGGCATTCTGAATATCAATCCGGCCGTCAGGATGTGCAATGTACTGTATATCGGGTTGTAGCGTCACATACTGATTCACGTTAACCAGGTAACTGAGTTCATAACTGGTTTCACTGCCTGCCGCGCTCTGGTTGATACGGGCATGTGCAATACCGGCGGTTACCCGATCATAGGGACGATGCGGGAAGGGCGATGGCGCCTCCAGTCCCAGGCCCAGGTAACGTGGTACCGTGTTGTTGTTATCCGGTGCATAACCCAGTTGCAGAAAGACATGGGTTGCCTCTGTTGCCGGTCCCAGCGCCGTGTCGACAGAGGCATAACTACCCCAGTCGTGGCCCGGCGTCGATGCGAGTGACGGGTCATGCTGATGGTAACGCCAGACGCCAAATGCGAAGCGGGTCGGGTACCGAGTCTTCAGCGTCTGGTAATCAAGCTCGGCCACGAGCATATTCCCCGTCGAAAACCCCGCATTACGCGCATTCGGGTTTGCCTGGAATAAACCCAGGCCAAGCTGCCATTGCGACCACCGGGTCGTCGCCTCCAGTCCCCAGCCTGGTTTGGGATAGGTCGAGACGGGGATATTTGCACTCAAGGTCGGATTGAGCCCGAACGAGGCATTTAACAGCAGCGAGGCAGAATCGGTGCTGGCAAAACGCTGGTTAAAATCAATCAGACCGCCACGCACACTGTAGCCAGGCTCCTTGCCATCCGGGGTAAAGCGCTGGCGATACCAGAACTGGTAAATATGCGATGAGGCTGGCGCATCCAGGTTATCTGCAACCTGCAAATCACCAATATGCGTCACGCTGGCCTCGCGACCGGCAATCCGCACAGCAGACATGGCAATCCGGCCGCCACGCCAGCCACCCAGCTTTTCCGTGTCCATGGTCAGGCCAAGGTGCACGACATTATTGCCCACGGTGCCACGTTGCAAACCACCGTGCAGGATCGAATTCGCATCGGTGTCGATGTGGATGCCCCACTGCAAGGCATGCAGTTCTTCAGCAAACAGGGCTCGCCGTGCCGGCATGGCGGTGTCGTCCGTCGCCTGGTCCAGGGCCGGCGAAGTCACCTGTGCACACGCAAGCTGTGTCATGCTAACGAGTTGCAGCACCAATACACCGCTGCAGATGCTTACGCAGCACATCCCCGGATAGCGCCGCTTGCGCTGAGCTGAAGCATGAACGGTCCGTCCCGGGAACAGCTTGCGAATGTTTGTCATGCAATACCTTATATATAAGGATATATAGGGATACAAGCGCCAGCTGTTCGCTTGCCGTGCAAACCCGTTACCGCCGGGTTTACGAATAACGCGTTACTGTCCGTTCCGTGCACTATTTTATTCAAGGCTTAGAGGGTTAAGACGTCGAAAACGCATTAGTGTTTTATTATTTTCTTATTTTTTTATAAACAAAAGGTGGTGTCAAAAACCGCATCATATATTTTCCATTTCTAAAGTTAAGGGAGCAAAATTCCAGCAAACCATTATTTGTTTCACACAAATATGATGAAATTGTGACTGAACCGTAAAAAATTGTTGATCGTGATCATGATATGTCATATTTTTCACACCAGTTTGTAGCTTTACGAGTTTGACAGTAAGCCTTGCACCGCCCCACCCCGCGGTCACCAATCCTTACTGTCATCGTTGGGCCCCACCTTTGCCCGATACACAATAAAAAATCTCTAGCAGTACTTTTGCTAACACCACAGACGTGGAGAGATGTGTACGGGCGTTACCCCAATAACTATTAAATTCTGTAACGCACTGTTCTGACCGGCACATTCTCTCCTGAGGACAGGAGAACATTGCATGAAGAGACGTGACTTTCTAAAGATCGGCTCGGCTGGCGTTGCAGGCAGTGCCCTGGCCGGGGCCGGCCTGATAAGCTGGACACCCCGCGCAGAAGCCGCCACCATCAACAAAACCTTTTATATTACCGACGGCACACCGACCATGATCACGGGGGAAACCGTCTACCTGCGCGGATTCAGTTCCTCGGCTTCCAGCCTGAACGTACCGGGTGAATCCATGGTGGTACAGGAAGGTGATACTGTCACTATCAAGATCGTGAATACGCTGTCGACCCCGCACAGCTTCGTGATCGATGGCATGGTCGATAGCGGCACTATCAACGGCGGACAGACCAAGACGGTCACCTTTACCGCACAAAACCCGGGGTCGTACGTTTATCACGACAAACTCAACGCCCCTTACAATACTCTGATCGGTTTGCACGGTGGCTTTGCCGTTATGCCGTACAACAAGCCGAACCAGCTGTATTCCGGCAGCCCGACTTTTGTGCAGCAGTATTTCTGGATCTTCAATGACATCGATCCCATCTGGACCAAGGCCATCCAGGCCGGCAACACCCCGTCCACGCCCTATACCCCACGCTATTTCACGCTGAATGGTCTGGGCGGCCGTCCCCCCGGGGCACCGGATTCCGGTAATCCGAATGTCGACGCCATGGTTGACCCGCGTTCGGCCCTGCGTGGCTCTATCGGCGACCGGGCCCTGGTTCGTGCGTTCAATATCGGCCTGGCCGATCAATCCGTACATGTGCATGCCAATCACCTCGAGTGGCTCACCGAAAACGGTCAACAGCGCGCGGATATCTGGAACAAAGACTGCATTTACATCGAAGGCAATATGGGCGCTTTCGATGCCATCTATCCGTTCGAGGTTCCCCCCGACTCCTATCCCCCGGTACAGACCAGCATTTATCCGATGCACTGCCATACGGAAATGTCACAGGTCGCCGGCGGCGGTTACTACATGTTCGGTTGTATTACCGACATCTATTTCGAATAAAGGGGGAACGCAATCATGTTGTTTGATATTAATGAAAAATTCGCAGCCAAATTAAGTTGGAGCAAAACCAGCAGCACAACCAGCAGCGGTTCCATGACCGGTGGTGGTGGTGGCGGTGGCGGCATGTGCGGCGGCGTCGCCCAGGCCTGCTATGTCTACCCTGACGCGCCGGCCACCCCGGGTATCGTCACCCCGGACGTGACCTTCAACCGGGGGATTTACATGAACGGCTCCATCACCATGGACGACGGCAAGGTAATCACCATGTGGGGCTTTACTGACACCGGCAGTAACGGCACGCAAGTCAACATGGGCGGCAACATGGGCGGTGGTGACCTCTACCCGTCACCGGCCATGCGCCTGACCCAGGGCCAGATTGCACATACGACCCTGACGGTATCCGGTAACATGTGGGTACATACCATTCACCACCATGGTATCGAGCCGGCGGACCACGCTGATGGTGTCGGCCATATCACCTGGGACGTGGATGGCACGTATACCTACCAGTGGCGGCCGCACCAGGCCGGTACCTATTTTTACCACTGCCATACCAACACGCCGTTACACACGGAAATGGGCATGTTCGGTGCCATTATTGTCGACCCACCGGAAGGCCCGGGCACGCTGTTCCACAATGGTCCAACCTATGACGCCGAGTGCTTCTGGGTCGTGGACGAAATCGATTCCAGCTGGCATACCAAGTGCTGGAGTGCCGGGACCTGTGGTGACGACGCCGGCCTGAACATCCTGCAACCGGATTACTTCGTGATTACCGGCGTGGATGCCAGCGGCACTTCGGCCAAGAATAATCCGCCGATCTCCGGCAGCATCAAGGCCGGCCAGACCCTGCTGGCCCGCTATATCTCCGCCGGCCACCAGCCGCAATTTATCCACCTCCCGGCCGAACTCAACGCCACGGTTGTCATGTCCGATGGTCGCCCACTGCCGAACCCGGTCGGTACCACCGGCTTTCGGGCAATTGCGGGTGAGCGCTACGACATCATCATGAAACCGACCGTGACCGGTGATTACGAAGTTCGGATCGACATCAAGGACTGGATTACCGGCAATGTCTGGGGTACGGCAAAAACCAACGTGGGTGTCAGTTAAGCCGCAACACAATAGCAATAATAGCGGTTTCCCGAACTGGGGAGGACGAAAGTTCTCCCCATTTTTTTATCCTGCCACCGAGATGGTAGACAAAGACAACACCGGTTCTATCTACTATGGGCGGGTGAAAACCAGAGTTTTACAGCATGGGATGCCGCTGTCGAATCCGGAATCGCATCTTTTCCAGCATTGCCTCGCACTCATCAACTGGTAGCGGCCGACTGAATAAATAGCCCTGTCCCCAGCGACAGCCTGCCTCTTCCAGTGCCTTCTTTTGCTCGCGAGTCTCGATGCCCTCGGCAATGATGTGTTTATCCAGGGACTTGGCAAGGGCGATGATGGAATAGACTATGGCGTGATCGTCAGACTCGCTGGCAACACCGTCGACAAAACTTTTATCGATCTTGATCGTATCGGCCGGGATACGCTTGAGATAACTCAGCGATGAATAACCCGTACCAAAATCATCAATCGCAATTTTGACACCGATCTGCTTCAGGGTGGTCAGCACCTCCAGGCTGGACTCCGGATCCAGCATCGCGGCGCCCTCGGTAATTTCAAGCTCCAGGCGTGAAGGCGGTAATTGATATTCCCGGATGACCGATTCGACCTTGACTGGCAAATCCGGATCCAGAAACTGGCGAGTGGACAGGTTCACGGATATACCCAGCTCAAAGCCCTGGTCCAGCCATTGCTTGGCCTGCTTGCAGGCTTCCCGCAGCACCCATTCACCGAGCGGTAGGATCAGTCCGGTTTCCTCGGCAACCGGAATAAAATCCTCGGGGCTGTGCGACTGTCCCTCTGCATCCAGCCAGCGCAATAATGCTTCGATCCCAATCAGATCACCCGAGCGCAAATCGACAATCGGCTGATAATGCAGTCGATACTGTTGCTGGGCCAGGGCATCGCGCATGCGCGCCTCCATGGTGATGCGCTGCTGCAGCCGGGCACCGAGCGCCCACTCGTACCAGGCATAGCCACTCCGGCCCTGCCGCTTGGCTTCGTACATTGCCGTATCAGCATGCTTTAGCAGTGTTACCCGATCCGTGCCATGTTCAGGGTAGATTGCAATGCCCATGCTGCAGGACATTTTCAGGCGCTGCCGTGCCACGATGAAGGGCGCCTCGAATGCCTCGATAATGCGTTTGGCACTGGCCGTGCTCGCCTCTTCGAGACCGCCGGACAGTATGATCAGGAATTCATCACCGCCGATGCGCGCCAGGATATCTTCCTTGCGCAAAACCGATCGGGTTCGTTTGCTCACTTCGATCAGTAATTGATCGCCGATACCATGGCCGAGCGAATCGTTGATGTCCTTGAATCGATCCAGGTCAAAAAAGATTATCGAGAAATGCCGGTTGCTTTTGGCATATTCCTGTATTTTGTAATCGAGTAACTCCTCTGCGCCTGCGCGGTTGGCCAGGCCGGTCAGGGAGTCATGACGCGCCTGGTCCAGTAGTTCCTGGCTATGCTCCACCACTTCCCCCTGATAAAGCTAAAGGGAATCGATACATAGGCATACATCGGCAGCTTACCCAAATGGGTAAACGCACCAAGCCGTTGCGCCCTGGTAAACATCCAGGGCGAGTGGCCGGTGAAAAACCCGTTTTTCGCTCCAGGGTGCTCCTGGATATACCGAATCAATGGCCCGTGCAGATTCCGACCATACACCTTGTTCGGATCGTCAACCGGCCAGCGAGCCTGTTGCAGCCCGTCTTCACGCAGGATACCGACCAGGCTGTGTGGCGGTAACGACATATTGCGCAGCATTCGCATACCGGTTTCCAGGGGAATCGCGGCCTGGATCATAAACAGCGCTTTGCCATAATCGTTGTGCATGGTGTAACGGAAGGGAAACCGCCATTCGTGTAGTACCTGGCCGTATTCCGGGCGGCCGATGGTGTAAGGCGTATCGGCGTTGAGGGCGCGTTTGAATGGCGCCATATAGGCGGTAGTCTTGCGAAAATCCGGCAGGGGTGCACCGGGCTTACTCGCCGTATTAATCAGCATCTTGCCATTGGGTGCAATCACCGCCATCGAGCCGATTTGTGGATAGCGCGCCTGGAACTTTAACAGGTAGGGTCGAGACACTGCGGGATTATTGAGCACGTCAATCCGCTGCAACAACTGCCCCAGCGGTTGCAGCCCATGCCCCAGGTCATCGAAAAACGCCTGGGAGGCGGATGCCAGGAAACGCGCAAATACCGACAAATTCTGGCGTGTATCCTTGACGTCCCGGTTCCAGTTGACCACCCCGAGGGCGACAAACCCCAGCAGTCCCATCGCCAGAAAAACATAAAAGGCCCGGCGCAATAATCGCGCAAAAGGTGTTCGAATTACTGAAGTCATGCTCAATGCTGATTTAATTAATATTATTTTTCAAGATTATAGCGTTACCAGAACACAGTATTTTAGATGGCCAGGTACTTAATTAAAATTATGACACGCGGCAGACCTCTATTATTTCAACTTCTCCAGACCGAGCTGCCTGGTTTTCCATAGCAGGTAGACCACCGGCACCACAAACAGGGATAACAGCGGGGCAGTGACCATCCCGCCTATCATGGGTGCGGCAATGCGCTGCATCACCTCTGAGCCTGTACCGTGTCCCAGCATGATGGGAACCAGGCCGGCGACAATGACGGTCACGGTCATGGCCTTGGGCCGAATCCGCATCACCGCCCCTTCCATGATGGCGGCCCTGAGATCAGCCACCGTGTGCATTTCATCCCTGGCAATTCGTTCTTTCACCGCGTTGTCGAGATAGATCAACATGATGACCCCAAATTCTGCTGCCACCCCGGCCAGCGCGATCATCCCGACTGCCGTCGCGACCGAGCTGTGATAGCCCAGCATCAGCATAAACCAGTAACTGCCGACCAGGGCGAAAGGCAACGTCAGCAGCACCAGCAGGGCCTCCCCAATATTACGGAAGGTCAGATACAACAACATAAATATGATCATCAGCGTAAACGGAATCACTTCCATTAGTTTCGCTCTGGCCCGCTGCATATACCGGTACTGTCCGGTCCAGCTAATGGAATAACCCGGTGGCAATTTCACTTCCTTATTGACCAGTTTGCGTGCCGCATTGACATAACTGCCAAGGTCAACACCATGAATATCAATAAAGATCCAGCCATCCGGACGCCCGTTTTCCGTCTTGATGACGGGCGGGCCATTATCAACCTTGATGTTACACACTTCGCTCAGCGGGATATCCTGCCCGCGTGGTGTCACGATAGGCAGATTGCGTAACTTGTTAACGCTGTCGCGATCCTCACGGGCGAAGCGCAGATTAACCGGATAGCGTTCAGTACCTTCGACGGTATAGGTGACATTGATGCCGCCCACTGCCGCACTGATCACCTGGTTGATATCCGCGATGCTCACCCCGCGGAGGGCGGCCTTCCTGCGTTCAGGTATCACGTCAATATAGCGCCCGCCGGTTACCCGGTCGGAATAGGCTGAAGCGGTGCCACGTACCTGTTTCACCACCGCTTCGATCTCGCGGCCGATCCGTTCGATCACCTTGAGGTCCGGGCCGGAGACCTTCACTCCCACCGGCGTTGTGATGCCGGTGGACACCATATCGATACGGGTCCGGATGGGCTCCAACCAAGCATTGGTCAGGCCCGGCAGGTCAACACGGGCATTCAGCTCGTGGATCAATTTGGCCAGGGTCATACCCTTGCGCCATTGACTCTGCGGCTTGAGTTGAATGACCGTCTCGATCATGGTCAGCGGCGCCGGGTCAGTAGCGGTATCGGATCGACCGATCTTGCCGAACACACGTTTGACTTCCGGGACAGTCTTAATGAGGCGATCGGTCACCTCCAGCAACTGCTGCGCCTTACCGATGGACAGGCCGGGCAGCGTCTCCGGCATGTACAGCAGGTCACCCTCGAACATCGAGGGCATGAATTCATGGCCCATCCCGTCGCTCATACGCGCAATAAACGGCGACCAACTAAAGCTCGTGCGCCAGCTGTTTGCCATCGCGTTCTGCCAATGCGCGATGGTATCCTCGTAACCCGCCCGCAGGCTGCCGTTTGGTGCATTGCCGTACATCCAGTCCACGACTGTCGTCGGCCAGGTTAGCGGGGCAAGCAGGCTACCCACACCGCCGATGGGAATGGCGATGGTCACCAGCAGCACGGCGGCGATGACCAGGGTTTTTTTCGGCGCGCTCAGGACCCGCTTCAGGCGTGACTGATAAATTCGGATCAGCACGCGACTCAGCGGGTTGGCGGATTCACTGGGGATCCGGCCGCGAATAAAATAACCCATCAACACCGGTACCAGGGTAACGGCGAGCCCCGCCGCCGCGGCCATGGCATAGGTCTTGGTATAGGCCAGGGGCGCAAACATACGTCCCTCTTGTGCCTGCAGGGAAAACACCGGCACGAAACTCAGGGTGATAATCAGCAGGGAGAAAAACAGGGCCGGTCCGACTTCACTGGCGGCATTGGCGATTAACTGCCAGCGCAAGGCGTTGTGCAATTCCGTATTCGGATTCTGTTGATGCCAGTGCTCGATATGTTTGTGCGCATTCTCGATCATGACGATCGCCGCATCCACCATCGCGCCGATGGCGATCGCGATCCCGCCAAGCGACATGATATTGGCGTTGATACCGTGCCAACGCATAATGATAAACGCGGTCAGCACACCCAGTGGCAGGGTCACGATCGCGACAAAAGCCGAGCGAATGTGAAACAGGAACAGCAGACACACCAGTGCCACCACGATAAATTCTTCCACCAGCTTGCCCGACAGGTTGTTGACGGCACGGTGGATCAATTTTGAACGGTCGTAAGTGGGCACGATCTGCACGCCCTTGGGCAGGCCGTGTTGTAATTGCTGTAATCGCTTCTTCACCGCCGAGATAGTCTGCAGGGCGTTTTGCCCGGCCCGCATCACCACGATCCCGCCGGTGACTTCGCCATTGCCATTGAGATCGGCGATACCGCGGCGCATCTCCGGCCCGACCTGTACCGTTGCCAGGTCGCCCAGCAATAACGGGATCCCCTTCTTGTTAGTGATAATGGGAATGTTTCTGAGGTCTTTGACGCCGTGCAGATAACCCATAGAGCGGATCATGTACTCCGACTCCGCCATCTCGACGACCGAGCCGCCGACCTCGGCGTTACTGCGCCGGATCGCCCGTATTAGTTGTGACAGCGTGATGCCATAGGAACGCAGCTTTAGCGGGTTCACGACAATCTGGTACTGACGCACCATGCCGCCCACCGTCGCCACTTGCGCGACGCCCGGCACCGTCTGCAATTCATATTTGAGATACCAGTCCTGCAGGCTGCGTAACTGCGAAATATCATGTTTGCCGCTGCGATCGACCAGAGCATACTCATAGACCCAGCCGACACCGGTGGCATCGGGCCCCAGGTGCGGGTGCACACCCGCTGGCAGGTCGGCGGCGGCCTGGCTCAGGTATTCCAGCACGCGGCTGCGCGCCCAATACAGATTGGTATGGTCTTTGAAGATCACATAGACATAGGAATCGCCGAAATAGGAATAGCCGCGCACCGCCTTGGCACCCGGCACGGACAACATGGTCGTGGTCAGCGGATACGTGACCTGATCTTCCACCACCTGCGGCGACTGGCCGGGATAACTGGTGCGGATAATCACCTGGACATCCGACAGGTTAGGGATCGCATCCAGGGGAATATGTTTGACCGAGAACCAGCCCCAGGCAGTTAACAGCACCGTCACAACCAGGATCAGGACCCGGTTATCGATAGACCAACGAATCAGTTTAGCTAACATCTGTGCTGACTATTCCGTACCGAAGCGTTGGAAACTCGCCTGCAGGTTAGCCTCCGAATCGATGAGGAACTGCCCGGATACGACCACTTTTTCGCCCTGCTTGAGCCCGGACTTGATTTCAACCTTGTCGCCACTGGTCATACCCGCCGTCACAGCCACCGGCTGAAAATAGCCATGTCCGCGATCCACGATCACGACCTTACGGCGGCCGGTGACAATCAGCGCCTCGCGCGGAATTATCAACACATCGCTCTTTGGCGTGTCGAAGATACGTACGTTGGCAAACATGTTCGGTCTGAGTTTCCAGTGCGGGTTCGACACCAACAAACGGACTTTCATGGTCCGGGTCTTGGGATCCAGAACGGGATTGACAAAATAGACATGTCCCTTGAAACGCTGGCCGGGTACGGCGTCTACCGCCACATCCGCCTTAAGGTTGCGTTGCACATACTCCACCTGGTGCTGATACACATCCGCGATCACCCAGACGTAGGACAGGTCAGCGATTGTGAACATGGGATAATTGGCGGGGATAAACTGATCTTTTTTCACATTATATTTCACAATCTCGCCGTAACGCGGTGCATAGACAGGGATCCGAAACATGGGTTTGCCGCTACGGGCAATGTCATAGGCCTGGGCATCGGAAATCCCCATATAACGCAGCTGATCCCGCGGCGCCACACTCTGGCGACGCGCACTGTACTTTCGCAGGACACTGGATTTGTCTTTTTTCTGCGCGGCAAGATATTCCTTTTGCACCCGCAGAAACTCGGGGGAATACAGGGAAACCAGCACCTCACCCTTGTCCACCCGCAGACCGATGCGTTTCTTGCTCAGGTTCTCGACCCAGCCGGCGGTGGCCACAGACACTTTCGAAACCAGGTCACGGTCATAAGCCACATAGCCCACAGTGCGGATGGTGCGCTGTAAATCACCGCGCACGACCGTGGCGGTGCGCACGCCGAGTTTCTCGATGACATCCGGACTCACTTTCACCGCCGGATCGCCAGCGAGTTTCTGGCTCCCTGCCTTTACCTTTTCCAGCGGCATACCGCAAATTGGGCAGTGTCCCGGGTGGTGCTGTCGAATGAAGGAGTGCATGGGACAGGTGTATACCGGAAGATTCCTGGCGATGGGCGGAACTTTCTTTTTCGTGCTGTCTTCAGTCCCTTTTGTAGTCTCCTTTGCCTGTTTCGCTGTACCGTTTGTGCTGGCAGCTGGCTGCGAATGGCTAGCCGGCTTCACATCCTTTTTGACCAGCGCCATGCCGCAGATCGGGCAATGCCCCGGATGGTGGCGAATGACATTCGGGTGCATGGGGCAGACATAGGTGGGCAGATGCTTGGCAATCGGCTGGATGGCCTTCTTGCCATCGGTCTTGTCTGCCGTGGCCGAACTGGATTTACCACAGGCGCCCAGTGACAGGGCAAGGATCAGACAGAATCCAAGTTTGAATAACATCCCATACAGGCGGGCAGGTGTAGTCTTTGCTGGTATCACGGTTCCAGACCTCTGAATACATAACAACTGGAATATCGCCGCGAGCACACAGGCTCGACGACAGGTAATCTCCGGGATCGGAATACAGCCGCGCGTGCCGTCAGCGGCACAGGAATGCTAAGCGGTGGCGAAAACCGGTCCCGGGACGCTACTTTCCGTTCCCGAACAAAGACTGAATTACTCTATATATAATAGTTATACTTCAAGCATACTGACATCTCGCCCTTGAGGCAAGCTTTTCTCCATAAAAACAAGGACTTCCGGCATTAACCCTCACCACATTGTGACGGCAAACAGAAGTTGATGGCTTTGGCAGTACAGTACCTGAGCTTCATGGTATCCTTTGCCTCCTGAATAAACATGGACTTACCGCCGCTTTCTCATCATGCTTTCCAATACCTGTCCTTCGCTCACGGTTTCGTCCCTCGCCGCGGTACGGGGAGAAACCCGCCTGTTCAGCGACCTGTCCTTTGTGCTGGAGCCGGGCCAGCTGCTGTTTATTCAGGGCGGTAATGGCTGTGGCAAAACCTCGCTCTTATATATATTGGCCGGCCTGCGCCTGGCCGAGACCGGCACAGTAGCCTGGGGCGGGACAGACATCACCCAGCTGGGCAAGCAGTTCCACCAGCAGCTGTGTTTTGTCGGTCACCAGAACGGTGTCAAGGCAGAACTCACGGTTTGGGAAAATATACAGGGTTTTCAATCACTTAAAACCGGCAAGGCCGGCGATATCCAGGCCTGTATCGATACCCTGGGCCTGGCTGGTTACGAAGACAGCCTGGCCTACCAGTTGTCCTCCGGCCAACAGCGCCGGCTCGCCCTGTCACGCCTGCTCTTCAGCAGCCAACCCCTCTGGATCCTGGATGAACCCTTTACCTCGCTCGACAAGGGCAGTGTCCGCTTTTTTGAGTCGCTGCTGGTGGCACACAGCCAGCAGGGCGGTATGGTGATCCTGACCTCGCACCAGGCCCTGGATCTCAGTGGCAGCGAAGCGGTCCATCTCGAACTGGAAAAGGCCGCCTGATGGATGCGGTTATGTACATGATCCGGCGCGAGTTATTGCTGGCATTTCGCCAACGCGCGGAACTCGTCAACGCCCTGCTGTTCTATTCCTTCATCGTTGTCCTGTTCCCGCTCGCCATCGGCGCCAATGCCAAGCTGATTGCCACGGTGGCACCAGCGATTATCTGGGTCGCCGCGCTGCTCTCGGTCCTGCTGTCGATAGACCGCACGTTCCGTTCCGACTTCGAAGACGGGACCCTGGAACAACTGATACTGAGTGATCACCCCTTATCGTTACTGGTATTGGGCAAGATCCTGGCACATTGGCTGGTCAGCGGCGTGCCTCTGTTAGTACTTACTCCGCTGCTGACCCTCTTCCTGGGGCTAGATGCAGGTAGTAGTAAAGTCTTGATGCTGACCCTGTTACTGGGTACGCCGGTGTTGAGTGCGGCCGGCGCCATTGGGGTGGCACTGACGGTCGGGCTTCGCCGGGGCGGGATATTATTGGCCTTATTGGTCCTGCCCATGTACATCCCGGTGTTGCTGTTTGCGACGGTCATGGTTGCCCACGCAAAAGCCGGCGCGCCGGTCGCAGCGGATTTGTCGATGTTGATTGCCTTTCTGATCCTGGCAATCACCCTGGCCCCGCTGCCCACGGCCGCCGCCCTGAAGGTGAGTGTGAGTTAAGAATGAAATTTCCGTTTATGCCATTTTTGCACAGGATTTCCTCGCCGCCGCGGTTCTACCGGATGGCGTGCCGCTGGATTCCGCGCCTGGGCTGGACCGGCCTGATCTTCATGCTGGTGGGGCTGGTCTGGGGCCTGGGTTTTGCGCCCCCGGATTACCAACAAGGCAATGCCTTTCGCATCATGTATATCCACGTACCCAGCGCCTGGCTGTCGCTGTTTATCTACACTGTCATGGCCGTGAGCGCCGTGATCGCGTTTGTCTGGCGCATCAAGCTGGCCGAGGTCATGATTATCGCCAATGCCCCCATCGGTGCTACTTTTACCTTCCTGGCACTGGTCACCGGCTCCATCTGGGGCAAACCCATGTGGGGTACCTACTGGGTTTGGGACCCACGTTTGACTTTTGAACTGATTTTGCTGTTTCAATACTTCGGTGTGATCGCGCTGTACACCGCCATCACCGATCGCCGGGTCGGCGCCCGCGCCGCGGCCATCCTGGCCATGGTCGGTATTGTTACCGTACCCATTGTCCACTACTCGGTGGTATGGTGGAGTTCACTCCATCAGGGTTCCAGTTTCAAAACCCTGGATAATCCGGCTATCGCCTGGAGCATGTTGGTTCCCCTGTTAATCATGTTCATCGGCACTAACCTGTTTTACCTGGCAGTGGTATTCCTGCGCAGTCGCAATGAATTGCTGCTGCGAGAAAAACAGACTGCGTGGGTAGGCGAGATCCTCGACAAAGGAGTGTGAACATGTTCAATGATTTCAACATGGGCAAGTACGCCGTGTATGTCTGGTCGTCATACGGTCTCGCCCTGATCGTGCTGGTAGCAAGTTATGTTATCCCATTGCTGCAACACAAAAAGCAATTACGCATCCTTAAACGTCAACGTCGTGCAGGCAGGTTAGAACAATGAATCCAGTCAGACGCAAACGCCTCATTCTCGTCAGCATCATGGTCACGGGTGTCGCCACCGCCGTGGGCTTCGCCCTCTACGCCTTTAACCAGAACATGATGTTCTATTATTCACCCACCCAGGTCATGGCCGGCAAAGCACCACCACACGCGGAAATACGCATGGGCGGTGTCGTGGTAAAGGGCACGTTCAAACATCTGCAGGGTATCCAGTCACAGTTTGAAGTAACCGATGGCGCCAAGTCTGTCGAGGTGCAATACAGCGGTATCCTGCCCGATCTGTTCCGTGAAGGCCAGGTCGTGCTGGCCAAGGGCAAGCTCAATAAAAAGCGTGGCCTGTTCGTCGCGAACCAGATCCTGGCCAAGCACGATGAGAAATACATGCCGCCGGAAGTCGCGGCATCACTCAAAAAAGCCGCAGCTGCCAAGGCCGCCGCGGCGAAGGCAATGGTGAACTAAAATGATTCCTGAAATTGGCTTGCTCTGTCTAATTATGGCCCTGGGCGTCGCCCTCGTCCAGGCAATCGTCCCGATGCTCGGTGCAATACTACGTATTCCGGCCTGGATTCGTATTGCGCGCCCGGCGGCCTATACCCAGTTCTTTTTTGTTGGTTCCGCCTTTCTTATCCTCGCTTACAGTTTTATCGTCTCTGATTTCTCTGTGCTCTATGTCGCTGAAAACTCCAACACCCATATGCCGCTGATCTACCGCATTGCCGCAGTATGGGGTGCACATGAAGGCTCATTATTGCTGTGGGCTACGGTACTTACACTATGGACCGCAGCCGTTGCCCGCTTCAGTCGAAACATACCGGATGAATTCGTTGCCCGAGTCCTCTCGGTCATGGGCATGATTTCCATCGGTTTCCTGCTGTTTATGTTGCTGACCTCGAATCCCTTTGTCCGCATCTTCCCAGTGCCGGCACAGGGGCGGGATCTCAACCCTTTACTTCAGGATCCGGGACTGGCCATGCACCCGCCCACACTGTACATGGGATACGTCGGCTTCTCCGTCGCCTTTGCATTGGCTATTGCCGCCCTGACCAGTGGCAAGCTGGATACGGCCTGGGCCCGCTGGGCACGGCCCTGGACCAATGCCTCGTGGTTTTTCCTCACCATGGGTATCGTCGCCGGTAGCTGGTGGTCCTACTACGTACTGGGCTGGGGTGGCTGGTGGTTCTGGGATCCGGTGGAAAATGCCTCGTTCATGCCCTGGCTGGTCGGGACGGCACTGGTGCACTCCCTGGCCGTGACTGAAAAACGTAATACCTTCAAGGCCTGGACCCTGTTGCTGGCCATGATTACGTTCTCGCTAAGTCTGCTCGGCACCTTCCTGGTCCGCTCCGGCGTGCTCACCTCGGTGCATGCCTTTGCGTCCGACCCGGCACGCGGGGTATTCATTCTGATGTTCCTCGGCGTCGTGGTTGGCGCATCCCTGCTGCTTTATGCCTGGCGTGGTCCAACCCTGCGCACTGCGAGTGAGTCGTCTAGCATCTCTCGCGAGAGTGGACTGCTTATCAATAATGTTATACTGGTAACAACTTCCGCCAGCGTTCTCCTGGGAACGCTTTACCCGTTGGCTCTGCAGGCCATGGGCCTGGGCAAGATTTCAGTGGGACCGCCGTATTTCAACAGCGTATTTATCCCGCTCACCATCCCGCTGGCCCTGTTACTCGGCTTCGGTACCCTGCTGCGCTGGCGCCAGGATAACCTGTCACGCCTGCAACACTACCTGGTACGCGCGGTCATCTTCAGCATCGTAGCTGGTTTCCTGTTCGTCTGGGTGGTCATGCCGAATATCAAGATATTTGCCTTGATCGGCATGATGCTGTTCTTCTGGGTCATGAGCGGTGTGGTTACTGACTTCAGGTCACGTTTCAAAAACCGTAAGATGACATGGCAAAATATCGCGGCCGTCCCACGTGGCTTTTACGGAATGATCCTCGCGCACATGGGTGTCGCCGTGTTTATCGTTGGAATCAGCCTGACCACGCAATACAGCATTGAAAAAGACGTACGCCTGACTCCGGGCGCCAGTTACAGCCTGGCCGGATACAAATTCAAAATGGAAGGCATCAAAACTGTGCAGGGACCGAACTACACTGCACAGCAAGCGACTTTCGTGGTGACCCATCATGGCAAGCTGGTCACTAAAATGTATCCGGAAAAACGCGACTTTGGTGACGGTAATCCGCTGACCAAGGCCGCGATTCACGGCGGGATAACCCGCGACCTGTTCGTGGCACTGGGTGACAAACTGAATAATCAGGGGGCCTGGAGTGTACGTCTTTATCACAAGCCGTTCCTGCGCTGGATCTGGTTTGGCGGATTCATGATGGCTTTTGGTGGCCTGATCGCAATTACTGACCGTCGCTACCGTACTGCCAAATCTACCGCTCGCGAAGGCGTGCAAAATGAAGGGGCGACTGCATGATCCGGTTTGTATTGCCCATTGTGGTCTTCGTCGGCCTGCTCGTACTGTTGTATAACGGCCTGACGATCGATCCACACCGTGTACCCTCCCCCTTCATTGGCAAACCTGCCCCTCATCTGGATCTGGTCAGCCTTGATTTTCCGGACCAGCGGGTCAAAACAAGCAAAATGCTTGGCAAACCGTGGGTACTGAATGTCTTCGCATCATGGTGTGAAACCTGTAGCGAGGAGTCCCCGCAGGTTGCTGAACTATCCCAGCATGTTCTGTTGATCGGCATGGACAAGCAGGATCACGAGGTCAATGTCCGCCGTTGGTTAGAACGTCATGGCAATCCTTATGACATGATCCTCATCGATAAGGATGGCAAGACCAGTATTAACTGGGGTGTGTACGCCGTACCGGAATCATTTATTATCGATAAAAAGGGCATTATACGCTACAAGGTTATCGGCGCTATTACTGAAACAGCGCTACGCAAAACCATCCTTCCCCTGATAAAAAAGCTTAACGCGGAGCCCGCATAATGCGCCATATATTTATATCTCTATTGATGGTATGCCTGATTGCCCCGGCCTGGTCTGCTATCGAAGTACGCCATTTCGATAATGCACAACTGGAGTCACGCTACAACCATCTCATCAATACGTTGCGCTGCCTGGTTTGTCAGGATGAAAATCTCGCCAACTCCAACGCCGAGCTTGCCGGGCAATTGCGCGATCAGGTTTATAAAATGGTTACTGACGGTTCAACCGACAAGCAAATCATTCATTATATGGTATCCCGCTACGGCGACTTCGTCTTGTACGATCCTCCATTTATGCCTACCACTTACCTGTTATGGGTCGGGCCGTTTGCATTATTGATCATTGGCGTCATCGCCATGCAAATAACTCTCAGACGTAAACGCAAAAGCCCGACCGACGCGGATACATCCAATTATGAAAAAGCACGCCAGTTACTGGCTGACAAGGAAATAAAATCATGATCGTTGCAATAATTGTGGTTCTGGCCATCGCCTTTGCCCTGATTTGGATTTTAACAAAATACCAGGGTCGCAATGATCTCGACCGCAAGCAGCAAAATATCGATATGCTGCGCCAGGAATTCGTCGATCTTAAGGCGCAACTAGAAGCCGGTGAGCTGACCCAGGAGGAATATCAAAACGCCTATGACGACCTGGTCGTCTCTCTCGGTGATGATTTAAAACAAAATACTGATGAAACCACGCCGCGTCATCAGTTCAGCCAGACCTGGACCCTGCTCGGCATCTTCGCCGTGCTCGCCGTGCTGACGCCGGTACTGTACTACCAGATCGGTACCCCGATTGCGCTGCATCCTAAAAAGGAAGCAGCCATGGAAACCGCACATGCGGCTGCCGGGGTCCGTAACTCACCGTCCATCGCTGCCATGGTCAATCGACTGAGGCAAAAACTCCAACAAAACCCCAACAGCGCCGAGGGCTGGACCATGCTGGGTCGCAGCTATATGGTCCTGCATAACTACGACCTGGCCGCCAAGGCCCTGGGCAAGGCATACGCCCTGCGTAGTGATGAACCCAACATCCTGCTGATGTATGCCGATGCCCTGGCCATGCAAAATGGCGGCAAGGTCAATGCAAAGGCATTCAAGTTAATCAAGCGTGTCCTGGATCACGACCCGAACGATCCCACTGCCATGTGGATGGCGGCAATGGCATACGAATCCCGCTCCGACTACAAGACTGCGCTGAGCTACTGGAAACGCCTGTTACCCGTCGTCAAAAACAACCCGAAAGATTACCGGGAAGTGCGCATGCACCTGGCACATGCACAGGCACGCCTCACGGGCAAGCCCATGGCATTGCCGTCAGCCTCTGACCAGAACAAGCAGGCCAGCGCCAACCAGGGCGCCAGTGTAACGGCTGTAATCAAACTGGACGCCAAATACAAATCCAGGGTCAAACCGACAGAGACGGTCTTTGTTTATGCCCGTGCCGTTAACGGTCCGCCGCAACCACTGGCCGCCAAGCGGCTGCAGGTCAAGGACCTGCCCGCCAAGGTCACGCTGAATGATGCCATGGCCATGTCGCCCATGAACAAATTATCGGACTATGCCCAGGTTTACATCGGTGCCCGCGTAAGCCAGAGCGGCAATGTCATGCCCAGCCGCGGTGATTTGCAGGGCCGTAGCAGCAGTGTCGCCACCAAGGATCACAAAACCATCGAGGTCACCATCGACAAGGAAGTGATGTAATATCCTGGCGCGACACGGCAGCCCGACAATAAAAAAAGGGACAGAATATGGATGCCGGCGATATCTATACCTATATTGCATATGCGTCACCCGCCGCCATGGTCCTGGGTTACGCGTATCTGCGCTCCCGCAGTTCCCAGCGTAATCTGCAACACGTCACCAGGATCCACGCCGAAGGGATGTCGGAACCGGCTTCCCTGCACCCCGTGTTCGATATGCAGCTCTGTGTGGGCTGTGGCGCCTGTGTCACTGCCTGCCCCGAAGGTGACGTGATTGGCATGATTCACGGTAAAGCCGACCTGATCAATCCAACCAAGTGTATCGGTCACGGTGCCTGTAAGCGCGCCTGTCCGTTTGATGCGATTTCACTGGTCTTTGGAACGGATAAGCGTGGCGTCGATATTCCCAACGTCAATGAAAATTTTGAAACCAATGTGCCGGGCATTTTCATCGCCGGTGAACTCGGTGGCATGGGCCTGATTCGTAATGCCGTTAGCCAGGGGGTACAGGCCATTAATAATCTCAGCAAGCTGAATGGTATCGGCAAGCAAAAGGACCGCTATGACGTCGTGATAGTCGGTGCCGGGCCGGCCGGTTTTGCCGCGACCCTGGCTGCCCACGATAAAAATTTACGCTACCTGACCCTGGAACAGGATTCGCTCGGTGGCACCGTTTTCAAGTTTCCGCGTGGTAAGGTGGTCATGACCGCACCGGTGAAACTGCCGATTGTCGGCACCGTGCGCTTTCGCGAGACGAAGAAGGAGAAACTGCTGGCCTTCTGGCAGGAAGTGGAAAAACGTACCCGGGTAAAAATCAATTATCGTGAAAAAATGGAAACCATTACGCGCGATAACCAGGGATTTATCATCAAGACAGCCAGGGGCGAATACAAGACCCGAGCCGTGCTACTGTCCATCGGCCGGCGTGGTACCCCACGTAAACTGGGCGTACCCGGCGAGGATCAGCCCAAGGTGGTTTATTCCCTGATCGACCCGGAACAATATCGCAACCAGCACGTGCTGGTCGTCGGCGGTGGTGATGCCGCCATGGAGGCAGCCACCAGTATCGCGGAAGAACCCGGGACCCGCGTGACATTGTCCTATCGCAGCGATGCCTTCTCTCGCGCCAAGGAAAAAAACCGCAAGCTGGTCGAACAAATGCAGGCCAACGGTCAGCTCAATGTTTTGCTGAGCTCTAATGTCAAGGAGATCCAGGCAGACAAGGTACTGATTGACCAGCAAGGCAAAATGCATGAAATACCAAACGAAGCGGTCATCATCTGTGCCGGTGGTATCCTGCCCACCCCCTTCCTGAAGGAGATAGGTATAGAAGTCGAGACCAAACACGGCGCTTCCTGATTCAAGAGGGATTGATATGTCAGCCACGATACGACGTTTGCTCTTCAGCCTGATCCTGATCCAGTTTTCCCACCTGGCCTTCGCCAACGCCATGGATAATGCCATGCTGGCGATCCGCACACGCGACTTTGCCCAGGCCGTCCACCTGCTGTACCCGGTCGCCAGGGCGGGTAACAAAGAAGCCCAGTACCAGCTCGGCATCCTGATCCGTAACGGCCAGGGTGCCCGCCAGAATCTCAAGGCCGCCGCCGACTGGCTACGCCTGGCCAGCAAACAGGGTCTGGCCAGGGCACAATACGCCCTCGGTATCATGTATCTGAACGGCGAGGGAGTCGATGAAAATGACACCAGGGCCCGATTCTGGCTGGAAAAGGCCGCAAAACAGGGTCACCGCCAGGCCCGGGCAAAACTCAAACGCCTGGGTCAGGTACACCATGTCGACAAATCCACGCTCGATGACCGGCTGCTATTAGCCAGTCTGCGTGGCGATAGCGGCGCTCTCGCTGACATGCTTAAAGCCGGTGCCAGGGTCAATACCCGGGACGAGCTGGGGAATACCCCGCTGATGATTGCCGCGCATAATGGCAATGCACTGTGCGTACAAATACTGCTGGATCATCATGCCCGGGTGAATCTTGCCTAGACCGACGGTTCATCCGCCCTGATGCAGGCTGCCGCTGGTGGTCATAAGCGGATTGCCTCAATCCTGCTCCTGCATGGTGCCCGGCTCGAACAACGCGACAAGCGTGGCGTCCGCCCGCTCATGTACGCGGCACGCGAAGGCCATCAGAACGTATTACGCCTTTTTCTGAGAAAAGGGGCTAAAGTGAACGCCGTCGATGATCGGAAAATTTCCGCCTATTTATGGGCCATGAATCGTCATGAAACAGCCTGTGCCAGGCTGCTGTTACGCGCAGGTGCACGTAAACCCAGGTCGCGCAAGGATGAGATCGCCCAACGCAAAATCAATACGAAAACATTCAATACCAAGGGCTCTCTGTTTCGAGACTGGACGCCGTTAATGATCGCCGCCTGGCAGGGCCAGGACGACATTGTGCAACAGTTATTACGCGACCATCGCAGTAAGCTAAACGCGCAGGACGCGGAAGGCCATACCGCGCTCAGTCGTGCCGCCTGGCAGGGCCATGTCCGCATCGTCAAGGCCTTACTCGCACACGGCGCCGACCCCAACCTGAGACAACGCAATGGTATGACAGCCCTGCTCTGGGCCGCACGCCAGGGACACGCCAGGGTTGCCTCCAGCCTGCTGGCCCACCACGCAAACCCCAATTATGCCGAGCCCGACGGGACCACTGCCCTGATCCTCGCCGCGCATTTTGGCCACAATGAAATCGTCCATGCATTACTACGGGCACATGCCGACCCGAACGCCCGCCAACACGACGGCATGTCCGCCCTGCTCTGGGCCTGTAAACAGGGTTCGCTGGACACAGTCAAAGCCCTGCAGGCACGCGGCGTTAACCTTAAGCAGGCCAACCATGCCGGTGAAACCGGACTCTGGCTGGCCGCACTCAATAACCAGGTCACCGTTGTCGACTTTTTACTGCAACAGGGAATCCAGCCTGGCCAGGTGGACAGTGACGGGAATAACCTGCTGGCCCGCTGTGCGGCACTGGGCAATACCCGAATCGTGGAGACATTGATCAGGGCCGGCGCCAGGGTCAACCACCTCAGCCACCGCAAAAATTCCGCATTGATGCTCGCCGCAGACAACGGCAATAGCAGGATTGTCGAATTACTGTTAAAGGCTTATGCCAAGGTAAATATCAGAAACATCTTCGGCAATACCGCGCTGATGCTGGCTGCCCGCAACGGAAATGCCCGTATCGTCAGGCTCCTGCTCAAGGCCGGCGCTGAGCCGGATATCCGCAATCACGACCGCCAGAACGCTGAAATGATGGCAAAGCAGGCCGGACACCAGGATGTCATCAAGTCCCTGGAAGAAGGCGGCGGTAAGAAGAAATTTCTGGGAATATTCTGATTTGGTAACGAGCGAGCTCGAGCTCAAAAGTCGTGAATATAACCAAGGTAAATATAATAGTTTTCAGTTGAACTCGTGGAAGAGACATTCACAGACTGAATATTGGATGTCGTGGCTTTCTGGTAGCCCAGCTCCAGTTCATAGCGCCATCTCCGTCCACCCCGGTAATCCGTAATGATGCGTGGCGTGTAGGTAATCCGCTTTGAACCATCGTCGTTGTCCCGCCAGCCAATGCTCATGCGGGGGTTAACGCGCCACTTCTTGTTCAGGTTCAGGCGCGAACTAAAGTTGGCCATGATCGTATGCGAAGTCACATCGGTATTATATCGCATTCCCAAAATGGTTACGTCGCTCTTGCTTAGCATATTCATGCCAATCAGCGACAGGTTGTAATAATACTGTGTGCCTGTACCTGCTGTGGCTGCAACCCCACCGGAACCCGGCGTTCCGGTCAGGTCTGAAATATTCACATCCCCGCTTAACTGATATTTTGGACCAAGCTGGGTAGATGCTGATACAGTCAGTGACTTGGATGTTGCGGTCCGGTCACGCGCCAGCTGCTGCACTTCAGCAAATGAATAGGTATTACGTAATTGAAGCAAATCCGGGACATTCTGTTGTCCGATCAGGGCATTATTGGTCGTTAACAACGGACTCTTGCGATAATCCGCCACCACGTTGAGATTGGTATTCTTTTTGTTCCGCCAGTTACCCACGAAGGTAAACTGGTTTAACTGTTTGTAATGAATATCGTAATCCGTGACAAAGAACAACTGACTCGAATTATCGATATACTGGGTTTCATTGCCGATCGCCTGCCTATCGGTCATGCCATAATTGTCCTGGCTAATGTAATAAAACTTGGTATCCAGATTCTTAATCAGGGACTCAAACTTGATACTTCCCGCATAGAATCTACGGTTTGTATTAATGGAATCGCGCAGGAATATATCAACCGGATAGCCTGCGAGAAAGTTAACCTTGGCATGAGTTGTCATCCGTTTACTCAGGATGACGCCATCAAATCGACCCAGCACACCATCTGAATTGTGAGTCTGGCGCCCGATCCGCATGGAAAAATCATCTTTCGTATCGGACAACTCGTAGAAAAGCGAATAGATCGTACCATTGCTTGCATTGGTATTTTTCAGAAAATCGTAGCGATGTGTACCGGCAAAATCAATTCGCTGGTTCCATTCAGGACCACGGCGTCGTCCTGACATTGACAGGTTGGTATCGACAGAATTCGCCGTCGTCACCGCCGATGTCAGGTTCGTCTTGCTCTGTTGGTTACGATAAAACTGGGTAAATGTGCCGAAGAAATTCCACTTGGGTGTCGGTCCGCTTGAGCTGGACGCGACCACCTGCTTTAGTTTTGCATTGGGTTTGGCCCTTGCCGTCAACAAACCATTAAGACGTTGCCTGACCCGCTGGGCATCTGCACCTTTTGGATAGAGCTTCAGGTATTTTTCATATTCCGCTACTGCCATGGCAGGCAGGCCCTGGCGCTCTCGCGCGACTCCCAATAATTCCAGTGACTCCTTGTGGTAGGTCTTGTCCGGACTCTGCAGGATATGTGTCAGATAATTCACTGCCTTACGGTAGTTTTTACTGATCAAGGCCTGCTTTGCGATCGTTAATAATTCAGCCTGTTTGCCAGATAATTTTGTCTTTTCTCCGCTGCTGACTTTAGGCTGAAATTCACGATTGGCCGCCACACGCTTTTCGAGGCTCTTGAGACTATTCTTCATAAACCAGTCAGCCGCGATCTGCTGCCGTTCCGGTTTAATCTGATCAAGCCACGCGCCCGGATAAAATGGTTTTAAACTCCCAAGGTCTTCCTTGGCCAGGCTGTGGGAATGGAAATATCCGAGTCGCAGTTGATAGATAGTCTTTCGCCCCTGCCTGGATTCGATAGTATAAATATCGTATTTAGGCCGGAAATGTTTCAGGACGGGCTGTTTGAAGGCATCGATAGGTTCAGTGCCGGATTGCAGATTCAGCACATAAATGGGGACGCTCGTGGTGACATTATTCGCCTGTGTCGAGTTTATTTCTTTTTTGACCGTAACGTTGCCAGGCATTGCGTTTTTCAACGTGATATAGATAGTCTTGTGATCACTGCTTTGCGTTACCCTGAACGAATAGCTTTTAGTAAATTCTACCGAGAGTATACCATTGCCGCTCTCGTCCTGGTCATAATGAATATCCTGTACAGGGTTACCATGCCCGCTGCTTACGTTCAGGCTGTCCTCGATTGTTGTCATGGCAAAGTTATTTACACCTGAGAGAATTGGACGTAATTTCACATCTACCTGACTTCCCCGGGATTGCGGAAAGTGAGACAAATAATTCATGGGTTGTTCGAAATGGATCTGCAGCCGCATATCGCTGCCAACCCGCCTGATCGACTGTGCTGACAGCAGCGTATTCTCCGCCCGTGCTATTGCCACCCAGAACAGTGACATCAGACAGATAAAGAATGTAATTTTTAGTGGATTTGACCGCATGTGTAGTGTGGAGGTAATCGATCGTTTTGCACCGGCAAGTACGCCGCGCCTATAAATTAATTTACTCAGCAATTACAGTCATCTGCTGGATAACTCGTATTATTCCTTGCTTTTATCAGAGCTGCCGTTACAGTCGGATGCCGGCCTGGGCGAAACGGATTTAAACTCAATTGTAATTGTTCGGCCATCCTGCCCCGGTTTGACTTCAATGCCGACTTTTCGGCTTGTTTTCAGGACGATAAACCGGTTGTTCGCCTCGGTTCCGTCGTAATAAAGATCTGAAATCACATTTTCCAGGTCCGGGGGGATCCGTATATGCTCGCGCATGCCCAGGTCGTAATTTGCCAACCCGTTTACAGGTTGTACCGCGATCAGGAATTGCGTATTAAGTGCATGCGGGAAATACCAGAGATAATTCACCCGCATTACAAATTTCAGCTCAAGCTGCATTGTATTGGCATCGCTGGCATCGATTGCCTCATCGACAATCATCTTCCCTGCCGACATCGCCGATGTTGTCAATGGCAGGATCATTAACAGCAGAAACAATGTTCTGCCTGACCAGTACCACCAGACAGGATGCTTAATCAATTTGCGCATAGCCACCCCTAGTCGCCAAAGCCACTGTCAGTTGTATGATGCTGACCGGAACGGGATGAGACGATCGTACCAGTCGACGAATCCGTGGTATGGCATGACCCGGCACAATTCTTCAGTTCACCGACACTGTAGTAGGTCGTCGGATTGATAGTCTTCTTGTGCGCATCCTGTGAGTAATTATTCGCATGGCAAGCCGCACAATCCGGCGCATATGCCGCATTCGGATAGGTCACCGTCTGGTTATTGCTGGTATGGCACATGGTACAGGTCACCGATGCCCGGTGATCGCCCGGGTAATTTGGCGACGTGTGCGTGTAGTATTTCAGCGGTGTCCACGCCGTCGTGGTATGGCACGAATCACACTCCAGCGTGGTTCCGAAGTGATTAGCCGGTTTACCGGTAGCAGTCGTGCCATTATGACAGCTGGAACAACTGCCGATCGCATCGGAGTGATCGAAAGTTGCAGGTGACCAGGCCGTCGTGCTGTGACAATCGGCACAGGTGTTTGCGCTTTGCACATGATTGGACGGCTTGCCAGTGGCAATCGTACCGTTGTGGCAGCTGTAACAGGTACCAATCACATCATTGTGATCCACGGTCGTTACCGGTGACCAGGCCGTCGTGGTGTGGCAGTCATCACAATTATTATTAGTCTGGATGTGTGATGCCGGCTTGCCTGTTGCCGTCGTACCATTGTGGCAGCTGTAACAGGTACCTGTGACCTGGCTGTGGTCAAAAGTTTTGACAGGAGACCAGGCCGTGGTGGTATGGCAATCGTCACAGGTATTACTGCTCTGTATATGTGTCGCGGATTTCCCGGTCGCAATCGTACCGTTGTGGCAGCTGTAACAGGTGCCAATCACATCCGTATGGTCCACGGTAGCCGGAGACCAGGCCGTGGTAGTGTGACAATCGTTACAGGTGTTGCTGCTCTGTATATGCGACGCCGATTTGCCTGTGGCTGTGGTGCCATTATGACAGCTATAGCATGTTCCGGTCACACTACTATGATCGAAGGTTGCCGGCGACCAGGCTGTCGTGTTATGGCAACTGGCGCAGTCATTATTACTCTGGATATGGTTAGCACCCTTACCCGTTGCTGTCGTACCATTATGACAGGAGTAACAGGTACCGGTGATATTACTGTGATCAAACGACTTCACCGGCGTCCAGGCTGTGGTGGAGTGACAATCAGCACAGGTATTTGGACTCTGAATATGCGTCGGTGATTTACCCGTCGCTATCGTGCCATTGTGGCAGCTATAACAGGTACCGGTGACATTAGTATGGTCGAATGTCGCGGGAGACCAGGCTGTCGTGGTATGACAACTGCCGCAATCATTACTCGACTGGACATGATTGGCCGATTTACCCTGGGCCGTCGCGCCATTGTGGCAGGAATAACAGCTGCCGGTAACATTGCTATGATCAAACTTGGCAGGTAGCCAGGCTCTGGTGGAATGACAATCGTTGCAGGTATTGGCACTCGGCACATGATTGGCAGGTTTACCCGTTGCCGTCGTACCATTATGGCAACTGAAACAGGTCCCGCTAACAGAACTGTGATCAAAATGGGCCGGCGACCAGGCCACCGTGCTGTGGCAATCATCACACTTGTTACTACTGAGGACATGATTGGCACTCTTACCCGTCGCCTTCACACTGTTGTGACAGGATAGACAAGTGCCGGTTACGGAAGAGTGATCCATGCGGGCATTTGTCCAGCTGAACTCCGTATGACAGTCATCGCAGCTATCACTACTTTTTATGTGGTTTGGGCCTTTCTTGGTAGTCGCGATGGTACTGGATGCACCGTGACAACCCTGGCAGCGGGTCGGTGTACCTTTGAAGATCCCATGCGCATGGCAGGTCTCGCAACTGACACGGGTATGGGCACCATTAAGCAAGAAGCCGGTCGTATCATGGTCAAAATTGGTCGCCGCGAAACTGCTGTCCATCCCTAATAGCACGCCGGCAAGACAGAGCAATACAAACAGGACCAGCAGGCTTAAAACCTGTTTGCCTCTCATACGCTCATATAAGAAGTCGTTGTTATTCATTATTATTCCCTCATTTTTTATCCGTGCGTTACGTCAAGGGGTATTCATCCTTATATCCTTGAATGACGTTGTCGTATGACAACGACCGCAGCGCGGCCCAAACTCACCATTATGGACATCATCTGCACTGTGGCAGTTGATACAGGTTCGCGGTGCCGTTGCAATTTTCTTTACCGGCGAACTATGGCAGCTGTAACAGTGCACATCTTTATGTTTGCCTGTCAGTTTAAACTGTGACTGCGTATTGTGATTAAAACGCCAGACTTTCCAGCTGTTCGGGGTATGGCAACGTTCACAATTCAAACCGAGTTTACCCTTGTGGGTGTCGTCTTTCTTGTGGCACGAATAGCACTCCATAGGTGCATCTTTATAAGAAGAGGATAAATGACACTCTTCACAAGGCACGACGGCATGCAGACCGATCAACGGAAATTTCGTCAGGTCGTGATCGAACCGCACCTTTTTACGCCATCCGTTCTCGTTGTGACAGTTTTCACATTTCTTGCCAAGCTGCCCCTTATGTACATCGTCCAGTTTATGGCAGCTATAACAGTTCATTTTTAACTTAACCTTATAAACATTGGCGTTCTGTTTATGGCATGCCGTACATTCTACATGAACGTGTTTTCCCTTTAGTTTGAACCTGGTCTCATCGTGATCAAACAGGATTTTGCTCCACGCTGAAGCATTATGGCAGTTCTGACATTTAGTCCCGAACCGCCCTGCATGCTTGTCATCGTGTCGATGACATGAAATGCAGGTGGATTTTATTTTGACCTTGTAAGGATCCTGCTTGTGACAGCCGCCGCAATCCACATCGGTATGCCGTCCGCGCAGGGGGAAATCCGTGTCCGTATTATGGTTAAAACTGAGTTTTTTCCAGCTCCTGGTGGTATGGCACTTCTTGCAGTTCGTACCATTACTGCCCTGGTGTACATCATCGAGCTGGTGACAGGCATAACAGGTCTTGGGCGTCTTCACATACTGTTCATTCACGTGGCAACTGCTACAGGCAACCTTGCGATGCCCACCCATCAGGCGAAACCCGGTTTTATCATGATCATACCTGATGCTGCGCCAGCGATTTTCGTTGTGGCAACTGTCACACTGTTTAAATAACTTGCCCATTTTATTCGCTGTGTGAGGACTGTCATTGGCATGACAACTGTAGCAGGCATGGGGTGCCTCACGGTATTTTTTGCCGGGCTTGTGACATTGCCCGCATGCCACCTTGCTATGCTGTCCGCGCAATTTAAAGTCAGTAAAATCATGATCAAACGTCAGCTTGTCGAGCTTAACGATATCCGCATTGCGGCCCTTGTGGTCGGTATGACAGCTTTTACAGGCCTGGCGCCGGATCGACGGCATACGCCCGTGGTAACCCATGTGATTGTTGATGTCCTTGCGGATTTTCCTGTGGCAATCCAGGCACAGGACTCTTTGCCTGGTGCGGTGGAAGCGATCATGACACCTGGAACATTCGTGATCGAACCTGGCATGACCCTTGATAAGCTTGCCTGGACTGATCAGAGACTCAATACTGGCGGCCCGGCTAGTCACGGAGAAACCCAGTGATAACATGGCGAGCACGACCAGTAGTGTTCGAGATAGCGGACCCACTTGCATCCAGCCTAGTATGCGTGTACTGCGATGACATGAACAATCCCCGATATCACCATCATGATGAACAAGGGCATGTGCAGAACATGCCATAGTGAAAACAGGCGGGCATAGAGTGAGAGCTGACCGGTCTTGCGCACGCAAAGAAAATATTCGCGCAACAGGTACAACGTCTCCCCGCTAAACTCATGCAATGTACTTCGATTCCACCTGTTCATTTTTGCCATGACACGCATATTCTTTTTCAGGGCATGCTTGATCTGCCATAGCAAGATACGAGAACGTAGATAAATCACAGGTAACAGCAAAAAGTGCATAAAGAACACACGACGGCGCAACATCAAACGCTCATAGCGTTTCATGTATTCGATGATCACCGGCGACAGCTTGGTATGCGCGCCCAGGTTACCGCGGGTAGCATGCAGGTCCTTGCGTAATTCATCGAGGGTGGCCCGATGGCCATACAAACCAAAATGGATGCGGGTATAGAGAAAACGGCCGATGAGGCCACTGCCGGCAACCAGCAACATGCAGATAAGCGCGACATTACTGTTGGTCGAGCCCAGGTGAAAATTGGAATGAAACATGATCATGACCGGACCGATGACCCCGAACAGCATATGCGTCCGAAACCAGTATTTGACCTTGCCCCAGCTTTGCATGAAGCGCAGACGTTTACGCAGGGGATAAATCAGCAGCAGCGCCATCAGGGAACCCCCGATAATACCCAGCTTGTAGCCCCAGCCATCGGCGGCACTCAGAAAGCTGTCGTTACGATTTTCCCAGCCATAAACCAGCAACAAAATGATGACCGTGCTGAACAGAAAGGTGCCCAGACGTCGCGGGGAAAAACGTGGAGGGTTCTCCTCCTGAAACTGGCCCCTGGTCAAACGAAACTGCGAATTTGTTGTGTCCACCGGATACACCTCGTTTAGAACGGCACGTCAGCACCTCGGCGATGTCGTTAACCGCAGACTTATTTTTATACAGATCTCGGTATGAACAAGGTTAGGGGAAAGTTCCTGCAAGAGGTGTGAGTGGAATCACATATTGCTGACTATATAGGTAGGGAATTTATTAGCATTCCCTTTTATTCTTATGCGGTTATTGCCCCGCCGGCGTCCGGCGGGGCAATGTCGACGACGGTGTTCTCGCTAAATTACTGGATCAGGGTTTGCGCTGTGAAATCCACCGGACCACTAGCAAACAGGACGGGCAAGCCGTGTACCTTCAGGCCGGAATTCACTGCGATACTGCTGCCATCCAGAGTCCCGGGATCGACATCATAGTCTGTCGGGCTCGCCTGAGTCCCGCTAAAATCGTAAATCACCGGGTTACGACCGTTAATGGCCGTCAGCTTCATCACCACGTCAGTCGGGGTTGTCTGCACTGCCGTGACCGTGCCGGTATTACGTATCAGGGTTGCACCACGAAGCGTCATGCTGTTGCCGCTTTGCGCCACTACACTGCCCTTGACCACGCCCAGGTTACCGCCCGGGACGGAACTGCTTTTCCCAAGCCGAGACGTGTTTTCATGTTCGCCTCCAGTTGAGTATCAAAATATATTCAGCCAATTGAGTCGCTTACGCTGACAGCAGCGGGATAATTTGGTCTTCAGGGACAGGGGAATTGGGAGTAAAATGCTGGTTTTAGCATTATGGATTTTGTGAAACATGCCCAAACTGGAATTCGACCAGGAACTGATCCAGCGCTACGATACCTCCGGCCCGCGCTATACCTCATATCCCACGGCTGCCCAGTTCACCACGGATTTTCGCGACGCTGACTATCGCCGCCAGATTGCCCTGAGCAATGAAGCCGGTCGGCCGTTGTCGCTGTATTTCCATATCCCGTTTTGCGACACCATCTGTTTTTACTGTGCCTGCAACAAGGTTGTGACCAAGAACCGTGCCCGCGCCCAGCCCTACCTGGAAAATGTGTATAAAGAACTTGCCCTGCAGGCCCCGCTGTTCGAGCAAGGCAGAACCGTCGAACAACTGCACTGGGGTGGTGGCACCCCGACCTTCATCAGCCACGACCAGATGCGTGAGCTCATGCAGGCCACACGCGCGCACTTTAACCTGCGCGACGATGATCAGGGCGAATTTTCCATCGAAGTCGATCCGCGGGAGGCCGATGCCGAGACCATCGCCCTGCTCCGGGAACTGGGCTTTAATCGCCTGAGCCTCGGGGTCCAGGATTTCGACCCCCAGGTCCAGAAGGCGGTCAACCGCCTACAGAGCATCGAGCAAACGACCGAAGTACTCAATGCTGCACGCGCCAGTGGTTTTCACTCAGTCAGCGTGGACCTGATCTACGGCCTGCCCCACCAGAGCGTCGCCTCCTTTCACGATACCCTGCAGACAGTGCTGGCGCTGTCACCTGACCGCCTGTCGATATTCAACTACGCGCACCTGCCCGACCTGTTCAAGACCCAGCGCCAGATCCACGCAGAAGACCTGCCGGCGCCGGCGACCAAGCTGGCAATCCTGCAGGATTCCATCACAACGCTGACGGCAGCGGGTTACGTATATATAGGTATGGATCACTTCGCCAAGCCGGAAGACGAGCTGGCCCAGGCCCAGTCCAGTGGCAAGCTGTACCGAAACTTTCAGGGCTACTCAACCCACGCCGATTGCGATCTGGTTGGCTTTGGCGCCACCTCCATCGGCAAGGTCCACGACTGTTATAGCCAGAACCTGCGCACCCTGGACGAATACGGCCAGGCACTGGCCGAGGACCGCCTGCCGGTATTCCGTGGAATTACCCTGGACCAGGACGACAAGCTACGGCGCGATATCATTACCCGGCTCATCTGCCACTTCAGCCTGGATATCACCGCCGTCGAACAGGCCTATGGTATACATTTTGCGCAGTATTTCGCCAACGCCCTGGAGCAATTACAGGCCATGGCAGACGATGGTCTGCTCCAGCTTGACCCGCAACGTATCGTGGTCAGTCCCCGCGGCAGCCTGCTGATACGCAATATCTGCATGGTCTTCGACAAGTACCTCTCCCACGGCCAGAAACGCTATTCCAAGGTCATTTGAACCCCATCACACTCCCGGAATACTAAACTTGACGTATATTAGTTTACTCTAATATTATTATAGACAGTGTGGATATAGCCGGCCAACCTGTCCGGGTCCGGCAAACCATGCCAGACGGCATCCCGCGACCACATCTCCACAGGCACTGGTGGACACACCAGCAAGTCCCGGTGAGTATCACAGGTGGGCGGGTGTGCTCACATACCTGGTCACCATGCAGGAACGGCTGTGCCATGAATGATGAAATCGATTGTACTGCTGAAGTACTCAAGGCTATTGCGCATCCCACCCGGCTCAAGATCCTGTGTACCCTGAATCTGCAGGAACTTCAGGTCGGAACACTCGTGGATAAAACCGGGACGACCCAGAGTAATATCTCCCAGCATTTATCCCTGATGAAGGAATGCAAGATCCTGATCACGCGACGTGAAGCCAACCGGATTTATTATCGCATCCGCGACCCGAAACTTGTCGAACTCATCCTGCTCATGCGCGAGATTTATTGCAAAAAGGCAGCCTTGTCCTGTACGGCAACAGGCAGTTCACTTTTGCCGTAAGCGTAAAGCCGTTAAAATGCGCAACACTCGCAGCAACCGGGAAACGCTGCCGCGAACCAGCACATGTCCAGTCTCCTGTTATATTGCCGTCCCGGATTTGAATCCGAATGCGCCAGCGAAATTCGCGAACTTGCCGCCGACGTCGCGGCCGATACCCGTTATGAGCCGCGTTGCGGTTATGTGATCTTCAAACCGCAGGATCCCGACCGGGCCAGCCAGCTCCATGCGCAACTTGATTTCACCACACTGGTTTTCTGCCGCCAGTGGTTTGTCATTGCGGCGTATCAAAAAGACCTGCCGCGCGGCGATCGGGTTAGCGCGCTGATCGCCGGAATCCACGACGCGGCGCAAAGCGTATCCGATGTATTTATCGAAGCCCCTGACAGTGAAGCCGGCAAGCCATTGCTGCGCCTGTGCCGCGGCCTGCAGGCGCCACTGCGACAGGGGCTGGTACAGGCAGGAATCCTGACCGAACAGGAGGATAGCGGCCTGCGCCTGCATATCTGCTTTTTCACCACGGATTACGCCGCTGTAGGTTATGCCCGAATCAATAACAGCGCCCCCTGGCCGATGGGCATTCCGCGCCTGCGTCGCCTGCGCGAGGCCCCGAGCCGCTCCGCCCTGAAACTCGAAGAAGCCCTGCTGGTATTGCTGAACCCGGAAGAACGGCAACAGTTACTGCAACCCGGCATGCAGGCGGTTGACCTGGGCGCCGCCCCGGGTGGCTGGAGCTGGGTCATGGCGCGTCAGGGTGTGTCGGTTGCGGCAATTGATAATGGACCGTTGTCACCGGCGGCCATGCACACCGGCCTGATCGAACACATCCGCGCCGACGGCTTTCGCTACCGCCCGAGCAGGCCGGTCGACTGGTTGTTATGCGATATGGTCGAACAGCCCTCGCGGATTGCCGAATTGATCGGCCTGTGGTTTGTCCGCGGCCTGTGCCGTCACGCCATATTTAACCTCAAACTCCCCATGAAGAAACGCTACACCGAGTACCGCCAGTGCATCAACACCATAAGCAATATGCTTGCCCAGACCGGCCTGAACTATAGCCTGCGTGCCCGTCAGCTGTATCACGATCGGGATGAAATCACGCTGTATATCCGGACCAGGTAAACTGGTAGCAACCCAATCCCATGTATGCCTGAACCCCAGCTGAACCGGAGCCGCGTTGCCTGCTGACAAATTCTTTTATTTTGCCGGGCGACGGATTCCGCTCGCCACCGCGTTTAACAGATAATGTAATATCGTGTACGAGGAGTCACGGCAATGAATATATCCATCAAATCCCTGTTATTGATCTGCGGCATGACCAGCACTTCCCTGGCCCTGGCGCATGGCGGTAATAACCGCTTTATGCACTATTTCGACACCAACAAGGATGGTGTGGTTTCCCAGGCCGAATTCAAAGCGGCCATGCAGGCACGTTTTAATAAAATGGACAGCAATCACGACGGTACAGTCAGTGCAGCTGAGTTTCGCCACTATATTCAACAGCGGCGCCTGCAACACAAACAGGCCCTGCTGAAACAGATGGATAGCAATGGTGATGGCAAGGTCAGCGAAAGTGAATACGTGGCGTACATGAGCAAGCGCGCGCAGGCACGTTTTACCCGCATGGATAAAAACCATGATGGGGTACTCTCCGCCAGCGAACTACAGTGGCGATTCCGTCACGGTCACCATTCCAGGAAAGGACTGTTTCACAAACTGGACAGCAATGGTGACGGTGTCATCTCCCAGGCGGAGAGTCGTACGGCATGGATGGCCTGGTTCAAACGCCTGGATCGTAATGGCGACAAGGTCATTAGTGCTGAAGAAATCAGCCAGTTTCATCATTACCGGGATCCCCGTAAAACCCGGAAGTAATCCTGATCATGCAGGCCGACGACAAGCAGACACAACAATTTCTGCGCATTGCAAAAGGCGACAAGCAGGCCTTTTCCCAGTTACTGGCTGAGTTTTTGCCCGTGTTACTGGCATTTATTCGACGCTACATCCATGAACCTGCGCAGGCAGAGGACATTGCCCAGGAAACGTTTTTACGTGTGTGGCAGCGTGCAGCTGACTGGCAGCCTGGTGAACATACACCACGCAGCTGGATCTATCGTATCGCCCTGAACCTGTGTATCGATAACCTGCGCCGGCAAAAACCGACAAGCGATGCCCTGCATGCACTGGTCGATAGCCATTCTGCTGAACAGCATGCCATTGCACAAAACCAGCACCAGCATCTGCATGCGGCTATCACACAATTACCCGAGCGACAGCGCACCGCGCTTTATCTCTGCGCATTCCAGGGGCTGTCCAACAAGGAAGCTGCCGCCATTATGAAAATCGGTGTCGATGCCCTGGAATCATTACTGGCCAGGGCTCGTCGTACACTGCGCCAGTATTTTGCAGACCTTGAAGAAGGTGAACGATATGAACCAAAATTATCTATCATCCGCTGAACAGCGCAGCCGGGCGATTCTCGATGCCTATGGCAGCTGGCCCGCCGCCTGGCCTGACGATGAACGCCAGGCCACCCTCGACTGCATTGCGCAAAGTCCCGCGCTGCAACATTACCAGTTGCATATCCAGACACTCGATACCCAGATCCATCGGGCACAAACCGATGCACTATCCGCAGAAGCTGAAATTACGGCACTGCAACAACGCATTCTGACCAACCTGCCTGTACACACTCGGGGGCACAGGCGCTTCTTCCCTGCCTCAGGACGACTGCCGCGGTTATTCAGCCAGTTCCACCTGCCGCGTTACACACTGGCCCTGGCCGGCATGATGATCCTGATTCTCGCAATGACCCTGCATCACGCGGCGCCCGTGGTAACAACCAACCCGCCAGCTGAAGCCGCGTTTGCGGCCTGGTCCTGGTATGACATCACAGGTCAGGAATTGCCGGCCAGGCAGACGAGCACGGCCCTAACCATGACTGACCTGATAGACCTGGAAACCGGCCAGGTTGGTGGCTGAAACACCGGTGTAAAGGCATTGCCAGCGACGGCGTGCACATGAAAAAATACGGCCTGCGTCCATTTCCCAAACAGACCGATGAGCCGCTACCGCGCCCCCCAGCCACCCGCGTCACCCTACATTACCGCATCCGGTTATGAACGCCTGGAACAGGAACTCAAGGCGATATGGCAGCGTCGTGCCGGTGTCACCAGGGCATTAAGCGAGGCTGCTGCTGAAGGTGATCGTTCGGAAAACGCCGAATACATTTATCGTAAGAAGGAGTTGCGGGAGATCGATCGACGTATCCGTTATCTGCAAAAACGCATGCCGACTCTGAAAGTGGTCGAGCAGGCACCGGGGGATCCGGAGCGGATCTTTTTCAACGCCAGCGTTGAGCTGGAAGATGAATCAGGCAAGGTTGTACGCTATCGTATCGTCGGTGCCGATGAATTCGATCCACAGCAGGGACATATCAGTATCGATGCGCCGCTTGCCCGGGCCCTGCTCAAGCACCGGGTCGGCGATGAAATTCGCTTGCAAACACCGCATGGTGTAAGCATCTATGAAGTCCTGAAGATCAGCTATCCTGAGTAAAGTTCCGGATACCGGAAGTCGCTGTAAGCAATGGGCGTGCTTCAGCCCTTGACAAAGCCCATGCAAATTGCACATGATTTGCCCCCACCAGCATTTGCCTGAACCGGATAATACTACATCTCATAAAAACCAATCCGAAAAACCTGCTTACCAGAACCATTCGCAGGTGAGGCTAAACACCAGCAAATGCTGTGGCAGTACATAATATTGCGCTCTCAGCAGAGGATGATCACGGTATATAGCCGTCTCCTTATTTACTGAATCCGGGCCTGATTGAAGCGCATTATAAGCATTCTTATCAACCAACAGGTATAGTGCACTAACAACCATTGGCAGCTGTCCCACTTCGGTTACAGCAAAACGCGGGTTGAGGTGTTTAGTTTTCAACTCAAACCATGAAGAAAAAACGAACCAGCACGTCCTTTAACTGGGCAATCAGTTTCATTATTTTCATCCCCCTGGTGATTAGTCTGATACTGTCCTGGGTTGCCTACATGCGTATCCATGATTTTGAATCGAACCAGAAGGACATCGCGCATTCAACCATTGAAAGAGCCGGGGAAGATATTAGCAATATCATCGATGAGAATCGTCGCCTGGTCAGACTGTTTGCCTCTGATGAACATGCCATGATCGCCCGCCTGGCCAGCAACACAGATAACTTGAAATTACGCGAACAACTCCAGAAAAAAATCAAACGCTTTTTTCCCCATTCGTTCGCCTTCACCATTGCGGACAGTCATGGCAACCCGCTGCAGGATTGCCCACCTGTTACGGGCAGCAAGCCCCGTTGGCCACGAGTTAATGCTGTTAATAAAAAACCAGAACTACCTGATAGAGATCACTGAGAACGGGGCCCGGAATACCGTAATACGCGAGAACTACCATTTAACGCACAATGAACGCGCCCGCATACTGGATATGGTCCCGGTCAAACACAGCATGTGGCACCTGACCGACCTGGCCGAACCCGGCCTGTTCAACCAGTTTCGCATGCGGACATATCGCACCTTCGGCATGATCATCGTTGCCTTTATCCTGATTGCCGTTACCTTCTCCATCGTCCTGGTTCATTTCGAGCGAAAACGGCAGCAGGCCGAATCCATGCGCGACGAGATGTTGTCGCTGTTTAGTCATGACCTGCGTTCCCCGCTGATCGGTATAAAGGGCGCGATGGAATTACTTAAGGAACATAGTGCGACGATTGCCCAGGACAAAAGAGAACACCTCTATCGCCTGATTCATGAATACGTGATGCATATGGGCCGGATCGTGGATGACATTCTGGACGTCTACAAACTCGAATCAGGCAAGATGAGTTTCCATTTTGAGAAAATTCCACTTTCCAATCTAATCAAACAGGCCATTGCGATGGTCACGGGTTACGCCGAGCAATTCAATGTCCAGCTTGAAGTAAACAATGATACAGATGACACCTTACTGGTGCGGGTCGATCAGCAACGACTCATTCGCTGCCTGACCAACCTGCTGACCAATGCCCTGAAGTTTTCACCGGTCGGCGGGACCGTAGTCATCCGGCCCAGTTACAAACACGGCAAGGCTATCATCGCCATCCAGGATCATGGTCCGGGGATTCCCCAATCCCTGCAACCACATATATTTCAGAAATTCGTACAATCCCGCAAACTCCAGGTGCATAACCTGCCCAGCACCGGGCTCGGGCTTACCATAGTAAAATATATTGCCGAGGCACATGGCGGAAGGGTCTATTTCGAAACATCCCCCGGCAACGGAACCTGCTTTTACCTGGAACTGCCCGTTGTCAACAACAGTGACACCAGTCTCACAGGGTAGGTTCATCCGGGAGTATTCCCGGCAAGGTCTGTTCCCCCTGTAACGCCTCGACCACCGCCGCGACATCAGCGGGCTTCTCAAACCGGGCAATATGAAACAACGCATCCCCTTCATTAACTAAAGGCAGGTCGGCGCGGCCGATGACCACGCCATCATTGGGCGCAGTGACAATGCGTTCCTTTTCACCAAAGGGATCGGCAATGATCCCGAGTGACTCCCCTTTACGCACGCGGGCACCCAGTGGTACCAGCGAACGAATAATACCGCTCTCGGGTGCACGTACCCAGGTACTGGAATGCGCAATGAACGGGGAAATCAGTTTCTGACGTTTACTGCTGCGCGCCGGCAACATGCCCAGGCAACGCATGACATTCACGATACCCTTGACCCCAGCGCGAATGGAAAATTCATCAAAGCGCAGCGCCTCACCCGCCTCGTATAAAATCGTGGGCACACCTGCCTCGGTGGCGACCCGGCGCAATGTCCCCTCCGGGCCGGCTGAACTGAGCAGCACCGGGATACTGAATGCGTTGGCCAGTTCCGCCACCTGTGAATTTTCCAGATCGCCACGGACCTGGGGCAGGTTATTGCGGTGGATAGCGGCAGTATGAATATCGATGCCATGGGTGGCATTCTGGACGATTTCCGTCATGAACAAGTGCGCCAGTCTCGCGGTCAGTGAACCCTCAGATGAACCGGGAAAGCTGCGGTTAAGATCACGTCGGTCCGGCAGGTAACGTGAGGTATGGATAAACCCGTGCACATTGACCACGGGCACGGCAATCAGGGTTCCCTGCAGCTGTTTCAGGGACGGCATGGCCAGGATACGCCGGATCATTTCCACGCCATTAATCTCGTCACCATGAATTGCCGCACTCAGAAACAGTCGCTTGCCGCTCCGTTTGCCATTGACCACGTAGACCGGCATGGTAATTTCACTGTGTGTATATAGCCGACCCACGGACAAATCAATGCTGGTCCGCTGACCTGGCTGGACCGCTACTCCGTTGAGAATGAACGCCGAGTTTTGCATGCCTAGCCTTTGCCACGCGTGCGTGTGCTGTACGGCCTGGCGTTCTTTTCGATGAAGTCGATAATCATCCCGGCGACGTCCTTGCCGGTTACTCCCTCGATACCTTCCAGGCCCGGCGAGGAATTCACCTCCATCACCACCGGGCCGTGATTGGACCGCAGTATATCCACGCCGGCCACGTTCAGGCCCACGATCTTGGCGGCACGGGCTGCCGTGGAGCGTTCCTCGGGAGTCAGCTTGACAATCTCGGCGCTCCCGCCCCTGTGCAGGTTGGAACGAAACTCACCTTCCTTGGCAGTACGCCGCATGGCGGCAATGACCTTGCCCCCCACAACGAAACAGCGGATGTCGCTGCCACCGGCTTCCTTGATAAATTCCTGCACCATGATGTTGGCATTGAGTCCCATAAAGGCCTCGATCACGCTTTCCGCGGCTTTCTGGGTTTCCGCCAGGACGACGCCGATACCCTGGGTCCCCTCGAGTAACTTGATGACCAGCGGTGCACCGCCAACGATCCGAATCACGTCATGAATATCATCGGGCGAATGGGCAAACCCCGTGACCGGCAGGCCGACGCCCTTGCGCGACAGTAACTGCAGGGAACGCAGCTTGTCGCGAGCCCGGGTAATGGCAACTGATTCATTCAGACAGTACATCCCCATCATTTCAAACTGGCGCAACACCGCGGTCCCGTAGAAGGTAATGGACGCGCCAATTCTCGGGATCACTGCATCGTAATCCTCCAGCTGCTCGCCCTTGAAGTGTACACTGGGTTCGTGAGAACTGATGTTCATGTAGCAATGGAGTGTATCTACCACCCGGACACTATGCCCGCGCCCCTTCGCTGCTTCGACCAGACGCCGGGTCGAATAGAGCCGGGGATTGCGCGACAGGATCAAAATCTTCATTTAATCGTTTTCCTTTTTTGCTTGCCTGCAAGCGACTGTAAATACGATGCGCCCGGATCCACCAGGTAAAGACCGCGTATCGCCGTGCGTCCGAGCAGCATACGAAAACCCATACTGTCACGGTTGGTTAGTGTGATCTCGATAGGCCAGGACATCTCTCCCAGCCTGACCGTGCTCTCGATCACGTAACGCAATTCGCTATGTCCACCTGAATCGGTGACCTGGCGTTGATCGCGAACAATCGCCTCGCAGTAGATTTCGACATCAATGCGCTTCTGGAATGGATGAATGCCAAAACGGACATAGCGCTGATCCTGCCGGCTGAATTCCTCCACACTGAAGGCATGCAGGGACGAGGTGCGGGCACCGGTATCGACCTTGGCCTTGATCAGCTCGATACCCAGTTCAGGCATGGCCACCCACTCACGCCAGCCAAGTATTTTGCGTTCAACCACTGACGGGTTCCTTATCCCAGCTTTTCTGCCAGGGTAATGACTATCTCGATCAGAATCAGGATAACAATATACCACTCAACCCGATGCGAGCGATTATATTGCAGCAGGTCGAGTATGGTTTCCGTGGCCCGGGATATCACTTGCAGTTTACGCTCAAGGGCGACATGTCGCTCCTTGATTTCATATTCATCCTCCATGCGCTGATACAGGCGCTCCAGCATGGGATATTCCCACAGCAGCTCCGGTTTGTCGCTGACTTCCACCCGGCCTACCATCTTGCTCTGGATCGCCATGATTTCACCAATCCGCTGCAAAAGTACCTTGTTACCTGTACCGCCACGGCCCTTATGCCTGAGTTGTTCCGCCAGTGGCTCCACATGGTCAAATGTTTTACCCACGGTTTTCTCGTAATATGCCAGCACCACACTCTTGGCCAGGATCCCGGCAACCAGCTGCAGGCGCTGTACGGACATGTCACTGAGGCATAATTTTCCCTCCACGAAACCGTCTGTTTCCTGATCGAGCCGGATATCCAGCGATTCCTCCTCGATGGCTGCCAGCGGATCGCGTATATAGGGCGCCAGTTCCTGCTGAAGCCGGTTCTCTTCCAGCGCAGTCAAACCGTACATCACGGCAACACCATAACGGAACAGCACCACGATACCTTCGTGGCCGTAATTGATCGCAAGCGGGTTGGCCGCCAGATACTGGGTATAACGGAACTGCTTTACATCGATACGCTGGCCGAGATACATCGCCCGGCACTTGAGGATCTGGCCAGGCGTAGGGAACAGGGTCCGCGTGGTGTCCTGGCTCATGGCGATCTGCGTTTTTCCCAACGACGAATAAACTCTGCGAGGATGCGACTGTATAATTCGTCGCCCAGTACCGCATCCTCAACACCGGTTTCAATATTGGGATTGTCATTTACTTCCATCACGAAGATGCCCTTGTCATTCTGCTTGAGGTCCACTCCATACAGCCCATCACCAATCGCAGCTGCAGCCTTGAGTGCAATACTGATAATTTTTGGATCCACATCTTCCAGCCGCCAGCATTTATAGCCTCCTTCGATCGCTTTACCATTACTTTCATGCTTGACGATCTGCCAGTGTGCCTTACTCATAAAATATTGGCATGCAAAAAGTGGTTGCCGGGCAAGCACACCGATTCGCCAGTCAAACTCGGTATACATATATTCCTGTATCAGGATAATGTCAGACTCCTTAAATAGAATCTTGGCATACTCCTGTGCCTGGTCAAGGTTCTCAGCCTTGTAAATACCCCGTGAAAACGATCCATCCGGGATTTTCAGTACAACGGGATATTGCAGGCCATGTTTCGCCGATTTAAAGTCCTTCTCGGTCAGGATTATGCTATGCGGAATGGAGATACGCTGATTGGCCAGCAGTTCGCTCAGGTAAACCTTGTTGGTGCATTTGACAATTGAGGCCGGGTCGTCAATTACAATCATACCCTCTGCCTCGGCCTTTTTGGCAAATGTATAGGTATGATGTTCGATCGATGTGGTTTCGCGTATAAACAGACCATCGTATTCTGCCAGGCTGCCGAGATCCTTCTTTTCGATCAGGTCAACCTCAATTCCCAGCTTCTTGCCCACTGAAATGAATTTATTCAACGCCCCCTTGTTGGACGGTGCGAGCTTTTCTTTCGGATTATACAAGACGGCCAGATCATACTTTGAGATCCAGCGTGTCCGTGGTTTGCGCCAGCGCCGACCGATATAACTCTGAAGAAAACCACTGAATGATGCCAGCTGCTCTGCCTGCATATTGTGCAGGTATTGTGCCCGAATACTGCGTATCTGCCACTGGTTGGTTCTGCGAAATTCCACCCGCAGGATCGGGCAGGGAAAGATTTCGAAAATTGAATGTGCCAGGTCCTTGAGCTCTGGCGGTTCACACAAACCAAAAATAATATCCAGTTCGATGACGGTCGAATCTTCCGCCACATGATGTTTGCGTATCGCCTTGTCAATTTCAGCATGGATGTCATCGACTTCCAGGCTATAGATAGATTTCCGGCTGAGGTCCGTCAGCGTCTGCACCGATGGCAGTGCTTTCTGGCTGCGCGCCTCCGCCAACAGGGAGACGTAATAGCCGATACTAAGATAACTGTAGCTGCGGCACAAATTAATAACCCGCAGGCCACGCTTGCTCACCAGTTCATTTCCCTTGATGTATTCTTTGGCTGTTACCACTGTCGCTTCGGGAAACTCGGTCTTCCAGTCCCTGGTTTTTTCAACCACCAGCAAAATGTTCACTTAAGCCTCCAGCCTGCGCTGTCTGACGATGATCGCCGCCTTTTGGCCCGCCTTGCCGTAGCGTGCCATCAATTCGAAATCCCGTTTGGCGATGGGCATGTTCATACAATCCGTCGCCGTCTTGCCCGCCTCTGTATCGACAAAGGGATCATGTACGTAGATATATTTTTCATCAAAACCGGTGACCACCACCCAGTGTGGTGCTTTTTCATGGTATATCCGGTAGGAACTGATCAGTACCAGCGGGATCCCGCCCTGGTTAAGTTTCTCTTCCAGGTGTTGCACGTTCAGGCGGCCCTGGCGAATTTTTACCGGCAGTTTTTTCAGTTCCTTTAAAAAGTCCTGCTGGACCAGACGCATGACTTCCTTCTTTTCCTCGCTGCGGACGGAATCGATGAACATGGGCCCCTTGTCGCTGACATAGATTTCTACATCAAAACCACGATGGTATGCCGCCAGGGCCAGGCCGTAGGGTCCACAGCCACCGTGCCCCGAGGTCATGAAGATCGTGGTGGATTCGCGCCATAAGCGCAGTTCCAGTTCGCGGTTACACTTGATCGCCGGCACCAGCGAATGCATGGCCATCATCAGGGCCGACGGTCCACAGGTAAATTCCAGGGTCTGCTCGTAAAATGGGACCTTGGCCAGCGCCGGTTTGAGCTGAGGCATCAGGCGTTTTTCGTAACGGATTGCCTGCATCCCATCCTCGTAATAGTCATCGACCTTGCCGATCGGGCGATAGCCCTGGCTTTCGTAAAGGGCCCGGGCGCGCGCGCCGTCGGCACGGACTTCCAGCCGGATTGAAACACAACCATGCGCAATGGCATGTTCCTCCGTAGCACGTATGAGTGCGCGCCCAATCCCCTTACCCTGCCAGTCTGGCGCAACGGCCAGTGAGTACAGCCGGGCCAGTGACGTCCCCGTATTGAACAGCAACATGCCATAGCCGGCGACCTTGCCATTTTCATCGGCAAGCAGGGTCACCGCGTTGGCCTTGCTTAACAGGTAACGAAAGGTGCGACGGGAAAAGCGATCCAGCTCGAAGGCGCGCTGTTCAATTGCGAGCAGGGCATCGAGATCGCCGAGCGTGGCGATGCGGATCATGGTGACGTGCAATAAAACATTCAGGATACCTCCGGGCACCGTTGGAACGGGTGTGCATGTAATAGTTCAATCAACGTAAATGTCAAAGCCCGTATCAGTTTATTTCATACCGGTCTGTCGGCTACGGGCTAGCACCAGTGACCGGTCATAGCGTCACGCCTGTGCTCCCCGGGATCAACCGGGTTCGATAAAAATTTCAGATGAACTTGAGCAAAATCATGTATAGTCCCTTGCGTCCCTTCCGCAAGTTCTATATATACCCCGGGGAAACAAATGCTTAGGAGTCCCGACCAGTGGATGTTGACGCTCTCAAAACCTTTATCGAGGTCAATCGCACTCGCCATTTCGGGCAGGCTGCTGAGAACCTTTACCTGAGCCAGTCTGCCGTTTCTGCCCGCATCCGGATGCTGGAACAGGAAGTCGGGGTACCGCTGTTTACCCGGCAACGCAACAATATCCAGCTTACAGCGGCCGGCCAGCGCCTGCTCCAGTACGCGGACAATATCCTCACTACCTGGTACCGGGCCAAGCAGGAGATCGGGACAAACGACACTTCTCAGATTCCTTTTACCATCGGCAGCATGCCCAGCCTGTGGGACCTGACACTGAAGTCCTGGATAGATTATATGCAGGAAACTCTGCCCGACCTTATCCTGCATGCCGAGATCAACGATACCTCGATGCTGCTGAGGCGGGTCAGGGAAAGCACAATGGACCTGGCCTTTTGCTTCGACTACCCGCAGACCGAAGACGTCGAAATCGTGGAGATCATGCAGATCCCGCTCATTCTGGTCAGTAGTGAAGCCGACCTGACGGTCGAACAGGCACTCTCTTCAAATTACATGCTGGTGGACTGGGGCACATCCTTTGCCAATGCGCACGCCCAGCACTTTGCCGGCATGCCTGCGGCACACATGCGCCTGGCACTTGGGCGCATGGCCAAGGACCTGATGTTAAGTCATGGCGGCAGTGCCTACCTGGGTGAACCCATGGTGCGTGAGGAGTTACGCAAGAAGAAACTGTTCCGGGTCAAGACTGCCCCTGAAATCAAACGCGGTGCCTTTGCCGCCTATTCAAGAGAGACGGAAAAAACCGCCACGATTAGACACGCCTTGAAATTTTTTGAGGAAACGCGCGTTCAGACCGTTCAGGCAGTCTGAACGCGCCAGGATTTAGATAGAGTCAAAATCGTCGCCCAGCTCTTTTTGCAGACGACGTTCTTCCAGATAATTCTCCAATCGACGACGCATGGCCATCTTGTGGTCCACGCTACCCGCGCTTTTGGCAAGCACACCTGATTCATCGAACTCGGCTTCATCACCGTCAAGGATCTCGTCGTCCAACATTTCATTGGTACGTTTCCTGACCTGAGTTTGTGCCTCTTTCGACAGAGCAGCTTTACTCTTTTTCGGCATAAGCAATCACTCCACACAGTGCTAACGATAACTATATCGGCAAACCTGGCCGACCATCTTAGGCGCATAGATAGAGTCAAACCCTTTAAAAGTAAATATCATAAAATCGATTCTGACAATCGAAATTATGTATTTTTATCAGCTTACGGCGGGGGAGGATCTGGAGGGAAAGAAATAAGTGAGGTAAAACAAGTACCTGCCCGACACCTGCTGCTATGCAGAGTGCCGGGCCGATATCAATTAGAACGGGATGTCGTCGTCAAAATCGCCGGCGGCCGCCATCTGCGGTTCATTGCCCATGTCCATGTCAGCCGGCGCACTGCTGTAATTATTATTACTGCCGCCCCGGGAATCCAGCATCTGCATTTCGTTGGCCACGATCTCGGTCGTGTAGCGATCCTGGCCCTGGTTATCCTGCCATTTGCGGGTCTGCAGCTTGCCTTCGATATAGACCTTGGAGCCCTTCTTCAGGTATTCCCCGGCAATCTCGGCCAGGCGCCGGAAAAACACCACGCGGTGCCATTCCGTACGCTCCTGCTGTTCACCGGTGTTTTTGTCTTTCCAGGATTCGGAGGTAGCAATGGCGACGTTCGCGACCGCCTGGCCATTGGGCATATAACGCACTTCCGGATCCCGTCCCAAATTGCCAATCAAAATGACTTTATTGACCCCTCTTGCCATACACCCTCCAAATTCAAATGCTTAAGCGATGTTCTTGAAAAATAAAATTAACTGTGGCCGCCGTCAGCGGCCTGGCCATACAGGGTACGGCCAGCCTGCCGGCACTGCAAGGCACAAAATTGTAAAATATGATTAATCTGGTACTGCCGCGGAATAGGCAAGCAAGGCGTCTTTATCCAGCGCCTTATTATCGACCTTGAGGTAGGCTACCTGGTCTTCGGCAATGACCACCGCCTCGGCCACACCCTGGACCCTGGCCAGTTCCATCCCCAGCGACTTTGCCCGTGCCGGGTCGATTTCCCCGACGTTGAGCAGGAAGGTGGTGAGATAACGCGGGCTTTGCATGGTCAGCGCAGCCACCAGCCACAGCCCGACCATGGCCGCACTGAACAGGAAGACTCCGTTGAAACCATAGTGCTGAAACATCCAGCCCCCCACCGAGCCGCCGACGAAGATGCCCAGAAACTGAGAACTGGAATAAACGCCCATGGCCGTGCCCTTGGACTGGGCCGGGGCCATTTTGGACACCAGTGAAGGCAAACTCGCTTCCAGCAGGTTAAAGGCCGTGAAGAACAACCACAGCGCAATCACGATGGCGGTCAGCGAGTGATGAAACTCGAACAGGCTCAGGTTGGCCAGGCCCAGTAACGCGATGGCCCCGGCAAAGATCTGCTTCATGCGCCGCTTCTTTTCGGCAATGATGATGAACGGCACCATCGTGAAGAAACCGATAGCCATCACCGGCAGGTAGACGTACCAGTGATGATCCGCCGGCAGGCCGGCGATATCCCGCAGCGCGACCGGCAGGGCCACGAACACGGCCGTGAGCACCAGGTGCATGGTGAAGATCCCCAGGTCCAGGCGCAGCAACTGGCCATCGCTCAGGACGTCCTTGAACTGGGCCGGCACCGCCTCTGTATCGCGGTGCAAACGTGAGTGCTTGGGATTCGGCACCCAGACGTGGAGGACGACAATACCAGTCAGGCCCAGGATGGCCGTCAACCAGAAAATCCCGGACAGGCCAACCCAGTTGTTAATCAGGGGGCCACCCACCATGGCAATGGCAAAGGACACGCCGATGGTCATGCCGATGGTGGCCATCACCTTGAGCCGATGTTCCTCCCGGGTCAGGTCCGCGGCCAGGGCCAGTACGGCCGAGCCCACGGCGCCACCGCCCTGCAGGGCGCGGCCGATAATAATGCCCGTCATGTTATGGGCGTGGGTCGCCAGGGCGGCCACGATGCTGCCCACAATGAAGATCAGCAGGCCGAGGGTGATAATCGGCTTACGGCCTATCCGGTCCGAGAGCATCCCGAACGGGATCTGCAAAATCGCCTGGGTCAGGCCGTAAATCCCCAGTGCCAGTCCGATCATCGTTGGCGTGACCCCTTTCATGCCGTGGGCATACAGGGAAAACACGGGCAGGATCATAAACAGCCCGAGCATCCGGAAAGAATAAATACTGGCCAGGGAGACCGCTGAACGACGCTCGTCGGCAAACATGGTTTCGGATTGATTGGACGTCATTGGCGGCTCTCCCAGGGTTGTTTTGGTACGGTATGGCCGGCAGCAGCGCCGGACAGGCGCAAATCAGGTATTCTCAGGGTAGCGAGGGCCGGATCCGGGAATCGGGTGGCCTGGCCGGCCAGGAATAATACCGCACGGCGTAGTGCCGCGTTCTTGTTATCGGGGTTTCTCACTAAAACACTTTCAAGCTTTGTGGGTTAAACGTTTAAGACGGCAAATTGTCTTGTCTTTGCCTGTCTGTATGACAAGCGCGTATATTAACAGGTTTCATTCTTCCGGCGAAAAAGAGGCTCGCATGGACACGATTCGGATACGCGGCGCACGCACCCACAATCTCAAGAACATTGACCTGACCCTGCCACGCGACAAGCTCATTGTCATTACCGGCCTGTCCGGTTCCGGCAAGTCGTCCCTGGCTTTCGATACCATCTATGCCGAGGGCCAGCGCCGCTACGTGGAATCCCTCTCCGCCTACGCCCGCCAGTTTTTGTCCATGATGGAAAAACCCGATGTCGACCACATCGAAGGGCTATCACCGGCCATCTCCATTGAGCAGAAATCGACCTCACACAACCCCCGTTCCACGGTGGGCACCATTACCGAGATCTACGATTACCTGCGCCTGCTTTTCGCCCGCGCCGGCGAGCCGCGCTGCCCGGAGCACGATGTCACCCTGGACGCGCAGACGGTCAGCCAGATGGTGGACCAGATCCTGGCCCTGCCCGAGGGTAGCCGCCTGATGCTGCTGGCACCGGTAGTGGACGGACGCAAGGGCGAGCATCAGCAGGTATTCGACATGTTGCGAGCCGAAGGCTATATCCGTGCCCGGATCGACGGCAAGGTCGTGGAGCTGGACCAGCCGCCGTCCCTCGACCTGCGCCGCAAACACACCATCGAGGCCGTGATTGATCGCTTCAAGGTCCGCCCCGACATCCAGCAACGGCTGGCCGACTCCATTGAGACGGCCCTGCAGCTGGCCGACGGCAAGCTGCGCGTGGCTGACATGGACGGCAACAAGCCCGACCTGGTGTTCTCATCGCGCTTTGCCTGCCCGGTATGTGGTTACTCACTAACCGAGCTGGAACCCCGCCTGTTTTCCTTCAACAACCCCGCCGGGGCCTGTCCCAGCTGTGACGGCCTTGGCGTCCAGCAGTTTTTTGACCCACAGCGGGTCGTGGCCCAGCCAGAGCTGAGCCTGAGCCAGGGCGCCATCCGCGGCTGGGACCGACGCAATATGTACTATTTCCAGATGCTGACCTCCCTGGCCAAGCACTATGGCTTTGATATGGACAAGCCCTTTAACAAGCTCAGTAAAAAGGTGCGCAACGTCATCCTCAATGGCAGTGGCGACGAGGAAATCAAATTCACCTATTACAATGACCGCGGCGGCAAACACACCAAGGCCCAGCCGTTTGAGGGAATTATCCCCAACATGACCCGCCGCTACCGCGATACCGACTCCAACGCGGTGCGCGAGGAGCTCAGCAAGTATCTCAACCACCAGCCCTGCCCCGAATGCGAAGGTACGCGCCTGAACCGTGGTGCCCGTCATGTCTACATCGATACCAAGACCCTGCCGGATATCACCGAGCTGCCCATCGACCAGTGTAAGCAGTTTTTCGATGGGCTGGCCCTCAGCGGCCGCCGCGGCAAGATTGCCGGCAAGATCGTTAAGGAGATCGATGACCGCCTGAGTTTTCTCATGAACGTGGGCCTGGAGTACCTGACCTTAAGCCGCAGCGCCGAAACCCTGTCCGGTGGCGAAGCGCAACGCATCCGCCTGGCCAGCCAGATCGGTGCCGGCCTGGTGGGCGTCATGTATATCCTGGACGAACCCTCCATCGGTTTGCACCAACGGGACAACACCCGCCTGCTCAGTACCCTCACCTACCTGCGTGACCTCGGCAATACCGTCATCGTCGTGGAACACGACGAGGAGGCCATCATGCTGGCCGATCACGTCCTCGACATCGGCCCGGGGGCCGGCGTGCACGGCGGCCAGATTGTCGCCCAGGGCACCCCCGCGGAGATCAAGGCCAACCCGGCCTCGCTCACCGGCCAGTATCTCAGCGGTAAAAAACAGATCCAGGTGCCGAAACAACGTATACCCGTGGATAAAAAACGCATACTGAAGATTACGGGGGCCCACGGCAATAACCTCAAGCATGTCGACGTCGACATCCCCATCGGGCTGATGACGGCGATTACCGGCGTCTCCGGTTCCGGCAAGTCGACCTTGATCAACGATACGCTGTATCGTTATGCCGCCCGGGAAATCAATGGCAGTGGCGAAGAACCCGCAGCCTGCCAGGACATCCACGGGCTTGGCGAATTCGACAAGATCGTGGATATCGATCAAAGCCCCATCGGTCGCACGCCACGCTCCAACCCTGCCACCTATACCGGGCTCTTCACCCCCATCCGTGAGTTGTTTGCCGGTACCCAGGAGGCCCGCGCCCGTGGTTACAGCCCCGGCCGCTTCAGCTTCAACGTAAAGGGCGGTCGTTGCGAGGCCTGCCAGGGTGACGGTGTGATCAAGGTGGAAATGCACTTTCTGCCGGATATCTATGTGCCCTGTGACATCTGCAAGGGCAAACGCTATAACCGCGAGACCCTGGAGGTGCGCTACAAGGGCAAGAACATCTACGAGGTACTGGAGATGACCGTGGAGGATGCCCTGGCCTTTTTCACTGCCGTCCCGGTGATCAAACGCAAGCTGGATACCCTGATGGACGTTGGCCTCAGCTATATCCGCCTGGGTCAGAATGCCACCACCCTGTCCGGCGGTGAGGCCCAGCGGGTCAAGTTGTCACGCGAATTATCCAAGCGCGACACCGGCAATACCCTCTACATCCTTGATGAGCCCACCACCGGCCTGCATTTTCACGACATCGAACAACTACTGCATGTGCTGCACCGCCTGCGTGATCACGGCAATACGATTATTATTATTGAGCATAATCTGGATGTGATTAAAACCTGCGACTGGATTATCGATCTTGGCCCCGAGGGTGGCCATAAAGGTGGACAAATTGTGACTACTGGCACCCCGGAACAGGTAAGTCGGGTAAAACAATCTTATACCGGCCAGTATTTGCAGCCACTGCTCGTGGCTCAGGACAAAATCGCGGCGCGCAAAAGCCGCAAAGCCGGGTGAGAACGGCCAAATCGCTTACTGGTATCCCGATCACAGATCGTATTACAATAATAATATTATGGTATTTATTCTATTACAACATTAATAATATGGTATATACTGATACCACTAGTCGAATTTTCACTACTTTTTACACTGGAAAGACGACGATATAGCTAAAAAGGCTATAGACTACATCCTTCGGATCCAGGAGGTGATTCCGAATTTCAGCAACATTACCGCCTTGGCTTAATGAGGACAAAATGGGGGAGGCGGTCTGGACTGAGTCGGCGAATGACCGAAAAAAAGAAATTGTCGCCACAAATTCAGGGCTACGGGGCTCAGAATATCCTGCGCCTGCTGGCACCACTACGCCAGACACAAAGCGGAAATCTGATTTACAAGCATATTTCCCATGCTGTCGGCGAAATGGAACGCAACCAGCAGAAAATCGCGCTGGGCTATGCTGCCGTGCTGCACAATTTCATCAATGTCCTGCGTAAACAACTGCCGCGCGGCTCCCTGCTGAACCTGGAACTCAAGCTGGTGCAACAGCGCATGCAACCCCCGATTACCATTACCGAACTGGCCTCGATTCAGGCCTACCTCAAGAACGCCATGCGCCTCGTCAGTGAAGTGACGGAGGGAGACGAGGGCTTCTGGCAGGAGGCCCTCCGCGCACTGACCGAAACTGACGGTGAGTTCCCGTTGACGGACAATGAGGAAGCACCTGAACCGACGGAAAGGGAGACTGATACTTCCAGCGCCAATATCAATATCAGCGACGTCAGTTTTGCAAATCTGCCCCAACCCGAATCCCTGACGGAAAAGCGCTACGAACAGCATGGCGGGAAGCCACCTCAGCAACAACCCGATTTCGAGCAACAGCAAAACAAGCTACTGAACAATATTTTCGACGCCATGCAGCACCAGTCACGCTTCGGTCTGCTGCTGGAAGACATGCTTACAAGCCTGAAAAAGGCGGAAAGCAAACGTGACGTGGATATCGTGCGCGGACATGCCATCACTGAACTACAAAGCATGTTAACGGAACAGGGGCAACTGGTTCGCACCCTGAATGAGACTCACGATTTCGCCAACATGGTCCGGCAGAGTGGCCAGCGCCTGAGCCAGGAGCTTAAACATGTCCGCGTCCTCAGCCTCACTGATGAATTGACCGAGTTACCCAACCGCCGCGCCTTCACCCAACGCCTGGACGAAGAACTGCAACGGGCCCGTCGTTATCACTCGTATTTTTGCGTAGCCCTGCTCGACCTGGACCATTTCAAGCAGATTAATGATACCTATGGCCATGCTGCCGGTGACATTATCCTGCAAAAATATGCCAACGATATTCTTTCGATATTACGCCTCTCGGATATGGTAGCGCGTTATGGTGGTGAAGAATTCGCAATTATTTTCCCCAGCGCCAGTCGTGAAGAGGCGCAACGCGCGCTGCAAAAAGTGCAGGATCGCGCCAACGAATCCGAAGTTCGATTTAATAACGAAACCATTCGTGTCCCCAGTTTCTCCGCCGGCCTGATAATATGTTGTGAGGATGGTGAGAATGCCGAAATCCTGATGACGCGCGCTGATAAAATGCTTTACGCTGCCAAGGAGAAAGGCCGCAACCGGATTGAAATTGAGCCGGGTAATAATAAAGACAACATTAACCTGGCGGCCAGCAAGAAGGATAAGAAATAGTTCATTTGTAGCTCTGCAGGTTTGAACGTGTAAATTTAACAATATTCACGGTTGTGCTTGCTGCACAATTTCAACGGTTGAACCAATCTCCAGACCCAGTCGCTCGGCAGCGTTATCACGGTTGGCTGAAATCTCCACCAGTCCCATGGAATTGACGTACCAGAATACATTACCTTCGGCTACGCTGGCGAAAGTTCGCGCCTGCCGGAGCTGGCGCCCTGATACGTGCAGCGCCGTCCGGGTCGGCAGGTTTGCACCATCCAGCCCAGTGACAAGATTTCCGTAGTGATCAATATAGATGATTTCAGCAAGCTGATCGGGATAATCCATGCCGACCAGGCTGTCAGTCGTGACTGCCCGGGTTTCGATGGTTCGACCTGCCTGTAACCGGGTAACAACCGGGGCAAAGATATCCCGCCCATGGAAACTGTCGGAACAGTTTGCTGGCTGCCACAGGATTTCATCGCAGTGACATTGCCCTGCGCGACGGGCAATCATTGCGAACAGACCGTTATCCGGGCCTACATAGAATATGCCGTCGGCCTCCATTAGCAATGCACGTCGGTCAGGCTGTCCCACGCCCGGATCGACTACGGCCAGGCAGATATCGCCGGTATGAAATTGTCTGGCCAGCGCTGCCAGCAGATAGGCACTGGCCCGGGCATTAAATTCGGGGGCATCATGCATCAAATCAATGAAACTGGTATCCGGTAGCGCACGCGCGATCACGGCCTTCATCTCGCCGACATAGGGACCGGCCCAACCAAAGTCGGTATACAAATAAATCAAACCCTACTCCAGAAAGATTCGCTGAATATCTAACTGATGATAGACGTTTGAATCCATGGTAAACAGCTCCAGCGCTTCCAGGTGCTGCATGTCCATCCTGCGGGTTTTTGGCGCATGCGCCACATCCGATAAGGCGACCACGATGCGCTGATATCCCGGTTTAAGTATGATCGCCCGGTTGAATCGATCACTGAGGGCAAAATGATGTTGCCTGTGCCAGCGGTCGTGAATCCGCAAAATGACACGGTAGGCGCGGGTTTCCGGGTTCACCACATCCAGAATCAGCTGCTGGTATCCCTGCCAGTCGCGATGAAAATATTTAAGCTTGACCGTGGAATACTGGCCTGGCCGAAACTGCACGGCCAGATAGGGATGTTGTCCGGCAGGCGCCTGCACGGCAATGCCTGCCCGGTCGCCGCGCCAGCGCGTCAGCTCAAACGGCGTTTTAAAATTATCCAGCACCGGAAACTGGCGATTCATGATGACCACATCCGCCAGGTTGCTCCAGACTATCCAGGGCACGGCCACCAGCGCGCTCAGGGCAATGACCCGCCAGGCCATGCGCGGCCAGCGCGACAACGTCTGCAGTTGCGGCGCACACAGGGCGAACGCTAACAGGGCACCGACACTACTGTCCCAGACATCCTGCCATTCATTATCCCGCCCGATCCAGCCCTGGACGATTTCGATGAGCTCCGCCAGCACCAGGGTTGACACGATGACCAGCACGAAAAGCTGAAACAGCGAAAGGCGTGAGAAACGTGGAAACAGGTTAAACACAAACGTCCAGATGATAAAAAACGCACCGATATGCCCCAGGTTCCAGATCTCTGTCCAGGCACGACCGGCCTGGTGATCATTTGGAACCAGAAACAGGCCATAAAAGATCGCCGCCAGAGAGAGGACAAACAACAGACGTGATTGAAAGATCCGTTTAACTAGCCTGCACATGAGTATTCCGACATAAAAAAAGCCGGGCAATGCCCGGCTTTGTACAATACGACTGTATCGTGCTTATTTCTCGCTGGCTGTGCTGGTGACTTCCCCTTCGGCCGGTCGATCCACCAGTTCCACGATCGCCATCGGTGCATTGTCGCCACTGCGGAATCCACACTTGAGAATACGCAAATAACCGCCAGGACGGGCTTCATAGCGTGGTCCCAGTTCGTTGAACAGTTTGCTGACCACGTCACGATCACGCAGACGATTGAACGCCAGGCGGCGGTTAGCCACGTTGTCTTTCTTGCCGAGCGTAATCAGCGGCTCAGCGACACGACGCAGTTCCTTGGCCTTCGGCAAGGTAGTCTTGATCAGTTCGTGCTCGAGCAACGAGGCCGCCATGTTACGAAACATCGCCTTGCGATGAGAACTGTTACGATTGAGCTTTCTGCCACTTTCACGATGACGCATGGTCTTAACCCTTAATTCAAATGCTTTTCAGTTTATGCCGCGGAATTGGTCTTGTCTTTGAGACTTGCCGGCGGCCAGTTTTCCAGGCGCATACCCAGTGACAGCCCACGCGAGGCCAGGACGTCCTTGATTTCGGTCAGGGACTTCTTGCCCAGGTTCGGGGTCTTGAGTAACTCCACTTCGGTGCGCTGGATCAAATCGCCAATGTAGTAAATCTGCTCTGCCTTGAGGCAGTTGGCGGAACGCACGGTCAGCTCCAGGTCGTCCACCGGGCGCAACAGGATCGGATCGACTTCCGGCTCGGCGGCCTGGGTCTCTTCTTCCTGTTTGCCGGCGAGGTCCACGAAGGCAGACAGCTGGTCCTGGAGAATGGTAGCGGCAGTACGAATCGCCCCTTCCGGGTCGATGGTACCGTTGGTCTCCAGGTCGATAATCAGTTTATCCAGGTCGGTGCGCTGTTCCACACGGGCGCTGTCGACCACGTAGGCCACGCGACGGAGCGGGCTGAAGCTGGCGTCAATCTGCAAACGGCCAATCGGACGATCCTCTTCATCATCACCGCGACGGGCACTTGCCGGCTCATAACCGCGACCACGGCAAACTTTCAACACCATGTTGAGTTCACCAGACTTGGTCAGGTTGGCAATGACGTGCTCCGGATTGATAATTTCCACGTTATGGTCGGTAGAAATATCACCGGCGGTAACCGGTCCCGGGCCTTTTTTGTTCAGGGTCAGGGTGGCTTCCGGTGCGCCTTCCATGCGGATAGCCACACCTTTGAGATTCAACAGAATTTCAACCACATCCTCCTGTACGCCCTCAATGGAGGTGTACTCGTGCAATACGCCTTCGATTTCGGCCTCAACAACGGCACAGCCTGTCATGGAAGACAGCAGAATACGACGTAATGCATTGCCCAGCGTATGTCCGAAGCCGCGCTCGAGCGGTTCCAGGACGACACGCGCATGCGTATCACTAATTGACTGGACGTCAACAATTCGTGGTTTCAGAAAGTCTGAGACGGATCCCTGCATGAAACGCCCTCTTCATGTTAATAATTGGTTCAGGGCCCGCGCCATGGCACGGGCCCGCTAAAATCCGGTTTACTTGGAGTACAACTCCACAACCAGGTGTTCGTTGATGTCGGATGGCAGATCGCTGCGCTCCGGCAAGGCCTTTAAGGTGCCTTCCATATTTTTGACATCCACTTCCAGCCAGTCGGCAATGCCGCGCTGCTCGGCAGTTTCCAGCGCGGTTTTCACCCGCAGCTGCTTTTTGCCTTTCTCAGATGCCGCAATGACATCACCCGGCTTCAACTGCATTGACGGGATATTCACCTTCTTGCCGTTCAGCGTGATGGCATTATGGCGAATCAACTGGCGCGCCTCAGTCCGGGAAGCACCAAAGCCCATACGGTAGACCACAGTATCCAGGCGAGATTCCAGGAGTTGCAGCAAGTTATCACCGGTAGACCCCCGGCGACGATCCGCATTCTGGTAATAGGACCGGAACTGCTTCTCAAGCACGCCGTAGATACGACGTAATTTCTGTTTCTCACGCAACTGCACGGCGTAGTCGGACAGGCGACCACGCTTGGCCCCATGTTGACCCGGCGGTGTCGGGCGCGTTTCAATCGCACATTTGCTGCTGAAGCACTTTTCACCCTTCAAAAACAGCTTGTCGCCTTCACGACGGCATAAACGACAAACAGGACCAGTATAACGAGCCAAGGCAGACCTCCAGCTTAAACGCGACGTTTCTTCGGAGGACGACAACCGTTATGCGGTATCGGCGTCACATCCGAGATGTTAGTGATACGAAAACCCCTGGCATGCAGGGCTCGAACAGCAGATTCGCGACCGGGCCCCGGGCCCTTGACGCAAACTTCCAGGTTCTTCATGCCATATTCCTGCGCCTTTTCCCCTGCACGCTCAGCAGCCACCTGGGCCGCGAACGGGGTACTCTTGCGTGACCCACGGAAACCGGAGCCCCCGGAGGTAGCCCAGCACAGGGCATTACCCTGGCGATCGGTGATGGTCACGATGGTGTTATTGAACGACGCATGGATATGCGCAATGCCATCAGAGACATCGCGTTTAACCTTCTTACGTGTACGGTTGCCTTTAGCTGCCATAGAATATTAAACCTTATTTCTTAACCAGTTTACGCGGCCCTTTACGGGTGCGTGCATTCGTTTTGGTACGTTGACCGCGTACCGGTAATCCACGGCGATGGCGCATGCCCCGATAGGAGCCGAGGTCCATTAACCGCTTGATATTCATGGAAATTTCCCGACGCAGGTCACCTTCCACGGCGTACTTGGCGACTTCGCCACGCAGACGCTCCACGGTGTCATCGTCCAGTTCCTGGATCTTGGTGGAGGTGGCAATGCCCAGTGCTCCACAGATATCCCGCGCGCGGGTGCGACCGATACCGTAAATCGCCGTCAGGGCGATCTCCGCGTGCTTGTGATCAGGAATATTAATACCTGCTATACGTGCCATAAGTTACTGTTCCTTAAACATTTTTAGCCGTGAGGCCAGAAGCGCGTAAAACGGTGCATTTTACTGTTTACGCCCGGTCCTCGCAAGCCATAAGTCACTGATTTGGTCGCCTGGCCGGGGCATCGCTGCCGCAGGCAAAGGCCGGCCTGTCCCCATATAATGGGAACAACCGTTTAACCCTGACGCTGCTTGTGCCGCGGATCCTTGCAGATAACCCGAACGACACCGTTACGGCGGATCACCTTGCAATTGCGGCAAATCTTCTTTACTGACGCACGAACTTTCATGCTATTTCTCCTGACTGCTTGGCCACACCGTTAGCGCATCAAACCGCTACGACCATGACCTTTTAAATTGGCCTTTTTCATCAGCCCATCGTACTGGTGCGACATCATGTGGGCCTGCATCTGGGCCATGAAGTCCATCACTACCACCACGATAATCAACAACGAGGTGCCACCGAAATAAAACTGGGCGCCGCCGTACATAATCAGAAATTCCGGCAGCATACACACGGCCATGACATAGATCGCACCGACAAAGGTCAACCGCCCCAGAATTCCATCGATATACTTGGCAGTCTGCTCGCCCGGGCGAATCCCCGGAATAAATGCCCCGGAGCGTTTCAGGTTGTCTGCCGTATCCCGCGGGTCAAACATTAACGCGGTATAGAAAAACGAGAAGAATATGATCAGCAAACCATAGGCGATGGTATAGATCGGCTGACCTGGCGACAGCATGGTCGCAATATCCTGAAATATGCCCCAGACCCCGCCATCACCGCTCTTGCCCAGAAACTGGACGAAGGTTGCCGGAAACAGGATCAAACTGGAGGCGAAAATCGGCGGAATCACACCTGACATATTGATCTTCAACGGCAGATGCGAGGATTGTGCAGCATACAGCTTGCGCCCCTGCTGACGCTTGGCGTAATTGACCGTAATCCGCCGCTGGGCCCGTTCCATAAAGACCACGAACATGACCACCAGGACCATCATGATAATCAGTACAAAGACGAAACTGATGCTCTGGGCACCGGAACTGACCTGCTCCAGGGTATTGTTAATCGCCCGTGGAATACCGGAGACGATCCCCGCGAAAATGATCATGGAGATACCGTTGCCGATACCGCGCTCGGTTACCTGCTCGCCCAGCCACATCAGGAACATGGTCCCCGTGACCAGGGTGACGATGGTCGTAAAGTAAAAGGTATGCGTATCCAGAGTCACCAGACCCTGCTGGTTGACCATATAACTGGCAATACCCACAGACTGGAAAACACCCAGTACCAGGGTAAACCAGCGGGTGTACTGGGTAATCTTACGACGGCCGGCGTCACCTTCCTTGCTCAGCTGTTCCAGCTTGGGATGCACCTTGGTCAGCAACTGGATAATAATCGAGGCCGAAATATACGGCATGATGCCCAGCGCGAAGATCGAGAGGCGTCCCAGGGCACCACCGCCGAACATGTTAAACAGGCCGAGAATGGTATTTTGCTGCTTCTCGAATAATTCGTGCAGACGCTCGATATTCAAACCGGGGACGGTAATGAACGACCCGATCCGAAATACGATGATGGCACCAACCAGGAAAAACAGGCGTTTACGCAACTCGGTGAAACGCCCGGCGGCCAATGCATCAGCAATTGCTCCTTTTGATGTGGCCACGTCTATTCCTTATGCTTCGATTTTGCCGCCAGCGGCTTCAATAGCTGCACGCGCACCCTGAGTGACTTTAATCCCCTTGAGTGTCACTGCCTTGGTGATTTTGCCTGCAGCCATGACCTTCACCCGCTTGATGTTGCGACTGATAATATTGGCTGCCTGCAGCGCTTTCACATCAACGACATCGGCCTCAAGCTTGTTGAGTTCGTGCAGTCGCACTTCTGCAGTGGTCTTGCCCATACGTGAACGAAAGCCGACCTTAGGCAGACGACGCTGCATCGGCATCTGACCGCCTTCGAAACCGACCTTATGAAAACCGCCGGCACGCGACTTCTGACCTTTATGACCACGGCCAGCTGTTTTACCCAGTCCGGAACCGATACCGCGACCAACGCGCTTGGCGGCAGACTTGGACCCTTCGGCGGGTTTGAGGGTATTCAGATACATGCCTAGTTCTCCTCAACCTTTAACATATAAGACACCTTGTTGATCATCCCGCGAGTACAGGGGGTGTCTTCCACTTCGACTGTATGGTGCATGCGACGCAAACCGAGTCCGGCAACACAGGCTTTGTGCTTGGCCAGACGGCCATTTACGCTACGCACCAGGGTGACTTTGATTTTTTTATCGGCCATGGTCTTATTCCAGAATTTCCTTAACGCTCAAGCCACGCTTGGCAGCAACCGAATCGGGTGAGGCCATGTTGGCCAGGCCCTTGATGGTCGCGCGTACGACATTGATCGGGTTATTGGTACCGATACATTTGGCCAGCACGTTGTGGACACCGACTACGTCGAACACAGCACGCATTGGGCCGCCGGCAATAACACCGGTACCGTCGGATGCCGGCTGCATGTAAACCTTGGCGGCACCATGCTCGGCGGTAATGGGATACTGCAGGGTACCTTCGGTCAGCTGCACATCCACCAGGTTTTTTCGCGCAGCTTCCATGGCTTTTTGAATGGCCACGGGGACTTCACGCGCCTTGCCGGTACCGAAACCAACCCGGCCTTCACCATCGCCCACGACAGTCAGTGCGGAGAAACCGAAAATACGACCACCCTTTACCACCTTGGCGACACGACGGATGGAAACCAGACGCTCCTGCAGACCGTCGGTACTGGTTGAGCTATCAAACGCTGCCATAAGTTAAAACTCCAATCCTGCTTCGCGGGCGGCATCGGCCAGAGCCTTAACACGCCCATGATATTTAAAACCGGAACGGTCGAACGCGACCCGGGTGACACCTGCAGCCTTGGCCTTTTCGGCAATTGCCTTACCAACATAGGCTGCAGCATCCTTGTTGCCGGAATATTTCAGGCCGGCTTTGACATCGGCCTGCACGGTCGAAACGGCCGCAACGACCTTTCCGTTGTCTTCACCGATAATCTGGGCATAAATATGCCGAGGTGTACGGTGTATGGTCAGGCGCGGCACACGCAATTCACGTATTTTAGCGCGAGTACGGCGCGCACGACGCAGACGAGATGCTTTCTTATCCATCGTATGATTACCTGTTTACTTCTTTTTGGCCTCTTTGCGGACGATATGTTCACCCGCATATTTGACGCCTTTACCCTTGTACGGCTCAGGCGGACGAAATGCACGAATCTCTGACGCCACCTGGCCAACCTGTTGCTTATCTATCCCCTTGACGACAATTTCCGTCTGACTGGGGGTCTCAATGGTGATCCCTTCCGGGACCGGATAGTTCACCGGATGCGAGAAACCCAGGGTCAGATTCAGGGTCTTGCCCTGAGCAGCGGCACGATAACCTACGCCGACCAGCTCGAGTTTCTTTTCGAAGCCGTCGCTGACGCCCTGTATCATGTTACGCATCAGCGAACGCACGGTACCGGTTTGAGCGATCGAACCTGCCGCATCACTGGGCGTGAAAACCAGCTCATTGTCCTGCTTTTCCATTTTCACGGCCCGATGCATGCTGTGTGTCATCGTTCCCTTGGAACCTTTGACACTAACATCCTGGCCGTTAATGTTGACTTCCACGCCCTTCGGAATTGATATGGGTGTTAACCTTGCCATTGCCTGCCGCCTTTACTGCACGTAACACAGGACCTCACCGCCATAACCATCCTTGCGCGCAGCACGGTCGGTCATAACACCTTTCGAGGTCGAGATAATTGCGATACCCAGGCCACCCATCACTTTGGGCAGCTCGTCTTTTGACTTGTAAATCCGTAATCCGGGCCGGCTGACACGGCGCATCTTATCGATCACGGGTTTACCCTGATAATATTTCAGATCAACGTTCAGCATGGACTTGCCTTCGACTGAATCGGTACTATAGCCAGCGATATAACCTTCATTCTTCAGCACCAGCGCAATGGATTCCTTCAATTTGGAATGAGGCATTGCAACCACCTTTTTACCGGCAGACAACCCGTTGCGAATGCGGGTTAACATATCGGCTATGGGATCGGTCATCATATCTTTAAGTCTCCTGTAACCTTACCAGCTGGCTTTACGCAAACCGGGCACTTCGCCGCGCATCGCGGTTTCGCGCAATTTGTTGCGGCACAGGCCGAACTTGCGGTAAACCGCATGCGGACGCCCGGTAACGCGGCAACGGCGTTGCAACCGGCTCGGTGATGCATCACGCGGCAGCTTTTGCAGTTGCTCCTGGGCTGCTATGCGCTCTTCCGGCGCCAGGGAAAGATCTTTGACTTTCGCCTTCAGCTCAGCGCGTTTGTTAGCGTATTTTGCCACCAGTTTGATGCGCTTGCGTTCGCGCTCAACCATACTTGCTTTAGCCATATTACTTAAACTCCTTACGCCCGACCCTTGAGCGGGAAATCAAATGCTTCCAATAATGCACGACCTTCTTCATCGGTCTTGGCCGTGGTCGTAATCGTGATATCCAGCCCGCGCAGAGTATCGATCTTGTCGTACTCGATCTCGGGGAAGATGATCTGTTCACGCACACCCATGCTGTAGTTACCCCGCCCGTCAAAGGACTTCGGATTCAGCCCGCGAAAGTCACGGATCCGCGGGATCGCGATACTGACCAGGCGATCCATAAATTCGTACATGCGTTCGCGACGCAGGGTGACCTTGCAGCCGATGGGATACTCTTCACGGATCTTGAAGCCGGCGATGGACTTACGAGCCTTGGTGACCACGGCTTTCTGGCCTGCGATCTTTTCCATATCGGCAACCGCATGCTCCATGACCTTTTTGTCAGCCACGGCCTCGCCCACACCCATGTTCAGGGTGATCTTGACCAGCTTGGGTACTTCCATCTGGCTCTTGTAGCCGAACTTGTCAGTCAGCTGCTTGATAACCGTGCTTTTGTAGTGTTCCTGTAAACGCGACATTGTCTGTTACCTTAAACTATTAAACGTCCACGACTTCGCCGTTGGACTTGAATACACGCACCTTACGGCCGTCATCCAGAAACCTGAATCCAACCCGATCGGCCTTACCGGTTACCGGATTGAAGATCGCAACATTGGAAACATCGATCGCCATTTCCTTCTCGATAATGCCACCCGGTACATTCATGTTCGGGTTCGGTTTCTGGTGTTTCTTCACCATATTGATGTTTTCCACCACCACGCGACCGGTATCGGTATGTAATTTCGTGATGGTGCCACGCTTGCCCTTGTCCTTACCTACCAGGACAATGACTTCATCGCCTTTTCGAAACTTGTTTGCCATGTCTTCCGCCTTACAACACTTCAGGTGCAAGTGAAATAATCTTCATAAAATTCTCAGTACGCAGCTCACGGGTTACCGGTCCGAAGATACGGGTGCCGATTGGCTGCAACTGGGTGTTCAGCAACACCGCCGCATTGGAGTCGAAGCGAATCATTGAACCGTCAGCCCGGCGGATACCCTTCTTGGTCCGCACTACGACGGCGTTGAACACGTCGCCCTTTTTGACCCGGCCACGAGGAATTGCTTCCTTGATGCTGACCTTGATCACATCACCGATGCCTGCATATCGGCGCTTGGACCCGCCAAGCACCTTGATACATTGCACACGGCGTGCACCGCTGTTATCCGCAACATCCAAAATGGTCTGCATCTGTATCATGGGTGTACTCCGTAATCCTGCGCGTTAAACAATTGTTGCCTTTTCGACGACTTCAACCAGGCGCCAGGCCTTGGATTTTGAAATCGGGCGACACTCGGCAATCGTCACTAAGTCGCCTTCTTTGCATTCGTTATTTTCATCGTGTGCATGCAGCTTGCTAGATTTACGCATAAACTTGCCGTAAACCGGGTGCTTTACACGACGCTCGACCAGGACCGTAATGGTCTTGTTCATCTTGTCACTCACGACGCGACCGGTAACGGTGCGCTCATTCTGTTGCGTTTGCTCACTCATGCGTTACTTGCCTTCTCGCGCAAAATCGTCTTAACCCGTGCAATATTGCGACGGACCTCTTTCATCTGATGCGGGCGTGACAGCTGACCAGTTCCTTTTTGCATACGCAAATTGAACTGCTCACGCAGTAAATCCACCAGTTCCTTGCTCAACTCATCCGCGCTCTTATCGCGCATTTCTTTGGCGTTCATTACATTACCGTCCGCGTTACAAAGGTTGTCTGTACCGGCAGCTTGGCGGCTGCCAACCTGAAGGCTTCACGTGCAATTTCTTCACTAACGCCTTCCATTTCATACAGCATACGACCCGGCTGAATCTGGGCCACCCAGTATTCAACGCTACCCTTACCTTTACCCTGACGTACTTCCAGGGGCTTCTTGGTAATCGGCTTGTCCGGGAAGATGCGGATCCAGACTTTGCCGCCGCGTTTTACATAACGGGTCATGGCACGACGTGCCGCCTCGATCTGACGTGCTGTAATGCGGCCACGGCCGGTAGCTTTCAAGCCAAATTCACCAAAACTGACTTTATTGCCACGGGTCGCCAGACCGGTGTTACGCATCTTGTGCTGTTTGCGATATTTGGTTCGCTTCGGTTGCAGCATGGATATACTCCCGGGTTACACGCGCTTACGCTGCGCTTACCTCTTCCTCTTCTCGTTTACCAATGACTTCGCCTTTGAAGATCCACACCTTGACACCGATGATGCCGTAGGTGGTCTTGGCTTCAGCAAAACCGTAATCAATGTCTGCGCGCAGGGTATGCAGAGGCACGCGGCCTTCGCGATACCATTCAGTACGGGCAATTTCCGCACCGTTCAAACGGCCGGCAACGCAGACTTTCACACCCAATGCACCCAGGCGCAGGGTATTGGTCACGGCACGTTTCATGGCGCGACGGAACATGATCCGGCGCTCCAGCTGTTGTGCAATACCTTCCGCAACCAGCTGGGCATCCAGTTCCGGTTTGCGAATCTCTTCGATATTGATATGCACGGCCGGCAGTTTCATCTTCTTGGTCACTTCCTGGCGCAGGCGTTCGATATCCTCACCCTTCTTGCCGATGACCAGCCCCGGACGTGCGGTATAAATCGTAATGTTGGCATGACCAGCAGTACGTTCAATCTGGATCTTGCTCACAGAGGCCTGGGACAGCTTGTTCTTCAGGAACTCACGTACCTCAATATCTGAATTCAGATAGTTGGCATAGTCTTTCGAATCCGCATACCACTTGGAGGTATAGTCGGTGACGATACCCAGACGAATCCCAGTTGGATGTACTTTCTGACCCATAATTGACTCTCTTATTTATCCCCAACCATCACAGTCAGATGGCTGGTACGTTTCAAGATATGGTTAACCCGGCCCTTGGCGCGCGGTCTCCAGCGGCGCATGGTCGGACCTTCGTCAACGAAGATACGGCTGACCTTGAGCTCATCGATATCTGCACCTTCGTTATGCTCAGCATTGGCAATTGCGGATTCCAGTACCTTTTTGACGATGCCAGCCGCTTTCTTGGGGCTGAAGGTCAAAATCTGCAGTGCCTGCTCCACCGACTTGCCACGAACCTGGTCAGCAACCAGCCGGCATTTTTGTGGTGAAATGCGTGCGTGACGTAATTTGGCCGCAACTTCCATCATCAAATCCTCTTACTTCGCCTTCTTGTCCGCCACGTGACCTTTGAAGGTACGGGTCGGGGCAAACTCGCCCAGCTTGTGGCCGATCATGTTTTCGCTAACCAGCACAGGTACATGTTGACGACCATTGTGTACCGCAATCGTCAGACCGATCATATCGGGCACGATCATGGAGCGGCGCGACCAGGTCTTGATGGGCCTCTTGCTGTTTTCCTGTTGTGCCGTCTGTACCTTCTTCGCCAGGTGCAAATCGACAAATGGACCTTTTTTAATCGAACGTGGCATAGTCTCTCTCTACACTTACTTCTTGTTGCGACGGCGCACGATCATGCTGTCCGTACGCTTGTTCTTGCGGGTCTTGTAACCCTTAGTCGGGACACCCCATGGGGTGCACGGATGACGACCACCGGAGGTACGACCTTCACCACCACCGTGCGGGTGGTCTACCGGGTTCATCACGACACCGCGGACAGTCGGGCGGATACCCAACCAACGCTTGGCGCCGGCCTTACCGTGTTTCTTCAGGTTGTGTTCGCTATTGCTCACTTCACCAACAGTGGCACGACAATCAGCCTGGACCTTACGCATCTCACCGGAACGCAGACGAATCGTCACATTGTTGCCTTCACGTGCGACCAGTTGCACCGCGGCACCGGCGCTGCGACCCAGTTGCGCACCCTTACCCGGGCGTAATTCCAGGGCATGGACCACGGTACCGACCGGGATATTGCGCAGCGGCAGGCAGTTGCCTTCCTTGATTGGCGCATCGGTACCGGAAATAACTTCGTTACCCGCACGCAGGTTTTTCGGCGCCAGAATATAGCGACGCTCACCGTCGACATAAAGCAACAGCGCAATATGGGCACTGCGATTCGGATCGTATTCAATCCGCTCAATCCTGGCCGGTACGCCATCCTTGTTACGCTTGAAGTCGATAACACGGTAATGCTGTTTGTGGCCACCGCCATGATGACGGGTGGTAATCCGACCCATGTTGTTACGACCACCGGTCTTGCTCTTCTTTTCCAGCAAGGCGCTATGTGGCGCGCCCTTGTGCAAATGGTCATGCGAGGTACGCACGACGAAGCGGCGGCCGGCAGAAGTAGGTTTTGCTTTGACGATTGCCATGTTTACTTACCGTTCCTAATGCTTATTCGGTTCCAAGAAAATTAATATCTTCGCCAGCTTTCAGGCTGACGTAGGCCTTTTTCCAGTCCTTACGCTTGCCACTGCCGAAGCGGCTACGCTTGTTCTTGCCCTTCACGTTCACGACCTGGACACCTTCGACCGAGACTTCAAACATTTTCTCTACGGCATGTTTGATCTCGTCCTTGGTGGCATCCGGTACGACCTTGAACACGACCTGGTTTGCCTGTTCCCCCACGTTCGTGCTCTTTTCAGAGACGTGCGGTTCCAGCAACACTTTCATGAGACGTTCCTGGTTCATGCAAACATTTCCTCAAGTTTCTTCAGCGCCGGCACAGTGACCAGCACCTTGTCGAATTTAACCAGATTGACCGGATCGATAACCCCGGCTTCGGACAGACCAACCTTATGCAGATTGCGTGCGGCCAGAAACAGGTTCTGGTCCATGCTGTCCACCACGATCATGGTGCTGTCGAGACCGAGCTTGCCCAGCTGTTCGACCAGTTGCTTGGTCTTCGGCTCGGCCATTTCCAGTTTTTCAACAATGACCAGGCGCTCCTGGCGCACCAGCTCGGACAGAATCGCACGCATACCGGCGCGATACTGCTTCTTGTTGATCTTCTGTGACCAGTCCTGATTGCGCGCGGCAAAGGTCTTGCCGCCCCCGCGCCACAGCGGGCTGCGAATGGTACCAGAACGCGCACGTCCCGTCCCCTTTTGCCGCCAGGGTTTGCTGCCACCACCGTTCACATCGGAGCGGCTCTTTTGCGCACGGGTACCCGCGCGACCACCGGCCAGATAGGCCGTCACCAGCTGATGCACCAGACCTTCGTTAAATTCGCGATCAAACGCGGTATCCGCAACAGCAACGGTCTTGCTGGAGGCTTTACCGCCGGCAGTGGTTAATGCCAGTTCCATTATTTCGCCTCCCTCTTGATTTTCACGGCCGGACGCACGATGAGGCTACCGCCCTTGGCACCCGGGACTGCACCCTTGACCAGCAGCAGGTTACGCTCGGTGTCAACGCGCACGACTTCCAGGTTTTGCTGGGTCCTGCGCACATTACCTAAATGCCCGGCCATCTTCTTGCCTGGGAATACACGACCCGGCGTCTGGTTCTGACCGATAGAACCGGGGGCACGGTGCGATAAGGAGTTGCCGTGAGTGGCATCCTGAGTCCTGAAGTGATGGCGCTTAACACCACCGGCAAAACCTTTACCGAGACTGGTACCGGTCACGTCCACTTTCTGGCCGTCCTCAAAGATATCGACCTTGATTTCGTTACCCATGGCCAGGTCTTCACCTTCACCGTCACTCAGGCGGAACTCCCATAAACCGCGTCCTGCCTCGGTCTTGGCCTTGGCAAAATGTCCGGCCATCGGCTTGGTCACACGATTGGCCTTACGCGTACCCGTGGTCACCTGCACGGCACGATAGCCGTCTGCTTCCAGGGTCTTGAGCTGGGTAATGCGATTGGGCTCCACTTCAATCACGGTCACGGGCAAAGAAACACCGTCATCCGTAAAGATGCGTGTCATTCCTACCTTGCGACCGACTACACCTATTGTCATTGCCTTCTACCTATTGCAATTTAATCTGTACGTCTACACCAGCAGCGAGATCCAGCTTCATCAGCGCATCCACCGTCTTGTCGGTTGGTTGCACGATGTCTAGCAAACGCTTGTGGGTACGAATTTCATATTGATCCCGCGCATCCTTGTTGACATGCGGTGAGATCAAAATGGTATAGCGCTCTTTCTTGGTCGGCAGAGGAACCGGGCCCCGTACCACAGCGCCAGTGCGCTTGGCGGTTTCCACGATTTCTTTGGCGGACTGATCGATCAGACGATGATCAAACGCCTTTAACCGAATTCGAATGTTTTGGTTAGCTGCCATGTAAATTCCTACTTAAAAAATTATTCAATGACCTTGGAAACCACACCGGCGCCGACGGTCCGGCCACCTTCGCGAATCGCAAAGCGCAGGCCTTCTTCCATCGCAATCGGTGCAATCAGCGATACCGTCATCTTCACGTTATCGCCCGGCATCACCATCTCGGTGCCTTCCGGCAGGTCACACGCCCCGGT
>JARRNT010000020.1:0-53659 GCA_037384645.1 Gammaproteobacteria bacterium | reverse complement strand
CGTTGAGGCTGTTATACGTAGTTTCCCTTATAAAATGTAAAGGTTTGCCTCGATGCAGGTTATTTGTTCTGACAGAAGGAATTCGTCCGTATTTAAATGCGCTGGCTCACAGAACAACTCTTCTCAGAGTGGATATTCTGGGTGAGATGCCTACAATTGTAACATTTGGTAACATTTTTGGCCCGCGCGCCTGAGTGTCAACCGCTTCATTTGCGACGTATACCGGTATGGCTGATAACGATAATCCCTTCCCGATACCTGAGAATGAGACTGATCGTCTACGTACATTGCAAAGTTATGACATTCTCGACAGTCCGCCGGAAGTCGATTTTGATGCGCTGGTTCGTCTTGCGGCGTATACCTTCGATGTACCCATGGCTACAGTTGGACTGCTTGATTCTGATCGGGTCTGGTTTAAATCCCGACTCGGCTTAGACGTACCACAGCTCGATCGTGACGTGGCGTTTTGTGCCTTCACTGCGATGCAGGCGGGCAGCTTGCTGGTGGTTGAAGACCTGTTACAGGATCCACGTTTTAGCCAGAATGATCTGGTGATCAGTTCGCCGAATTTACGTTTTTATGCCGGGGCCCCGCTGCTTGATCCAAAGGGCTATATCCTGGGTACAATTGCTATTGTGGATACCCGGCCGCGTACGCTGGATGAAAAGCAACGCGGAATTCTGTACGACCTGTCCCTGCTGGTAATGACCGCCCTGGAAAACCGCCGTCGTTCCCTGTTGCTGACAGAAATGGTTCTGACCGATTATCTTACCGGGATTACCAACCGCGCCCAGTTTGATCGGGCACTGCAATCTGAAATGGCGCATGCAAGGCGCACGGGTGAACCCTTCAGCATTTTGTGTATGGACCTGGATGAGTTCAAGGATATCAATGATCAGTATGGACATCCTGTCGGCGATGAGGTGTTGTGTGAGGTTGCGCGCCGATTGAAGAACCTGTTACGCACGGAAGATACACTCTCGCGCATCGGTGGTGATGAATTTGGCATGGTGCTGCGAGAAGGCGCTTCGACAACGGCACAGGCAATGAAGCAACGTATTCAAGAAGCCATGACGGCACCCATCAAGCTAAAAAACGGTAAGCAGATCAATGTCGGTCTTTCCATTGGAATGGCCACCTATTCCAGTGACATTGATTCACCCTATACGCTGCTGGCACAGTCGGATTCCGACCTCTACCAGGTCAAGCACCGATCAGGCAAAGGACGTTGACTCAGGTTTGGACATCTCCTGTCGTAGCGCTTAGGATCAGGTCCTGATAAACAGGGAAGCGCAGAAAAAGGAGACAACAATGTACCTGAACATCATACGTTATTCTCTGGTCTGGTTGCTGATTGCAGCCACGCAAATGGCGATGTCAGCGCAATCACCGAAAGACGTATCGTTTGCTACCCGTGATGGCGGGCAGGTTGATGCGGATCTATATGGCAAGGGTGACCGCGGTGTGGTCTTTGCGCACGGCGCGATATTCAACAAACAAAGCTGGGCACCGCTGGCCAAACGCATGGCAGCCCTGGGTTATCGCGCATTGGCCATCGATTTTCGCGGTTATGGTAAATCCCGCGCGGGTAGCGATCCCGGTGCCCTGGACCTTGACGTGATAGCTGCTGTGCACTGGATGCATGCGCAGGGTGTCACCTCAGTTTCCGTTGTAGGCGGTAGCATGGGCGGCGGCGCGGCGGGCAAGGCGGCGACTGAGCTGGCACGCGGACAGATCGATAAACTGGTGCTGTTGTCACCCATGCCGATTGCCGACCCGGGCAAGCTCAAGGCCAGTAAAATTTTATATGTCGCCAGTCGAGATGAAGGTCTGGCCCCCACCGTGCGTGAACAATATGCACAGGCACCCGAACCCAAGCAGCTGGTACTGCTTCCCGGCAGTGCCCATGCCCAGAATATCTTTGCCACTGATCAGGCGCAGCACCTGAGTGATGTGATTGTGGATTTTCTGACAGGCGGGAACATGCGCAGCACTGACAGGTGAGAATCATCCAGTCAGATTGCGCATATCAGTTTTCTCATACTATATATAAGCATGTGTATGCGGCTGGTGCTGCATAGAATTCCGCCAGTCCTGAATATGCCCACTGTGGGAGAGGGCTGGTTGATTTCACGGCAAATAATGTAAATCGCCTTTCACATTGAGGGGATTTCGTGGCAGTATGCGTTGAGCTTCAAGGTATAAAGGGGGGTAGACGTAGTATGGCCGTACATAAATTACGAAAAGAAGCAGGCCCAATTGGATTGTTATACGCCAGTCTTGGCGGCATGATTGGATCCGGCTGGTTATTCGGTTCCCTGCACGCGGCCAAGATGGCCGGTCCACTGAGTATATGGTCATGGGTTATTGGCGCCATTGCCGTCCTGCTACTGGCGCTGGTGTATTCCGAGCTGGTCACCATGATGCCAAAAAGCGGGGCCCTGGTGCACATTAGCCACCTCAGCCATGGTGACATGCTCGGTCGAATCTGGGGCTGGATCCTGTTTCTCGGCTATGTCTCCATTGCGCCGGTAGAGGTGATGGCGGTTCTGACCTATACCAATAATTACCTGCCCGGGATGATCCAGCCGCAAACCGGTCTGCTCACCCACCTGGGTTTTGTGATTGCGATCCTGTCGCTGGCACTGATCGTTGCACTCAATCTGCTGGCCATTCGCTGGGTACTCTGGATCAACAGCGCCGTGACCTGGTGGAAGATTGCCATTCCGGTGCTGACCATTTTTATCCTGTTAATGTACTCGTATCATCCCGAAAACATGCATGCCGCCCCCGGTGCCTATGAGTTTTCCGGCATTTTCACCGCGGTTGCCAGCGCCGGTGTTATTTTCAGTTTCCTGGGTTTTCGCCAGGCCATCGACCTGGCCGGCGAGACTGCGAACCCTCACAGGAATATTCCACTGGCGGTGATCGGTTCTGTCATCATCGCCGCGATCATCTATATTGGCCTGCAATATGCTTTCCTGCTGGCGATCGATCCTTCCGATATCGGCAATAGCTGGCGGACCCTGCATTTCACGGGAGTCTTCGGTCCGCTCGCGGCCCTGAGCGTCGGCGTTGGGGCTACCTGGTGGGCAGTCGTCCTGTACGCGGATGCGATCGCCTCGCCTGCCGGTACCGGCTTTATTTACTCAACGGCAAGTTCGCGTATTACTATGGCGGCCGGCGAAATGCGTACCCTGCCGCAATCCCTGGCGGAAGTGAATGCCAAGGGTGTGCCGGTGCGTGCGTTAGTAGTGACTTTTGTTGCGGGCGCGATCTTTTTCTTTCCGTTTCCATCCTGGCAAAAGCTGGTGAGTTATATTTCCTCGGTCACGGTACTGTCCTATGGCCTTGGCCCTATCGTGTTGTTGCATTTGCGGCGTGTTGCCCCGGACTCCCGGCGCAGCTTCCGCCTGTGGTGGGCCTGGCTCCTGGCACCCATGGCGTTTATTATTTCCAACTGGATTATTTTATGGACAGGTTTTGATACGGGTAATGTCCTGTTCAGCATGATCGGTGCGATGTTTGTGATCTATACGCTGTATCATTACTTCGTTCAGGGCAAGCAGGGCGGTCCGTTTGGCTGGAAACTGATTATCTGGATATTTCCTTATTTTATCGGACTGTGGTTGTTACTTTACTTTGGGCCAACTGCCCTGGGCGGTAACAACACGCTGAGCTTTGGCCTGGATATGTTATTGAGCGCAATATTCAGTCTGTTAATCATGTTGCTGGCACTGGCCACTGGTGTGCCGGCGGATGCCAGTAAGGACTACCTGGCGCAGCTGACCTCCGAAGGCGAGGAAGCCGCACCCTGATACGCTATCGCGCTGGCGCGAGATATCACAAATCAGTCAATGCGTGATTGGCACTGTGATATTCCGCTCCAGCGCGGGCGAATGCCGTGCACAAAAATAAGCCGGCCTGCACCAATCTGGTCGTTGTCATGATCGACAATTCTGTCAGTGATCCCTGTGTTCTGAAATAATCCCCGGACCATCAATAGGTTAGAGACTCCGCATCGCGAATCAAACTGCTGGTATATGCTTTGCATGCATGTGGTGCATTGAAAAGCTAGCAGGTCATTATTTGATAATGCCTGATTGGGGATCTCGCGGCACATGGCGTCAAGTTCGGTATTAGGGAGCAAGCTGCTCCCGGAATTCATTCAGGTACTGACCGAACTGGTCGTCGAACAGGATTTTTCCCGCTTTTTCGAACGTGCAGCCGGAGCCGCAGCCGGATTGATCAACGCAGATGGTGCTGCACTCATCATGCGGGAACAGGATGATGCATTGTGTTATCGTTTTTTCCTGGGCGTGCCGGCAAAGGTGCGGTCACGTCTCAATAATCACTGTTTCCCGGCATCCTGGGGCACAGCTGGCAAAGCCTTGCGTGAGCTGAAGCCTGCATATAATCCTGATTACCCGACATGCAGATATGCCATGCTCGAATATGTCGCAGCCGGCTTGAAATCCAATCTGGTGATACCTGTTTTATCTGGTGAACGTGCAATCGGTGTGCTGGCCGTTTCCTGGTTCTATCAACCTGGACCGGCAACGATGGATGAGCATGCAATTGAGCTGGTGCAACTGCTGGCCAATATGATCGGCGCGGCCTTGCATCGTCAGCAATTATCCAGTGAATTGATCCGACAGGCGCATCAGGATGCACTGACTGGCCTGGGGAATCGCGCGATGTTGACGGATCGACTGGAGCATGCCATGAATTCCGCGCAACGCGGTGAGCACCTGGTTGCTGTCTTGATACTGGATATTGACGGCTTTAAGCGAGTTAATGATCGAATGGGGCATGCCGCCGGTGACCGTTTGCTGCAGGAAGTTGCCTCCCGTTTGCGAGATATCGTACGTGTCAGCGATACACTGATCAGACTGGGCGGGGATGAATTTGTTATTTTGCTTGAGAATGCCAGGACGCTGTCAGAGGTCAATCGTGTAATATCACGCGTTATCACGGCGCTTAAAATCAGGATTAGCATAAATGGTCGCACCGAACAGGTGTCTGCCAGCCTGGGCGCGACAGTCTACCCTCTGGATGACGTGTCGCCGGATAGCCTGATTGTGCATGCCGATAACGCGATGTACGTGGCAAAAAACCGAGGCGGAAATCATTATAGTTATTTCGACAAGTTTCTCGAACAACAGCAGTTTGAAACAGAAAAAATTGAACAGGAGATTCGTCGTGGCCTGGAACAGGGAGAATTCAAACTTTTTTTCCAGCCCGTCGTCAACTCACATACCGGCGATATCCTGTACTTTGAGTCACTGTTACGCTGGCAACATCCGGAACGCGGCCTGCTAGGGCCGGTTGCCTTTATCAGTACTGCGGAACAATCCAGTCTAATCCAGGATATCGATGTCTGGGTGATGGAGGAGGCCGTCCGCCAACTGGCAAGCTGGCATCTGCAGGGCTGTGACTACTCACTGAGTGTTAATGTCAGTGCCTACCAGTTTGAGACCAGGGACTTTACCGAACAATTGCGCTCACTCTTATCTCGATATCCGGATGTTGATCCTGGCCGACTCAAACTGGAAATCGTGGAATCACTGGCTATCAGTGATCTGGACTATGCATCACGCGTGATTGATGATTGCCGGCAGCTGGGTGTGCTATGTGCACTGGACGATTTTGGGACCGGATATGCATCGATTGCCTATTTACGTAAACTCTCGGTAGCAGTCCTGAAGATCGATCGCAGTTTTGTTGATGATATGTTGAACGTAAAAAAGGATTTTGCACTGGTCCAGTCTGTTATCGGCCTGACGGGCATTTTTGAACTCGAATGCATTGCTGAAGGGGTAGAGAACGAGGCGCAGATCCTGGCATTGAGCGAAATCGGCTGTCATCACATCCAGGGCTATTATATTGCCCGCCCCATGCCGCTGGCACAGGTCAGTCAATGGGTGGAACAGTGGCCCGCACAGTTTGCCGATATCAAACATTTAAATATAAATAATAGTCAACGCAGCATGGGCTGACTAAGCCACGCTTACCTGTTGCGATGGTCTCCGCAGACAACTAAGCCAGATTACAGTTGTCTGCTATCTGGTATAAAATTTCCCGCTTACCTTACCGCATGCCGTCAGAGGAGTTTACTCATGAGTCCATTATTCAGCAGCCTGAAAATCGGCGACGTTCAGTTTCGCAACCGTATTTTTGTCTCCCCCATGTGCCAGTATTCAAGTCATGACGGCATGCCAAATGACTGGCACCTGGTGCACCTGGGCAGCCGTGCCGTGGGCGGTGCCGGCCTGGTCTGTGTGGAAGCCAGTGCCGTCACGCCGGAAGGGCGCATTTCGCCGGGAGACACCGGGCTATGGTCCGATGCCCATAGCGAGGCGTTCGCACGGATTACCCGGTTTCTGCGTGATCAAGGCAGCGTTGCCGCAATCCAGCTGGCCCATGCCGGGCGCAAGGCGAGTTGCGATGTCCCCTGGCGCGGCGGCAAGGCGCTGGCGGACGGGCAGGGTGCCTGGACAACCCTGGCACCGAGTGCAATTCCGTTTGCCGAGACGAATCCCGCGCCGCATGCCCTGGATGATAAGGAACTCGATGAGCTGGTCGCGGCCTTTGCCGCCGCAGCACGGCGCGCGCAGGATGCCGGGTTCGAGTGTGTTGAGGTGCACATGGCCCATGGTTACCTTTTGCATGAATTCCTCTCGCCATTATCAAACCGGCGTGACGATCAGTACGGCGGTTCGCTGGAAAACCGGATGCGCCTGCCTTTACGGGTTACTGCAGCAGTACGCGAAGTCTGGCCGGCGAACCTGCCACTGTTCGTGCGTATCTCGGCGACTGACTGGATGGACGGCGGCTGGGATCTCGAGCAGTCGCTTGTCCTCAGCCGCGAGTTAAAAGCACTGGGCGTGGATGTCATCGACTGTTCCGGCGGTGGCCTGGTGCCAAATGCCAGGATTCCTGTCGGTCCTGGATATCAGACGCCCTTTGCCGAGACCATCCGCCACGAGGTCGGGATCGCGACCATTGCCGTGGGGATGATTACCGAACCGGTCCAGGCCGAACACATTCTACGCACCGGCCAGGCCGATGCCGTGATGCTGGCCCGTGAATTATTGCGAGACCCCTACTGGCCCCTGCATGCCGCGCAGGCATTACATACCGATGTGGCCTGGCCCGTTCAGTACGAACGCGCCAAGCCCTGATTGCCATGTACGATTGCTGCCGGGGTGCAGGTTGAAACGAGATTTGGCTTGGACGGCTATAGCCTCACTTTAGTAAAATCGCCGCCGGATAAATGGATTAGCTAAGAGAGAGTTGTATGGGGCGAGCCTATCAGAATCGGAAAGTCTCCATGGCCAAGACGGCGGCTGCCAAGACCAAGGTCTATTCAAAATACGGTCGCGAGATCTATGTCTGCGCCAAGAATGGCGGGGTTGATCCGGACGGAAACCTGGCCCTGCGTCGGCTTATCGACAAGGCCAAAAAGGATCAGGTCCCGGCCCATGTGATCGACAAGGCCCTGGACAAGGCCAGCGGTGCTGGCGGGGAGGATTTCGTCCCGGCACGTTACGAGGGTTTTGGCCCCGGCGGCTGTAACGTGATTGTTGATTGTCTTACCGACAACAACACCCGTACCTTCAACGACGTGCGCCAGTGTTTTACCAAGGCCAGGGCCAAAATCGGTGCGCCCGGGGCCGTTGCACACATGTTCGATCACCGTTCGGTGTTCGTGTTCAAGGGAGAGGATGAAGACGCTGCACTTGAAGCCTTGCTCGACGCGGATGTGGATGTCAGCGAAGTGGAAGCCGAAAATGGGCTGATTACGGTGCTGGTCCCACCCACCGAGGACAACAAGGCCAAAACCGCCCTGACCGATCTGCTGGGGGATATCGAGTTTGAGGTCGACGAGATCAGCTTTATTCCGCAAACCAGCTGTCCGATCAGTGGGGACGATGTGGAGCTGTTTGATAAATTCCTGACAATGTTAAATGACTGTGATGATGTCCAGGACGTCTACCACAATGCGGAAATCCAGGAATAAGTCGCGCTTTTATTAAACTATCGTTTAATAAGTGACCAAACAGTTGGCTTATCCTTTCATGTGTTAAACAACTGTTTAATACATGGCTGCTGATTGGCTTTGTATCCCCCAGATCAGGGCGCTGAATTTTCCTGAAATCTTAAACTTTTGTTAAATTCGGCTATAATGAACAGTATTATTCAGGCTTAAATTTAACGATTGTTTAATGTCAAAATCCATCGAAAAGCTCATTGCGCAGATTATCGAGGCTGCCCGTGCCCAGGGCCTGTCCCAGGCCGAGCTGGCGCAGCGGGCCGGACTGAGTGCCGTGGGCCTGAGCAAGGCCAAGCACCGTGGTGATATCCGGGCCTCCACCCTGTCTGAGTTAGCTAACCAACTGGATTTACAGCTGGTGCTGCGCCCCCGGCAGGCCTCCCCGCAGGCGGTCGATGCCATCAAGGCCGGGACCTTCCTGCGTTCCACCCGTCAGCCTGCGGAAAAGTCGGACTAAATGGCGAGATTGCAACATGCCGTGATCTGGACGCGCCTCGGTGGCCGGCCGCAGAAAATGGGCAACCTGGTCCTGACGGAAGAGAGGATTGCCTTTACCTACACCCGCAATTACCTGGAGGCGGGATTGTCGGGATTCTGTCTGCTGGGAGACGCCAGGATCTGGGGGGAGGACAGTGTCAGTTACCCGATCAGTGAACGCATCCCCGTTTTCCCGCGGTTGCTGGCGCTGATACCCGGTAACCAGCCGCGCAACCTGCAACGCCGGCATTATCTCGATTTGTTGCGTGCCCGGCTTGGCCGGGAGCCGTCACCCGGCATCGATACCGAATGGCAATTGTTGTTGATGGGGGGACATGGCGGGATTGGCCACATTGATGTATTCGTGGATGATCGGGCTGCCGAGGCCTGGTACCGGCGCGACACCAGCGCAAGCCACGCCCCGCCTGTTGCCAGCTCGCAGCCACGTTCCGATTTGTGGCGCATGCTCAAGCGGGACGTGCTGGACGAAAATGTCGAGTTTGATCCTCAGGTCGTGGAGCAGACACTGGGGCCGACACCGTCGGTGGGTGGCATGATTCCCAAGCTGCTGGTCTCGATTGATCCCGCTCAACCTGCGGTGGGTTTTTATCCGCCGGAGACGGCGGGCATGCGCGACGTGGTGTTGAAGGTGGAACCGCCTGAGTATCAGGGACTGCTGGATCTGGAGGCCCTGTGTCTCGAGCTGCATCGTGCAGCAGGCTTTAGTGTGCCGGACTATCATCGGTTTGAGCAGGCTGAACTGCAATTTCTGGCCGTGACGCGTTTTGATCGCGAGGCGGGCAAACCGCTGCCCATGGAATCCCTGTTTTCGGTGATTGCCACCGGTGACCATCATTTTCGCGAAACCGGTGACGTGCTGCTGGAAGAGCTGGGGGCTATCATTCAGCGCCTCGGCGACGTGGTGTCGCTCGCCGCCGATACGGCGGAGCAAGTATACCGGCGTATTCTCATGGCCCTGCTGACCGGTAACGGCGACCTGCATCTGGATAATCTTGCCCTGTTGGGCGGGATTGACGCCTGCCGTCTGGCACCGGTCTATGATCCCTCGCCGATGCGGGCCTGGCCGCGACACAACCTGGTCAGTGCGATCCCGTTTGATCCCGCCGGTTATGTTGACCATGGTGAGTTTTTTGTGAGCCTGGGGAAACACTTTGGTTTGAGCGACAAACGCACCCAGCAATGTGTGCAGGATGCCCTGGCGGCGACGGCATCATACCCGGCCCAGCTCATGGCCCTGGAAAGGGTGCCGCTCAGGCAGCGTGAACAGCTGGCGGCGATCGTAAAGGCGGAGCGAGCGTTGCTGTTAGCGTATTGTCGGCCGGGGTGAACATGGCGGGCATGGCAAAGCGCCTGCGCACTACTCTGCCTATTTCCCCTGCTTACCGAGTTTTTCCAGTTTGCTTAACCAGCGTGCCCGGTGTGCGGGACTGCCCTCGACCATACCGACCAGGCTTTCGTGTATGGGCGCGATGCCACAGAACTTGAGAATATTTTTTTCCAGGCTTTTGAGGCTGTGGGCACCAAAATACCAGCGATAGACAAAGGCCGGCATCCCCATGGTGATAATGACCCGTGCAGATTTGCCCTTGAGCAGGCGAGTCCACTTTCTGCCATTATTCTCGATCTTCATGGCAAAGCCGGCGCGAAAGACCTGTTCCAGAAAGCCTTTGAGCAGCGCCGGCATGCTGCCCAGCCACAGCGGGTAGATCAGGACCAGGTGATCGGCCCAGCGGATTAGATCCTGGCAATCCCGGATAATTTCAGGTGGTCCTTGTTCATAGAACTCTTCATAGGTATGAATAAAGGGAAACGTCAGCTCGGCCACGCTGAGGGTTTTCACTTCGTGGCCAGCGGCTTGTGCGCCCCGGGTATAGGCATCGGCCAGCGCGTGGCCGAAGTGTGGCCGGCTCGCATCCGGGTGTCCCTGTATGATGAGAATATGTCGTGTCATCGCGGTGATGTAGGTTCCACAATCCCAACTGCCTCGCCTGGCCATGTCCCTGCAACGGGCAGACGGTTACAGATAAAGATTGTAATCCCGAGAGACGGCGATGATTCATACGTATGAATACGTACTCGAGTCCTATGCATGATCTGGGTCAGGATATCAGCAGGCAATGCGTTTACGGTTTCATGGCTCTGTTATGATAATGAAAGTGGTCAACACCTGGATCACAGGATCCTGCTGTAATCAGAACCGAGACGCTGACCTGAATCTGGACAAGCTGGAAAGGAGAGCATCATGGCTAAAAGCCCTGCATCAGTCGGTGCACCTAACCCGGACCTCAAAACCTCTCCCATCCTGGATGAAGAAGATGAGGAGTATGAAGTCCTGGCGCAGGAAGTGGAGGAGAAACCGATCTGCTATTTCAACAACGTAACATACAGCGATGGCAGTTTTATCTGCAGTGGCAGTGGCGTGTTATTGAAGTGCCAGCGAGGTCTGTGGTTGCGCGAAGGCGGGTGTGACCCAGATAATCCCTGACTGCTGTCGTGCGTGCATAGCGCCTGCTTCGAATCCATGAGTGTACACAGTGCCGGCATATTATGTTACCGCTATCGCGCGCAGCTACTTGAGGTCTTTCTGGTTCACCCCGGTGGACCATTCTGGGCCAGGCGTGATGACGGGGCCTGGTCCATTCCCAAGGGCATAATTAACGCCGACGAGTCAGCGCTGGCAGCGGCGATGCGTGAGTTTCACGAGGAAACCGGTTTCGAGGTCAACGATGGTTTCATTGCACTGGGACAGCTCCAGCAGGCCAGCAAGAAGATCGTGCATGTCTGGGCGGTGCAAACAGATTTTGATGCCGCTCAGCTCAGGAGCAATACCTTCGAGCTGGAATGGCCACGTGGCTCAGGCCAGCTGCGCGAGTATCCGGAGGTCGACCGCGGCGACTGGTTTTCATTAGCCCGGGCGCGGCAGAAAATATACAAGGGACAACAGGCCTTTCTTGATCGACTGCTCGGGGTCCTGGCTAATCAATCAAGGCACTGAGCTCCAGGGCGTGTTGCGCGTCGTTCGCCGTTGTCGTGCCGGGCTTTATCGCTTTGGGGAGCAGGACCTGCGGACAGTAGCGTTCGATTTCTTCAAACAGTGATTGCGCATGATCGGCATAGCGACGTGAGAAATGAAACGGTACCAGCCGCGCAACTCCCGCCGCACTGGCGATCTCACCACAGGCACGGGTCGTCAAATGACCATTGCGACTGGCATGTTCAACCTCCGTTTCCATAAATGGGGCTTCACAGAAAAACGTGTGGGCGTTTTTGGCCAGGGCGATCAGGCGGTACCGGTTATCCGGGGTGTCTGCCAGGTCCGTGGCATAAGCAAGCTTTTTGCCGGGCGTGATAATCACCAGATCCTCCGCCAGTGCTGCCACGGAGGCAGTTTGTCCATCGGGCAATTGAATGAGCGCATCGGTGTTGTCCTGCAGGAGTTGTTGTTTGAGTATATCTAGCCAGGGTCCCGGTGACAGACCACGGGCCTGTAAACGGTCCTTGCGGATATTGAGCTGTTTGTCCGCCAGCAGGGCATAGGCGATCACCGGGGTGCCATGATGGTCGAGACTACAGGCACGCACGCGGAAGCCGGGTTGCGCCAGCACGATTCCATCAGTCATCCTGCTTGTGGATAATACCTGTAGTTTTCCCTGACCTGCCTGCAGGTGAAAGTGCTGTAGTCGTTCGCCGTGCAGTTCCACTATCTCGAATTGCGGGCCACGATCGGCAATCCGGTCCCACAAGATGCCCTGGATAAACCCCTGGATGTGTTGGGCCAGACCGGGCGGGCCATAGAGTCGGCAGGCAGGATAGTCACCCAGGCGCGAGCGGAGTAACCATAAAAAGCCACCGATGTGATCGAAGTGGGCGTGACTGATAAAGACATCGCTGACCTGATGGGCAATGTGTGCGCTCAGGCGACTGCCATCGCCCAGATCGAATAACAGGCTGCGACGCAGATGCCGCAGGCGCACGTGCAGCAGGGGATCACCAAAGACACCATTAATCAGGGCTACATCCAGCGCACCGACGCGCGTGTACAGGCGCGGGCCACCGCTGATCGCCATGGCCGGGATAACGTCGGCCGGGGGCAAATAGCGAAAGGCTTCCGTGGCAAACGGTGCGGCGGTTTCCAGCCAGCCTTCGCTGTTGCGTTGTGCGTCGCGTAACAACAGGCTGTCGGCTTGCTGGATAGTTCCGGCGACCTGCAGGCTAAGGCTATGATCAGCGAGTGCGCGGACTTCGCCCATCGCCAGGGTGCGATTCCCCTGTAGTAACGCGACTTGCCGGCCAATCCAGCTATGCGTTTCCTCCTGCGGTGGTGGTGTCCCCAGCAGATTCAGGCCTGTTATATCAAGCTGGTGTGTGTGCCCATTGGCAAGCCAGGCATCCCATTGTTTTGTGCGCTGGCGAGCCCGGGCACGTTTGCCGGGGCGCATGGTTTTATTCGAGGTGTGAATGACATACACGTCAGCGGGAAGGGCACACAATTCCTGTTCAAGTGGTACGGCCTGGTCCAGGGCAGCCAGGGCCAGCACCGTGTCTACCTCGAGTAAATCCACCAGGGCTTGCAATAATTCCCGGCCAGCGACGCCTCGCACCACGCCGGGAGTATCGATCAACACGGTCTGATCCGGACATGCTGCCAGCAATGCGCAGGCGGCAGTGACAAGCGCGAGTCGAAAACGGCCGGCGTCCAGGCTGCACAGCGCGGCGTGTGCCTGGACCTGCCAGGAGTCCGCCTGCCACCTGGCCAGGGACACGGCACCGGGCACGCCGAAGGCCGGCGTGCCCGGGTCGGCATTGAGTCCCCAGCACACTTGTTGTTGTGCCAATGTTTTTGCCATCTCGCTGGCGAGCGTGGATTTGCCCACCCCCATGGGACCAAACAACAAGATACGGCGGTGATGCGGAGGTATAACACTCAGGATGTGTGAAACATCCAGCGGTAAAGCAGAAAGTTGGCGGCGCTGATGAAACTCTGGCATGACGGATCCGAATCCTGCCCGTGCAGATAAAATTGACTCTACTAATATATATAACATCCTGAATGGTTTTGCCTTGAGTCAAATCAGGGAGGCTCATATGGGAAATCGACAATTGCTGGGCACGCTAGTCTTACTGCTGTCGGCATTCACATATGGAGGAGGGAGGGTGCAAGCTGCTGAAACGATCCAGTTACCCGCACCGGGATTGTCAGGCCAGCAGTCGCTTGAAGCCTTATTACAGCGGCGGCATTCAGTACGCGAATACTCGGACCAGGCGCTGACGCTGGCTCAACTCGGTCAATTGTTGTGGGCGGCACAAGGTATTACTCATGGCAGTGGTTATCGCACGGCACCGTCTGCCGGTGCATTATATCCACTTGAATTATATGCCGTGGTCAGTCATGTCACCGGCCTGAGCAAGGGTATTTACCACTACCAGCCCGGGGGCCATGCATTGGTCAAAACCGAAGACGGGGATATCCGCAACGACCTGGCCGAGGCGGCCCTGTCACAGGCTTCGGTAGCACAAGCCCCTGTTGTGATCGTATTTACCGCGGTGCTGGCGCGGACTGAGAAAAAATATGGACCGCGGGCGCAGCGTTATGTCGATATCGAGGTCGGTCATGCTGCCGAGAATCTGTTTTTACAGGCCGGGGCCCTGGGCCTGGGGACGGTCGATGTCGGTGCCTTTGACGATGAGGGGGTCGCGCGCGTCTTACAATTGCCGCCTGACCGGAAGCCCTTACTGTTAATGCCCGTTGGACGTCAATGAGCAACAGTTAAGGTGATGTCACCAAGTCTTTCCCAGATTCAGGGCGCAGCGGCACAAGTTCTCGGGCACATTCCCGAATCCCGGCGCCATGACTTGCAGGACCAGATTGTGGCCTTATGTGAACAGCACTGGTCTGCGCTGCGCGGCAGCCAGCCGCTGACGCAACTGGCACAGACATTGTGGTCGATTACACCACCACTTGTCGATTTGCTGATCGATCTTTATGTCAATGCCAATACAAAGCTACTGGATTTGTTACCTGGACAGAGCCTGGCACGCGGCCTGGCGTTGTTAGTACTGGCCGAGATCGAGCGTGGCAATGAGGCCGGGGTACATCTGGTCCACGAACCGATGATGGTCTTCGAATCCATCGGACCTGACCCGGACTGGCTTGCACGCAGCAACGCGTTATTCATTGGCCGCATGGCACCGCCATTGATCCACCCGCACGACCGGCACGGGGTATTATGGCGAGCGCTGGCAGTGATCAGCGCGCATACCCGGCGACTGGATTTGCCGGCAATATTAGCAGTCATCCGCTTGTTGACCGTAGTTGCAGACCCCCGCCACGTGCTGCCCGATCCCGAACTGGATGCCCTGCGTAACGCCGTGGCGGAGACGGGTATCCGTTTTCTCCGCAGCGAGGGCGATGAGATTCATTTTGCCCAACACGAGCATGTGCATGCGCCGGTGCGGAGCCGTCAACTGGGCGAAATGCTTCAGGAATTGAGACAGCTATGGCTGGCGCAATAAAGCAAGAGCCCCGCTGACGCGGGGCTCTTGCTTACTGCTATTACCTCAGACTTACCTGTCGTTGTCTTGCGAGGCAGCTTCACCTGTCGTTGGATTCAGGAACAGGCGGGCATCGGCGTGATGACGCCTGAAGTTAAACATACCATCCAGCGAACCGGCAAGCTGGTCATAAGAGCCATCGATGCGACCCAGATTCCAGTTGTCTTCCACGAAACGCAGAATGGAACTCTGATCAGTCACACTGTGATCTACATAGTTACGCCTGGCCCAGGGTGAGATTACCAGCAACGGCAGGCGCGGACCGTAACCACAACGATCCTGGTGTTCACCATCGGCGACGGAACCACAGCTGCCATCGATCAGGCCATCATGCGAAGGATCGCTGGACTGCTTGACGATCGGTGGCATGACGTGGTCGTACCAGCCGTCCGAGTCATCATAGGCAATGATCACAGCAGTGCTGTTCCAGTATCTGGATTTCTGCAGACGATTGATGGTGTTAACAATAAAGGTCTGCTCGTCCAGTGGGTCGGAATAACCGGCATGACCATCCTGGTAGCCCGAGGCCTTGAGGAAGCTGACGGCAGGCATGTTGCCAGCATCAACGGCTTTCCAGAAATCCTTCAGGTCATACTGGTGGTTGGCCTGGTCGGTTTTGCCAATCATGGCCACAGAGCTCGGCGGCAGGTGATGCGGGTTGGATGTGGACTTGTAGTACTGGAAGGGTTCGTGGTGCGGGATGTAGTCGCTAACCATGACACCGCCGATGTTGGCGTGTTGCGCACCACAGATCGCATTGCCGTTGGCATCGCGCGCAGTTGGCATAAAGCCACCTTCGAACCAGCCCCAGGTAATACCCCTGGCGTTGAGCAAGTTACCGACGTTCTTGTTGCTGTCGATCATGGATACGGTCGGGTACTTGCTGCTGGAGCAGTCGTCATACGTCGGGTTCGGGTCGTTGATCACGGTACCGACACCGTCGGCATTCGTATGCACGGCACCATAGGTATCCGTGGTAGGGGCAGAAGAGATGGCACCCCAGGTCTGACCGGAGACCAGGTTGAGCGCACCCGGTGTAGACGGACCGAAGGTGGTGTCATAGAACAGGTATCACGCGTGGTGTGCTCGACGAACTTGTCGACCAGGCCGCCATCGTAGGCCAGCTGCTCGTGGGTGTAGTTGTGGTCTTCATCACAGGTGAGTGATTCATTGCGTGCCAGGCGGAACGGGTTGGCACTGTTCGGGTTGTGGTTTAACAGTGCAGAGTCAAGACCGTTGACCTGGGGAGTGCCGGGACGGGCAATAAATTGCGGCACGCCAGCCGGGTTGGCTGCTTTGGGGTAGGTGGCAAAATAGTGATCAAAGGAAACGTTTTCCTGGAAAATCACCACGACATGTTTGATGGGGGTTCGGGTGGCAGTGCCGTGCATGGCGGCATATGCGCCAGGCGTGGCGGCGCAGCCGCCGGCGATTGCCAGAGCGATGCTACCGGCAAGCAGAGTTTTTGTTAGCATAATGGCTTCTCCAATTTTCATTGTTAATTTGAGAGGCCAACCCTAAATGGGATAAATGAACAAAGTGTGTAGCATAAATGAAAAAATTATGACAACTGGCGTTCTTATGGATGCACGCAATCTAAAAGTCTGTTGGTTGCTTTGCAAGTATAGTACTGAGATTTGGCGCATTTCCCACGTTTTTGCAGGGGAATACGCTTGAATTTATACTAAACATATATAGTATTTAAGATCTGCTTATACTTTATTCACTCCTGAGAACAGCATAACTCCATGAAAATCCAGGATATACCTGTTGCTTCCATGCTGGAACTGAACCAGATTACCGCGCAGGATGCCGAGCTCATTATCCAGAATATGCGCGACACGCTTTACCGGGTGGATGTCAACGGTCGGCTTATCTATACAAGCCCGTCCGCCGAGGAGCTACTGGGCTACACGCCGGAAGAACTTGTCGGTACCCCGGTGGCTGACCTGTACATGTATCCGGAAAAACGCGAGGAATTCCTGTCCCGGATTGAACAGGGGGAAGGCTATCTCGATAACTATGAACTGGAATTACGCCATCGTAGTGGAAGTGGGGTCTGGGTCCTGATTAACGTTCGTTACTTCCGTAATGAGCATGGCAATATCGCCGGGATCGAGGGGATTATTCGTGATATCACCAGCCGCAAACTGATAGAACAGGCGCTCGATTTTGAACGTGAAAAAGCCGAGGTGACGCTCAAATCCATCGCTGACGGTGTTATCACGACCGATGTGACGGGCAGGATTGAATATATGAACCCCATGGCCTGTACCATCACCGGTTGGGAACCCGACATGGCCAGAGGGGTTGAAATCAAGCAGGTTTATCACCCGGTGTCTGACAACGAGCTGATTCAGCTCTCCAATCCCGTCCTGGAATGTCTCCAGACAGAACAGAGTGTGACTTATGCGAATATTCGCCTGGTAATGCGGCAGGATGGGCGGGAATTTGCCATTCGGGACAGCGCTTCTCCGATTCGAAACCGCGATGGCGAATTGATTGGTGTTGTGCTGATTATCCATGACGTGACACATATCCGTGATATGTCACAACAACTGGCGTTTCAGGCCAGCCATGATGCGCATACCGGCCTGTTGAATCGAAGAGCATTCGAGCAGCGTGTATTGCGGGCGCTGGACGAAAGTCATAAACACGGCGTGCAGCATGTGCTTTGTTACATGGACCTGGATCAGTTCAAGATCATCAATGATACCTGTGGTCATACGGCGGGTGACTCCATGTTGACGCAGCTGGCGCAAACCATGCAGTCTTTCGTACGTGAAGGTGATACCCTTGCGCGGCTGGGTGGTGACGAATTTGGTCTGCTCCTGGAAAACTGCACGCTTCAGCATGGCCTGGAAATTGCCGAGGATATTCGCGCATCGATTGCCGGTTTCCGTTTTGTCTGGCAGGACAAGATGTTTGATATCGGGATCAGTATCGGAGTGGTAATCCTGGAACAGGATTCGGGTGACCTGACGGATGTTCTGAGCAAAGCCGATTCTGCATGTTTTATTGCCAAGGACAAGGGGCGTAATCGTGTCTATATCTATCGTGAGGAAGAACAGGGGCTGTCCGCTCAGCATCGTGAAATGCACTGGGCACATGAGATTCAGCGGGCCTTTCTGGATAATCACTTCAAGTTGTATGCCCAGGATATAATGCCTTTGAAACCCGACGGCATACGGCATAGTGAAATCCTGCTTCGTATTGATAATGGCGAGGAACTTGTGCCGCCGATGGCATTTATTCCAGCAGCAGAACGTTACAGTTTGATGCAGAAAATCGATCGTTGGGTGATTCAAAATACGCTGCAAAGATTAAAGCAAATGCATCAGCAGCAGGATCTGGAGCAGGTATATACCATTAATATTTCTGGTTCTAGCATTGCCGATAAGGATTTTGCTCAATTCATGCTGGCTGCTTTGCGGGACTCCGGCGTTCCTGGCGGAAATGTATGTTTTGAGATCACTGAAACAGCAGCCATATCCAATATGGCCAACGCTATACGCCTGATCGGTAGCTTACGTGATAAAGGTTGTTTGTTTGCGCTGGATGATTTTGGTTGCGGTCTGAGTTCATTCTCCTACCTGAAAAATCTGCCGGTGCAATATCTGAAAATCGATGGCAGTTTTGTCCATGATCTGCATAAGGATCAGATTAATTATTCAATGGTTGAAGCGATTAATAATATCGGCCATGTGATGGGCCTGAAGACTATCGCCGAGTTTGTCGAAAGTGTTCCGGTGCTGGAAAAGTTGCAGAAGATTGGGGTCGATTACGCACAGGGTAATCACATTGGCATGCCTCGATTGTGGGTGAATAGCACTGGTGACGGTTAAACAGTGCAGTTGCGTGATTTCATTCATGCGCTGTGAGCCAGCAGGTGATGCTCAGTCCTGATGCGCATTTCTTTATGGAGTAAGCTTATGTCTTTTAGCCTTGTTAGAATAAAACCAGTGATTGTTGTCCTGCTGATAATCTTTGCTTCCTTTGCCAGGGCAGAAGATAAGACGCACTACAATCGTGTCCAGTTTACGGCACAAGCCGGGGTTGATGTCGCGAATGATATGCTTGTCGCCAGGTTAACAGCGCAACGTAATGGAAAAAAACTGAGCCAACTAGCAGACGAGGTTAACCAGGTAGTGACACGCGCAATTCAACAGAGCAAAAAGGTTGCTGGTGTTGAAGTACAGACTCTTGGTTATGACACGTCTCCAATATATGAAAAACGACACCAGACAGGATGGCGTGTCAGTCAGTCAATACAGTTGCGCAGTCATGATGCCAGTGTGCTGGGCAAGCTGATCGGGGTATTACAGGAAAGTATGTTATTGTCAGACATGGGATATCAGGTTTCGCCAGGACTACGAAATAAAACAGAAAAAACGCTGATTGGTAAAGCAATTGCAGAATTCAGGCAGCGGGCTGAAATGATTACCCGAAAACTTGGACACAAACGCTATCGTTTGGTCAAAATGCAGCTTGCTACAGGCGGAATAAGCGCTACCCCGATCCGAGTTCAACGCTACCAGGCGCTGGATGCAGCTAGTGTTGCTCCTCCAGCTATCCAGGCTGGCAAGCAACGGCTCACTGTCACGGCCAGTGGAGTGATAGAAGTCGAGTAAATGTCAAAGCCGGATTCATCGCGCCGCTGCCGAGTAGCGCACAACAGCGGCGCGAACCGCGGGTTGAGTCAGGCTGCCTTGCCAATACTCATTGCATCGGCGACTTCGACGAGTTGCCCGGTTTTGACGTCGAATATATAGCCGTAAATTGCGATGTTTCGGGGTACGAGCGGATGCCGGCGAATTCGTTCCACATCTTCCGTAACGCTGTGTTTCTGATCGCTGATGGTGAGCCAGTTTATATAGTCACCTTCGTGTGAGCCTGGACCCTTGCCTGTATTGTGCCACCCATTTTTATCCAGCTCAGCTGTGTCGAGGCTGCCGGCAAGTAAGTCGCGCATTATATCATTGCTGAAAGTCTGCATACCGCAGTCAGTGTGATGTATCACGAACCATTCCTGGGTTCCAAGTAATTTATGGGATATCACCAGGGAACGTATTGCATCATCACTCGCTCTACCTCCTGCATTGCGTATGACATGAGCATCACCTTCCTTCAATCCGGCAAACTTATCAGGAAGCAGTCGTGCATCCATGCATGTCAGGATGGCAAAATGTCGTGCGGGCGGCATCGTAAGATTCTTTTTATCACCGAAATTGCTTGCATACTGTTTATTTGCAGAAAGTACATCGTTGAGATTTGTATCCATGCTGGATCCTCCTTGAATAGTGAAAGAACGAGTCATACGACTCATACTGAGTATAGCCGGTCGTGTTGTTGACGACTGAGGTAAAATGCAGAGGTATAGTTTTAATTAATTGGGTGCGTATTCTGTCGTTGCCGATTATCAGAATTTATAATTGAGCATAGAGTATTGTTTTTTTGTTGTCGGGGCGGAAAACCCGGCCAGCCGGTTAAAGTCCAGCAAACTGCTTTGCTATTGAGCTGGCGTATACGCCTGGTTGTCTATAACTTGTTGATAATTAAGTGTTAGGTTTGCACCGACTGCGGCTGCCGCATGACTGGGCTTAATCGGCTGCATTAAAGTAGACCTACGCCTGGCTGATATCGATGATCAGGGCTATCTGGTAACTTGCTGATTATTAATTTGGTTTAAGGCTTGAGCTACCCGGTACTGCTGAGGCTGGCAATCGGTATCAGCGTGGCTGCGATTAATCCCTCAGTTTCATGACTGCAGGTTATTACCATGCAGCTGCATTGGCCGTCATCTCGGCTGCCTGGTTTTTGCCTGCCCATAGTTTACGGAATCAAACCATAAAAATATTGAAGCAGAGCAAGCAAGCCAGATCGACTGAGATAAACCCGCAGAGGCCACCTCCCAGATCATGGCTGGCCTGAATGCGGAATTCCAGAGCAGAGCCAGTGAAAGCAGTATCGAATTGATACATCTAAAAAGCGTGCTGGCAGACAAAATTTCAAATCTTAATAGCAGCATTTCCATGCTCAACATTCAACGAGCTGGGACAACAGCAAAAAATATCGTCGTTGCGCTGATCAATAAAGGGGAAGAGCGTGAAAATTCAGCTCAGCATGAGACTGGGCAGCCGATCAATATTCGAGAGTTTTGCGTGGCGGTCTCAGAAACTCTCGAATTTTTATAAGAATTATTATTAAATTTGGCAAACAAAGTATTTTGATTGTTCATAAAATGGATGACATGGTTGGAAAAATGGGCAGGTTTTTGCGTTGCTCGAAGATATCAAAGGGATTTCCGATCAAGTCAACCTGATTGCCCTGAATGCAGCGATTGAAGCAGCGCACGGGTGATGCAGTCAGGGGTTTCTCCGTGGTACCGATGAAGTGAGGAACCTGTCTATCTAGTCGCGGGATATGAATGAAAATATCCGTATTATAATCCAGTCTGGCGTAGGTATTAATTATTCGGTTTCTTCTCACGTACTACCCTGCTAATTCAGCACAATGAGGCCATGTAAGCTGAGTGCGTCAAGGTTGGCGAATCACGTCAGAGTTCGTGTATAGTCGGTCATTATCTAATAAGAGTAAATACGGCTTTATGCATCCATTACGCAGACTTTTTGCCTATGCAGGACAATATCGCAGGCAGGTATTGCAGGCGTCACTGTTTTCTGTTCTGAACAAATTATTTGATATTCTGCCAGAAGTGCTTATCGGCGTCGCGGTGGATGTCGTCGTGAATCGCAAAGCTTCATTTATCGCGCGTTTTGGCGTGGTAGATCCAAAACAGCAATTATTTTTGCTGGCCTTGCTGACAGTGGTGATCTGGGTAGGGGAGTCGGCATTTGAATATCTTTATAATTTGAAGTGGCGCAATCTGGCTCAGGATCTGCAGCATGATATGCGCATGGAAGCCTATCAGCACGTACAAAGGCTGGAGATGAGTTATTTCGAACGCAATCGCAGTGGTAATCTACTGGCCATTTTGAATGAAGATATCAACCAGATGGAGCGCTTTCTAAATGGTGGAGCCAATGACCTGATTCAGGTCTTTTTCGGTTCCATGATGGTTGGTGCTGTCTTTTTTATGCTGACCAGTAAGCTTGCATTCCTGGCCCTGATACCTGTTCCATTTATTCTGTATGGTGCATTCTGGTTTCAGACCCGTCTGGCGCCACGTTACAGGGCCATGCGAGAGGCGGCCGGGGCGCTGGCCGCCCGCCTGAATAATAATCTGGCAGGTATTGCAACAGTCAAGGCCTATACCGCTGAGGAGTATGAGGCAGAACATATTCGTGCCGGCTCAGACGCCTATCGCGCGCGCAATAGTGAGGCGATACGCTGGTCATCAGCTATTACGCCAGTAATCCGCATGGCAATCCTTGCCGGTTTTACCGTGACGCTGTTATATGGCGGTATGCTGGCACTCAACGGACAACTCGGTGTAGGCAGTTATTCCGTGCTCGTCTACCTGACACAGCGGTTGTTATGGCCGATGACCCGACTGGCAGATATGACGGACTTATACCAACGTTCAATGGCATCGATACAACGGGTCATGGATCTGCTGGAAACACCGATTCAAATAGCCTATGAAGGCAAACATCTGCCACTGAAAGCAGTGAAGGGCGAGCTGGTTTTTGATCACATCAGCTTTAGTTATGATGAAGACCATCCTCCTGCTATTGATAATATCAGTCTGACTGTCAGTGCCGGCAGAAGCGTTGCCTTTGTCGGCAGCACGGGGGGCGGTAAATCGACCCTGATTAAAATGCTGTTACGCTTTCATGAACCACAGCAGGGGGAGATACGTCTCGATGGGCAGCCAATTGGAAGCCTGAATCTACAGGACCTGCGTCGTGCAATCGGCTATGTCGCCCAGGATACATTTCTGGCCGATACGACAGTAGCGGAAAACATCGCCTATGGTATGCAGGGTGCCGGTCGCACAGAGATCGAAGCAGCAGCGAAGGCGGCAGAAGCGCATGATTTTATCAAAAGACTACCCAGGGGCTATGACACGCCGGTAGGTGAGCGGGGCATGAAACTGTCAGGCGGACAACGGCAACGTCTGGCGCTGGCACGGGCAATATTGAAAGATCCTCCAATCCTGATACTTGATGAAGCAACATCTGCAGTCGATAATGAGACCGAGGCTGCCATTCAACGGTCTCTGGAGCGGCTGGTCATCGGGCGCACCAGTCTTATTATAGCTCATCGCCTGTCTACGGTACGCCATGTGGATTGTATTTATGTGCTGGACAAGGGGCGTATTGCGGAATCAGGCACGCATGAAGCCTTGCTAAAACAAGACGGCCTGTATGCGGGGCTGTGGCGGTTGCAAACCGGTGAACGGCACGGCGAATTGAGCTTTGATCGCATATACTAACCCGTAATGGAGTCTTGTCATGATGCTATCCGGTCAGGCCTGTTATCACTGTCAGGATTTCATGAGTTTCTTGGACAAGGCAGGAGTAGTTAATAATGCTAGTACGACGACTCATTCTTTTATTGTGTCTGGGGATCTCGGCACTTGCCAGCGCATATACCCGGGCGAATAAAATAAAAGAACTCGTCCTGAACAATCCCACTGCCGCACCTTTTACAACCAGGGATCATAAAGGTTTGCTTGATATCGTGGCTGGCGAGGCATTTCGGCGGGCGGGTTTGCGTTTAAAGCTCGTCAAGTTACCAGCCGAGCGTGCCTTGATTAATGCCAACGATGGTACCGATGATGGTGATCTAAGCCGGATAGCCGGAATTGAGAAAGTCTACCCTAACCTGATACGTGTGCCGGAGATGATATTCAAAATGGACTTCGTCGCGTTTACGCAGCATAAGCTTGTCAAGCACGCAAGCTGGCGCAGTCTCAGGCCCTTTTCAGTTGGCTATATTACGGGGTGGAAAATATTCGATCAAAATCTATTACCAGGTACGGAAATTACGACTGCCGAGGCACCGCAACAGCTAATGACTATGCTGAAACTGGGACGTATCCAGTTTGCCCTGTATTCCCGCTGGATGGGCCTGGCCATCCTGAAACACATGCACTACAAGGATATCCAGGTCATTGAACCACCTCTGGCACAACGTGCCATGTATATCTATCTGAACAAGCGCTATCGCCATTACATACCTGCCCTGAGTAAGGCCCTGAAAGCCATCAAGCGTGAAGGTATTTATTCCCGCGTATGCAAAGAAAGGTTTGCCGCGATTGCCACACCGACGGCGCAATGCGATGTGCACTAAAGTTGATTTGCAGGAAGGGGAACAGGGCGCAGGGTCTTGCGAGTGGGCAGGCAATGCCAGAATTTGCTTCCTGGGTTACGATGCGAATTGGGCTTTTTGGGATTATTGTCCGGCAAGCTCAGGTCTAAGGCTATAATGTAGTAGTGGTACAATGTCGATAAAAACTGAATCAGTTATCCATGTTTATTTCGGGGTGATGCATGAAATCTGGTGTAACGGGAAAGATCTGGCTTGTTCTGTTCTGCCTGGGTACATGCTTCGGCCCTGCAATGGCGTATCCCCAGTCTGCCGATCAACCTTCTGATCAGGCACTCAGTCTCGGCTTCTTCCCTATCATTAGTACGGTAGCATTGTACAAACGGTTTGCGCCCCTGCGCGATTACCTGGCTGAACAGTTACATCGGCCGGTAGCACTGGAAACGGCCAAGAACTTTCCTACCTTCTTACGGCGGACCGATGAACGCCAGTACGATATTGTCGTGACTGCACCGCATTTCGCCCTGCGTGCCGCTGATAGTGGCAAATACCGGATACGAGCGGCCTTAGTGGGCAAGGTGTACCAATTGCTGGTCGTGCGCAAAGACAGTCGTCTGACATCGGTCAAACAGCTGGCTGGGAAACGGATTGCGACACCGCCGGCGGATGCGTTAATGACCATGGTTGGAATGCGCGAGTTGGCCAGCGCCGGGCTTGTGGGTAAGCGTGCTCCTGTTTATCGGGTTTATGTCAGTCATAATGCGGCGAACCAGGCGTTGTTGGCCGGAGAAGTCGATGCGGCGATTGCATCCAGTAACGTCATCAGAAAGGCCCTGGGCAAGGGTGCTCCATTTCGAGTCATAAAACGTAGTTTCAAATTACCGAATATGGCAACGCTTATTGCCACCAATCTGGATCCAGCCCTGGCAAACCGGGTTGTTCAAATCCTGGTGAATATGAACAAAACTGCCGAAGGCAGACAGGTGTTAAAACAAATCCGTTTTCCCGGTTACCGGGGGATAAAAAGTGCAGCAGAATATGAATCATTACGACCCTTTATGCAGCAGGCCACCCGGGAAATGGCCAGAAAAAACTCGCAGCTACCCTGAACATCGGTTGTCTGCGTAAAGATTCAAACCTGCGATAGCCCGTTATTCATTAGCTAAAACTATATGCGGATTCGTCTTTCAAGTCGCCTGATACTGAGCGTCGTGCTGATCGAAGCGGTTATGTTAACGACGCTGGTATGGAACAGTGTGCGTCTTATCAGTTCCAGTCATGCCGAGGTGCTGCAACACCATTTCCGTGAGGAGGCCAACCTGCTGGCTAACCTGCTTGCCCCTGGTCTTGCCGTCAGTGATCGGGCCATCCTGCTGGATGCGCTGTCGCTGGCAAAACGTGAAGGCAATATTGTTTATGTCCAGGTAGTGAATACCCGGGGCCGGGTGATGGCGGGACTTGGTAAAGTACCGGATAAAATTCAACCGGACAAGACATACCAGCCTGCAGCGAAAGATGCGATCTTCGATATTGTTACGCCAATCATACTGGCCAAGCAGAAACTCGGCGAACTGAAAATCGGCTATTCTACTGCCTATGTTGCTGATCTGATTAGCAAGACACGTTTTCAGAATACAGCCATTGCTCTGATAGAGTTGTTGTTGACGATTCTAGTTACCCTTGCAGCCGGTTACTTCCTGACAAGGAATCTGCGTAAACTGGAAGCCGGGGCAAGGGCGCTGTCGCGCGACGAACTGGATTATCGTATCAGCCTGGATACACATGATGAGATTGGTGATCTGGCCCGTTCGTTTAATGATCTTGCCAGCCACCTGGCCGAGACTCGCAACGAGCTGCAGGAAGAGCATCTGGCCCTGGGCGAGAAGACACAACAGTTGCAGACCTTGATGGATAGCGTCAATGCCGTCGTTATCGAAGCCTATCCGGAACAATGCCAGTTTTTGTATGTGTCACGCGATGCAGAACATTTTCTCGGATATCCGGTGCAGGACTGGTACAAACCGAATTTTTTACAGTCCCATATACACCCGGATGATCTCGAATATTTCAAGCAACAGCTGTTGGCGCATACCAGGGGACCGGGAGAGATAAGCTTCGACTACCGTGTTTTTCATGCTGATGGAAAATTACTGGACGTGAGAAGTATTAATACCATCGACTATGACAAGGCAGGGCGCCTGGTTTGTCGTGGCCTGATGCTGGATATCAACGAACAGAAGCAAAACGAAAAGCAGATCATTTACCTGGCGGACCACGATGCATTAACCGGTTTGTTCAACCGTCGCCGCTTCCAGGAGGAACTCGAACGCACCGTCGCCTACAGTGAGCGTTTCCGGCAGCAAAGTGCGCTAATGTTTATCGACCTGGATCAGTTTAAGTACATTAATGACACAATGGGTCATCAGGCAGGCGATGAATTTTTATGTATGGTGGCAAGAAGACTATCCGATAGTCTACGTAAGGTAGACACTATCGGACGTCTTGGTGGTGATGAATTCGGGATAATACTGCCGAATTCCTCACGTAAGGAAGTTGAGCATGTTGCCTGCCAGATAATAGAAGGACTGGCTTCAGATACCGGTAAAATCGATGAACTTAATACACCTGTTACGGCAAGTGTCGGTATAGTTTTATTTCCGCTACAGGGCAAAACTCCGGGGGAGTTGCTGGCAAGGGCGGACGCAGCCATGTATAGCGCCAAGGACAAGGGGCGTAATACCTATCATTTTTATAGCGAAACTGACAAGCAGCTATCCGCGATGCATGCCAAGCTGCAATGGGAACAACGTATTCGTGATGCGCTGGAAAATGATCGCTTCGTGCTGCATTATCAGCCGGTTTACAAGCTTAGTAATCGTACTATTACGCATTATGAAGTATTACTCAGAATGGATGATGGTGAAGGTAATCTCATACCTCCCGGTGCGTTTCTCGATATTGCTGAACGTTTTGGTTTGATTCGGGAAATCGACCAGTGGGTCCTGAAGAATGCGATCAAGGTGCAGGGCGACAGTTCGCGCAGAAATCAGCCAGTAAGCCTTGCGATTAATCTTTCAGGACGTCACTTTGGCGATCAGCAGATCCTGGAATGGATACGGGAATCTATCAGGGAAAGTTCGGCAGATTCTTCCAGGTTGATATTTGAAATAACCGAAACCGCGGCGGTGGAAAATGTTACCCAGGCTCAACGGTTCACCGATTCCCTGCATGGTCTGGGTTGTCGTATTGCGCTCGATGATTTTGGTATCGGCTTTTCGTCATTTCATTACCTGAAACATCTACCAGTCGACATGATCAAGCTGGATGGGAGTTTCGTCCGCCATCTTGCCCGGGATAAATTTGACCAGCTGTTCATCAGGGCAATGAGTGATATGGCGCGTGGTCTTGGTATTACATCTACTGCGGAATTTATCGAAACGGAAGAGGTAATACCGATTCTGGTCGAACTGGGCGTGGATACGGGACAGGGCTATTATCTGTCGCGGCCAGTCGATCATTTCATTGATAGTGATAGGGCGACAGGAGCAACCTCACGGATAAAAACCGTATCAGACGATCAGGGCTAAGTTACGCCATGCTGCTGCACTAAATAATCATGTACTGCCTGACGATCACCACGGAAGACGATGCGTTCAGCCTTTCTCTGCAACTGATAATCGTACATTGGGTCATAATATTCCTGTAACAGCATGCGTATCCAGGATTTGTGATTATCCCGGTTCTCATGTTGACGTTGCTGCTCAATTGCATCATCCATAATATCAATTAGCTGGCGATGACGTTGATCGCCCAGTCGGCGCTGGATTCGATCCAGGGCGCTGCGTAAATTGCTTGCCCAGTGCTCGAAACCCAGGGCTTCACCATGGACCTGCTGAAATTCAGCAAGGGCGCTGTTGATATATTCTTCAAACACCGCATCGACGCGGTTTTCGATATTCTCTTCGATCAGGATCAGAGGCGCCTGTCGCATTGAATGCATGATTCCCGGAGGAACACTGCGCGAGCCAATATTAGGGGCTTCGTCTTCCAGTACCAGTTTGTGGACATTGTTGTTGCGATGTTTGAGCAGGGCAATCGCCAGGCTGTTTTCAATATCAATCTGGCTCGGCTGGGGCAGGACACGATAGCCGAAGCTGGAACCGCGATGGCGATATATCCCTTCCAGGTCGAGCTGGTGTTCCAGTCGCTGCAATAGCAGGGTCTTGCCAACGCCGGTGCGTCCACCAATCACCAGTGTCTGCAGGTCGTCCATCGCGGTTTCCAGCTCATTGATTAAAAAGCGACGTAACGCCTTGTAGCCACCTTCGATCCGGGGGTAGACCACGCCGGTTGTTTCATACAGCCATTGCTGGGTGATTTTGGAACGCAGTCCACCGCGAAAACAATACAGGGCACCATTTGGATATTGCTGGGTAAATTCGTACCAGTCCTGGATCCGCTGATCCTTAACCCCGTCGCGCACCAGTTCCTGGCCGAGAGCAATGGCCTGGTCCTGGCCTGCTTCTGCATAACGTATACCGATGGCATGGCGTTCCTCATCGTTTAACAAGGGGAGGTTCTGTGCATGCGGAAATGCGCCCTGATTGAATTCAATCGGGGCCCGTACATCCAGCAGGGGAGTATCGTCAACAAATAGCCGGTAGTAATCGTCTATGAGTGGTAATTGCATGTCGGCTGATTGAATTCAGATTACCTCAACGAGGTATTGATCGGTGGGTGATGCCGTTAGCAATTCACCAATTGCTTCAAGCCGGAAACCATGTTGTTCGGCCATGGCCAGGAACTCGGCTTCTGCTTCCGGCAAGACGGCAACCAGCAAACCTCCGGAGGTTTGCGGATCACAGAGTATCTGGCGCGGCTGCTCTGCCATCGGCGCGAGTTTGTGGCCATAACTGTCAAAGTTGCGTTGCGCGCCACCTGGCGAACAGCCAAGTTCAAGATAGGTCTCTACCTGGGCCAGTTTGGGGACACGTTCAAAGTTGACGACAGCGCGCAGCTTGCTGCCCTCACAGATCTCGGACAGGTGGCCGAGCAGGCCAAAACCGGTAACGTCAGTCATGGCTGTTACGCCGGACAACTTGCCAAAATCCTCACCAGCACGGTTAAGCTGGCACATGGTTTCCGGGGCCAGGCGGGCATGTTCGGGACGCAACAGTTTTTTCTTCTGCGCCGTGGTCAGGATGCCGATGCCAAGCGGTTTGGTGAGAAACACTCTGCTGCCGGCGCGGGCCTGGTCATTGCGTTTGAGATGGGCATTATCGACCTGGCCGGTGACGGCCAGGCCAAAGATGGGCTCCGGCGCGTCGATGGAATGTCCACCTGCCAGGGGAATGCCCGCCTGCTGGCAGGCATGGCGACCGCCTTCGATCACCTGTTGCGCAATCTCAGGTCCGAGCTTATCGATGGGCCAGCCAAAAATGGCGATGGCCATCAGGGGCTTGCCACCCATCGCGTATATATCACTAATGGCATTGGTCGCAGCGATCTGGCCGAATTCGAAAGGATCATCGACGATAGGCATAAAAAAGTCGGTTGTACTGACGACCGACGTCCCGTTGCCCAGGTCGAATACCGCGGCATCGTCCCTGGATTCGTTACCGACCAGTAATTGCGGGTAATGCATCGTCGGCAGCTGGCTCTTGAGGATGTTGTCCAGCAGGGCCGGTGCAATCTTGCAGCCGCAGCCCGAGCCGTGACTGTATTCGGTCAAGCGAACGGACGGGGTAGTGGGGGCGTTGGCGAGGGACATATGGCTGGGCTCAGGGCTTCAAAGTCGGGGGCAATCTGCCGGGTATTGTAATGTGTGACGGGGTGCAGTGCCCGCCAATCTTTAACATATATTAATAGTATAAGGTTTTGCTGCCGCTGTTAATCCCCCAAGCTGATCTGCCCGCTTTGCTTGTCGACCTTGTCACAGTGAAAGCGCTGGCCGGGGGACAGGGCAATCACGGCGATATTGGTGGTGTGGGGGTTTGGATTATATGAGTCTGTGATGGATTCCCGGCTGATGGGCTGAAAAGTCACTGTTTCATGACCCGGGTCAGTTTGTCAAAGCGATGAGCCCTCGTCTGTGAAATGTTGATTGTTATACTAGTTTCTATATTGCCGGATTATCAGGAGGTGTGAGTATGGAATTGTCTGCCGAGGAGCTTGCCCAGATGCGCATGAACGTGACCGCATTGCTGGATGAGTTGCAACTCGATGCCTATCTGTTCGACATCGAACCGCGGCCTGGACAATGGGAGGTTCGGGTTGAGTGTGCCACAGACAATGGCTGGGGAACTTACCGATTGACGGCAGATAGCGATTACCTGCTGCATGGCCGTGATGATGCTGTTGCCCGCGGGGTATTGTTGGATAACTGGCGCGATACACTGGCGGCGTGCAAGACCAAAACCTGACTGGCAACCATACAAGGAGGGGCGATATGCATATTTACTCACCGGCTTTCAATTCCGATCTCGCCATCCCGCCACATTATACCTGTGATGGCCGCGATGTATCGCCACCCTTGAGCTGGAACGGCATACCGGACAAGGCCAGGAGCCTGGCTCTGATCGTGGATGACCCGGATGCACCGGACCCGGCGGCACCGCGCATGGTCTGGGTTCATTGGGTTCTGTATAACCTGCCCATCACCAGTAATGGTCTGGCCGAGGCCGTGATGCCGGCCGAACTGCCCAAGGGGACTCTCGAAGGTATTAATGACTGGAAACGTACCGGCTATGGCGGGCCGTGTCCGCCCATCGGCCGACATCGCTATTATTTCCGACTCTATGCCCTGGATACGATGCTGCCGGACTTGCGCCATCCAGCTAAGGCCAGCCTGTTACAGGCAATGGAAGGACACGTCCTGGCCGAGGCCGACATGATCGGCACCTATCAACATTAATTGCCGCGAATAAAATTCGAATTTGCTCGTGACCTTGCCGGTGTTTCGGGGTTCAACCGGGATAGTTCAGGCCTGACTTGAGCGCGTCGGTATGCGATCTTTGTGGATGTGAAAAGTCGCATTTGTTATTTTGGCAACAATGCCGGTATGCCATGCGGTTCTGATATATTGTCATGGGGTCACGGCCGATGACATGGGAAGGCTTTATAACAGGAATCGGCAATGGTTGAAGAAAGCAGTAAAGTCCTGGTATATGCCGTACGCGGACGCGTGGTGTTGAAATACACCGGGCAATTGGCACTGATATTAGCGGTGTTGACCCTGGTACCTTTGCTGGTGGCCGGGTTCGAGACGAATTGGATGCTGTTGCTGCGCTATGCCGTTGTGTGTGTTGGATTGTTTTTTATCGGCTGGCGCTACGCACGGTTACCGGCCCCGGATATGATTCGGGCCAACGAAGCGCTGACCATTACCGCGCTGGCCTTTATCGTGTCTGCTTTACTGATGGCGTGGCCGATGATGGCATCTGGTTTGTCACCCATCGACGCGCTTTTCGAAGCCGTATCCGGTGTAACTACCACCGGTTTATCCACCCTGCCGAGGGTTTCGGATTATCCTGCCAGCTTTCTGTTTTTGCGCGCCTGGATGCAGTGGTACGGTGGCCTGGGATTTATCGTGTTATCCGTGGCCCTGTTGCTGGGCCACCAGGCCACGACGCGACGCCTGATCAGTCCGGTCGACAGTGAAGAATCCCTGATGGCGACCGCACGCACCCATGCCCGGCGCACGCTGATTATCTACCTGGGACTGACATTTTTCGGCCTTGCCGTGGTCTGGCCATTGAGTCGCAACGGCTTTGTCAGCCTGTTGCATGTATTGTCGGCGGTGTCGACAGGTGGGTTTTCCCCGCTGGATAACAGTCTGGCCGGTATGCCGACACGGGCAGCGGCCATCGCGGTTATGCTGGTGTCCTTTTTAAGTGCGATTTCGCTCACCCTGTATTGGAAGGCATTCCATGCTGGCTGGCAAACTGGCTGGCGTAACCTGGCATACGACGTCGAATTACGCAGTCTGATACTGGCCTGCCTGCTGGTTGGCAGTCTCCTCGGGATTCTCGGCTGGTTGCATGGAAATCATGCGCCCTGGTATCAGGGATTTATGCTGGGTATTTCTGCGCAGACAACCACGGGCTTCAGTACGCAAAATATCGCCACGCTGGATTCAGCCTCGAAGCTGGTGATGATGGTTGCCATGCTGATCGGTGGCAGCGTGGGTTCGTCGGCAGGTGGATTCAAGGTCCTGCGACTGGTTATCCTGTTCCGTGCCCTCCAGCTGATGTTGCGCCGGGTTGCCATGCCGCCGCATGCGGTGATTCCGCTCAGCCTGGGAGATCAAAAATTGTCGGTCGATGATATCAACCGGGCTTTATTAGTGATCCTGTTGTTTATCGGGGTGGTCTTCATTTCCTGGCTGCCGTTTGTGCTGGCCGGATACGCACCCCTCGATGCCCTGTTTGAAGTGGTATCGGCCTGTGGTACGGTCGGACTGAGTACTGGCATTACCCGGCCAGAGCTGTCCGCACCACTCAAGGGCATCTTGTGTTTTGATATGTTGGCCGGGCGTATGGAAATTATCGCATTGCTGGTCGTTCTATATCCGCGTAACTGGTTTGGCCGCAGGGAGACAGTGTAATGAGATCGGTATTTATTGGCGCAAGTGATCTGACGGTCATGACAGTACAGCAATTACTCAAAAGTGGTCATGAAGTCGTGATCATCGAGCGTGATAAGGAGCGTATCGATGAACTCAGTACGGAACTGGGCGCCGGTTATATTCATGGGGATGGCAGCAAGCCGGTGATACTGCGTGAAGCAGACCCGGCCGCGACGGATTTCCTGTTCTGCCTCACGGACAATGATCAAAACAATATCCTGGCCAGTCTGGTCGGGCGGTCCCTGGGCTATCAGCGAGTGGTGACGCGGATCCAGGATCCCTCCTATGAGCACATTTGTATCGAGCTGGGACTGACGGACGTTATTGTGCCCAATTACACCATTGCCCGTTATCTGGCGGACATGTGTGCCGGCCAGAATCCGCTGGAGGTCTCGGCCCTGATCAAGGGTGATGCTCGGATCTTTTCCTTCGTCGCGAAGGAAGAGGATGAAGGGCTGTTGGCGGACCTCAATGTGCCGGAAAACTGTAAAGTGATTTATTTCTACCGCAATGACAAATTCATGTTGCCCGAAACCAATACAGCCTTGCAAAAGGGTGATGAGGTCGTGATCGTTGCGCATCGCAAGGCCTTGCCGGAGCTGGAGAAGCGCTGGAATCCCAAACCCAGAGAAGCGGTTAACGCGTTTCCAGTTTAGCCGCACAATCCAGGCGTGCATTCAGTGGGTGCGCATATGGGAACCTGTGATATGGAATACGGTCTAGATCAACGCTACCTTTATAAAAAGGTAAAGTCACATCACGATAGTGGGTTATGAGGCTAAACAGCGTAAGACAGCAACGACCGGACAAGTACATTAAACGATCACCAGGACCGGGCGAATGCGTGATGCCATCCTGGTAATCAACACCGGCTCGTCCAGTATCAAGTTCGCCGTATACTGTCAGGCGGAGAACCAGCTACCACTGCATCAGCTCAGCGGTCAGGTCAAGGACATCGGGGGCCAGGCGTGTTTTGCCATCACCCGTGTGACAGAAGGACAAGCCAGTCCGGCAAAACTGACTTCGATCAAGGCCACCGACCATGCCGGCGCGTTACACTATATTTTAACGTGGCTGGCGTCGAATGTTGACGGTTTGAATCTGATTGCAGCCGGACATCGGGTCGTGCATGGCGGTCATAAGTATACCTCGGCGATTCGCATCGATGCTCAGGTATTGGATGAGCTAAGGTCATTGATCGCTCTGGCGCCGCTGCATCAGCCCCATGCCCTGCATGCAATCGAGTCGCTGCAGGCACAGCAACCGCATTTGTTACACGTAGCCTGTTTCGATACGGCCTTCCATGCCGACATGCCCTGGTATGAGCAGCGTTTTGCCTTGCCGCAGCAACTGCAACAACAGGGTATACGCCGTTACGGTTTCCACGGTTTGTCCTACGAATATATTGCCAGTGTGTTACCGGAACATCTGGGTGAGCGTGCCAACGGCAAGGTGGTGATTGCCCACCTGGGGCACGGGGTCAGCATGTGTGCCTTACAACAAGGGCGCAGTATGGCCACTACCATGAGTTTTACTCCGCTCGACGGTCTGCCCATGGGCCGGCGCAGCGGCACCATCGACCCGGCGATCGTGTTGTACCTGTTGCGAACCGGCATGCAGGCAGATGCAATCTCGGACCTGTTGCATCATCAGTCGGGGCTGCTCGGGCTGTCCGGCATCAGTGATGATATGCAGACCTTGTTGGCCAGCTCGCAGGCACCGGCCAGGGAAGCCGTGAGCTATTTTTGTTATCGCATCAGTCGCGAACTTGGATCGCTGGCGGCTGTCTTGCAGGGCCTGGATGCCCTGGTCTTTACCGGTGGCATCGGTGAGCACGCGGCGCCGGTGCGCGCCGGTATTTGTGACAACGCGGGCTGGCTGGGTGTCACGCTCGATGCGTCGGCCAATGCCGCCGATGCGACTGACATCAGCGGTCAGGACAGCCGGGTGGCGGTGCGGGTGATCCCGACCGACGAGGAATACATTATCGCGCAACACACGTTTGCGACGATGGCCAAGAGTTGAAGTATTTCAGGCCATGGCCTGACCACATTTGCAAAGGAGGCAAAGTATGAATGACATCGTGTCTACATCGACTATTGAAGGTGCCCCGCTTTCCACCGAAGAACTGGAACGTATCCATGACTACTGGTGTGCCGCCAATTATCTTTCTATCGGCCAGATCTATTTACTCGATAATCCCTTGTTGCAGGAACCGCTGCGGCTGGAACATATCAAGCCACGGCTGTTGGGGCACTGGGGGACCACTCCCGGTCTGAATCTGATCTACGCGCATCTCAACCGTGTGATCAAGGCGCGTGACCTCAATATCCTGTATATCACCGGCCCCGGCCATGGGGCGCCCGGAATTGTGGCCAATACCTACCTGGAAGGTACGTATTCAGAGTGTTATCCCAACATCACGCCCGACCGTGATGGGATGAAAAAACTGTTTCGCCAGTTTTCTTTTCCTGGTGGTATTCCCAGCCACACCAGCCCGGAGACACCGGGCTCGATCCATGAAGGCGGTGAACTGGGTTATTCACTCAGCCATGCCTATGGCGCCGCCTTCGACAATCCTGATCTGATCGTCACCTGCGTGGTGGGAGACGGTGAGGCCGAGACCGGGCCCCTGGCTACCGCCTGGCACTCCAATAAGTTTCTGGACCCGGTGACCGATGGTGCGGTGCTGCCGATCCTGCACCTGAACGGTTACAAGATTGCCAATCCCACGGTGCTGGCGCGTATCAGTGAAGATGAGTTGCGCGATTTGTTTATCGGTTACGGCTATGAACCCTATTTTGTCGAAGGCGCCGATCCCAAGGCGGTGCACCAGTTCATGGCGGCGACCCTGGACAAGGTCATGGATGAGATCAAGGCGATCCAGTCCAGGGCGCGCAGTGGCGGCAAACCCATCCGACCGCGCTGGCCAATGATCATTCTGCGCACGCCCAAAGGCTGGACCTGTCCCAAGGAAGTTGACGGCTTGAAACTGGAAGGCACCTGGCGTGCGCACCAGGTACCGTTCGCTCAATTGGCCAGCAAACCGGAACATATCCAGATCCTGGAGAAGTGGATGCGCAGTTATCGACCGCAGGAGCTGTTCGACGACAATGGCAGTCTCAAACCGGAACTGGCGGCGCTGGCACCCGCGGGGGAACGGCGCATGGGTGCCAATCCACATGCCAATGGCGGGACGCTGTTGCACGACCTCAAGTTACCGGACTATCGTGATTTTGCCCTCAGTGTGCCGCAGCCCGGGATGGTGTTGGGCGAGGCGACGCGGCGCCTGGGTGATTTCCTGCGCGAGGTGATGCGCCTGAATCTGGACAAGCGCAATTTCCGGGTCATGGGTCCGGACGAAACCGTGTCCAACCGCCTGGGGGCACTGCTGGATGTCACCAACCGCGCCTGGATGGCGGAGACCTACGAGGGCGATGATCACCTGGCCCCCGACGGCCGGGTCATGGAGATCCTGTCGGAACACACCTGTCAGGGCTGGCTGGAAGGCTTCATCCTGAGCGGCCGCCACGGCTTTTTTTCCTGTTACGAGGCATTTATTCATATCGTGGACTCCATGTTCAACCAGCACGCCAAGTGGCTGAAGGTGTGCAAGGAGATCCCCTGGCGGCGCTCGATTTCCTCCCTGAATATCCTGCTGACCTCGCACGTCTGGCGTCAGGACCACAACGGGTTCTCGCACCAGGACCCGGGCTTTATCGACCACGTGGTGAACAAAAAGGCCGATATCGTGCGGGTGTATCTGCCACCGGACGCCAACAGTCTGCTGTACGTGGCGGACAAATGCCTGCGCAGCCGGGATCGGGTCAATGTGATCGTGGCCGGCAAGCAACCCAATCCACAGTGGCTGGACATGGATGCCGCGATTCGCCATTGCAGCAACGGCATCGGCATCTGGGAGTGGGCCAGTAACGATCGGGACAGCGAACCGGACGTGGTCATGGCCTGCGCCGGTGACGTGCCGACCATTGAAACCCTGGCAGCGGTGGAGCTGTTGCGGGTCAATGCCCCGGATTTACGGGTACGGGTGATCAACGTGGTGGATCTGATGACCCTGCAGCCGCGCGAGGAACACCCGGATGGCCTGACCGACAAGGACTTCGATGCCCTGTTTACCACCGACAAGCCGATCATCTTTGCCTTTCACGGCTATCCCTGGCTGATCCATCGCCTGCTTTATCGACGCACCAACCACAAGAATCTGCATGTGCGTGGTTACAAGGAGGAAGGGACCACCACCACGCCGTTTGACATGACCGTACTCAACGACCTCGATCGCTTCGACCTGGTTATGGACGTCATCGATCGGGTGCCCTCCCTGGGGTATCGTGCCGCGTATCTGAAACAGCACATGCGCGATAAACTGGCCATGCACAAGCAATACATCGATGCACATGGTCAGGATATGCCGGAAATCCGGGACTGGAAGTGGGGGCAAGTGACTGAGGCAAGCTAAGCTAGTCATGCTAGAGTGTGCATAAGTTAAAACAAGAATCACTTTAGAGGGGCCAAGATTTGAAGAAGAAGCTGCCGATACTGGTTGTGGTAGTTGCCATCGGCGTTGCTGCGGGAGTGTATTACTGGCGGCAGCAGGCGAAGCATACCGCGGTGGATGGTCATGATCTGGTGTTGTACGGTAACGTGGATATACGCGAGGTGCGACTGGCGTTCAACGGGAGCGAACACGTTAGTCGCATGCTGGTTGACGAGGGCGATCGCGTCAAGCCCGGGCAGTTACTGGCAAGCTTGCAAACGGATCGCTTGCAGGCCGCGCTCGACCGGGCGCGTGCCGATGTGACTGCAGCACAGGCCGAGGCCCACGCGGCGAAACTCAATTATCACCGGATACGCGAACTGGCGTCGCGTAAACTGGTTTCCCGCTCCGATGCCGATGTGGCACAGGCCAATAGCGAGGCGGCAACGGCACGCGTCGCGGCGGCCAGGGCCGTGATGGTCCAGGCGCAACAGGCGCTCAAGGATGCCAACCTGTATGCACCGGCCGCCGGCATCATCCGTGAGCGTATCGTGCAACCGGGTGATTTCGTCACACCCCAGTCGCCGGTGTACACGCTGGCGATGACAGACCCGGTATGGGTACGCACCTATTTGCCGGAAAAGGATCTGGGTAAGATCAAGCCGGGTGCCACCGCGCGTATTACCACGGACAGTTATCCCGGCAAGATATACCAGGGCTGGGTGGGCGCAATCTCGCCCACGGCGGAATTTACCCCGAAAAACGTGGAAACCCCGGACCTGCGTACGCGCCTGGTTTACCAGGTGCGGGTGTTTGCCTGTAATCCACAGGGGCAGTTACGCCTGGGCATGCCGGCCACGGTCACGATCTCCCTGCATCAGGCTGATGAAAATGCCACGCCGGCATCGCGTTGTCAGCCTGATGAGAAACCATGAACCAGTCGGTCTCACCCGTTCTGAGCTTTGCCGGTGTCAGCAAGACCTTCAAGGCAGGCGAGAAACAGGTTACGGCACTCGCTGATATTGAGATTGCCGTACAGGCTGGCCGGATCACCGGCCTGATTGGTCCGGACGGGGCCGGCAAGACGACACTGATGCGACTGGCGGCAGGCTTGCTGCAACCCGATGCCGGGCATATCCAGGTGCTGGATATCGACGTCGTTAAATCCCCTTTGTTGGCACAATCCTCCGTGGGCTATATGCCGCAGCGGTTTGGTTTATATGAAGACCTGAGCGTGCAGGAAAATCTCGATCTGTATGCAGATCTGCAGGGTGTCGAACCGGCGCAACGCGAATCCCGATATGCCGAACTCATGCACATGACTGCGCTGGCGCCGTTTCGCAAACGACTTGCCGGACACCTGTCCGGTGGTATGAAACAGAAACTCGGACTGGCCTGTACCCTGGTGCGTACGCCCAGGCTGCTGATACTGGATGAACCCACCGTCGGCGTCGATCCGGTATCACGTCGGGAGTTATGGCAAATCATCGAGCGTCTGGTCAGGCAAGAAGGCCTCGGCGTGTTACTGAGTACGGCCTACCTGAATGAAGCTGAACGTTGTGATGAAGTCATCATGATCCATGCCGGCAAGGTGTTGGGACAACGCCCGCCACGACAGTTCAGTGAACCGATGCGCGGACGCTGTTATCGGGTCAGTTCGGCCTCACTGGCGAAACGCAGTCTGCAAAACCGCATGAGCAGCGTGGCTGGTGTGATCGATGCTGTGATCGAGGACGAACAGGTGCGGGTCGTGACACAGGTCGCCAGTCCACCGGACTTAACAGACCTGTGTCGCGAGTACCCGGATATACACACGGAGCCGGCGCCGCCGATTTTTGAAGACGCGTTTATTGCTGCGATCAAAAGTGAGAGTAAACAGACAGAGAATTTTGTGGTGCCGCCTCATGCCTCACGCCATGAGCACGATACGGTGATCCAGGTGCACGGCCTGCAGAAGCGCTTCGGCGACTTTTATGCGGTCAGAAATATCGATTTCGATGTCAGCCGCGGCGAAGTGTTCGGTTTGCTCGGTGCCAATGGTGCAGGCAAATCCACGACCTTTCGCATGTTATGTGGCTTATTGCCGGCGACCGCGGGTGAAGTTGCCGTGGCCGGGCGCGACCTGCGGCGGGCCGCGGCGGATGCCCGCAGTCGCCTCGGGTACATGGCGCAACGCTTTTCCCTGTATGTTGATCTTACCGTCAGGGAAAACCTGAATTTTTTCGCGCGGGCATATGGTTTGTCCCGCGCAAGTCGGCAACAACGGATTACCTGGGCGCTGGAGACGTTTGAACTGACCCGCTATAGCGACAGCAGCAGCGGCGATCTGCCGCTGGGTTACAAGCAGCGCCTGGCCATGGCCGCGGCGCTGCTGCATCAACCGGATATCCTGTTCCTGGATGAACCGACCTCCGGCGTGGACCCGCTGGCGCGGCGAGAATTCTGGCAACGCATTAATGCCCTGGCCGAAAGCGGGGTAACGGTGCTGGTCACCACGCACTTTATGGACGAGGCTAATTATTGCGATCGCCTGGTGGTAATGGCCGAAGGCGAAGTGCTGGCAGAGGGCACACCGGCTCAGATGAAGGCGCGGTTTCGCACTGATGCCATGCCGGCACCGACCATGGAGGATGCCTTTATCGGCCTCATCCAGGCGCGTGAACAGAAAAAGCATAACGAGGTTGCCGCATGAAACCGCTCGCTGCTACGCGCATGCGGGTACGTGCCATGATCCGCAAGGAAAGCCTGCAGATATTGCGTGACCCGTCGAGTATCGCCATTGCCTTTGTGATGCCGGTATTGCTGTTACTGTTGTTTGGCTTCGGCGTGTCGCTGGATGCCAAGGACATCCGGCTTGGCCTGGTGGTAGAGCAGCCCGATACCAACACGGCCAGTCTTACCGGGGCGTTTATGCATTCGGAATATTTTATCCCGGAACAATATCATTCGATTCAGCGTGCCGAGCACGCATTAATGAACCATCAGCTGGATGGCATTGTCTGGCTGCGCAGTAATTTCACTGCCCGTCTACTTGCCAGTGGCGATGCCCCCATTGGCGTGTTCGTCAATGGGGTCGATGCGAACCAGGCGCGGATCACGGAAGGCTATATACGTGGCGTCTGGCAGGGCTGGCTGAATAGTTATGCCCGTTCCCGCGGCCATGACCTGAAGATGCCGGTGGCGCTGACAACCCGCATCTGGTTCAATCCCGCCGTGCGCAGCCGGGACTTCCTGGTGCCAGGACTGATTGCCGTGATCATGACGCTGACCGGTGCCATGCTGACGTCGATGGTGGTGGCGCGCGAATGGGAGCGCGGCACCATGGAAGCCCTGATGGTCACGCCCATTCGGATCTGGGAATTCACCGTGGGCAAGCTGCTGCCTTATTTTATTCTCGGCATGGGCGGCATGCTGTTGATCGTGATGACTGCGTTGTGGCTGTTTCATGTGCCATTGCGTGGATCCTTCTGGGCGCTGGCCGGGGCCTCGGCATTGTACATGATGGTGGCGCTGGGCATGGGCCTGTTGATCTCTACGGTGGCGCGCAGCCAGTTCGTGGCCGGTCAGGTGGCACTGGTTGCAACCTTCCTGCCGGCCTTCATCCTGTCAGGCTTTATTTTCCAGATCAGTTCCATGCCGGAGGTGATTCAGTGGATTACGCATATCGTGCCCGCGCGTTACTTTGTCGCCATCCTGCAGACCGTGTTTATGGCCGGTGATATCTGGCCGGTCTTACTGGTTAACAGCCTGGCCCTGCTGGTGATGATGGTGTTTTTCCTGGGCGTCGCCCGGCGCAAAACCCGCAAGCGGCTGGATTAGCAAATTGAAACAGTCATTTTTACGCATCGTTGCCCTCACCATCAAGGAGCTGCTTGCCATCCTCAAGGATAAGCGCAGCCGGGTTGTGCTGGTGGTTCCGCCCATTCTGCAATTGTTTATTTTCGGATACGCCGCCAGTTTTGATCTCAATGACATCCCTATTGCCATCTACAACCAGGATCAGAGTGCCCCGTCACGTAATCTGGTCGCACATATCATCGGTTCACCACATTTTCACCTGTATGGCTACATTAACAGTGAACGACAAATACAGCCGCTGATCGATAACAAGGAGGTACTGGTTGTCCTGCATCTCGGGCCTCGTTTCAGTTCAGATCTCTATAATGGCAGGACGGCGGATGCACAACTGATCGTCGATGGACGTAATTCCAACACGGCGTTACTGGTACAGGGTTACCTGGGAAATATCGTCAGTGATTTCAACCAGAACTGGGCGGAAAACTATGGACGGGCAGCGCCACCTGCAAAGCTGAAAGTGACCTCGTGGTTTAACAGTAACCGTGAATCGCGCTGGTTTATCGTGCCCGGCATCGTAGGGCTATTGACCTTGATGATCACCATGGTGGTGACGGCGTTGTCGGTCGCGCGCGAACGTGAAGCGGGCACGTTTGATCAACTACTGGTTACCCCTTTGCGACCGTTTGAAATCCTGATCGGGAAATCCCTGCCGGGAATGTTGATCGGCACGGTCGAAGGCTCGTTTATCCTGTTCATGGCCATTTACTGGTTCGAGGTGCCGTTTCGCGGCAGTTATGGCGCCCTGTATGTGGGCCTGTTCCTGTTTATCCTGTCTGCGGTCGGCATCGGCCTGATGATTTCATCCCTTGCGCTGACCCAGCAACAGGGCATGTTGGGTGCCTTTCTGTTTATGGTACCGGCGGTTATCCTGTCCGGCTTCGCCACACCGATTGCCAACATGCCCTATATAGTGCAGTTGATTACCTATATGGATCCGTTACGTTACTTTTTGATCATCCTGCGCGGCGCTTTCCTGGAGGGAGACTCCTACGCGATCCTGCAGCCTTATTACTGGCCTATGGCGATCATCGCCGTAGTGACGCTGAGTTTTGCCGGCTGGCTGTTTCGGCATCGCATGAATTGACACCGCCAGTATGTTAGCTGACCGTCTGGATGAATTTGTTCCCTTCGCCGGGCTGAGTATTGCCTGAACAGGAGAAGACATATGCCGATAACACGTTATTTACCTCGCGAATTACCGCCGGCACTGGCTGAACTGGCCACGCTTGCCCTGGATCTGCGCTGGAGCTGGCATCATGGCAGTGATGCCCTGTGGCGTAGTGTGGATCCGGAACTCTGGGACGCGACCGGTAATCCCTGGTTAATCCTGGAAACCGTCTCCAGTCATCGTCTCGATAGCCTGAGTAAGGACAAGCAGTTCCTGGCAACCCTGCAGACACAGGTGGATGCACGTGACGAGCATTATCAGCATGAAACCTGGTTTGGCTCTCGTTATGGCAGTCGCTTCCAGGGCCAGATCGCCTATTTCAGTATGGAATTCGGACTCAGTGAATCCCTGCCGATTTATTCCGGCGGCCTGGGTGTCCTGGCTGGCGATTATCTCAAGACGGCCTGTGACCTGGATGTACCCCTGGTAGGGGTCGGCCTGTTATATCAACAAGGCTATTTTCGTCAGGCCCTGGATAGCCATGGCGAACAAATGGCATTGTATCCTTTCAACGATCCTACCATGTTGCCGATCGTGCCGTTGCGCGATGACCAGGGTGAATGGGTACGGCTACAGATAGCCCTGCCAGGACGAACATTGCATTTACGCAGCTGGCATGCCCAGGTCGGGCGACGTTCCCTGTTATTGCTCGATAGCAATGACCTGTTGAACGACCCGGCCGATCGCGGTATTACCAGTGAGTTATATGGTGGTGGCTCGGAACAACGTCTGCTCCAGGAAATGGTACTGGGTATTGGTGGTTGGCGTTTATTGCAACGCCTGGCCCTGGATTGTCCGGTGTGTCACCTGAACGAAGGCCATGCGGCCTTTGCGATACTCGAACGCGCCAATCAGTTTCGGCAGCAATCCGGTAAACCCTTTGCCGTGGCCCTGCGTGCAACTCGTGCCGGGAACCTGTTTACCACCCATACCCCGGTAGCAGCGGGTTTCGATCGCTTTGCGCCAGACCTGTTTGCACTTTACTTCGGCGATTACGCGCGTGAACTCGGCCTCGACATGCAGCAACTACTGGCCCTGGGCCGGGCAGATGCCATGGCGAAGGATGAATCCTTTAACATGGCTTATCTGGCACTGCGTGGTGCCGGGGCAGTGAACGGCGTCAGCCGCTTACACGCACAGGTCAGTCGCCGTATCTTCCGGGGGCTGTTTCCGCGCTGGCCGGAACAGGAAGTCCCGGTCGGCTATGTCACCAACGGTGTGCATGTACCAAGCTGGGATTCGGAAGCAGCAGACTGTCTGTGGACCGATGCCTGCGGGCAATCACGCTGGCGCGGGACCCTGGAAACCATGGAGACAGACCTGCGCCAACTCCCTGACGAAACACTATGGGACTTGCGGGCACAGGGCAGACGTGGACTGATCAGTTTTTTACGCAAACGTCTGCTGCGCCAGCATGGTAGCCGTGCTGCCGGCATGCAGCACATCGATGCATGTATGGAGTCCCTGGATCCGGATGCCCTGACCCTGGGATTTGCCCGGCGTTTTGCCGAGTATAAACGCACCAACCTGTTGTTACATGACGTGGAGCGGTTGTTGCGCTTGCTGGTCAACCGCGATCGACCGGTGCAACTGGTGATCGCCGGCAAGGCCCATCCCCAGGATAACCAGGGCAGGGCCATGTTACGCCAGTGGCAGGATTTTCTGAAACGTCCCGAGGTGCAGGGGCGTGTCGTGTTCGTGGAAGATTATGATCTGGACGTCGCCGCCCAGCTGACCCAGGGGGTGGATGTGTGGATTAACACGCCGCGTCGGCCATGGGAGGCCAGCGGTACCAGTGGTATGAAGGTCCTGGTGAATGGCGGCCTCAACCTGTCGGAACTCGATGGCTGGTGGGCCGAGGCCTACAGTGTGGACCTTGGCTGGGCTCTGGGTGATGGGCGTGAACACTCTGATATCGCGGCCTGGGATCACAGCGAGGCAGAACAATTGTTTGACCTGCTGGAGCAACAGGTCATCCCGACATTTTATACACGCGATGCAACGGGTTTGCCGCGTGACTGGATCGCACGCATGCGCGAGAGCATGGCGCGCTTAACCATGCAATTTTCCAGCAATCGCATGCTGCGTGAATATGTGGATGACTTTTACATCCCACTGGCGAATGCGTATCGTCGGCGCGCGGCGGATAATGCCGAGGCCTTGCAGCACTGGTACGAGCAGCTGGCGCAACACTGGGGGCGACTGCATTTTGGCAATATCAGTTCACAAAGGAGTGAGCATGGCTGGCACTTTGAGGTCCAGGTCTATTTCGATGATGTTGATCCGGAGGCGGTGAAGGTACAGTTATATGCTGATGCTGACCAGCAGGGCCTCGTGATAGTCCAGGATTTGCAGCGGGGTGCTGCCCTGGCCGGCGCCAGTAACGCCTATATCTATACCGGTGAAGTCGATGCTGACCTGCCCGTCTCGGCCTACACCCCGCGCATCATACCTGCCCATCCCGATGCCAGTGTGCCGCTGGAGGCGGGTTTTATCCTGTGGCACCACTGATAGGTCTATACTGAAGACAGTCCTGCCAATCGCATGGAGAACTTAGCGTGAACAGGATTAACCTCGTTGTGGGCGTAGTCATGGGCTTACTGCTATGGGCCAGCCATGGCCCGGCCCAGGCCGCGACGCTCACCCTGCATGATCCGGCTAGCGTCCGTGATGCTGCGCAGCTTGGTCGGGCGATTCATCATTTATCCGGCAAGGTCATGCGCTGCGTGGCGCGCCATGGCGGCAAGTCAGGCAATTGTGTCTGTCGTGATGTCTGTGCCTGCCGTTTCAAGCAGGATTATGCTGCCGTGCGCAAGGCCTTCAATCGGGCCCTCCGTCGTCATCCCGGCTGGGCCGGGGATATCATCGTCTATCGAACGCCCGGGCAAGCCAAAGCTTTCAGCATTTCATTTTCCCAAGCCATGCAACACCATTTCAGCGAGCGCTGTCATAAACGTCGCTAGCGAAATTGCTTTGTGGCGATGCCTGCTGCGGCCCTTCTGACTCAGGCAAACGCACCCTGATGTTCTACCTTGAAGGTGCGCAGGACAATGTTAAAGGCCCGCATGCTGGCGGCCTGGACCACGGTGTCGAACAGGTCACGATCCTTCCAGCCCTGTTGCCGGGCCGCATCGAGGTCCTGCTGGCTGACAAACTCGGGGTTGTTGGCGGCCTTGAGTGCCACGCGCAGCAAGGCCTTGTCCTTGTCAGCGAGGGGAGCCAGTTCGGGATTGGTGCGTGCCGCCCGTACCTGGTCCAGCTCCAGTCCCAGCTTGTCGACTAATACGGCTTCGTTCATATCGACACAGAAGGCACAACCGGATTGCCAGGACACCAGGTAACGGATCATGGCGGTGAGTTCAGCTGAAAGTTCGGTTCCACCCCCGTTAAAATAAGTCACGTTGCCAACGAAAGTCTCCAGTAGCGGTGGACTCAGGCTGTACAAACGCAGGCCATCCGGAATAAAGCCAATACGTTCCTGGATGGCGTTGAAGATATCAGCAACCCGCTGTTCGTCACCCGCCGGTGCCTGTGGATCCAGTAACGGTGCTGATATCGGTTGATAAGATTGTGTTTGCATCGTGAGTTCTCCGTTCTTCTTGGTAGAGTGGAAGTGATTTGTAGGTGTGTTATTTGTTGGGACCGGCAATATCCGTTGTGGCTGACGAACCGGAGTGCGCCTGCCCGCTGGCGGGAATGCGGATCTGGGTCATGGCGGGGAGCAAATCACGCAGGATTTCCGGGTCGTTATGGGTTTTGGCCAATAACATGACTCCCTCCGCGTAAGCAAACATCGCCTGGGCCGTTGCCTCGATATCCAGCGGGGGGATTTCGCCGGTTGCCACAGCCTCCTGCAGACAGGACTGGGTCGCCTGTTGCAGTCGGGCAAAAATATCGACGACCTTACAGCGAATGGCTTCATCCCGCGTCGCCAGTTCCGAGGCCAGGTTACCGAAGGGGCAGCCGGCGACCTGACCCGTGGCCTGTTTAATCTGTAGCTGGAATTCATAGGCCAGCTGGCCGAAACGCGCCAGCCGGGCCAGGGGAGGACGGTCGGGCGCGAATGCCTGTGCCAGCATCGCCTGCATGTCCTGGTAGACCGTTTCCAGGATCGCCAGGGTCAGTGCCTGTTTGCTGGGGAAGAAATGGTAGAAGCTGCCTTTTTTGACCCCGGCCTGCTGGCAGATGGCCGCGACCCCCACGTCGGCATAACTGCGGGCATGGATCAGCTGCCTGGCAGTCATCAGGATGCGGTCATAGGTTTCGGTCCCGGCTTGCATAGCACGTAGTATAGTAGACCGGTCAGTCAAATCAAGCCGGGCCTGTAATGCGAGGGAGTAGACGTGCTGGTAAGGCATCAGCGCTGAGTAGTCACTTACTGCGGTTTAAAACTGCCATTGCGCGGCGTTGGCGATATGGTCAGGTGTTGATTGCCCCTGGTTTCGCAGGGCGGTGATTTGCGCCAGGATCGCTACGGCGATCTCAGGCGGGGTATGACTACCGATGGCCAGGCCGACCGGGGCATGTAATCGCTCCAGTTCCCGGGGCGTGATGCCGAGCTGGCGCAGGCGCTCGCGGCGCTGTGCGTTGTTTTGCCGGGAACCGATGGCACCGACATAAAAGGTGTTGGTGCTGAGGGCGTCGAGCAATGCCATATCATCGAGCTTGGGGTCATGGGTGAGGGCCAGAACGATGCTGCGGGGATGGCGGGCATAGCGTTGTACGGCGTCATCCGGCATCTCGCGGACAAACTCCGTTGCCCGTCCGACCTCGCTGGCCAGCCAGGTTGCCCGGTATTCCTCACGGGGATCGCACACTATGACGTGATAGTCCAGCATCAAAGCAATCTGGGCGACGTACGTGGACAGGTGACCGGCCCCGATCAACAGCATCTGCCAGCGTGGCCCGAAGACCTTACTGACGGCCTCCTCGCTGTAGTCAAACTCATCCGCGGGTTCGGCGGAGTGCAGACTGACCTCACCGGTGCGCAGACAGACCCGCCGGTTAACCAGTTCGTTGCGTCCAATCTTGTCCAGTAATAATTGCAATTGCCCGGTGTTGTCGAGCTGTTCCACGATCAGCTCGAGGCGTCCGCCACAGGGCAGGCCAAAACGCGTTGCCTGCTGACGATCCACGCCGTAATCGATGATGCTGGGAAATTCCGCGGCCAGCATGCCCTGGCGATAGCGCTGGACCAGGTCTTCTTCAACACAACCGCCTGAGACCGAACCGGTATGCTGCCCATCGTCACGCATCACCATGAGAGAGCCTGCCGGGCGCGGGGACGAGCCCCAGGTGCGCGCGACCGTGACCAGCGCCAGACGGTGATGTTGCTGCAGCCAGTCGAGTGCGGTCTGCAGGATCTCCCGATCGGTGCCGTATTGGGGCATGGTGTTTCTCCGCGTCAGGCCGTCAATTTCAGTGGCAGGGCATGCAGACGTTGTCCGGTCACCTGGGCCAGGGCATTGGCCACCGCCGGTGCGATCACCGGTGTTGCCGGTTCGCCGACCCCGGTTGGGTGTTCCGTCGAAGGCACGATATAGACCTCCACTTTAGGCATTTGCTCCATGCGGATCACCAGGTAATCGTTGAAATTGTTCTGCTGGACCTTGCCATCAACCAGGGTGATGGCGCTGCTGAGGGTCGGTGACAGTCCGAAGCCCATACCGCCGGACATTTGCGCATGGACGATATCGGGGTTGACCACCACACCACAGTCGACGGCGATCACGACCCGATCCACGCTGAAGGTCTTGTCCGGGTGAACGGTCACTTCCGCAACCTCGGCGACGTAAGTGTTAAAGGACTTGTGCACGGCAATCCCGCGACCGCGGCCTTGCTCCATGGGCTGACCCCAGCCGGCCTTGTCCGCCGCCAGTTCCAGTACCCCGAGGTGCCGCGGGTGTTCCTGTAACAGGTTTTTGCGCAGGGCGAGAGGGTCCTGTTGCATGGCGCCGGCGATCTCGTCAATGAAAGTCTCGATGGCAAAGGCGGTATGGGTCGAACCTACCGAGCGCCACCACTGGACAGGCACAGGCACATCGGTGGTGTGCAGGTCCACGTACAGGTTGGGAACGGCATAAGGCAGGTTGGCGGCACCTTCCACCGAGGTGGGGTCGATACCGTTTTTGATCATCCCGCTCAGAGGCGTGTGGGCCATGATCGACTGGCCGACAATGCGCTGGTGCCAGGCAACCAGCTTGCCGTTTTGATCGATACCGGCCTTGAGCCGGTGGAAATACATGGGGCGGTAATAGCCGGCGCGCATGTCGTCTTCGCGGGTCCACAGCATTTTCACAGGTGCCTTGCCATCGATCGCACGGGCAATCGATACCGCCTCCAGGACATAGTCCGAATTCGGGTTGGCACGCCGGCCGAAGGAACCACCGGCGTAGAGCATGTGGATTTTGACCTGTTCCGGTTTGAGCTTGAGCAGTTTGGCCACGGCATTCTGGTCGGTGGTCTGTGACTGTTCGCCATTCCAGATTTCACAACTGTCCTTGCTCAGGCGGACCACGCAATTGAGTGGTTCCATCGCGGCATGGGCCAGATAGGGGAATTCATAATCCGCACTGATTACCCGGGTCGCGCCCTTGAGGGCGGCATTTGCATCACCCTTGTTGGTGGCCACATCACCCGGTTTGTCGGCCAGTTTTTTATACTGTGTCATTAACTGATCAGAACCCAGTTTAAAGGCCTGCGTCTCATCCCATTCGATCTTGAGGGCATCCCGGCCTTTTTTAGCGCTCCAGAAATCCGCCGCAAGCACGGCGACACCGGTGGGGATCTGTACCACGTCGATGATGCCCCTGATGTTCCGGGTCAAACTGGCGTCGAAATTTTTCACCCTGGCGCCGAAACGTGGCGGGTGTGCGACCACGGCCGTCAGCATCCCCGGCAGAGTAATGTCCTGGGTATAGATGGCGGTGCCGTTGGTTTTGGCGGGAATATCCTTGCGTGGTACGCCCTTGCCGATCAGGTAAAAATCTTTCGGGTCTTTCAGGAAGACATCTGTGGGTACGGGCTGTTTGGCGGCCAGGGTGGCCAGTTCGCCGAAGTTCGCTCGCTTGCCCGAGGCAGCGTGTTGCACGATACCTTGCTTTGCTGTGATGTCCTGCGCCGGTACCGACCATTTCTGGGCAGCGGCGGCGATCAGCATCTGGCGTGCCACGGCACCGGCCTTGCGCATTTGCATGTAGGAGTTCGCAATGGAAGTGCTGCCACCGGTGCCTTCGCTACCCCAGAACAGGTTCTTGTAGAGTTTTGTATCTGCCGGTGCACCGACCGGGATGATCTGCGACCAGGCGGCATCCAGTTCTTCGGCCACCAGGGTGGCCAGTCCGGTATAGGTGCCCTGGCCCATTTCCAGGTGCTTGATGACCACGTCCACGGTATTGTCCGGGTGGATTCGCACAAAGGCATTGGGTTCAAAATCGTTTTTACTGGATTCGGACATGCCTGGACTGGCCTTGCCGGGCGAATTCGACTCCTGTTGACTGCAGGCACTGAGGTAAACACCCAGCGACAGACTGGCGCCAATGCCCATGCTCTTGATCAAGAATTCCCGGNNNTTCTTTTTCACAGCATTAACCTCCTTATCATCATGCCAATGCTTTAGCGGCTTGCTTGATGGCGGCATGGATACGTGAATACGTATTACAGCGACAGAGATTTCCGTCCATGGCTTGTGTGATTTGTGCATCCGTGGGCTGCGGCGTCCGACTCAACAGCTGTACGGCAGACATGATCTGGCCAGACTGGCAAAACCCGCATTGGGGTACGGCAAGTTTTTCCCAGGCGGCTTGTACTGCTTTGGCAACCTTCGAATCCAGCCCCTCGATGGTGGTGACGTGCTTACCCTCGGCGGCACTGACGGGAGTGATGCAGGAACGAACGGCATTGCCGTCGAGGTAGACAGTGCAGGAACCACATAGCGCCAGGCCACAGGAATATTTGGTACCGGTCAGGCCGACGTGATCGCGGATGGCCCACAGCAATGGCATATCCGCATCGATATCCAGTTCGTGTAATTTTCCATTAATAGTCAGTTTGATCATGTCAGTTTCCTTCCGAAATGGATCAGGCTGATCATCCTAAACAGGAAATGGGTAAAAGTAAAAGTATTGTCGGGAGAGACCTGATAAAAAAATTGTAGTATGTCATGTGTAACAATAACCTGCCTTTATAACAGACCGATGTTGTTGACCGCATTGTTGGGGAGATGGGCTTGCGGAACAGAGCGGTGCTTTGCGCTGAATAACGAAGCTTGCCGCATGAGCTGGCTGGTAGCTACGCTGGCATTGCGCGGGTTCGTCACTGGGCGCATGGCGAATACCAGCGCTATAACCATACTAGAAATGTTGACGTCAACGGCAATGCCGACAGCGGCTTGCCAGCTGCCACGTCTCAGCCCGATATGTCCCGGAAGGCTTAAAGTGATAAAGGGCGCGACCGATAAATGGGGTACTACCTTATATATAGCCAGGGAGCCTGTTGTAGATGTGGAATAGTCTACAAATCATGTTACCGAGTGTGTTCGGCATGATATTACTGTTGGCTGCGACATCGGTGAATGCCGCAGGTCGGGATATCCGCTTCGGCTCAGTGGCGATGGATATCCCTGCCGTCATGCATCGTCGCCTGACACCTTTGACTCAATACCTCAGTCGGGAACTGGGACGTCCGGTTAGCTTAAAACTTGCGCAGGATATGCCGGGCGCGATCAAGGATGTGGCTGACGGACGCGTCGACCTGGCTTATCTGACGCCGGTTGCCTACCTCAAGGCTCATGCCATGGGGCAGGCACAGCTTGTGGCCAAGACCATTACGGATGGCAAGGGTTCGTTCAAACTCATGATTGTGGTGCGTTCGGACAGTCCAATCAAAAAGGTTACAGACTTACGCGGCAAGAAGTTCGCATTTGGTGATCGCGCAGCCTTGCTACAGCGCGCTGTCGTTGTCGGGGCGGGGATTAAACTGGATGAATTCAAATCGTATGAATTCCTGGGGCACTATGACAACATCGTCCGCGCCGTGCTGCACGGTGAATATGATGCAGGTATCCTCAAGGATACCATGGCCTACAAATGGAAAAACAAGGGGATTCGAATTTTATACGCCTCCGAAGATTTACCACCATACAATATCGCTGCGAGTAAAAATGTCAGTAAAAGCATGCTGCACAAACTAAAAGTTGCCTTTCTAAATCTTGATGCAACAAATCCGCAACATATGGAAATTATCAAGACACTCGACAAAAACTATGACGGCTTTGCGGCAACATCAGATCATGAATACGACATCGTGAGAAAGTTAATCTCGCCTTTCAACAAAAAATAGTCATCGTAAATTGTGATTAGTTCACTACGAAACTGGTATCGTCACCTGAGTGTTCGACTGCCGATCATGTCAGCCTTGTTCATTGTGCTGGCCATGACCGTTTTTAGCTATCTCGTCGTGGAAAAAGAAACCCAGACCCTGTCCAGGGAGCTGAGAAAACAGGCGGTCGCACTGGCGGATAACCTGGCCGCAAGCACGGCATCCTACATTATTGTCAAGGATTATACCTCGCTGGAATCTATTCTGATCAGGGCAGCGCGCTTCCCGAGTATCGTCGATATTCAGGCGATCAACGATGAAGGTTTGCAGCTGGCCGACGTCTATCGTAATGCGAACGGGGGCGGTGTTTCAGTGCGTTATAACACCAAGGCCGCAACACCGCCGGTAGCACCGGAAAGGGAAATTCGTGTCCAGGGCGGCATGATTACGGTCTGGCAACCGGTCGTGCTTGGTGACCTGGTTGGGTGGATTCGGACCCGTTACACACTCAAGCGGATTGCCGAAGTCAGGATGCAGATTTGGCGGCATAATGCACTAATAGGTGCCGTGGTTGCCATTATCATCATCTTGATCATTTCATTATACCTGCGCAAACCCGTGCAACTGATTGAACAGAGCACCCAGTTTGCTGACGAACTTGATGTTTATGCTGGCAAGCAGATGACGGTCAACAGGGATTACGAGGAGTTAACCCGACTTATGTCCGCCCTGAATCGAACCTCCGTGAATCTGCAGGAGAAGGACGAGGCAATCAGCCAGGAAATCAGTGAACAACAGCGACTGACCGATGAGCTGGAACTGCGAGTGGAAAAACGTACAGCAGAGTTGTCAGTTGCACGTGACGATGCAATACATGCCAACAGGAGTAAGAGCGAATTCCTGGCCAATATGAGTCATGAAATCCGTACACCGCTTACCGCCGTCATTGGTTTTGCCGAGTCTTTACTGGACTCAAGTCATACCATGGAAGAGCGGGTCGATTCGATCAATCGGATTATCCAGGCAGGAAAACATCTGCTGCGTGTAATTAATGAGATTCTGGATTTGTCAAAAATTGAGGCAAACCGGCTGGATATAGAGGAGGTCGCCTTCCCCCTGATAGATGTATTCCGCGATGTATGTTCTCTGGTAAAAATGTCTGCGACAGAAAAGGGCTTGCACTTCAATATCACCTATGAAAACGAGGTGCCGGAAACAATCAAATCCGACCCGGTACGCTTCAAGCAGATATTAATTAACCTGTGCAATAATGGCATTAAATTTACCAAGGAAGGCAGTATCAACATAAAGGTATCCTGTGACAGGTCCAGGGAACAGATTATTATCAAGGTTATTGACACCGGCATTGGACTGACACAGGAACAGCTGTCAAAACTGTTTAAACCATTCTCCCAGGCGGATACCTCGACAAGCAGGCGATATGGCGGTACCGGCCTGGGTCTGCATCTTTCGAAACAACTGGCGGAGAAGCTGGGAGGCAGTCTGGCTGTCGAGAGTGTGCCGGATGTCGGCAGTTGTTTTACTCTGGTTTTAAAAACCGGGGATCTGTCCCAAACCAGGATGTTAACGACATGCCCGGATCTTGAACACTTTGAACATGGCGCGACATACCGGGATAAACAGCTTCGTCTGAATGGTAAAGTGCTTTTGGCCGAAGACAACAAAGACAATCAACGCCTGGTATCGATATTACTGAAACGTATGGGAATCGAAAATGAGATTGCAAATAATGGTGAAGAAGCAATCGCAATGGCCGAACGGGGTGCTTACGATGTTATCCTGATGGATGTTCAGATGCCCGGGTTGAACTTAAGCCGTCCAATACGGGCATCT
>JARRNT010000019.1:0-57823 GCA_037384645.1 Gammaproteobacteria bacterium | reverse complement strand
CTGCCCCAGGATCAACGACGGTATCGTTGAATATCTGCTCAAGCATGAGATAAGCAATGTGAATCAGTTGATTGGCACCCTGCAGCTGAACGGTTGAACGTGCCGGTATCCAACACCGGCTTATCGATATACGAGACACACTCCCGCACCAGGCACGGCGATAACACGCCGGCAAACGGCAAGGCTTGATATTCAGGATCCCGATTACAAAGCGCGGGCGGTGATTTGACACCTTACGCTGGGCTGGCTATTTATTTTATGTGATGAAGCTCTCATAAGGAATGTGAAATAATCCACATATCTAAGATTACGCCACGTTAAACAAACCCTTTTTGCGCTTCTGCCTATTGCCATATTTGCTGCCTTCGCACAGTTGTCTCAGGCTGGCAGTTAATTTAATTTTTGAATTCTCACCATTCAAAACTTTCACTGTAACAAACCCGTAACTGTGTTCTGCTATGCGCAATGGCAATGCGCTTGCCAGTGTCTGTTCTATTTATCATCAAGGAGTAATTTTTAAATGATTAAGCAATTCGCCAAACTGCTGATTATCGCCGGCGCTCTCAGCATTGCCGCTGTTCCTGCTATGTCAGTTGCCAAGACCTGTCACCAGGAAGCCAAGGCAAAACACCTTAAAGGCAAAGAAGCTAAAAAATTCATCCATGAGTGCCTGGAAAAACGCAAAAAGGCTCATAAGAAGATCAAGCACGAAAAGAAAATGGAACACAAAAAAGAAGTGAAGAAGCAAGAGAAGAAATAAGTCTGTCAGCTCTGCTTTAATCCAATAATAATCGTTTCATTATCTGATTTTTGAAAGCCCTGCAATGCAGGGCTTTCTTTTTGCCTGCCGAATAAGATCAATCCAGTATCGCGCGACCGGTCGTAGCCGGCCAGCCGCTGGATAATACCGGGACTAGGCCAGCGCCGTGGGGACGGTATAATCCACGAGCAAAAGGAGAAAAAATATGCCAGGTAACCCCCTTGACGATCTACCACGTACCGCAGCCGACCCGATTACGGCGCATATGTTTCTGGGAATTGCCGTTTACGGCCTGCTCGCCGGTATTGGCTTTGTCCTGTTTGGCCTGCGTGGCCGACAACACTGGATGGTCGCCTGGGGCAGCGGCCTGTCCATTTGCAGTATTATCTACCTGGTGTATCGACTATTCCTGGAATAAGCCTGATTCCCGACTGACTTACCAGCTCACAGCTGGATCTTGCCACCGCCGGGCACACCACCGGCACCGCCCATGCCGCCGCCACCGGCCTCGGGGATGACAATCTGTGACGCGGCCTGGCGGCGTAATTCCTTGATTTCTTCCATGGTTTGCTCGATCGCCTGCTTGGCACCGTCACCAAACTTTGTCACGGCTTCGGCCAGCGAAGTGGCATCAATCTCAAAGGAGATCGGTAGGGTACCCATGGGCGTCATGACCTGGGTCTGACCAACATACAGCACTTCGCGCTCGATATCGGTTGCGCCGTCTTCCGCCACCGGGGTTAGCACACGCACTGTGCCCATTTTTCGATCGGTAAAGATCTCTTCCCGGTAAAGTGCATTACTGTCCATTTTGATTTCGGTATTTTCATCGCTCATCGGCTTACCACTCCATACACGTTCTGGTCCATGCCTGTATCAGACACCGCTTTACGCGTTTATTTCACAACATCATTACAATACAATAGCTTAGCTTCTGTTGGCCTGCCGGAAAAACTATACCATATGCCTGCTGCAGGCGTATTGTAAAGACGGTGCGATTCCTGCACTTGATTCTGTCAGACACCCTGCCTGATAGTTCAGGTCAGTCGTAACCTGTGCAGTGCCCGTGGCGAGTGGCTGGACCCGTCCAGCCTCAATACGATTTTACGTTAACGGAACACATATGTGTGGGATTGCAGGTATGGTTTGCCTGACTTCGGCAGGCAAGATCAACCAGAAACAGCTTGAAGACATGATCCATCGCCTGCACCACCGGGGCCCGGATGGTTATGGCTTTTATCATGACGCACAGGTCGGGTTTGCCCACGCACGCCTGAGTATTATCGACCTGACCACTGGCGACCAGCCTATCCATAACGAAACCCGATCTATCTATACCATCTTTAATGGCGAGATTTTTAATTACCTTGAATTACGCCGCGAGCTCGAACGCCAGGGACACCATTTCTATACCCAGTCTGATACCGAAGTCATTGTGCATTTATACGAACAGTACGGTGACGACTTTGTGCAATATCTGAACGGACAATTTGCCATCGCCCTGTGGGACAAACCACGTCAGCGTTTGCTTCTGGTGCGAGATCGGATTGGCATCGTTCCCCTGTTTTACACGCGCACCACTGATCAGCTGCAATTTGCCTCCGAAATCAAATCGCTGGTTCAGGCCAGCGAGCATTCCCCGCGCCTGAACCTCACCGCCCTGGATCAGCTGATGACCTTCTGGGCGCCGGTCAGTCCACAGACGGTCTTTCAGGATGTGCTGGAACTGCCACCGGGCCAGATGCTGGTGGCAGAGGCCGGCCAGGTCCAGGTCAAGCGCTACTGGCAATGGCAATATCCGGACAGGGCCGGTGTCATCGCCGATGCCAACGTTGATGAGCTTGCCGGTGAATTACATGACCTCCTGGTCGACGCTACCCGTTTACGCCTGCGTGCCGACGTACCTGTCGGCGCCTATTTATCCGGTGGCCTGGATTCCTCGGTCATCACTGCCATTATTCATCAGCATGGCGGTGTACCGCTGCGTACCTTCTCCATCGGCTTCGATGATGCGGACCTGGATGAAAGCGGTTACCAGCAGGAACTGATTGCACACCTCGAGGCCGACCATTCACGTATTCAGTGCGGCTATGCCGATATTGCCGAACAATTTCTCTCCACCATCTGGCATACCGAGTCACCCATCCTGCGAACCGCGCCCATCCCCATGGGAATGCTGTCCTCCCTGGTACGGCAACAGGACTACAAGGTTGTGCTGACCGGCGAGGGTTCGGACGAGGTGCTGGGTGGCTATGATATTTTCAAGGAAGGCAAGATTCGCCAGTTCTGGGCCCGCTTTCCCGATTCCCAGGTGCGACCGTTGTTGCTCAAGAAACTGTACCCCTACCTGGACATCTCCAGGAAACAGGGCCTGGCCTATCTGAAAAGCTTTTTCGGCATCGGTCTTGAGCATCCGGAGCTGCCGTATTTTTCCCATCTCACCCGCTGGGCAACTACCGCCAGGACCAAGGAATTTTTCAGCGACGAGGTCAAGGCCCAACTGGCAGATGATGTTATCGACAGTATCACTCCATTACTGCCGCAGGATATTCACGACTGGCATGCCTTTCACCAGGCCCAGTTTATCGAATCGAAACTGCTGATGTCCGGTTACCTGTTATGTTCACAGGGCGATCGCATGCTGATGCGCAACTCGGTGGAAGGCCGTTTTCCCTTCCTGGATCACCGCGTTATCGAGTTTGCCAATCGCCTGCACCCCAAATACAAAATGCAGGGGCTAAATGAAAAATATCTATTGAAAAAGGCCATGGCGCCTTACCTGCCGGCATCGATCGTCCAGCGCTATAAACAGCCCTATCGCGCCCCGGATATTCCGTCGTTCTTCCACGACAAAACACCCGAGATTATCAACGAACTCATCTCGACGGAATCGCTGAATCGTTACGGCTATTTCGATGCCACGCGTGTCGCGCGCCTGGTCAACAAGATCAAACAGGGTCGTGCCATCGGCTACAAGGATAACATGGCCTTTGTCGGTATCCTTTCGACCCAGGCCTGGCATCACCTGTTTATTGAAAATTTTTACCGGCAGGACTAATCCACTATGCACACCAAGCCCAAACGTTTCCTCGCCGACAGCCTGCTACACTCCGCCGCTCTTTACCCGGACAAGACCGCCGTGGTGGTCGAAGGCCAGGCCTATACCTATGCCAGCCTGCTCGATGCTGCCAGTCGGCTGGCCCATGCCCTGTTACAGCATGGCCTGCAGCGCGGTGAGCGGGTGGCCATTTATATGGACAATACCTGGCCCTGTATTATCAGCATTTATGCCGCGAGCATGGCGGGCGCCGTTTTCCTGGTGATCAATCCACAAACCAAGGCGGACAAACTGGCCTATATTCTCAATGACAGCGAAGCGACATTCCTGCTCAGCGATAACCATCTCAAGGCCGTCATTAACGAAGCGCTGCCAGCGTGTCACACGCTGACGCGGCTGATCTGTAGCGCGAGGGAAAACACCGTGCAGCAGGACTTTGCAGAGCTTGCTATCGCGGTGGATTTTTTTGACGAGGTCATTGCCAACACCGCACCGCTGCCCGCACCGGTCGCACTCAATCCACTGGATCTCGCTGCGCTGATTTATACCTCGGGTAGTACCGGCAACCCCAAGGGCGTCATGCACACGCACCTGTCCATGACCTTTGCCCTGGGCAGCCTGATCGAATACTTGCGGCTGGAACATGATCACGTGTTATTGAATATGCTGCCGTTCGCGTTTGATTACGGCCTGTATCAATTATTCATGACCATAGAACTCGGGGCGACCCTGGTCCTGGAGCGCTCCTTTACCTACCCGGCCCAGGTGTTCAAGCGCATGCAGGAATTCCGGGTCAACGTCTTTCCCGGTGTACCTACGATCTTTTCCATGCTGCTGGCCGCGCATAAACGCAAGCCGCTGAGCTTCCCTGATATCACCCGGGTGACCAATACTGCCGCGGCCTTACCGGCCGAATACGTCACCCAGCTCAAGCAGGTATTTCCTAACGCCCTTATATATAAGATGTACGGTCTGACCGAATGCAAGCGCGTCAGTTACCTTGAGCCGGAACTGGTGGACAGCAAACCGACCTCCGTCGGCAAGGCCATCCCGGGTACCGAAACATTTTTACTCGACGCCGAAGGCAAACCGGTCAGCGCGGGCGAACATGGGATTCTTTACGTACGCGGACCACACGTGATGCTGGGTTACTGGAACCAACCGGAACGCAGCGCCCACATGCTAAAACCCGGAAGATTACCGCACGAACGGGTATTGTGTACCCATGACTGGTTTTATACCGATGATGAGGGCTTCCTCTATTTTGTCGGTCGGAGTGACGATATCATCAAGACCCGTGGCGAAAAGGTCAGTCCGGTGGAAGTGGAGAACGTGCTACACGCCATTGACGGCGTGGTCGAAGCCGCGGTCATCGGCTGGCCGGATGAATTATTGGGAGAAAAGATCTGTGCCTTTGTTACGCTGGCAGCGGATTGCACACTCAGCGATAAACACCTCAGGAAACTATGTCTGAGCCAGCTGGAAAATTTCATGCTGAAAGAGCACTATGCCAGCTTATGAACACGCCTAACACCTATCAGGCCTATCTCAAGCAGCTCGAGGCAGGTTTATGTCTGCTGCCTGACAAACCGGAGGAAACCGCGGTTTCCAGCCTGCACGCCCTGTGGCAGCTGGCTGCCGGCAGGCCGATGTCAGTGCAACGCGCCAACGAGACGCCACTGCCGGAGCTGACGCCGGCGGCACATCAGCTGCTTGCGGAGCTGATACAACAACGACTGGCAGGCAGACCCCTGGCCCACCTGACCCGACGGCAACAATTCATGCAACTGGAATTTATCGTCGGTCCCGAGGCCCTGGTCCCGCGCAAGGAAACGGAATTGCTGGCGCGTACCGCGCAGGCATTGCTGGATGACATATTACAACGACAGGATTCGGCCCGGGTCATTGATGTCTGCACCGGTGCCGGTAACATCGCCCTCAGTCTGGCCCATTACCATGCCCACTGTCATGTCGCGGCCGCGGATCTTTCTGCAGACGCCATTCGCCTGGCTGAACAGAACCGGGATCATCTGCAATTGCAGGAGCGCGTGGATTTCCAGGTTGGTGACCTGCTGGCACCCTTTGCCAATGATCAGTTCTTTGGCAAGATTGACCTGCTGACCTGCAATCCGCCCTATATCTCATCAGGCAAGCTGGATAAAATGCCTGAGGAGATCGCCGGACATGAACCGCAACTCGCTTTTGACGGCGGACCCTTCGGTCTCAATATCGTCGGCAGGCTGCTCAAGGTAGCCCCGCAGTATCTGAAATCGAATGGCTGGGTGGTATTTGAGGTTGGCCTGGGCCAAGGTGAACCTTTACAAAATCGCCTGAGCCGCAACCCCGACTACCAGCAAATCAACACGTATCGGGATAATGAAGACCATATCAGGGTGCTGGCCCTGCAAGTGTAATCAAACCCAATCAATACTTCTGGAGTTTTACCCACATGGATAAAAATGTATTAACCCTGGATGCCGCTGCCGAGATCGACAAGATCACAACACGCATTCGTGAAATACTGCAAAAGGACCTGAAAAAACGCGGCCTGGTCGTGGCCATCTCCGGCGGTGTTGACAGTGCCGTATGCGCCGCCCTGTGCGTGCGCGCCATCGGGGCCGGCAAGGTCTTTGGCCTGCTCCTGCCAGAACATGATTCTTCTTCAGAGAGCGTGTCGCTGGGCGAACAGGTTGCACAGGAACTGGGTATACAACACCAGATCCAGAATATCGCACCCACCCTTGAGGCAATCGGTTGTTACCGTTGGCGCGATGAGGCAATCAGGCATATCTTTCCTGACTATACCAGCGACTGGAAAAGCAAAATCGTTATCGCCGGTGGCGATCAGGGCAAATTCAATTATTTCCAGCTGGTAGTGCAGTCACCGGACTCGACAGTCTATCAGCAACGCATGGATCTCAGGGATTATCTACAAATCGTCGCGGCCACCAACTTCAAACAGCGGGTGCGCAAGACTGTGGAATATTTTCATGCCGATCGTCTCAATTACGCCGTTGTCGGCACGCCCAACCGGCTGGAATACGATCAGGGATTCTTCGTCAAAAACGGCGATGGCTCGGCGGATTTGAAACCCATTGCCCACCTGTATAAAACCCAGGTTTACCAACTCGCACATTTTCTGGGGCTGCCCGATGCCGTGTGCAATGCCCAGCCGACAACTGACACCTACAGCATGGCCCAGGGCCAGGACGAATTTTATTTCGTCCTGCCTTACCACCAGATGGACCTGGCATTATGGGCCATGAATCATGATGTCCCCGCAGCCGAGCTGGCAGAAGTACTGGAAATCAGCGTGGAACGCGCAGAATTCATTTACAAGGATATCCAGTCAAAGCGCCGCACTACCCATTATCAGCATGCAAGACCCAGCCTGATCGAACCCGTGCCGGAGATCGCGTAAACTCGATCCCAGTCCCGGTATTGTCCTGTTGATGCCACCACGGCCTGAATGAGTAACAAGCTTCGCTGGTTGAATGCCAAATATAACTGATTGTTATTCAGTTATTTTTACAATTCATTTTTTACATATTTAGTCACATAAGCTAAATATAAATTAGTATGACTGAATATCTCATCATCGGTTAACAAGGTGACACCAGGATGGAACAGGCGATAACAGAACCGCTGCAAAAGGCCCTTGCTATCAATCTCGATAAACGGGTCTACGGCTCGATTGCCGAAATTGGCGGTGGCCAGGAAACCGCGCGCTGGTTTTTTCGTGCTGGTGGCGCAGCTGGGACTGTTGCCAAATCCATGTCTGCCTATGACATGAAATTCTCCGATGCCATTTATGGCCACGCACCTCGCTACGTCTGCCGCGAGCGCCTGCAGGCCATGCTCGATCACGAGTATCAGTTGCTGATTGAACGCCTGGACCCGTCACGCGGCCAGGACAGTTGTTTCTTTGCCTTTGCCAACACTGTCGCCACCCGCAGCTATACTTACAAGGCCGATGGACACGGCTGGCTGGGTATCCGTTTTCAGATCCGTCCCGGCGATGCCCCCTCGCAGATCGATCTGCATGTCAACCTGCACGGCGAACAGAGCATCCAGGACCAGGAAACCCTTGGTATCCTTGGCCTCAACCTCATTTACGCAGCCGCGAAATTACATACCGTACCGGAACAACTTTTATTGTCCCTGATAGATAATATTCTTCCGCAACAGGCGGAAATCGACATGATCGATTTTTCCGGCCCGACTTTCGCCAACGTCGACAACCGCATCATGGCGCTACGTCTGGTGGAGAAGGGCATGAGCAATGCCGCCCTGTTTCACCCCGACGGTCACCTGGTCTCCGTCGCCGACACCCTGTGGAAAAAGGCCGTGCTGGTCGAACGCAGTCGCTTTCGCCCACCCACCCTGTTTACCATGAATCTGCTCGACTGTGCCCGTACCGCCTTTGTCCAGGATGCACAGCTCGACCCGGACGAACTGATTGTCATTGCGGAAATTACTCTGAACAATCTTCTCGATGGCGATGTCATTGACACAACGGACTACCTGCATCGCGTCGATCTATTATGTGCGCTGGGCATGAACGTCCTGATTTCCAATTATGGCGAGTATTACCGCCTCGCCCAATACCTGTTTCAGTACACCTCTCGGCCGATTGCACTGTCCATGGGTGCACTCACCCTGCGTGAGTTATTCAACGAAAAGTACTATGATGATCTGCCGGGCGGGATCCTGGAAAGTTTTGGTCGACTCTTCAAGCATGACCTGAGTCTCTACGTTTCCCCGGCACTCGATCATTCAGGCGGAAAAGCGTTTGGCCTCGAAACATTTAAGGTAGTACCGCATCTGCGACATTTGTATCAGCATTTACGGGATAACCATTACCTGCGGCCACTCAACACCATCAATCCCGATTACCTGCACATTTATTCCACCGATGTCCTGGCCAGCATCAAACAACACAATGATGACTGGCAAGACAGTGTGCCATCACAAGTGGCACAGCTGATCCGGCAAAGACAACTCTTTCACTGACACTCCAGTTTGCGATTTACCTCAGCGCACGCTGTAACCCCGACCTTCCAGGCAGGCCCGCATCGCCCGGCGATAATCCTCGCGTTTTTGATTCAGCACATCCTGTGATATGCCCTGTGGGGGCTGAGTCGGGTCATACCCGGTTTGCTTCACGCTCCACTGGTAACAGGTAAAGCGATCATCGGCCTGCTGTTTTTCACTCTGTCCCTGCTTGGGGTAAATATATAACTGGTCCGGTGTTAATACCGGTTCCTGATTGTTCACCTGTGGCGGTGGCTCGGTGACCACATAACCATCACGCGCCGGGTCCCACATGTAATACACACTATTGGCATAATAATAGGGGATGCCATTGAACCAGATGGTGGTATAAAACGCCGGCAGGATAGGTACGACGAGACCGATGGGCGGAACCACCACCACAAAGTGTGTACCCACGGGTCGATACCAGATTCCAGCATGATAATAATACCGATCATCGTGATAACGCACGATAACGTGCCGGGGCGGCAGCTTCACAATACTGTGACCGGGACGCGGATAATAGCGATCATGATCATAACGACGATCCAGTCGGTAATCCTTACTCGGTGGTGCTCTAAAGTAGCGGGTATCACGCCGGTCGTAACGGTCATGACGATCGCGCTGGTCAACGCGATTGCGATCATAACGATCCCGGTCTTCACGGTCGTGCCGCCTGTCCGCATGGGCAACGCCGGACAACACGCTCAACATGCTGGCGATCAAAATCCCATACTGCAGTAAACGAAAGCTATTCATTTTAGTTTCTCCTTAACCGGGCAAATCCCGGCCAGAGTCAAACGATTTATCTTAACGCACGGTATACCCGCGTCCTTCAAGGCAGGCCGTCATGGCACGCCGGTAGTCACGCGCCTGTTGATCCAGGCGCGCGTAATTTTCAGCATCCCTGGCATCGTAGTGTTGCTGAATCCGGGCAGCCTGTTCCTGTCTTGCCTGGTCCGAGGCCGCACCCAGCATGGCACCGGCGATGGCACCAAATACCATTCCCTGCCCACTGTCACGTGGACGTGACAGCATTGAACCCACCACGGCACCGGTTATGGCACCGGCTGCCGTATCCGAACCGGGTGGTGCTGCCGGTACGACTTCCACTCGCTGATGGGGGGCTAAATTCGCCTGGGCAGGATCGAATCCCGTCTTTTTCACCGCCCACAGATAGCATTCATAACGGTCGCGTTCCTGCTGTTCGCGCGACTGTCCCTTATTCGGATAGAAATAAACTTCTGTCGTTGGTGGCGGCGGTGGCGGGGTTGAGCTGGGACGCACGCTATATACCGGGGGTGCACAGCCTGCCAATGCCAGACTGACCAGGCCCAGACCCGTCAGACAGATTTTGAATCGAGAAAGTTTGCGCATTTTCAATTACCTGCCTCGTTTTAAACTTTTAATACTTTTTAAAATTACTCCACGTTAACTGAATGGCAGATTAACCCTCAGATTTATTTCTGCTGATTTGGTTCTGACCGTTAGCCCGGTGGTCTTCCGCTCAATTTGCGCCTCGGGCAAAGACTGAGATTCATGCCAGGACTTTCTCTGTTACACTAGTCGCAGTGTAGCGTATACCCCACCTGGCAAATATGACCGAAATCAATCCAACAGAACGCAATGATCTCATCGATACCCTGATTTGGGTCATGCGCGGCTGGGGCCTCGATAACAAAGAACAGGTCCGACTTTTGGGGTTTCCTGACGGAACACCGGCACGTAGCCTGCAGCAATATCGCCAGGGCAAAGCTATGCCCAATGAGACAGTATTCCTCCAGCATGCAGAATTGATCCTGGCTATCTACCGTGCGATCAGCAGTTTTTTTCCCGGTAATAGCACCATGGCCAACTACTGGGTCACCACGCCAAGCGCCCCTTTTGGCGGTCGTGCACCACTGGAGATCATGCTGGCCGATGGTCTGGAGGGCATGCGTTATTGTCTTGATCACCTTAATGGTGAACACTGGTAGTGGCTGACACTGTACATGGCAACAAAAAAGAAGACCGTTCGTAAAAAAACCGCCAAGAAGGCCAGTCGCCGCGGCAAGCTTGCCCCCAGTAAAACCCGCCGCGGACTCAAGCCGGAGCAGGTGCTATTAGCAGTAGATGACAAGGCGGTCGCGGATCTGGCGGCAGAAATCCGTCAGGCAGGCGGCGTGGCAATTGGTGCCTATCATGAACCCTTGTCCGGCCAACCGATCCTGTTCGCCTCACTGCCTACCAGGGCGGTGCAACCCACGCCTTTCCAGCGGGATTTATCGCCTACCCACACCAGGCGCCTGGCACAGAAAATCGATGAAGCCGGTGCCTTCCTTGATCCACTGATCGTTGTGCGCGGCGAAGACGGGCGCCTGTGGACCCCCAATGGCCGACACCGCCTGGCTGCGGCAAAGGTACTGGGCCTGCAACAGGTCACTGCGCTGGTTTCGCCGGACGCTGCGCTGGCCTACCGCATCCTGGCCCTGAATACCGAGAAAGCACACAACGTCAAGGATCGCAGTCTTGAGGTTATCCGCATGGCGCGCAATCTGGCCAGGCTGAAACCGCGCAGCAAGGAAAGCGACTACGCCGATCAGTTCGAGGCGGCGGAATTTCTCACCCTCGGCGTGATTTACGAACAAAACAAACGTTTTGCCGGGGGGGCATACAGCCCCTTCCTGAAAAAGGTCGATCGCTTCGCTGATCGAACCCTGCCGGTTTGCCTGCGCGCCCGGGAAGACTATGCCGCGCGATTGCTGAGCATTGACGAACAGGTCAAGAAGATCATCGACAAGTTGCAAAAGAAAGGCTTTAAGTCGCCCTACCTGCGAAACTACGTGATTGCCCGTATCAACCCGGTACGCTTCCACCGTGCCAAAAAGGGCGATACCCAGGCAGCCATGCCCATCAAGGAGGCCCTGACCCGAATGGCGGCCGCGGCCAAGCGGTTTGATACCGATTCAGTCAAACCCGGTGAACTGGCCCTGGTCGCCGCCCTTAGCAGTGAATAACCCTGAACTCTGCAGCATTTTATTTTGCCGCTGATTATTTATACTTTTCCATAGGTTCAGGTAGTTATCTTTATAAACAAGGAGGAGTATATGGCTGGTGTATATATCAATCGGGCGGATTCCCTGCAACATCGTGCCAGCGATAAGGGTTATCGCATCGGCTGGAAATCGCGTTATGGTTTTGAACGCGGTCATGAGGATGTAGACATGACTTACGGCGAGGCGGTCAAAAAAGCCGAACAACTGGCCAGCAAGGACCATGACAAGGTCTATTGGGCCGAGATGATCATGGATCCGAAATTTCAAATGTAATTCCATCAAAACAAGATTCAAGGCAGGACATCGTCCTGCCTTTTTTATCCATTACTCAGCGTGGACTTCATGTCTGCCTTGCGTTACATATAGCTGCAGCCTGGTATCCAAAAGGAGTCAACATGGCTAATCTGGTTTGCTGGCGCTGTGGCGCTGGTCTCGACGATATACCCCAGCCGTTTGCACGACTGGCACAATGCAAGGCCTGCAGTGCCGACCTGCATGTCTGCCGACTGTGTCAATTCTACAATCCCAGACTCCATGATAAATGCGATAATGACCAGGCCGAACCGGCCCGCGAAGTCGATGTAGCCAATTTCTGTGATTATTTTCGCCCGCGTCCCGGGGCCTATACGGTCACTGACAATACACGTGCCGATGATGCCATGAACCAGTTCAAAGCCCTGTTCGCTGACAGCGATCCGCCAGCCAATCCAACTCAGGAATCCGCGCCGACGGATAAGCCGTCAGACCCGCCATCTGACAAGGAGCGCTTCGATGCCTTGTTCAAAAAAGACTAGGGTTGCGTATCTAGCAGATATTTTTGCAGCGTTGCATTACGCTGTGCCGGCGGTAATTTGCCGACCTTACGCGCCAGGGCATAAAAGCTCGGCAACTTGCCATGCACGGATGCCAGCATGGCCTTGAATGCCGGTATCTTGTCACTGTAGGTTGCAATCAGCGCCAACTGCGCATTGTTGAGCTTCTGTTTCATCCAGTCATCATACACTGCATAGGAATGATGTTTGCGCCACGCGTGGTAGGTTTGCTTCAGCGAAGCGAAGGCCCGCGTTTTCAATTTTTCTTTTTCCGTATCACTGACCGGCTCGGCGTAAATTCTGCGTAATGCATTGCGCGTCTGCGCCAACATCCGGATAACCGCATTATGCTGTTGCCGGCGATGCAGGTACGCCTGGTATTTTTCCGGTGTACCCAGTTGCTGATACCAGCGCTGCAGGCCAACCTGCTCCACCGTGTTGGCAAACGACTCATTAAAACTGCTGTCGTTTTTCACATACACAGTCTGATGCCCCAGCTCATGAAACAGGATACCTACCACATCGGTATTATCGTGATCCAGCATGCTACTTAGAACAGGGTCATCAAACCAGCCCAGTGTCGAATAGGCCCAGGCACCGGCAATGGCAACATCCATGCCCTGTTTTTTCATTTTTTTAGCAAAAGCGATGGCATCCTGCTCGTGGAAATACCCGCGATAATTAAAACACCCGGCAAACAGATAACACCATTGTTTCGGCACCACCGAATACGCTGGCGTCGCGACCACGTTCCAGGCTACGAATGGCCTTTTCAGATCAACATAACTGGTATAATTGTCAGCCACCGGCAGGTCCAGTTGTTGACTGGCAAATTTACGCGCATGCTCGATGAGTTGAAGTTTGTGCCGCAAGTCAGGCGCAGTTCGTTTACTTGCCAGTATATGCTGGATAGGTTGTTCGTTTTCGACGATAGAAAGCTGGCCATGCACGGCCTGCCAGTAATAACCCATGCTGCTGCAACCCGATAGAACCAACACACAGGGTGCTACGACTAATATAAAAATGTAATGACGAAGATACATGCAACGTATACTAGCCCAGTTATCTGCAACCAGGCGCGAAAATTCCTTACTTGCCAATACAAAACTGGCTGAAGATTTCACCCAGCAGATCATCACTGCTGACTTCGCCGGTGATCTCGCCCAGCCTTTCCTGTACAGCCTTGAGTTCTTCGGCAACCAGTTCGCCCTGACCCAGCTCGGCCTGCTCATGTGCCTGCAGCAAATGCACCTGGGCCAGCTCCAGGGCATGCAGGTGACGCCGACGTGCCATAAAGCTGCCTTCCCCGGCACTGCGAAAACCAGCCAGGGTTTTAATCGCCACCACCAGTTGCTCCAGACCCTGACCATCACGGGCCGAGATAGCAAACTGGTTCGGATCCTTATCCGTTATTTTTCCCGGTTTGCGGCCGCTCAGATCGATTTTGTTGTATACCTGAAGCACCGGTAAACCCGGCGGGATCGTCGCCAGAATCTTTTCATCGGCAGCCGACAGCCCATTGCGGTCATCCAGGATCAATAACATGCCATCTGCCTGTTCGATGGCCTGCCAGGTCCGGCGTATACCTTCCTGTTCCACCACATCGCTGCTTTCACGCAGACCGGCCGTGTCGACGATATGCACCGGCAGGCCATCCAGATGAATTTCTTCACGTATCACGTCCCGGGTGGTGCCGGGAATTTCTGTCACGATAGCCGCTTCGCGGCGGGCCAGGGCATTGAGCAGGCTGGATTTGCCGGCATTGGGCTGACCCGCGAGGACCAGGCGGATGCCCTCTTTGAGCAGGCTGCCTTGATGCGCCTGTTGGATAATGCCATCCAATTCCACCTGGCGCTGCTCGATTTGTTCGCTCACCTTGCCTTCCGACAAAAAATCGATTTCTTCATCGGGGAAATCCATGGATGCCTCGACGTAGACCCGCAGGCGTGTCACCTCGGCCACCAACGCGTGAACCACCCGGGAAAATTCTCCCTGCAGGGATTGCAGGGCTGAACGTGCCGCCTGGGCTGAGCCGGCATCGATCAGGTCCGCAATGGCTTCGGCCTGGGCCAGATCGAGTTTATCGTTGAGGAAGGCCCGCTCACTGAATTCGCCCGGGCGAGCCAGACGTGCACCATGTTTGATCACTGTCTGTAACAACAGATCCATCACCACCGGACCGCCATGTCCCTGTAACTCAAGTACATCCTCGCCGGTAAAAGAATGGGGAGCAGGAAAAAACAGGGCAATCCCTTCGTCGATCACGTTCTCTTCTCTGCCCCGGAACGGCAGGTATTCGGCATAACGCGGGCGAGGACATTGGCCGAGCATGCGCTCGGCAATCTGCCGGGTCGCGGGGCCGGAGACCCGAATGATGCCGACACCGCCGCGCCCAGCCGGGGTGGCCTGGGCGGCTATCGTGTCGATGCGGGTATCAACCATCGTGGCGTACTCGACCCCGGACTGCGGGAATCATTGCCCGGGCAGCTAACTACTGGGTTTGGGTTTGTTTTCCTTGATCACGACCCGGGTGATATACCATTGCTGGGCAATGGACAGGGTATTGTTCACCACCCAGTACAACACCAGGCCCGACGGGAAGAACAGGAACAGCGCCGTGAACACGATGGGCAACAGCATCATCACCTTGGCCTGCATCGGATCCACCGGCGTCGGATTCAGCTTTTGTTGCGCCAGCATCGTGATACCCATGATGATCGGCAGCACGAAATACGGGTCTTTCACCGACAGGTCCTTGATCCAGAAGATCCACGGGGCCTGCCGCAATTCGACGCTCTCCAGCAACATGTAGTATAGCGCGATGAATACCGGGATCTGAATAACGATCGGTAAACAGCCACCCAACGGATTAATCTTTTCTTTCTTGTACATTTCCATCATGGCTTGCTGCAACTTCTGCTTGTCATCGCCATAACGTTGTTTGAGTGCCGTCATGCGCGGTTGCAGTTTGCGCATGTTGGCCATGGATTTGTAACTGGTTTCTGACAATTTATAAAAGGCCAGCTTGATCAGCAGTGTCAGCAGGATAATCGACCAGCCCCAGTTACCAACCACACCGTGGATCCAGCTCAACACCTTGAACAAAGGTTTGGATATGAAATTCATATAACCATAGTCCACCGACAGATCCAGCTCGGGAGCAACTTTGTCCAGGGACTTGATCAACTTGGGTCCCGCAAACAGGTCGGCCTTGACGTCCAGTTCGCTCTTTGGCTTCACCACGTGCTTGGGCGATGACATTCCGATCAGGTAACGGTCGTTACTGAGTTTGGCAGTGAAGTAGCGATACACCACGTTCTTCGGTGGTATCCAGGCACTGACAAAATAGTGTTCGATCACGGCAGCCCAGCCACCTTTGAATTGCTGGTCAATGGCATCACGGACACCACCTTCCTTGGGCTTGGCGTCGTCAATTTCGGAAAACTTCACTTTCTTATATTTATGTTCCGGACTGTAATACACAGGACCTGCATAAGTCGGCAGATGCGCCAGGCCCTTGTGTTCAGTCGGAGGTGTGCGTTCCAGGCGCAGGTAAACATTGCCCTGCCAGGTATTATCCGTCGGGTTCTTCACAATGTGGCTGACCCGGATATGGTAACTGTCAGGCTCAAAGGTATAACGAATAATGAATTGCATTCCCTCGGGATTGGTCCAGACCAGGTCAACGTTGGTACCACCCTTGCTCACGGAATACTTGGTCTGGGCAGAGTGATACACGGTTTTCCGATTCGGGGTCAGGGCCTTATCTTTTTCATTCGTGACAAAAAACCCGGACTGCACAACAAAGTCGCGCTTGCCGGTTTCATCCAGCAGGCGATAGGGTTGGTGCGGTTTGTTGACCGAGACCGGATATTTTTTCAGATCCAGTTCCCGCAGGTCACCGCCCTGGGTATCGATCACCGCATGATAGACATCGCTTTCCACCACGATGTCCTGACCGTGTGTCACGACCGGTTCAACAGGCCTGGCCGCTGGTGTTGAGGTAGTACTGCCAGTATCGGAAGATTTGCTTGATGCCGTATCCGTGGGGACTGGCATTGCCTGATCACTGGGAGTACTGCCATTACCACTGGCGGTCTTCGCTGGGGTTTTGCTTGACTGGGCGGTGGGTGGCACCGATTTGGGGCCGAAGTCCTTCTGCCAATCCAGGTATAACAGGAAACTCAGGGCTACCAGGATAGCAACCAGAAACAGGCGTTGTTGTTCCATGATCGATTACTTCACTTTCGTATTGTGCTTGTGTGAATGGGAATGTTCCGGGACAGGGTCGAGACCCCCGGCGTGAAAAGGATGGCAACGTAACAGGCGGCGCAGGGCCAGCCAGCTGCCTTTGCCCGCCCCAAAGCGATCGATTGCTTCCATGGCGTACTCCGAACAGGTCGGCGTAAACCGGCAATGCTGGCCAATGAAGGGACTCAGCACGTAACGGTAAGTCATAATAAAGCCAATCAGGATGCGTCGCATTTTCGTTTGATATCTTGCCAGTGTGTTTGCAAACGTCGAAAAATTTCCTGGTTACCCAGAACGGTGGCATTACCACGCAAGGTCACGACCAGGTCCAGTCCTGCGATGGCGTGTTGATGCTGCCGGAAACTTTCACGTACGAGACGCTTGATGCGATTACGCCCCACCGCGCTCTTTACATATTTTCGCGGAATGGCTAAACCCAGCCTCGCCACCTCGCGACAGTTATTTTGCCCCAGTACTACAAAATATTCATCACTGCTACGACGAGCCCGGGCAAATACGCGTTTGAATTCCCCGCCCTGGGTCAGACGTTGGTGTCGGGAGAATCGCCGGCTGGATGAGGAAACGAGAATGTCCCTGCAAATGGCTGATCAGACAGTCAGGCGTTTGCGACCCTTGGCGCGGCGAGCGTTCAAAATCTTACGACCATTGCGGGTGCTCATGCGGGCACGGAAGCCATGGGTACGTTTGCGTTTAATCTTGCTGGGCTGAAAAGTTCGTTTCATTGCCGTTACCGCGTTTGCTCAAACTGTCATAAAAAGGGACGCTCGCTGGCGTCGGAAAAGGCGGCAAGGTTACTGTTTTGCCTGCAATGTGTCAACTGGATCTCGGTAAATTTACGCTGAAACAGCAAGTTATATCGGGTGTGGATAAGTCTGCATAGTTGGCGTAGGATCCCTCGTCCGCTCAACGAGCGGATTTTTTGTCGCTGTAAAAAGCTACTCGAATACTAAAAAGGGGAATGGCAGAGTGTCGCAGACGCTTTGGGATGAATGTCTTTCGCACCTGGAAAGGGAACTCAGCCCCCAACAGTTCAATACCTGGATTCGACCGCTACATGCCGTCAGCGACGAGCAGGGCTTGCGCCTGCTTGCCCCAAACCGTTTTGTAAAAGACTGGATCGATGAGCGGTTCCTGGCCCGTATCGGCGAAATCCTGGGTGAGATTGGCCAACCCGTGGACAACCTGCGGGTGGAAATCGGCACCCGTTTTAACGAGACCAGCAATACGCCCCGGCCCAAAACCGCAAATTCAGCCAATACCCCGAGTCGCAATAGCAGCCTGAATCCCAATTACACCTTCGACACCTTTGTCGAAGGTAAGTCCAACCAGCTGGCCCGCGCAGCTTCCAGCCAGATTGCCATGAATCCTGGCGGCGCCTATAACCCCTTGTTTATCTACGGTGGTGTCGGCCTGGGCAAGACCCACCTGGTGCACGCGGTGGGTAATGCCATCGCCAGCTCCCGGCCCAATGCCAAGGTCGTCTATTTGCATTCCGAGCGCTTCGTTGCCGACATGGTCAAGGCGCTGCAACATAACGCCATTGATGAATTCAAACGCCATTATCGTTCGGTGGATGCCCTGCTGATCGACGACATCCAGTTTTTTGCCGGCAAGGAACGTTCCCAGGAAGAATTTTTCCACACCTTTAACGCCCTGCTCGAGGGTCAGCATCAAATCATCATGACCTGTGATCGCTACCCCAAGGAGGTCGACGGGCTGGAAGAACGCCTCAAATCCCGCTTTGGCTGGGGCCTGACCGTAGCCATTGAGCCGCCCGAGCTGGAAACCCGGGTCGCCATCCTGATGAACAAGGCTCAGTTATCCGGCGTGGACCTGTCCAACGATGTCGCCTTTTTCATCGCCAAGCGCCTGCGTTCCAATATCCGCGAACTGGAAGGGGCACTACGTCGGGTCATTGCCAATGCCCAATTCACCGGCAGCGCCATCACCATGGAATTTGCCAAGGAGGCGCTGCGAGATTTGCTGGCCCTACAGGATAAACTGGTCACCATCGAAAATATCCAGAAGACCGTTGCCGAGTATTACAAGATCCGGGTGGCAGATATCCTGTCCAAGCGCCGCAATCGTTCACTGGCCCGACCCCGCCAGCTGGCCATGGCCCTGTGCAAGGAATTAACGAATCATAGTCTGCCGGAAATTGGTGATGCCTTCGGCGGCCGCGACCATACCACGGTCCTGCATGCCTGCCGTAAAATTAACGAATTACGGGAAAGTGACTCACGGGTCGCAGAGGATATGGCAAATTTACTTCGTACCTTGAGTACTTGATGGATGACCTGTGGATAAGGTGTGTACAAGCTGAAACGACATCCGCGACCAGGTTTTGGCCCACACCTTATCCACAACCGACACACATGTGTTACGGACCTTATCAGATGAGTTTTCGTTTAATTAACTTTCTGATATAAAAGGTAAAAATAGGCTTATTCACAGATATTCGGGTTACTAATTATAATAATAATTGTTTTATATATATTTAATAATAAAGGACTGACATGAAGATCACGGCCCAACGGGAAACGTTACTCAAACCACTGCAAATTGTCAGTAGTGTTGTCGAACGTCGTCAAACGTCGCCTATCCTGGCGAATACGTTATTGAGTGTCACGGGCAAGCAGTTAACCCTTACTGGGACGGATCTGGAAGTCGAAATGGTTGCAACCAGTGAAGTCGAATGTGATGAAGACGGCGATATTACCCTGCCGGCCCGCAAATTTATGGATTTATGCCGGACGTTGCCCGACGGCGCTAAAATCGAGATTGCCATCGACAAAGACCGGGCCGTGATTCGCTCCGGGCGGAGTCGATTTACCCTGACCACCTTGCCGGCGGTGGAATATCCCAATATCGATCCCATTGATACCCCGCTGCGCTTGAGTCTGGCCCAGGTCCAGTTGAAGCAATTGATTGAACAAACCCAGTTTGCGATGGCGCAGCAGGATGTGCGGTATTACCTCAACGGCCTGATGCTGGAAATCAAACCCGACCAGGTGATATCCGTTGCGACCGATGGCCACCGTCTCGCGTTTAGTAGCATCAAGGCGGATACAGCAGTGACTGAGCCGCGTCAGGTCATTATCCCCCGTAAGGGTGTTATGGAATTACAGCGGTTGCTGGAATCCGATGACACTCCGGTCGAAATTCAGGTCGGCGGTAACCATATTCGCCTGGTCCTGCCTAGCGTGACCTTCACTTCCAAGCTGATTGATGGCAAGTTTCCGGATTACCAACAGGTCATCCCTGCGAATCCAACACGTCATCTGCTTGTGAATCGTGATGATCTGCACCAGGTCTTTAACCGGATTGCTGTGCTCTCGAATGAAAAATTTCGCGGTATGCGTTTGCAACTGCAGGAAAATCTCTTGCGGGCCAGCGTACATAACCCCGAACAGGAAGAAGCGGAAGAAGAAATCGAGATCAAGTACAGTGATGACGAGTTTGAAATCGGTTTTAATATTGGTTATTTCATGGATGCCTTGTCAGCGATTCGCAGTGACGAGGTCAAAGTCTCATTCACTGATTCGAACCATTCCTGCCTGGTCGAGGGTGTAAACGACGAAAATTCCCGCTATGTCATTATGCCCATGCGTCTATAAAGGATGTGGGCGGAATGCCCCTGGCGACGTTGAAAATCGAGCACCTGCGTAATATCGAGCAGGCCGCAGTAGAATTCTCCCCGGGCATCAACCTGATTGTTGGCCCCAACGCCAGTGGTAAAACCAGTCTTCTGGAGGCCATTGCCTTGTTAACCCAGGGCCGGTCGTTTCGGACAACGCGAATCGACCAGTTGATTACACATGGTCAGTCTAGTCTCACGGTAGTCGCCAATCTTATCGCCGGCAATCGACCGCATACGCTGGGCATCTCCCGTCAGCATAAAAAGACCCAGGTCCGGCTGGATGGAACTAACCTGAATCGGTCCACGGATTTAATAGATCTGGTGCCGCTGCATGTAATCACCCCGGAATCCCATGAAATACTCGACCAGGGACCCAAGATGCGGCGACAGTACCTGGATTGGGGTGTGTTTCACGTGAAACAGGATTACCTGGCAATCTGGCAGCGATATCACCGAATCCTGCGTCAACGCAATCAGGTCCTGCGCCAGGGAGGCAGCGAAAAGGCCCTCCAGGCCTGGGAACCTGCCCTGCTGGCTGAAGCCAATCAACTGCACCAGATGCGTGAAGCCTATCTCGAGGCATTGAGTCCAGCGTTATCGCAATTTGGCAAGCAGCTACTTGATTGCGAGGTCGAATTTCGCTACCGGCCTGGCTGGTCTGCAGATTGTGGGACGTATCAGGCTCAACTTCAGCACGATCTGGAAAAAGACCGGGAACGGGGATTTACCCACAGCGGACCTCACCGTGCGGACATCGCCTTACGCAGCGGTGGTCATCACATCAACCAGGTCTTTTCCCGGGGACAACAGAAACTGATTATCTGTGCCATGTACCTGGCCCAGGTCGCCCATTCGCCCAAACCCGGGATTTTGTTGATCGATGACTTGCCGGCGGAACTGGATCCGGACCGCCGCCAGCGCCTGTTGTCTGCCGCGGCAGAAACAGGGGCTCAGTTATTCATGACCGCGACCGAGGCCAGTTTGATTCCGCTGCAGGCCTGGGAAGCGAAAAAAATGTTCCACGTGGAACACGGAAAATTCCGGGAAGTGGTATAATTTTAGGCTTGCCGCAAGGAGACCAAGACATGGCAGAAGAAAAGGATAAGACTGGCGCGAAGTACGATTCGTCGAATATTAAGGTCCTGAAAGGACTGGATGCCGTGCGTAAACGCCCGGGTATGTACATCGGTGATACCGATGATGGGACCGGGCTACACCATATGGTCTTCGAAGTCGTCGACAATTCCATCGACGAGGCCCTCGCCGGCTATTGCAAAAAGATCGATGTGACCATCCATACCGACGGCTCCGTTAGCGTGCGGGACGATGGTCGTGGCATCCCTACCGATTTTCACCATGAAGAAGGCCGTTCTGCGGCGGAAGTGATTCTGACCGTCTTGCATGCCGGCGGCAAATTCGACAGCAATTCCTATAAAGTCTCTGGCGGCCTCCATGGCGTCGGGGTCTCGGTAGTGAATGCCCTGTCGGAATTGCTGCGCCTGACCATCCGCCGTGATGGCAAGGTCTGGTATCAGGAATACAACATGGGTGAACCCCAGGGTGAACTCGAAACCATCCGCGATACCGAGAATACCGGGACTGAAATCCGTTTCTTGCCCAGCACCAGCATTTTTACCGACACCGAGTTCCATTACGATATCCTGGCCAAGCGCCTGCGCGAGCTGTCCTTTCTGAATTCCGGTGTTTGTATAACCCTGAGCGATGAGCGCGATGGCAAAACCGACAAGTTTGAATACCAGGGTGGAATCAAGGCCTTCGTCGAACACCTGAATCGCAATAAGACCCCACTGCATGACAATGTGTTTTACGTGAATACCGAGCGTGATGGCCTGACCGTGGAAGTGGCCATGCAGTGGAATGATTCCTACCAGGAAAATATCTTTTGTTTTACCAATAATATTCCCCAACGTGACGGCGGGACCCATCTGGCGGGCTACCGCGCCGCCCTCACCCGGACGCTGAATAACTATATTGAAAATCAGGGGCTTGCCAAAAAGGCCAAAGTGACCCCGAGCGGCGATGATGCCCGAGAGGGCTTAACGGCCGTGCTCTCGGTGAAGGTGCCGGATCCCAAGTTTTCCTCCCAGACCAAGGACAAACTGGTGTCGTCAGAGGTCAAGGGTGTGGTGGAGTCAGTGGTGAATGAAAAATTCGCGGATTACCTGATGGAGAATCCGCAGGATGGGCGCAGCATCGCTTCCAAGGTGGTCGAGGCGGCGCGGGCACGGGAAGCGGCACGCAAGGCGCGGGAAATGACCCGGCGCAAGGGTGCGCTGGATATTGCCGGCCTCCCCGGTAAACTGGCGGATTGCCAGGAAAAAGACCCGGCCCAGTCTGAATTATTCCTGGTGGAGGGTGATTCCGCTGGTGGTTCTGCCAAGCAGGGCCGGGATCGACGTTACCAGGCCATCCTTCCCCTCAAAGGTAAAATCCTGAACGTGGAAAAGGCCCGGTTCGACAAGATGTTATCATCCGCGGAAGTGGGCACCCTGATTACGGCGCTGGGTTGTGGTATTGGTAAAGAAGAATTCGACCTCAACAAGCTACGCTATCACCGGATTATCATCATGACTGATGCGGATGTGGACGGTTCCCATATCCGCACCTTGCTGCTGACCTTCTTTTATCGTCAGATGCCGGAACTCATCGAAAACGGCCACGTGTTTATTGCTCAACCGCCCTTGTATAAGCTGAAAAAAGGCAAACAGGAGCGTTATGTCAAAGATGATACGGAATTAAACAGCTACCTGCTCTCCGCTGCCCTGGATGGGTGTGAAGTACATGTCAACGAAAACGCGCCGGCCCTCAGTGGCCAGGCGGTAGAAGCCCTGGCCCGGCAATACATGCAGGTCATGGAGAGCATCAAGCGACTTGCACGCCGCTATCCTGCCGAAGTGCTGGAAAAAATGCTGACCATGCCTGGCCTCGCAGAGGACGCCGACGTGGATGCGGTATCAGGCTGGTTTGCTGACCTGAGTGAGCGCATGGAAAGCGATGAACTGGATACTACCCGCTATAAGATGGAAGTGGTGGCTAAAACGGGTGAAGAGGCTCGTTGGAATTGCAAGATAACGACATATCGCCACGGAATCACGTCAGATTACCTCATTTCTGACGATTTTTTTATGAGTGGTGAATATCTGGGCATTAAGACCCTGGCCGAACAACTCCAGGGCTTGCTGGGTGAAGGGGCTTATATTGTTCGTGGTGAACGGCAGCAAGCCATCAGCTCGTTCAAACAGGCCATGAGCTGGTTGCTGGATGAAGCCAAGCGCGGCCAGCATATCCAACGGTATAAAGGTTTGGGTGAGATGAATCCGGAGCAATTGTGGGAAACCACCCTGAATGCCGAAACTCGGCGCCTGTTGCATGTGCAGATTGAAGATGCGATCGCCGCCGATGAAATCTTTACCACCTTAATGGGCGATCAGGTCGAGCCACGGCGGGACTTTATTGAGAACAACGCCCTTAATGCCATGAACCTGGATGTGTGACTAGCCGTAACGGTCGCAGTTCGGAGTATCAAACGGGAGGCCTGGCCTCCCTTTTTTTAATTTGATTGATACGGGCCTTGTGTAATCGCGGGCATCTGCGCCTCGATCCAGTCACGCGCAGCCGCCAGGATGGCCTCCGGGGTTTTGCCTTTGCTCTCGATCGCCGGTCCGATGCGTACCGTGATCAGTCCCGGCCGTTTGATAAAGCTTTTGCGGCGCCAGCATTCACCCGCGTTATGGGCAACCGGGATAACGGGATAACCACTTTCTGCAGCCAGCACGGCCCCGCCGATACGATAACGACCAGGGCCGGTTGGCTGGGTCCGGGTCCCTTCCGGGAAGATCACCACGCTGAGGTTTTCCCGCAGTCGCTTGATGCCGCCGTTCACCAATTGTCTGACCGCCTTTCTGCCACTACCCCGGTCGATGGAAATCGGTTTCATGGCGGCCAGACCCCAACCGAAAAACGGGACCCAGAGCAATTCGGATTTGAACACGAAGCTGATGGGAGGGAAGATGAGTTGCAGGATGTAGGTTTCCCAGGTGGACTGGTGCTTACTGAAGATTAGCGCCGGGTGACGGATATTTTCGCGGCCTTCGACCTGGTAGCGGACACCACAGACGATACGCAGTACCTGCACGATAGATGTGGCGTATATGTTTATCATCGCGTAGCGTATTTTGTACGGCAGTGGAAAGAATAATATGGCGAGGGTGCCAATCAGTATTGTGCTGGCGATCATATACAGGCTGAACAGCAAGGAACGTAGGAACAACATAATCAGAACTGACCTTCCAATAAATAATCGACATAGCTGGCCAGGTCATCAAACACTGGCACGTTGTCCAGGCCAACGCCCTTGGCCAGGGTGCGCTCGCCCTTCCCGGTGCGAACCAGAATGGGAGCGGCGCCAACCTGTTGCGCTGCCTGCAGGTCACGTAATGAATCGCCGACGACGGGCACCCCTTCCAGATCTATATCCTCGTCCGGCCCATGGGGACAGAAAAAGATCCCATCGACGCGCCCCCCGAGACCGTTCAGCAGACGTTTGAGTTTGTCATGGATCTGGTTGAGTGTGTCCATGCTGAAATAGCCGCGGGAAATACCGGACTGATTAGTGGCGATAACCACCAGGTAACCAGCATGGTTCAGGCGTGAGATGGCCTCAAGCGAGCCGGGAATCGGGATGAACTCATCCGCCGACTTGATATAGTCATCGGAATCCTGGTTAATCACGCCGTCACGATCGAGAATAATCAGTTCCATTATTTTTCCCGAAATTCGGAGACTCGGATTCGGCCGTTGATCATTCTGGATTCCCTTTGCATGATCTTGTCCATTTTCTGCCAGAAGGCCGCTTTTAAATCGAAATCGGCGGCAATGGCGGTGCCCATCAACAGGATGAACAAATCCGCCACCTCCTCGGCCAGGACCTCTTTGTTACGCCCCTTGGTGACGCACTCGGCAATCTCACCCAGTTCTTCAGTCATCAGGGCCACACGATAGGTCATGTCCTCGCCGCCGGTATTTTTAAAGTCATGCTTGTCATGAAAAGCCTGAACGGCGGCGAGCATATCCTGATAGTTATCTGAATGTACCATGGTGCTATTTTAGCTGGTGCTTTGTAATTGAGAGATGTCGGCTACCTGCAGGAACAGGTTACGTAACTGCGTCAACAAAGCCAGCCGGTTATGGCGTAATGCTTTGTCATCGGCCATGACCATGACTTTGTCAAAGAAGCTATCCACATTGCTGCGCAGGTTGGCCAGCTGGTGCAGGATGGCAGTGTAATTGCGTTCGGCCACCAGCGGCGCGATGTGATCGCTGAGGGAATTCAATTGGGCGGCCAGGGCCTGTTCGGCTTCGTCCTGCAAGAGTTTGTCGTCTACCCTGGCAGGAATCTTTTCATCGGTCTTTTTCAGAATGTTGGAAATGCGCTTGTTGGCCGCGGCCAGACTTTCGGCTTCTGCAAGCTCTCGAAAGGCATTGACAGCCAGGAGACGTGCATTGAAGTCATTAGGCTGGGTCGGGCGTTGACTGTGCACCGATTCGAACACATCGGGCTTGATGTCCTGGCTGGTGTAATACGTCCGCAGCCGATCCAGGATGAAGTCAATGGTGGCCTCCACTGCTTTGTTGGCCTTGACCGATTTATCAAACTGTTTGGCAGCGAAGCTCAGCAGCGGCTGCAGGTCCAGGGCCAGGTCGTTCTCGATCATGCAGCGTAATACCCCGAGCGCGGCACGGCGTAAAGCATAAGGGTCCTTGTCGCCGGTGGGGGCCTGACCGATGGCAATAATGCCCAGCAGGGTATCCAGGCGATCGGCAATGGCGACAGCTTGCCCCGTACGGGTCTGCGGTAACTGATCGCCGGCAAAGCGCGGCATGTAATGTTCATCAATGGCGGCTGCGACTTCGTCCGGTTCCCCGTCATGTTTGGCGTAATAGCGACCCATGATGCCCTGCAATTCAGGGAATTCACCGACCATGGCGGTCATGAGGTCGCATTTACACAGTTCGGCGGCGCGCAGGGCGGCAAGTTTGTCACCGCCCAGTTGTGACGCGATGGTTTCTGCCAGCCTGGCCACGCGCTGGGTTTTGTCATACAGCGTACCCAGCTGTTTCTGAAACACCACCGTCTTCAAGCTATCAAGGTGACTGGCAAGGGACTGCTTGCGGTCCTGTTTCCAGAAAAAGTCCGCATCGGCAAAGCGTGGTCGAATCACCCGCTCATTTCCGGCGCGGACCTTGTCCGGGTCACGGCTGTCGATATTACTGATGGTAATGAAGTGCGGTAAGAGCTGGCCCTGTTGATTCACGACGTGGAAATATTTCTGGTTGGCCGACATGGTGGAGATCAGGGCTTCCTGCGGGACCTCGAGAAAGCGCTGTTCAAAATTGCCGATGACGGCGACTGGCCATTCCACCATCGCTGTGACTTCATCAAGCAGATCATCGTCGATGACGGCAGCGCCATCCAGCTGATGAGCGGCCTGTTCGATCTGACCCCGGATGGCGTCCCGGCGGCGGGCGAAGTTAGCAATCACTTTGCCTTCGGATTCCAGCAGCACTTCGTATTCGCCGGGGGCCGGCAGATAAATCGGCTGGTTAGCCAGGAAACGGTGTCCCCGGGTCTCACGTCCACTGCGTACGCTCAGGATCTCCGTATCGATAACCTCGTCACCGAACAGCAGTACCACCCAGTGCACCGGGCGCACAAACTGGGCGTCCAGGTCGGCCCAGCGCATGCGCTTGGGGATGGGCAGCTGGTTCAGGGCCGTGTTAATGATGTCCGGCAGCAAACTGGCCGCTGTGTTGCCTTTGACCCGTGCGCGATACACCAGCCAGCTGCCTTTGTCGGTTTCCAGTGTCTCCAGCACGGAGACATCGACCCCGCAGGACCTGGCAAAACCCTGGGCAGCCTTGGTGGGGTTGCCTTGCTCATCAAAGGCCGCTTGCAGGGCGGGACCCCGGCGTTCCTGGTCCTTGTCCGCCTGCTGCGTTTGCAGGTCTGTCACCAGTATGGCCAGTCGGCGCGGGCTGGCAAACGGCTGGATGTTCGCGTATGCCAGCTCGGCCTGCGCCAGGCCCTGGCGAATCGCCGCAGCGAAGGCATTGGACAGGCGCAACAGGGCTTTGGGCGGTAACTCCTCGGTACCCAGTTCGATCAGTAGGTCGCGGGCCTCAGCCATGCCTGCCCCCTTTCACCGTGGTACACATGGGAAAACCCAGGGCCTCGCGGGCATTGTAAAAGGCCTCGGCCACGGCCCGGGCCAGATCGCGTATCCTTAATATATAGTGCTGTCGTTCAGTCACCGAGATGGCATGGCGCGCGTCCAGCAAGTTGAAGGTATGGGACGCCTTCATCACTTGCTCGTAAGCTGGCAGCGGCAGGCCATCTGCGATCAGGGCCTGGCTTTGCTTCTCGCAGGTGTCAAACCAGCTGAACAGAACCCCGGTATCCGCCTTCTCAAAGTTATAGGTGGACTGTTCCACCTCATTCTGGTGAAACACATCGCCGTAAGTGACCCGGCCCAGCGGGCCGTCGGCCCAGACCAGGTCAAACAGGCTTTCCCTGGCCTGCAGGTACATGGCAATACGCTCCAGCCCATAGGTGATTTCGCCAGTGACCGGTTTGCAGTCCAGGCCCCCGATTTGCTGGAAATAGGTGAATTGCGTGACTTCCATGCCGTTGAGCCAGACTTCCCAGCCCAACCCCCACGCTCCCAGCGTGGGCGATTCCCAGTTATCTTCTACAAACCGGATGTCGTGCACCAGCGGGTCAATACCGAGTGCCCGTAAGGAATTCAGGTACAGATCTTGTATGTCCAATGGGGAAGGCTTGATCACGACCTGGAACTGGTAATAGTGCTGAAGGCGATTGGGGTTTTCCCCGTAGCGGCCATCAGTGGGTCGGCGGCAGGGCTGGACATAGGCGGCGCTCCAGGGTTCAGGCCCGATGGCGCGCAAAAAAGTGGCCGGGTGAAAGGTCCCTGCGCCCATCTCCATGTCGTAAGGCTGTTGCAGGACGCAGCCCTGCTCCGCCCAATAGTGTTGCAGGGTCAGGATCAGGTCCTGAAAGGTCGCAGGTGGCTGCGGATTGACGCTGGTCGTTAGCAAAGGAGCTCCAAGATGAAAAAAACAACCGGAAAACAGCGAATTATACCGTTGATTTGGCGCCCTGTAAGGACTGCAGATGAAATTGTCTGCGACTATGCTGTTAATAAGGCGTCTGAAATGGTCGCTGTAGTAATAAAGGCGTGTGTGGAGGTGGTGGCATGACAAGACTGTTGGTGGAGAGACAGGCCACGGCGCAGTGGCATGAGCTGGTGAAAGAGGCAGAGGCCTTTAATGGCGTAAGCCTGGACGAAGAGCTGGAAAGTTATCTGGTATTTCTGCTTATCCGCTATACCGGAAAACCGGAACTGGCGACCAAGGTGATGGCCCTGGATTATCTTCAAGGGGCGCAGACCATGGGCAGTGAACGTCGCGAGAAAATGCGCGACGTGGGCGACCAATGCCTGTTGTATTCCGGCTTATTCCCGAAACGTGCAGAAAAACGTCGCGTTCGTGTGAGTTATTACGTCGATCTGGGTCGAACGGCCTATCAGAACGTGGCCGAGGCGGCACAGGCTGCCATGGCCGAGATGTTTGCCAATCTGGCCGAATCGTTTATTTCCCTCATGGATACCCTGCAAGCCATGCGCAGTATGCATCAGCAGCAGGACGAACTGGATCCGATCCACGCCTTTGAACTCTGGCAGGAAACCGGTAGCCAGCGCGCGCGCTCAGTCCTTGAGAAAAGTACACGGGCCACGCCCCTGGTGATTCCGACACGAACGCGACACTGAGCGAACTGAACAGCGCAATAACCCTGATAGCAACAGGTTTATCGCCTGGAGTAAATCCAGCGTGGCGGCGCGTTACTACTGAGCGACCCCATAGCGACGGGGCGGGCCTGGGGTAAACAACCGGTGTACAAACTGGCGGTTAATTCCCATTACCTGACCCAGGCAATGTTTTATACTTACCCGCTCGTCTTTGTCAGTTTGGATTATGTCCCCGTTTCGCATTCATCAAATCGTCGCTGTCCTGGGCCTGGCCATCATGCTGTCGTCTGCTTTTAGAGTAGCGAAGGCGGTGCCCATCGTGCAGGATCGCCTGGTCATCGGTGCCAGTAGCATCGAATATCACGGCAAGCGCGTCAGCATTCCCCTCACTCGCAAGGAGCTGATTCATGTGTTTGGTCAGCCCAGTCGTAAAGTTTATGATGCCGCCGGTAATGTGCTGGTCTGGGACGACCTGGGTTTGAGTTGTTTTGACTGCCAGAAACCCAATCCTAAACCGGAAGAATTAGAATATATGACTCCGGCCGAGGCCAGGGCCTACAAGCCGAACAAACGGATCGGTGCGCTGATGATTTATGTCAGCAAATATAATCCGTATGGCAAGCGTAAACGCAAATACAATCACGAACCGGCATTACCGTTCCCGGGCGAGGTGCGGATACAGGGCGTGAGTCTCAACGGCACGACCACGATCAAACAGTTTATTGCCCAACGTAACAGCAAACAGACCATCCTGTTACCCAACAACAGTTTCAGTTTCTATATTCGCTGTAAACCGACACCGCAAGAGATCACCCTCTACACTATCCGAGATAAATACAGCGATGAATATCTGAATGTCTATGCAGTCAGTATTCGCAACGTCGGTCGTTTTTATAAAAAACTGCGCTGTCGTGAAAACTTTGAACAACAGGAAAAGCGCCGGCTTGAGCTGAAAAAACTCGAAGAAGAAAATCTCAGTGAACCTGAAAATATGCCGAAAGGCCCGTTACCGGTACCCGTCGGTGAAGGCAAAGGCAAATAACCGGGGCCGTCGTCCTGGATGACAATCTGGCAGGAATTTATCCCATGACTCAACAACGCAAAGCCATTACCCTGATTTCCGGCGGACTGGATTCCATGCTGGCGGCAAAGGTTGTGATGGAGCAGGGTATCCATGTCGAGGGTATCAACTTTTTTACAGGGTTCTGCGTGGAGGGCCATACCCATGCCATTCGAGAAAAAGACAAGGCCAAGCCCAAGCGTAACAATGCGCTGTGGGTAGCCGAACAACTCGGAATCAAACTGCATATCGTGGATGTGATTGAGCCCTATAAACAGGTGTTGTTAAATCCCAAACACGGCTATGGTGCGAATCTAAACCCGTGCCTGGACTGTAAATGTTTCATGGTTGGCCAGGCCCTGCAGTGGATACGCGAACACGATTTTGATTTCATTATTACCGGGGAAGTGATCGGGCAGCGCCCCATGTCACAACGTGCGGATACCATGCCCGTTGTCCAGGAAGAATCCGGTGCCGGTGATCTGTTATTGCGGCCGCTCTGTGCGAAAAACCTGCCGCCGACCTTGCCGGAGCGTGAAGGCTGGATCGATCGGGACAATCTGTATGGTTTTTCCGGGCGTTCGCGCAAACCGCAAATGGCACTGGCTGCCCAGTTTGGTTTCAGTGATTATGCAACCCCGGCTGGCGGATGTTGTTTTCTCACAGACGAAAATTATTCGCGCAAACTTACTGATCTCTGGCAGGCCAGACACTCTCGCGAATACGAACTGGATGACATCATGTTATTGAAGGTCGGTCGGCATATTCGGCCGAGCGAGAATTTTAAGTTGATCGTCGGCCGGGAAGAAGGTGAAAACAAATTCCTGGAAGGATATCGCAAACAATTTCTGCATTTGCGTAGTATCAGCCATACCGGTCCGTTGGTGCTGGTCGACGGTCAGGTTAGCGAGCAGGAATTGCAACTGGCTGCGCGTATTACCGCACGCTTCGGCCATGGCAAGACTGCGGACCAGGTGGATATCGAAGCGGTCTATCCCGATGGCGTCATTCAACAGCTGCATGTTGAGCCATTACCACCTGACCAGATCAAAGCCGAGTGGTATATCTGATGAGGTTTCAGTGGCGTGCAACGCACGGGTTCATATGGATTGCCTTGTGCCTGGGGTTCTGTCTGGCCTGTGCGAATGCGCAGACCGGTAACCGCCGGCATGTGCTGAAATTCCAGCATCACAGCCGATATTTCTTCGTGCATATCCCCCCGCGTCGTCCGGGCAAGCATGCGCTGGTCATTAATCTACACGGAGGCGGTGGTCAGGGTCGTGGCCAGGAAGAATTCAGTGAAATGGACAAGACTGCGGACAAGTATGGATTTTTCGTGGTCTATCCGAATGGGACCGGCCGCCTGCATAATCGTCTGTTAACCTGGAATGCCGGCAACTGCTGCGGGTATGCCTACGAACATAACATAGATGATGTGGGTTTTATCAGCCGGTTACTGGATGTCATGTTCAAGCAGTACCCTATCGATCCGCAACGCGTCTATGTCACCGGGATGTCCAATGGCGCCATGATGAGCTATTACCTGGCGGAAAAACTGCCGAACCGGATTGCTGCAATCGCCCCGGTGGCTGGCGCACGCAAGCCGAATTTACAGGCCAGGCTAAGGCCGATGCCGATCATGCATTTTCACAGTCTTGATGACCCGCGCGCCTTATATCATGGTGGCCTGGGGCCGCTGTTTCCTTTTACCAATAAACGTGTCCTGCATCCTGATATCGATGTAGTACTGGCGGCATGGGCACGCATAGATGGTTGCTCAGGTAAACGCAAGCAGGTGGAGCAGCAACGCATCCGGCGTGGCAATACCAGTCAGCTTGCGCGCAAGTTTGTCTATGCCCATTGTCGGCGTGCCCCGGTCGTGCTCTGGCAATATGATCATAGCGGTCATGTCTGGCCCGGTGGCCAGCAGGATTACCTGCAGCGTATCCTGGGACCCGGTACCCGGGTCATCAACGCCAATGAAGAAATGTGGCATTTCTTCCGCAAGTTCAGACTGCGTCAGCTCTAATGCAATACCAACTTGATGCCAGGCGCCTGCTGTGTCCGATGCCGGTGATCCGCACTCAGGACAAAGTGGCGACGTTACAACCGGGTGATACGTTGGAAATTGTCTGTACCGATCCCGGCGCCCTCAATGACGTCCCGGCGTGGTGCCGGATCAACGGTCATCAGGTATTATCCACCCGACGAGAAGAGGATGAGGTAATCATCGTAATTGAGGTTGGCAATGGACAATAATTCTCAGCAACATCCAGCTACCATGCGCCCGCTCGATGTCAGCGCCGATGAGGCAACGCAACGTCGCTATAAAGATGTCTTGAAAGTGACATTGATCGGCTCATTCTTCGATCTGTTACTGGGCATTGTGAAAATTGTCGCCGGCTTTCTCTCCACGTCTACCGCCCTGATTGCAGACGGTGTGCATTCCCTGTCCGATTTGTTTACGGATTTCATTGTCATTTATGCCGCCAAACATTCTCATCGTGAGGCTGACGCGGAACATCCTTATGGTCATGGTCGCATTGAAACCCTGGCGACGGTGGCGCTGGGTCTTGCCCTGCTGGCTGTTGCCGTGGGCATCGCCTGGGACGCGATAGTCAGTCTGTTTCATCCCGAGAATCTATGGCAACCGGGTGTGCTGGCGCTGGTTGTGGCCTGTCTGTCCATTGTGATCAAGGAAGGTTTGTTTCATTACTCCATGCGTATTGCGCGTAAATACCGCTCCAATATGCTTAAGGCCAATGCCTGGCACTCGCGCACCGATGCAATTTCCTCTGTCATTGTGGTGATTGGTATTCTTGGTAGCATGGCTGGCCTGCATTATCTTGATGCCATTGCCGCGGTCGGGGTGGCGGTCATGATCATCAAGGTCAGCTGGGATCTCATCTGGCACAGCCTGCGCGAACTCATTGATACTGGACTCGAACCTGACCGGGTCGCAGAAATCCGTAGCAGCATTTTGCAGGTGGACGGGGTCAAGGCCTTGCATGTGCTGCGCAGCCGACGCATGGGTGGTGATGCCCTGGTGGATGTGCATATCCAGGTAGCACCGATGATCAGTGTATCCGAGGGTCACCATATCAGCGAAACTGTACGAGAACGGGTGATTGACGAAATTGATGAAGTTGCGGATGTCATGGTGCATATCGATCCGGAAGATGACGAGTCGGCAGCGCCAAACCTGGGCCTGCCCTTGCGATCGACTATCCTCCAGTCTCTGCGCCAGGCCTGGGATGGATTACCCGGCGCACAACAGATTCGGGACGAGGATGTGACGTTGCACTATTTGAATGGTCGAATCCGGGTTGAGCTGGTGCTGGACCTGGGGGTACTGGCAAAAGATCCACTGGCAAGCAGGGAGCAAATTGCGGCACAATTCGAATCCGCTGCCCAGTCGATCAGCAAGATTCAGCAAGTTCAGATCTACTTCGCATAGTGAGCGCATAAGGTGCAGTTGCGGAAATGTTTGCACTATAATGGTGCTTTGCCCTGTATGACCTGGAATATTCCCTTTTACTAGACAACAGGTTATCAAATGGCACACTAAATGCACTCAAATGCAGCACAGAATTTCCGTTGGCCTCGTGCTGAGGAGAATTTCAACTGATAAGTTTGGAGGAAACCCAATGTCAGACAATGTAATGAAAATGTTAAAAGACAATAATGTGAAGTTTGTCGACTTCCGTTTTACCGATACACGAGGCAAAGAGCAGCACGTATCCGTCCCGTCCAGCACCATCGATGCCGACTTGTTCAAGGAAGGCAAGATGTTCGACGGCTCCTCCATTTCCGGCTGGAAAGGCATTGAGGCCTCCGACATGATCCTGATGCCGGATGCCGACACCGCCATCATGGACCCGTTTACCGATGAGCCGACCCTGATCCTGACCTGCGACATACTGGAGCCGTCCACCGGTGCCGGTTACGAACGTGACCCGCGTTCCCTGGCCAAGCGCGCCGAGGCCTACCTGAAGAGCACCGGCATCGCCGATACCTGCTACTTCGGCCCGGAACCGGAATTTTTCATTTTTGACGACGTGCGCTGGGGCGCTGACATGAGCGGTTGCTTCGCCAAGATTGACTCCGAGGAAGCCGGCTGGAACTCTGAAAAGGCCTATGCCGACGGCAACATGGGTCACCGCCCGGGCGTCAAGGGTGGTTATTTCCCGGTTCCGCCGGTCGACTCCCTGCACGACATCCGTTCCGCCATGTGTCTGGCCCTGGAAGAAGTGGGTGTGGCCGTGGAAGTCCACCACCACGAAGTGGCCACGGGCGGTCAGTGCGAAATCGGCACCAAGTTTGAAACCCTGGTGACCCGCGCCGACTGGAACCAGCGCCTGAAGTACGTGGTACATAATGTGGCTCATGCCTATGGCAAGACCGCCACCTTCATGCCCAAGCCCATGGTCGGTGACAACGGTTCCGGTATGCACTGCCACCAGTCCCTGGCCAAAGACGGCAAGAACCTGTTCGCCGGTGACAAGTACGCCGGCTTGTCCGACACTGCGCTGTACTACATTGGTGGCATCATCAAGCACGCCCGCGCCCTGAACGCCCTGACCAACCCGTCCACCAACTCTTACAAGCGTCTGGTGCCTGGTTTCGAAGCGCCGGTGCTGCTGGCCTATTCCGCCCGTAACCGTTCCGCCTCTATTCGGATTCCCTGGGTTGCCAATCCGAAAGGTCGCCGGATCGAAGTTCGCTTCCCGGATCCGATGGCCAATCCGTACCTGGCCTTCTCCGCCATGATGATGGCCGGCCTCGACGGTATCCAGAACAAGGTCGACCCGGGTGAAGCCATGGACAAGAACCTGTATGACCTGCCACCGGAAGAGCTGAGCAAGGTTCCAACCGTATGCTCATCCCTGGAGCAGGCCATGGACGCCCTGGATGCGGACCGCGCCTTCCTCACCGCCGGCGGCGTGTTTACCGACGACCTGATTGATGCCTACATCGGCCTCAAGATGGAAGACATCACCCGCATGCGTATGACCACCCATCCAGTGGAATTCGACATGTATTACAGCATGTAAGCACGCGTTAACATGAGCGCAGACAAACGCCCCCTGTTGGGGGCGTTTGTATTTTCAGCCTGGATAAATTACGACAGGTGTGCGTTGCCCGGCGTGATTTCACGCTGTGAGTATCAATTGTTCAGTTTAACGACAATCGCCTGTGTAGACTGGATGCAATAAATTATCCCATCAACTAAACTTGCACTGTGATGTGCATACCCGTGAAAACCAAGTCCATCGTATTGAGTGGAATCATCGCTCTGCTGGTAGTGGTCAGCGGGGCTGTGCGTGCCGAGTCGGCGACGACAACGAAAACGGACAATCAGACCCAGAAGGTCTATAAAACCGTGGGACCGAACGGGGAAATCATCTATTCCGACAAGCCTTCACCGGGCAGTAAAGCGATCACGGTGCCCCTCGATGGTGGCTATAAGGCGGTAAAACCCCCGTCGGGCTTTACCCCGTACCAGCCACCCAGGACATCACGCACAACAGCGGTCAAGAACACAGTGCGTATCACCAGCCCGGCTGATCAGGCGACGATCAGGAGCGGTGAGGGTGATCTCAGCATTTCGGTGAGTGTGGGCAAGGCACTGGGACCAAACCAGAGCCTGGTTTATAAAATCGACGGCAAGACGGTATATACCGGCAGCGCGACCAGTTACAGCTTAAAAAATGTATATCGGGGTACCCACGTCATCACGGTACAGATCACCGATCCTAGCGGTGGCACGCTGACCAGCGCACCGGTCACGGTTTATATGAAGCGCCCGTTTAAGAAAAAATAATGCTCCCCACTTGAACTGCACTATTCTGGTGCATATATTTTCACTATTATCACTGTGCGCACCATTAACGCGCGTAGCGGGGTTGTCTGGGCGCCCGAGTCATTTTGCCAGGCATTCTTAACCTATTGTTATATATAGTATTATTTATGGTAGGCAGGTAATTTTTAAACGTCTGTCTACTTGCACTAAATTGGTTTGATCCTTGCTACCACGCCTATATGGCCGCTATCCCCATGATACAAACCGAACTACATCAGCAGATTCTCGATAACCTGAGTGAGGCTGTCGCCCTGTTTGGGGCTGACCTGCGCCTGCGCTATCTGAATCCGGCGGCGGAAATGCTGTTCGGGGGTAGCGCCCGCCAGTTGCTCGGCATGCCTTTTGACGACCTGGTGATGCCGCACGAACCGGTGATTGAGCAATTACGCGAGGCGGTCGAATCACATCACCCGTTTTCCAAGCATGAACAGATTATTGATCTGTACAACAACAAGCAAATCACCGCAGATTTTACCGTAACCGTTCTGCACTCCAGTTTTGGGGAAAGTGAACTGTTGTTCGAGATAAAGCCCATCGATCGCCTGTTACGGATTACCCGGGAGGATGCGCTGATGGCACAGCAAGTCGCAACACGAGATTTGTTGCGCGGACTTGCCCATGAAATTAAAAACCCGCTTGGCGGGTTGCGCGGCGCGGCACAATTGCTTGAGCGTGAATTACACAGCGAAGAACAGAAGGAATACACGCGGGTCATCATCGATGAAGCGGATCGGCTGCAAAAGCTGGTGAATCGCCTGCTCGGTCCCAGCGGTATGCCCAAGCACGAAGATATCAGCATACATGAGATTATCGAATACGTGCGCAACGTGGTAGTCGCCGAGGATATTGCTGACATTGTATTGCATCGTGATTATGACCCGAGCATACCGAGTATCAAGGGCGATTCTGAATTGTTGATCCAGGCTCTACTCAATATAGTCAGCAATGCACGGCAGGCACTGGGTACGCACGGTAATATCACGATCCGCACTCGTGTATTGCGTAAATTCACCATAGGCCAGCAACAACACCGCCTGGTGATCAAGCTTGATGTCATCGATGATGGTCCCGGCATTCCACCGGATATCAAGGATAAATTATTTTTCCCGATGGTGACGGGGCGTCCCGATGGTACCGGGCTGGGCCTGTCCATTGCGCAACGCCTGGTGCATCAGCATGGTGGACTGATCGAATGCGAAAGTCGCCCGGGACATACAGTGTTTTCCATACTTTTGCCAATAGATAATTCAGGTTAGCGAGGATGAACCCCATGGATACGGTTTGGGTTGTAGATGATGACAGATCAATACGCTGGGTGCTGGAGAAGGCATTCAAGGGCGCGGAAATGGAAGTCCGCAGTTTTGAAAACGGAGACGGTGTGTTGCGGGCACTGGAGCGCCAGCAACCCGATGTGATTATTACCGACATACGCATGCCAGGTATGGATGGCTTTGAATTACTCAAGCGTATCCATAATCGCAATGTTGATTTGCCAGTAATTATAATAACGGCCCACAGTGATCTCGATAGTGCCGTGACTGCCTATCAGGGAGGTGCGTTTGAATACCTGCCGAAACCCTTCGATGTCGATGAGGCGGTGGAACTGGCGCAACGTGCGATTGAAAAATCCAAAACAACCATTAACCGGCAAAACCTGGAAGATACCAGTAATGCCGAAATTATTGGTGCCGCCTCCTCCATGCAGGAAGTGTTTCGTGCCATTGGCCGTTTGTCGCGCTCAAATATCACGGTACTGATTAACGGTGAATCCGGTACGGGTAAGGAACTGGTGGCCCAGGCATTGCACCGGCACAGTCCGCGCGCAGACAAGCCATTTATTGCACTCAATACAGCAGCTATTCCACGTGACCTGCTGGAATCGGAACTATTCGGGCATGAAAAAGGTGCGTTTACCGGTGCCCAGAGTGCACGCCAGGGACGGTTTGAACAGGCCGATGGCGGCACCTTGTTCCTGGATGAAATTGGTGACATGCCGGCGGAATTGCAGACCCGCCTGTTACGGGTATTGCAGGACGGAACCTTTTATCGTGTGGGTGGGCACAACCCGATTAAGGTTGATGTGCGTATCATTGCGGCAACCCACCAGGACCTGGAGCAACGGGTGGCGGATGGCCGCTTTCGCGAAGACCTGTTTCACCGGCTGAATGTTATCCGAATTCATATCCCGCCTTTGCGTGAGCGGGTCGAAGATATCGCGCTACTGGCCCATCATTTTCTCAACGATGCCGCGACGGAATTGAATGTCGAAAACAAGCGGCTCTCAAGAGAGACGGAGGAATATTTGAGTCACTACAGCTGGCCGGGAAATGTCCGTCAGTTACAGAACGTGTGTCGCTGGTTAACTGTTATGTCACCGGGTCAGGTGATCAATGTTGAGGACTTGCCGCCAGAGCTACAGATGGACCGCGGCGAGGTAAACCATAATGGTGACTGGGTAGATGTGCTACGGCGCTGGGCCGAACGCCAGTTGGCGCAGGGCGATATCGGCCTGTTGGATCGGGCTACACCGCAGTTCGAGCGTGTCATGATCGAAACGGCACTGCGCCAGTCCGGAGGGCGACGCCAGGACGCAGCCAAGTTGCTCGGCTGGGGGCGTAATACCCTGACTCGTAAGATCAAGGAGTTGGGTATGGAGGAGCACGTCTAACCCAGGCCTCATCGGCCTAGAATTCGGAATCACCTGCCATTCTGTCGTGTTGTCGAATTGATCTTCGTCAACGTGCCCGGTGAGAAATAAGGCTATTTTTGCTGTCTTACTGTTTTCTTACACCGCGAAGAGGTATGACATGAATACAAATGAAGGTGGAATTGATCGGGGTCTGCGTATTATCGTTGGTCTGGTCCTGATTGCCCTGACCGTTACCGGTAAAATAGGCGTCTGGGGCTGGATTGGCGTGTTGCCCCTGGCAACGGGCCTGATTGGCTGGTGCCCGGCCTATTCGATATTAGGTATCAAAACCTGCAAAGCCCGTAGCAAACAGCAGGGTACTTAAACCAATAGCGATATTTTGTCTGTCCGCATTTACCGGGGCGACAATATCTGTCCCGCTGCGTATTTTTCAGTATGCTGCTCGGATATACTTTATTTAAAGTTTTTGTTTAGCTTGCAGGAACCCTGAATGTTGCGTCCGTTACTCGCTGTGCTATTACTGGTTGCGTCTGCAAACCTGTGGGCACAACCGCCCAAAGGCTATCCGTTTGTCAGCTTCAATGTGGGCATGGCGCAGGCGCAAAAAAGCCATAAAAAAATCTTTGTTTATTTCGGGCGTTACGGTTGTGGCTATTGCGCCAAGGTCAACCGGGAAACATTCAGTAATCCTGCCCTGCGCAAACTCTATATAAAAAATTATGTCCTGGTCTATGTCGATGCCGAGAGCGGGGATCGGCTGACCTTGCCGGACGGTGAGCGGGTGAGCGGCATGGAGCTGGGTGCACGCCTCAACGTGTTTTCGACACCGGTATTTCTATACATGGATGAGAATGGAAAGTTGTTATTGCGCGCCCCGGGCTACAAAACGGTCAGGGACTTTACCCAATTCGACCGTTACGTACAGGGTGGTTACTACCGTAAAGAAAACATCAATACCTTTTTTAAACAACACTCATGATCGTCCGCAGTGTCTTGCTTGCCTTTGTCTGGGGTATATCGGCGACGGCATTTGCCTGGACGTATAGTGCGCCGATCACCGTCAATACCCTGAGCAAGCCGGGTACTTTTCTGCACCTGGAATCCAGCGGTAACCGCAGTCTGGCCCTGGGCAAGTCGACTATCGCTGTTGCCTGGGAAGACAACCGCAGCGGTCAACCCCAGGTGTATGTCGCCTATAAATCGCATACCAGCAAGTCCTTTACTGCAGCGCAACGCGTCAGCGCGGATGGACCGGCTTACGAACCCGCGATCGCGGCATTACCCGATAGAGGTTTTATTGTGGCGTGGGAGGCAAAAGGCCATGTCTGGGCGCGCCTGGTCAGTCCCGGCCACCGGGCTGAGTTACAGCGAGTGTCCAATGCGCTGGCGCGGCAGGTCACCATTAGTGTGGCGCCCTCAGGCAAGATCTGGCTGGCATGGTCTGCCAGGGCCGGCCGCCATTATCAAATCGTCGTCACGACCGCGCGGGTTAAGTCCGGTCAGTTGCAGGTCGAAGCTGCACGGGCTGTCGATCCTGTCGCGCCGCGTCAGGACCAACAGTACCCTTCCCTCGCCGTGAGTGCTGACGGCACGACCGTGGCCTGGGAAGACCGCCGTTATGGGCATACCCGAATCTTTACGGCATTTGCTTATCCGGGTCAGTGGTTCAGCCCGTTGCGCCAGCTGAACCGAGTCAAACGCCATCGGCGTGATGTCATCGGCAATGGCACCGGCTCCATGCGTGTCGTCCTGGCCAGCAACGGCAAGCATAGCATCGTGGCCAGCTGGCTGGATAAACGTAATTTTGCGGAGGGTTATGATGTGTACGCCGCATTCAGCCATGACGGTGGTAAAACCTTTGGCAAAAATGAAAAGGTCCAGGACATGTTTGGCGCCGATCAGGCGCAGTGGCATGCAGTCAGCGCCATGGATCAGCATGGGCATGCCCTGGTGGCATGGGACGATCAGCGCAATGGAAACCCGGATATCTGGATGAGCTGGCGGGATAACCAGGGCTGGAGTGACGATGAAAGTCCCGCGGGTGCCGGTGGGCCGGGTGCCCAGACACATCCAGCGCTGGTATTTGACGAACACGGTCGCGCCCATATTGCCTACCTTGACCAGCAACAGGGCCAGTCCAGTATTCGTTACCTGGTCGCCACGCCCGACAAGGGGGAATTTGCGGATTCGCCCTGAATTGTAAAATTTTACAGACAGCTGGGTAAGATTTTGCCAGAAACCAGATTTCTATAACTTACTGATTAGTAAGTGATTAAATTGCTGTCTCAGGATCAGGCGTCGGTAATTTTAACAGTCGGGATAAAGCGATATTGGCGATTTATCGATAACTAATTGATTTTCTTTCCTTATTTAATGTCGGCATGATAATTGTAAGTAAAGGCGTGCTTTCTCGGACTTTTACGGACACTTCGTCATGTGAAAGTACGGGTTTGGAAGTCTAGCCGAAATAGATCGGGCAATTTGCCTGATAATTTTACAAGCCGACCAGCAGGTCGGCTTTTTTTCTGCCCGCCGATCGGTCTTCAGTCGGCCTTCTCCCAGACCAGGATGCGATTATTTACCGGCATTTCATGGTCGCGAACCAGTTGCAAATCGGCTGCGGCGGCCAGCGTTATCAGGTCATCGAGATCGCGGATGCCGCTGCCGGGATCGCGGGCCTTGAGCCAGTCATTAAAGCGGGCATTGCTGTCGCTGGTAAACTGACCGTGGTAATTAAAAGGTCCATACAGGCAAAAGCGGCCACCCGCGGACAATACCCGGCCGATCCCAGCGAACATCGCCTGCACCATATGCCAGTGCATGATATGCGCCGTGTTTGCACTGAATGCCGCGGTAGCCGATTGTAGCGGCCACTCAGGTTGCGTGACATCCAGTGACAGTGGGCCATGCAAATTCGAGCCGGTATATTCGCCCAGCCATAAGCTGATGCCCGGCAGATTGTCTGCAACATCGCTGGCATACCACTGCAAATGCGGTAATTCACCGGCAAAAAACACGGCATGCTGGCCGGTGCCGCTGCCGATTTCAAGTACGCTGTGCGCATTGGCAAATTCCTCGCGCAAGATCGGCAGGATCACGGATTTGTTCTGTTCACTGGATTCGGCAAAGGGTTTCATGCTGGACAGCAACTGCTATTAACTCGTCAGGATTACAGCACGTTGTTGCTGTCGATGACAAGTTGGTTCTAGTTGAAATCGAGTTATTGCTGAAGTCTGCATGCGAAATGGCGTTTGTGCTGGAGCTAGTACACCGTTTGCACATAGGCATACTCGTCCCCAGGCAGGGTTTTCGACAAATCAATATCGGTAATATAGATTGGATAAAAATCTTCCTGTTGCCGGTGTAGCAGAATATATTGAGCTACGTGTTGATAGAGTGAGTCGTCATGCTCTGCCGTGGTGTATTCACGATCAATGCAATACACTGTAAACACAATATCTTCCGCTGCACGATCAAACAGTAACTGCAGATGGAGAATTAACACCTACCTAATAACAGCCATAGCGTGGTGCCATAAAATTCCTCCGCGAGGATCTTGTTCAGTCCGCCAAAGTTGATACTGTCACGGCTGTGAACATAGCGTTTACGCCTGATGTCATCAGGCAAACTGTCCATATTGATTCTCGAAGTCAGGTAGTACAAGTCACCAGACCGGATAGAGTCCGAATCAATGACAGGTTTCTGTGGTTTCAGCCTGCCTTGTCATGCAAGAACGTTATCGCCAGCCGGCTTTGAACTTTAAAAAATAAGGTTATCCCCCTGCAGGCAGGTCGCTCAGGTTTTGTTTGTTAACGATTGTTATATATTAAGTTATTGATTTTTAGTTGTTTTACTAAATATCCGGGTTGCGAGCGGATGCAATTACATAAAATCAGTCTATAGTGAGTACTGCCCCCTGCAAAAATCGGCAAGCAATTTGCCCCATTCACACTTTAACTGCATGAGGAAACACAGCGCATGCTCGACCATATCAAGCCTGAACTGGTCCAGGAATTTCTGGAGTCCCTGCCGGCCGCCCTGGCCATGGTGGACAAGGACAACACGATTGTCTGGGTCAATGACAGTTTTGTTCGAATCACCACCCTGCCCCGCGAGCAGCTGACCGGAGCGGCGATTTCATCCTTACCGCACGATTTACAGAGTTTGTTCAAGCAGGGGCATACATACCTGGATGCAACCAACCGGCGAGACGCCTACTGGCTGGCCTGTATGAGTGTGCAGCTGGAAGATTACACGCTGCAATATTGTACTGACGTGACCGAGTTGCAGGGGCTGATTCAAGACCGGGAAAATCTCAAGACCCGCGTGGCTGAATTAAATCCGCACGACCCGGTCACCGGCATGCTTAACCGGCGCGCGCTGTTCCAGAATCTGGAACAACAGGCCTCACGCAGCCGTCGCTATGGCAATACGGTGTCGGTCATGATCATGCGTATCGCCAACCTGCTGGAATACATCCGCCACCACGGTAACGAAAATGCCGACAGATTGCTGGTCAGCGTAAGCCAGACCCTCAACGATCAAATGCGCTGGGCCGATGTCATTGGTCGCCTGGACAAAACCGAGTTCCTGTTTATATTGCCGGAAACCAGTGAAGAGGTGACCCGGGAGTTGCGCGAAAAAGTGCAGGAGCATGTGAGTAAAATACCCTTACCTGATGTTGACGATGGCAGCATGCACATGCAACTGGAGTTTGGCATGGCGCAATGGCGAAAAGGCGATGATGTCGGCATGCTGATGCAGCGCGCGCGGCATATGCTTGACGATGAGCAGGGCCAACGCATGGCAGGTTAACTGGTTTTCTGGTTTTCGCTAAAAAACGCCCGTCTTATGACGGGCGTTTTTGTTAGTGAATGCGATAGCCTGCATGACAGGCAACGCAACTTGAGGTGACATGTGAAAGCGCTTTATATGCCGCGAGCAAATCGCCTTCCTGGGCCTTCAGGGCAAAGCGACTGGCCGCGTGGTGCATAGCCGTTCCTGCCTGTTGCATGCCAGCAGGCATGAACTGCGCCATGTGGCTGGCACCATGCAGTGGCAGTGAACTCATGCCCAGTCGGGCTTCGGCAAGATCGCCAGCCTTGCCCAGTTTGCCATTGCCCATGTCGATCAGGATCTGGTTGAGTGTTTGCAAGTGGTCGCGCATATTGCCAAGCAAGTGCTGTTGCATCATTTCCGGCATTTTTACCAGTTGCCGGGTATCGTCAGCTGCGTGGACGTTCGTCAGTGCCAGTAAAAGCAGGCTTGCGATAAGTACATGAAGTTTGAACATGATGGCCTCGTGGTAATGTAAAGGGCTTAGCCGACAGCTAAAGTGTAGCGTAAGTACAGGTGAATAAACTTTCCTCGCTCAATTTATAACAAGGCCTTGATGTGGGCCACAACACTGCGCCCGAGGGCGGAAAGGGCGTAACCGCCTTCCAGCATGGAGACGATATGACCATGGCTGTATTCTTGAGCGAGCTCGTGAATCTGGCTCGTGACCCAGGCGTAATCGTCTTCCACCAGACCGAGGCCGGCCATATCGTCCTCGCGGTGAGCGTCAAATCCTGCCGAGACTAACACCAGTTGCGGGCGATGGGCATGCAGGGCCGGCAACCAGTGTTGGCTGACTGCTGCCCGGAATTCATCACCCTTGCTGCCGGCGGCCAACGGGACATTCACGATGTGCGGGTTTTGAGTTTCTGCCCCGCAGTGCGGATAAAACGGGTGTTGAAAGCTGGAGCAAAACAACACGCGGGGTTCGTTCTGAAAGATATCTTCGGTGCCATTACCGTGGTGTACGTCAAAATCGACAATCGCCATGCGCTCCAGCTGATATTGCGAAAGGGCATACGCTGCTGCCACGGCGACATTGTTAAAGATACAAAAGCCCATGGCACGGTCGTGTTCGGCATGGTGTCCAGGCGGGCGAACGCTGCAAAAAGCGGCATCAATCTTTCCCTGCTGGATCAAATCCACGGCCAGGATACCGGCACCGGCGGCGCGCCTTGCCGCACGCAGACTGTGCGGGTTCATACTGGTATCCATATCCAGCATGCGCATGCCGTGTTGTGGCGCCGTGGCAAACACCTCATCAACATAGGTCGCGCTGTGCGCCAGGCAGAGTTGTTCGCGACTGGCCAATGGAGCCTCATAGTGGCGCAGGCTCAGGTCCAGGCCGCTGGCGATCAACTGGTCGGATATCGCGTGCAGGCGCGCGGGACTTTCCGGATGCCATTGTCCCATGTCATGTAACAGGCAATCGGGATGTGATATGAACGCAACAGGCATGATGCTACCTTAATTCATGCCTTGCATAATGGGAATATGCGTAAAGCGTAAAGGTGAAGCATGGGGCCGCACTATCTTGAACACCTGTTTATGCCGCAGTCCGTTGCGGTCTTCGGCGCCAGCGAGCTGGCGGATTCGGTGGCTGGGCAGGTATATCGCAACCTGCTGAGAGACGGGTTTGCCGGACCGGTTTACCCGGTGAATCCCAAATACTCCCGGCTCGGTGAAGTAAGTTGTTATCCGGATATTGCCGCGGTGCCGGGGCCGGTAGACATGGCCGTAATCGGGACGCCTGCCGCCACGGTACCGGAGATCCTGCATCAATGCGGCGAGCACAACGTGCGCGCCGCGGTCATCCTGTCTGCCGGCTTTAGTGAAGACGGCGAACCCAACGCCTTGCAGCAGGCGTTGCTGCAACAGGCGCGTCAGTACAATATCCGCCTGCTGGGGCCCAATTGCCTTGGACTGATTCGACCCAGGGCCAGTTTGAACGCCACCTTCAGTAACAATCGTGCGCGCCGCGGCAACCTGGCCTTGATCTCGCAATCCGGCGCCCTGTGTACCGCGGTTCTGGATTGGGCAGAGCAGCGCAACATCGGATTTTCCGCAGTGATCTCACTGGGTGATGCAGCGGATATCGATTTTGGCAGCATGCTGGATTACCTGGCACTGGACCCGGAGACCAGGGGTATCCTGTTGTATGTCGAAGGTGTTCGGGATGCACGCGGCTTCATGAGCGGTCTGCGCAGTGCTGCGCGTATGAAACCGGTCGTGGTGTTGAAAGTCGGACGACACCAGGCCAGTGCCCAGGCGGCGCTGTCGCATACCGGTTCACTGGTGGGCTCCAACGATGTGTTCGATGCCGCGTTACAGCGTGCCGGCGCCGTGCGTGTGCATGATGTTAATGAATTGTTTGCCATTGCCCAGCTGCTGGCAAATCAGCATCGCGTCAACGGTAATCGCCTGGCCATCGTTACCAATGGCGGGGGGCCGGGAATCATGGCCACTGATCGCGCCCTCGACCTGGGGATTGAGCTGGCCGAGCTCACGCCGCAAACCCGCGAGCAGCTACGGGCCGTGATGCCGGCGCACTGGACCGTCGCGAATCCCGTGGACGTGCTTGGTGATGCGCCGCCGGCACGCTATCGTGCAGCGGTGCAGCTTTGTCTGCACGATCCCGGGGTCGATGGTGTGCTGGTCTTGCTGACACCCCAGGCCATGACCCATCCCGAGACGGTGGCACAACAGATCATCGACATCGAATTGCCACCACGCAAAACCATGCTGACCTGCTGGATGGGCCAGGCCCAGGTGGAGACGGCGCGCCAGCTGTTTGCGCAACATAAGATCCCCGGTTTTACCACCCCGGAAAGTGCAGTGGAAGCCTTTGCTTATCTGGTTGCGTATTACCGCAACCAGCAATTATTGCTGCAGGTGCCGGGACCATTGCGACATAACAGCGAACCGGACATTGAAGGCGCACGTATGATTATTGACGTGGCCCTGAGTGAGCAACGTCATCTGCTCAGTCGCAGTGAAGCCAATGCTGTCCTGTCAGCATTTGCGATCCCGGTCATGCCGGTCAGCGTGTGTCGAACAGCCAATGAAGCCCTGGTTGCCGCGGAATCACTGGGCTTTCCTGTCGCGATGAAGATCAACTCGCCGGATATTGCACACAAGACCGATGTGGACGGCGTGCGTCTGAATATTACCAATGCCCAGGCTGTTCGCAGTAGCTTCCGCGAATTACTTGATGGCGTGCAGCGTCTGCGGCCGCAAGCAAAACTCGATGGGGTAACCGTCGAAACCATGTACCACAAACCACACGGACGTGAACTGATGGCGGGCGTAGTGCGCGATCCGGTGTTCGGTCCGGTGATCACTTTCGGGGCCGGTGGCACCATGCTGGAGTTCGTACGTGATCGTGCCACGGCCCTGCCACCGTTAAATACCTTGATCATCGATAACATGATCAGCCAGACGCGTGTATCGCGCCTGTTACTTCAATTCCGCAATCAGCCGCCGGTTGATCGCCAGGCGATCATTCAGTTGTTGCGCCGGCTCTCGGAAATGGTCTGCGAGTTGCCGCAGATCCGCGAACTGGACATCAATCCATTTGTTGTCAATGAGGATGGTGCCGTGGTGCTGGATGCGCGTATTGTTGTCGATCCGTACAGCAGTGGCCTGGATAGCTATGCCCACATGGCAATCCATCCGTATCCGGTGCGTTACACCACGCATTGGCAGCTGGCGGACGGTACCGACGTGGTCAGTCGTCCGATCCGCCCGGAAGACGCTGATATCGAAACCGCCTTTATCGCCCGGCTGTCGGCACAATCCAAATACTTTCGTTTCATGCGCGCCTTGCAGGAATTGACGCCGGAAATGCTGGTGCGCTTTACCCAGATCGATTACGACCGTGAGATGGCCCTGATTGCCGTGTTGCAACAGGGTGAAAAGGAAATCGAAATCGCGGTGGCACGTTATATCACCAACCCCGATGCCACCAGTTGTGAATTCGCTATCGTGGTCGCGGATGAATGGACCAAAAAGGGCATCGGCTCACAATTGTTACGCCAGCTCATGGCCGTGGCCAGGGCGCGCGGCCTGCAAACCATGGAGGGCGAAGTCCTGAGTGATAACCGGCCCATGCTGGACATGGCCAGGGTCCTGGGTTTCAGTGTGCAGATGCGTCAGGATGACCCGGGCGTGATGTGGTTAAGCACACAATTGTGAACAGACAGACTACGTCTGCAGGCGCTGGCGTGCCCGTTCGATCGCGGCCTTCACCTGTTGCGGTGCCGTGCCACCCAGATGATTGCGGGCCGCCACCGAGCCTTCCAGCGACAGGACTTCAAATACATCCGCGTCGATCTCTTTTGAGAATTGCTGTAATTCATCCAGGCTCATTTCCGACAAATCTTTATTGTTGCTGATGCCATGGCGCACGGCCTGGCCGACAATTTCGTGGGCATCGCGAAAGGCCACGCCCTTGCGCACCAGGTAATCCGCCAGATCGGTGGCGGTAGCGAAGCCCTGTTTGGCGGCCTGATACATGCGTTCTTTATTCACCTGGATATTGGGCACCATGTCGGCGAACACCCGCAGGCTGCCCTTGAGGTTATCGATGGTATCAAACAGCGGTTCCTTGTCTTCCTGGTTGTCCTTGTTATAGGCCAGTGGCTGGCCTTTCATCAGGGTCAGCAGCCCCATCAGGTGGCCGAAGATGCGCCCGCTTTTACCGCGAATCAGTTCGGGCACGTCCGGGTTTTTCTTTTGCGGCATGATCGAAGAGCCGGTACAAAAACCCTCGCCCAGCTCGATAAAGCCGAATTGGGCAGCGCTCCACAGGATCAGCTCTTCAGCAAAGCGCGACATGTGCATTAACATCAGGGCCGCGTCTGCGGTAAATTCAATGGCGAAGTCCCGATCGCTGACGGCATCCAGGGAGTTTTCGCTGATCGCGGCAAAGCCCAGCAATTTGGCCGTTTCCTCCCGATCGATGGGATAGGTTGTCCCGGCCAGGGCGGCAGCGCCGAGGGGCATGACGTTGACCCGCTTGCGGCAATCCACCAGGCGTTCGCGATCACGCTGTAACATCTCGAACCAGGCCAGCAGGTGATGACCGAACGTAACGGGTTGTGCGGTTTGTAAATGGGTAAAACCCGGCAGGATAGTCTCGGCATGGGTGGCGGCCAGATCCAGCAACGCGCTTTGCAAGCGCCGAAGTTCTGCGTGAATCAGGTCGATTTCGTCGCGCAGGTACAGGCGAATATCAGTGGCAACCTGGTCGTTGCGCGAACGGCCGGTGTGTAGTTTCTTGCCGACTACCCCGATGCGATCGGTCAGGCGGGCCTCGATGTTCATGTGAACATCTTCGAGTGCCACCGACCAGTTAAACTGACCGTTATCGATATCCACTTCGATCGCCTTGAGGCCGTCAACAATGAGTTTGCATTCGGCCTGGCTCAGTACCCCAACCTTGGCCAGCATAGTGGCATGGGCGATAGAGCCGGCGATGTCCTGTTTGTACATGCGGCGGTCGAAACCGACCGAGGCGGTGAAGGCCTCGACGAAGGCGTCCGTGGGCTCGTTGAAGCGGCCGGCCCAGGGTTTACTGGTTTGCTCATTCATTTTGGGATATTACCGATAACTATATATAAGTATGGGGATGATACACTTGTTAATCAGTCATTTGCAGCGGGATCCGCGACTTTAACCACTATGGCCAATACCACTTCAGACAATGATTGCTTCCTGCCGAACTTTTGCGGTTTGCGCATGGTATTTCTGGTCGTGGTGATTGCCCAGTTGTTCGCCTTCGTGGTGGTACTAAGCCCCAGCGATTTACCGGCAGAGGGTCGCTGGTTACAGTTGGGGCTGATTTCCCTGTTTGTACAATGGTGCACCCTGGTCAGTAGCGCGGTGTTATGCCTGCTGCGGCGCGTCATTTGCCACCTGTCTGACACGATAGTGGCAACCATGAGTTATACCTCGGTGTTACTGGTAGTCTGGTTGATCAGTGAGGTGGCGTACTGGTATGTGTACCCCGGCCGGCATAGCATGGCACATTGGTCATTCGTGCTGCGTAACCTCGCAATCAGCTTTTTGATCACCGGTCCCATCCTGCGCTATTTCTACGTGACGCACCAGTGGCAACGCAATGTCCGGGCCGAGGCGGAAGCCCGCCTGCAATCCCTGCAATCGCGGATTCGGCCACATTTTCTGTTTAACAGCATGAATACTATTGCCAGTCTGACCCGGACATCGCCGGAACAGGCCGAGACGGCGGTGGAGGATCTGGCCGACCTGTTTCGTGCCAGTCTACGCGATGCACGCCAGTTTCACAGCCTGACCGAGGAGCTGACCCTGTGTCGTCGCTACCTGGAAATCGAAGGCCTGCGCCTGGGGGATCGACTGAAAGTAGAGTGGGAAATTGAAAGCTTGCCGGGTGATGCCTTGCTGCCACCCCTGCTGATCCAGCCATTACTGGAAAATGCCATTTACCATGGGATAGAACCACGGGTAGAAGGTGGCACCATCCGGATCCGGGGCAGACAAGAGGGCAAACAATTGCATCTTGAGATCACGAATCCAGTGGCCGTTAACAAAGGGGCAAGCAAGGGCAACCAGATCGCCCAGGAGAATATCCGGGCACGCCTGACCACCCTTTACGGGGCGCGGGGTGGCATGGCGATTCACCAGGAAAATGAAGATTTCACAGTCAGCTTAAACTGGCCCTACCGGAATAAACTCGACGATGAAGATACTGATAATTGATGACGAACCGCTGGCCCGCCAGCGTCTGCACAGTGTCATCGATGAGCTGGGCAGAGGCACGGTCGTGGCGGAGGCCGGCAATGGGCAACAGGCATTGAGCCTGTGCCAGCAGCACCAGCCGGACGTGGTGTTACTGGATATTCGCATGCCGGGTATGAGTGGCATTGAGGTCGCGCACCATATCAACAAACTGTCTACCCCACCCGCCATTATTTTCACCACGGCCTATGACGATTACGCGATCCCTGCTTTTGAAACCCACGCCGTGGACTACCTGCTCAAACCGATACGCAGGGATCGCCTGGAAAGTGCCCTGGGTGCGGCGAAGCGGTTGACGCGTGTGCAAATGCAGGAGCTGGGTCGAGGTGTGGATGAGGCCGATCAGCGCCAGCACATCAGCGCCCGACTTGGCGGCGAGTTGCGCCTGATCCCGATCGATGATATTCGCTACCTGCAGGCCGAACATAAATACGTGACCGTACGTTATGGCCAGGGAACGGTCTTGATTGAAGAATCCCTCAAGTCGTTGGAGGAGGAATTTCCCGGCGAGTTTTTGCGTGTTCATCGCAATGCGCTGGTGGCATTGCGCTATATCGCCTCGCTGGAGAAGGAGCGGGGTGGTGGTCATCGGCTGAAGCTGCGCGATGTGCAGGAAACCCTGGAGGTCAGTCGGCGTCACCTGCCCAACGTGCGCAAGGTCATGAAGGCCTTGTGAGGGCGCGAACCCGGTCCTATTTGATGTTCAGGGCTGCCAGTTGCTGGCGGATGATTTGTTCGGATTTCGCCAGGTTATTATCCAGGTCACCGCCGTAAAGCTCGGTATTGCTTACGCCCACGAGGCTGGGCACCAGTTGCTTGCCGTTGCCGTCAACAAAAATGACCGTGGGAGTCAGGCTGGCGTTGTAACGTGAAGCGAGCTGATTGGCGCTGGTAGTGTGGCCATCAAAATCGGTAATGTCGCTCATGTCATCGAGCATTACCTGGCGGATAATGACCTGGGCACGATAATCCGCATTTCGCAGCATGGGTTTGAGCTGGTCTTCTTCCACGTAATGACACCATTCGCAGCCGTGTTGGGCGAACATGATCAGGATGGGCACGTGGCGCTGCCGGGCCAGCTGCCCGTCGGCCTGCAGGTTATTGGCCTGGACAATCGTCACCGGTGGCAGGCCTTCGTCATCGTTGCCGTAGGCGAGTGTATTGAGCCCCAGGCCTGTGCCCAGAGTCAGCAGAAAAAATAATGCAAACAAACGCTTAGCTAATATCATGAACATTGTTCCAGAAAAATTGGTGTATTATAGGGCGCTTATACTGTTATGACCCGTAATGCCTGAAAAATACTATACCGAAATGGCCCAAACGCCTATGAAAAATTCTGTCCTGCGTATCGCAACCCGTAAAAGCCAGCTGGCCCTGTGGCAGGCCGAATATGTTGCCAGCATGCTGACCCAGGCCCATCCCGGGCTGAACGTGGAACTGGTCAAAATGACCACTCAGGGTGACAAAATCCTGGATACGCCCCTGGCCAAGGTCGGCGGCAAGGGCCTGTTTGTGAAGGAGCTGGAACAGGGACTGCTGGCAGGTGAAGCGGACATTGCCGTGCACTCCATGAAGGATGTCCCGGTGGAACTGCCCCCCGGGCTGCACTTGCCGGTCATTTGTCCGCGCGAAGACCCGCGTGATGCCTTTGTGTCCAACGCCCTGCCCGGATTTGCAGAGCTGCCCCAGGGGGCCTGCGTCGGCACCTCCAGCCTGCGTCGCCAGTGCCAGTTACGGGCACAGCGCCCGGATTTGGTGATCCGGGATTTGCGCGGCAACGTGAATACCCGTCTGCAAAAGCTCGATGACGGTCAGTACGACGCGATTATTCTCGCCGCGGCAGGCCTCAAGCGCCTGGGCTTCGAGGATCGCATTCGTGAAGCTCTGGCCCCGGAAGTCAGTCTGCCGGCCATTGGCCAGGGCGCGGTAGGTATCGAGTGTCGCCACGATGACGCACGCGTGAATGAGCTGATTGCACCCCTGCATCACCAGGTCACCGCGACCCGGGTGGCTGCCGAGCGCGCCATGAATGCCCGGCTGCAGGGTGGCTGCCAGGTACCCATTGCCGGGTTTGCCGTGCTCGAACACGGGGTGTTGCTGCTGCGTGGCCTGGTCGGGGAGCCGGATGGCAGCCAGATCGTCCACGGTGAGATTGCCGGCCCGCCGGAGAATGCGGAAGAATTGGGCGTGGTCCTGGCCGAAGATTTGCTGAGTCGGGGGGCAGATCGCATCCTGGAAGCCCTATATGCCCGAAGTTGAGCTGCAGGGCCTGAGTGTGCTGGTGACGCGGCCGGCGGCCCAGGCCCAGCACCTCAGCGAGGCGATTTTACGCCTGGGCGGTAAGGCGGTGGCCCTGCCGCTGCTGGAGATCCAGCCACGAGCTCCATCGGCCATACCGAATTTGCGCGAAATGGATATTTTGATCTTTGTCAGCGCCAACGCGGTAGAACATGGCCTGAATGTACTGGGGCCGCTGCCCGCTGCGCTGCTGATTGGGGCCATCGGCCGGGCCACCGCGCAATGTCTGGCCGCGTCCGGTATTCGGGCAGACCTGTTGCCCACGCGTGCCGATAGCGAGGGATTCCTGGCTTTACCTGAGATTCAGGAGTTGACCGGCAAAAAGGTCCTGATTGTACGTGGGCAGGGTGGCCGGGAGACCCTGGCAACACAGATGCGGGCACGAGGTGCGGCGGTCCGTTACCTGGAGGTCTATCGGCGGGTGTGTCCGCATTGGCGGGCGGAGGATCTGGAAACCGCGTTGCGCGCCGACGTCATCACGGTGACCAGTGGCGAGGCGCTGGAGAACCTTGCCCGCTTAGCCCGCCTGCCCGGGGGCGACGCGTTATGGACAAAACCCATGCTGGTATTCCATCAACGGATTGCTGGGCGCGCGCGCGAGCTAGGGTTTACACTTAAACCAGTTGTCAGTGCAAAACCAGGAGATGAAGCCCTGCTAACGGCATTGCAGGACTGGGTTAATCAACAAAAAGGTACGGAACGGGCGTGACGGAGCAAGATAAACAGGCAGATGCCACCGAAGCAAAACCGGCAAAACCGGAAAAGCAGGCAGCGAAATCGACACCTGCCAACAAACCATCGGCAGCCAGATCCAAAAAACGGCACACGGCGCAGTATTTAATGCTGATCCTGCTGCTCGTGCTGGCCGGTGCAGGCGCGGCGGGGTACTACGGCCTGCAATTTTATAAGAAACAGATGGCCCGGCTGGACAAGCTGAGCGATCAACAGGCCCAGCTGCAACAGGAAAACGACGATCTCAAATCAAACCTGGATGAAAGCCTGCAGTCGCTTAGCAAGCAGCAGGCCGACCTGGCCAATGATATCCAGTCCTTGCGCAACAAGAACCAGTTTCTACGCAAAGACTGGCTGGTGATGGAGGCGGAATACCTGTTACAGCTGGCCAATTATCGTCTGCTGTTTGATCGCGATGTGAATACCTCGATCGTTGCTCTGCAAACCGCCGATGATCGCCTGCATGAAACCGGCGACCCGGGGCTGATCAGTGTACGCAAATCGATTGCCGAATCGGTACAGGCGCTCAAAGCGGTGCCGCAGGTTGACCTGGCCGGGATGTCCCTGACCCTGAGCGCCCTGGCCAAGGACATCAAGACGCTGCCACTGAATACACCTGAACCGCGTAAGCGGATTGAGCAGCAGCAGAAACAAAAGGCTGCAACCCGCCAGATCAAGAGCTGGTCACAATTACCCGCCGCCATCTGGAGTGACTTAAAAAGTCTGATTATCATTCGTGATCATGCGCAGCCGGTAGAGCCACTGTTGCCACCGCAGCAGCGATTTTTCCTGATCGAGAATCTGCGCCTGCAGATAGAACAGGCGCGGCTTGCCATGCTCACCGGGCATGCAAGTGTGTTCAAGGAACGCCTTACTACTGCCATTCACTGGATCGAAAAATATTTTGATCCAGAGGCCGCGCCGACACAGGCAGCCATTGCAACACTGAAGAAACTACAGGCAAGCGATATTGCGCCCGCCCTGCCTGACATCAGCAAGCCCTATCATTTGCTGGAGGAATATCGCCAGCAACAGAAAGCAGACGCGGAATCAAATTAGGCCGGGCGGTGAAGCGATGAAATGGTTGTTTGGTACATTGTTGGTTCTGATTTTCGCCGTTGTTATCGGACTGTGGGCATATCAGGACAGTGGTTATGTATTGATTGCGCGCGGCTACAAGTCAGTCGAAATGAGCCTTGCGTTGTTCATCATTCTGGAAATTGCCGGCCTGCTGCTGACCTACTTTATCCTACGTGTGATCATTAATAGCTGGAATATGCCGGCAGCGCTACGCGCCTGGCGTGCCCGCCAGCGCAGGCAACGTGCGCGCCGCGATATGGACCGTGGCCTGATTGAGCTGGCACAGGGAAACTGGGCACAGGCGGAACGTTACTTGCTACGCCATGCGCGTGATAGCGATATCCCTCTGCTCAACTATCTGTCAGCTGCACGGGCTGCGCAGAAACAAAATGCGCCGCAACGACGCGATGACTACCTGGCTCTTGCCCACGAAAGTATGCACGATGCGGGTTTCGCCGTACAATTAACCCAGGCAGAACTGCAGCTGGTGCACGGCCAGCTCGAACAATCTCTTGCCACCCTGATGCAATTGCACCGGGCTTCGCCCAAGCATCCTCATGTACTGTATCTGCTAGCACGTATTTATCAGTTGCTCCGCAGCTGGGGTGACCTGCGCGAGTTGATTCCAGACCTGCGCAAGCAGAATGTGCTGAGCCCGGCAAACCTGTTGCAGCTGGAGCAACTGGTGCACAGGGAATTACTGACCATGGCAACACAACAAGGCAAGCTCGATGTACTGCGGGGTAGCTGGCAAAAAATTCCGAAAAATCTGCGCCATGATCTGGACATGGTGCGCCATTACGTACGCTGCCTGCTGGCGCTCGGGGCCAGTGACGATGCCGAACAGTTATTGCGAGAGTCGCTGAAAAAGCAATGGGACGTGGATCTGGTTTATATATACGGCCTGATTGAAGCCAGTGATGCTGATCGTCAGCTCGCGACTGCCGAGGCCTGGCTCAAGGGCCATGAAAACAATCCTGTCCTGTTACTCACCCTGGGACGTTTGTGTAAACACAACAAGCTATGGGGCAAGGCGCGCTCTTATCTGAATGCCAGCCTTGGTATCAAGCCACAATCGGATACCTATAAGGAACTGGGTCAGTTGCTGGAACAGCTTAATGAGCAAAGCGAGGCTGCGGAGTGTTATCACAAGGGATTGTTGCTGGCAGCAAATGAAAAGATGGATGAGCTGCTGAATATCAGCCCGGGCGAGTCACAATTGACAGCGGTAAACCTGTAATCTGCCTCACCCTGGCGACAAGCAGGCGGAAACGATGATTCACAATCCAGCTCAGCTTAAACAACACGATAAGCAAGAAACGCTACAGCCAGTATGCACCAGGCTGCAGGGGCGCATCTTGCTGGCAGAAGAAAAGGGAAATATTCAGAAGCTGTTATCCCTCTATCTGGAGAACATGGGTTTACAGGTCACTCATGCGGAAACTGGTGCAGTTGCCGTCAGGCTCGCCAGCGATAGGGCGCCGGACCTGATAATGATGGATATACAAATGACGGTGTTATCCGGGCTTGATGCCGTGCGCCAGATTCGGGCTAATGCTTACAAGGGCCCGGTAATTGCGCTCACCGCCAGGGCTACTTCTGAAGATCGGCGCCAGTGTCTGCAGGCAGGCTGTAATGATTTCCTGGCCAGGCCTGTAACACGCCAACAGCTGCATCAGACCTTAGCCAAATACCTGAACCAGCCGGTGTTGCCACAAATCGGAGTCGAACCGCTGGTATCTGAATTATCGGGTCAGGGCCCTGATTTTGTCGAAATAGTCCGCCAATTCGTCAACAAACTACCTGAGCAGCTTGCCTCGATCGAAATGGCATACCAGGAGAATGACCGGGAAAAACTGTGCGAAATTGTTCATAACCTGAAAGGTATGGGAGGTGGTTTTGGCTATCCACAGCTGACAGAAAAGGCAATTGAAATCGAGCGCTGTCTCAACCCGGATGATAACAGTTCAGTCGGACCGTTAATCGCGTCATTGCAGGAGTTAATGCAACGAATTCAGGTAGCCATGCCTCGCTGCCAGTCATTTTAGCTGGCAGAGATTATTCCTGTTTATCCTGCTGCGACTTTGCCATGTAACTTTGGATCGATTGCGAGTTTCGGCCCTGCCAGGTGCGAATGTATTTCTGGAAAAAAATATTATTGGGTATACGAACAAGCGATTCGTCCTGATCCTCATCGATCACAAGTAGCGTGGTAAACATAATATTGATATCAGTTACACGCCCGCGCATGGTCACTGGCGAAGCCGGGTCCTGGATTTCGATTACGTCATCAATGCGAAACGGAGCAAAGATGATCAGCAGTACCGAGCACAACAGGTTGCTTAACAGGCTCCAGACCGCAACAAAACCAATGGCTAGCAGGACGAGCACGCCTGATAACGCCGCCCAGAAACTCGCGACAGAAATACCGAACAGACCGAGAATCACCAGTAACAACACGAGTAAGGTCAGCCACTTGACGATTCTGTTTAGTATCCGGCGTAGATCGCCCGGAATCATGCCTCGGTTGCTCAGGCGTTTGAGCCCCTGGCAGATAAGGAAAAACACCAGCCAGGCGATAAGCGCAGCGGCCAGCGATTGTAATACTGGTGGTCCGTAGTGTGAAATCAGGCCGGCAAGGTGTCCGTTTTCAAAGTCCATATTTCACCTCAGGCAGCATGCGTGTTGAGTCCGGTGAAACTATTGTAAAAGATATTCCGGCGAATGTGAAAATTGCATGGCGCTGGCGTAAGGCCTGCCGCTTGTCTGATAAGTTGTGCAGAAATTTAGTCGTTGGAAAATTCAAAGGCGTCCGAGTAATAACTTTTCGGATCCAGGTCATGCGGCAAAAAGGCATCACGGCCGGCATAGACCATGGCCGGCGGTCCCGAGGCATAAATCTCGTAGCCGGCGAGCGAGTCGAAGTCCTGCAAAATGGCGTCATGCACATAGACGGTGCGGCCCTGCCAGGCATCCCCGGGTTTGGCGTCGGACAGGACCGGGACATAGTGGATGTTAGGGTGAGCCGCCGCCCAGGCCTGAACCTGTTCGTGCATGTACAAATCTTCAC
>JARRNT010000018.1:14752-123725 GCA_037384645.1 Gammaproteobacteria bacterium | reverse complement strand
ACACCAACGTGAGCGGCCAGACGGGTGAGTACCGCGCCTGGGGCATCAGCTTCAAGTGAGTGCTGCGTGTTTCGTTGGGTGAGGCGGCACAGTCCGGGATTATACAAGTCGGCGATGGGTGCGAGGGGACTTCCGGTCCTCTCGCGCTCGGCCGTACCATCCAGGCGCACGGGACTTTAATCAATCAGCCCGTAAAGTAGGGTATCAGGGCACACTGAACGATGGCATTACCAGGTATTACTGAGCTATTGATTAGCGCGGGTGTTAGTGTCTATGGATATAAATCTATCGTGAAAATGATCTCAATATAATTGGTTTGTGTTTTTTGTCGTTAAATCTGTTTTGTATTGGGCCAGGTATTCAATATTTTCTTTCCGTAACACACGACACGATTCGCGATTTAATGGTATTTAATGCCCGGTGTGGCGGGAGCATTGGGTAAGTTACGCATACCCATTTCAATCCACACGCGGGCGATTGCAGGTAATATTTTTGGAGTGACAAAATAAAAAACCGGCACGCGGCCGGTTTTTTATTGAAAGCTGTTTGTGCTCGCTTACATGGCACGTACGCGCGCGTTTAGACGCGACTTATGCCGGGCGGCCTTGTTCTTGTGGATCAGGCCCTTGTTTTCGGTCTTGTCGATCAGGGAGACCGCATCTTTGTAAGCTGCCTGGGCCGCGGTTTTGTCGCCACTGGCGATGGCGGACAGGACTTTCTTGACGGCGCTGCGAAAACGGGACCGCAGCGGGACGTTGTGTTCGTTGCGCTTGATTGCCTGGCGGGCGCGCTTCTTGGATTGTGCTGTATTGGCCAAGGTAATTCTCCTGTTGGCACCGGTGTTTACGAAAGCGGCGTATTATGGACGTTTTGGCCGGTCAAGGCAACGCCCACGGCCGGTTTTCAGGTGGTTTTCAACCAGCCCCGGCGATGTATTTCTGAACCCGCTGCAGGCATAATACGCGGCCATGGAAGTACAAAAAAATCAGTGGGTTAGCCGTTTATTAGGGCAGGTGAGGGGTTGATGGGCCTGCTCCGTTCCGCCAGCATCTTTAGCGGTCTGACCCTGGTCTCCAGGGTCTTTGGCCTGATCCGGGATCAGATCATTGCCATCGTGTTCGGTGCCAGTCCGGCGCTGGATGCCTTTTTCGTCGCCTTTAAAATCCCCAATTTCATGCGCCGCTTATTTGCCGAAGGGGCCTTCTCCCAGGGATTTATCCCGGTCCTGGGCGAGTATAAGGTCCGCCAGGGTGATACGGCAGTACGTGCGCTCATCGGCCGGGTCGCGGGCACGCTGGGACTGGTGGTGCTGGCGATAACCATTATTGGTATTGTGGTATTCCCCTGGCTGCTGCTGCACCTGGGGCCCAAAGCCGTCAGCAACGAGCACAAGTTAGTCCTCACTGCGCAGATGCTGGTGCTGACCCTGCCCTATATCCTGTTTATTTCCCTGACCTCGCTGGCTGGTGGGGTACTCAATACCTACAAGCGTTTTGCCGTCCCGGCGTTTACCCCGGTCTTTCTCAACCTGTGCCTGATCAGTGCGGCCCTGTGGCTGGCCCCACGCCTGCCCCAGGGTGAGCAGGTACTGGCCCTGGCCTGGGGCGTGCTGGCCGCCGGCGTGGTGCAACTGGGCTTCCAGTTGCCGTTCCTGGCCAGGCTGGGCTTTTTGACCTGGCCGCGCTGGGGTTTCAATGACCCCGGGGTCAAACGTATTATGCGCCTGATGGGCCCGGCCATCCTCGGCTCCATGGTCACCCAGATTAACCTGCTGGTGGACCTGTTAGTGGCCTACGTGGTGCTGCCCGGGGGCTCGGTGTCCTGGCTGAGCTATTCCGATCGGCTGGTGGAGTTTCCGCTCGGGGTCTTCGGCATCGCGATTTCGACCGTCATCCTGCCCAGCCTGTCCCAGCAGCATGCCCAGACCAACCCGCAGGAATTCTCCAAGACCCTGGACTGGGGGATCCGCTGGGCCATGCTGATCGCGCTGCCCGCCAGCGTCGGGCTGGTGATGCTGGCCGGGCCGCTGATGACGACCCTGTTCAACTACGGCGCCTTCGGCCGCCACGACGTGATCATGTCGCAGATGAGCCTGTTCGCCTACGCCAGCGGCCTGCTGGCCTTCATCATGGTCAAGGTCCTGGCCCCCGGGTTTTACTCGCGCCAGGATACCCGGACGCCGGTGCGCATTGCCGTCATCGCCATGTTCAGCAACATGCTGTTGATCGCCGGCCTGGTGATCCCCTGGCTGCGCCTGAACATCCCGGCGCCGCATACGGCGCTGGCCATTGCTACTACGCTATCCGCCTATATCAACGCCCTGTTGCTGTTTCTGACCTTGCGGCGTCAGGGGGTCTACCGCCATTTGCCGGGCTGGGGCCGCTTCCTGCTGCAGGTTGGCGGGGCATTGGTCCTGATGCTGCTGGTGCTGATCTTTGTCGTGCCGGACACGCCACAGTGGCTATCCTGGTCGGCGGCACATCGGGCCCTGATGCTGCTGGTCTGGGTGGGGGTGTGTGCCGGGATTTATTTTGCCGGCCTGTATCTGTTTGGCTTTCGGTTTAGGGCGTTTCGCGCCCAACATAACTGATGCCGGTGCACGCCTTCCTTATGAGGGAGGGCATTTTTCTGGGTACACCTTATAATATGGCATTTCTGACTATCGGTACCCCAGTATCGCGGGTTCGCTCGCGCGAGCACAGTCCAGCATGCAATTAATACGCGGTATACACAATTTACGCCCGAGCCAGCGGGGTTGCGTGGCGACCATCGGCAACTTTGATGGTGTGCATCTGGGCCACCAGGCGGTCATTGGTCAGCTGGGCGAGGAGGCCGGTCGTCTCGATCTGCCGTCGGTGCTGATCACCTTTGAGCCGCAGCCGCTGGAGTATTTTCGCCCGCAGCAGGCACCGGCTCGGCTGACGCGTCTGCGCGAGAAGGTGGAGGCCCTGCGTCGGTTTCATATCGATCGCCTGTTGTGCCTGCCGTTCAATCGCAAGCTGGCGCAAATGCCCGCCGAGGATTTCATCCGCCAGGTCCTGGTCGATGGGCTGGGGGTGAAATACCTGGTCGTGGGCGACGATTTTCGCTTTGGCAAGGGTCGCGTCGGCGACTTTGCCATGCTGCAGGCGGCCGGGCGTGAGCACGGCTTTGCCGTGGTCAACATGCATACCTTCGCCATTGAAGGAGAACGGGTCAGTAGTACCCGCGTACGCGAGGCCATGAACCGTGGCGACCTGGCCGGCGCCGAGCAGTTGCTGGGGCGCAGTTACCGCATGAGTGGGCGTGTTGCCCATGGCGAGAAACTGGGGCGCAAACTGGGCTTCCCGACGGCGAATATCCACGTGCATCGCAAGGCGACCCCGCTGCAGGGCATCTTCGTGGTGGAGGTGTTTGGCATCGAGGGCGAACCCCTGCCGGGGGTGGCCAGCCTGGGGACGCGGCCGACCGTGGATGGCAAGACCACGATCCTGGAGGTGTATCTGTTTGATTTTGATCGCGACATCTACGGCGAACACCTGCAGGTCAGCTTTTTACACAAGTTGCGTGACGAGGTGCGTTATACGACACTGGATGCCCTGAAAATCCAGATCGGCAAGGACGTGGAAGATGCGCAGCGCTATTTTCAGGCGCGGCACGGTTTCACCCCAGCCAGGCATCACCCCACAGGGACACCCTGAATTTTGAATTGAAACTGGAAGGAAATAAGAAAACGTGGCTGAATACAAAGACACACTCAATCTGCCCAAGACCGACTTTCCCATGCGCGGCAACCTGGCCAACCGTGAACCGGAACAGTTGAAACGCTGGGAGGACATGGGCCTGTATCAAAAAATGCGTGCGGCCAAACAGGGTAAACCCCTGTATGTCCTGCATGACGGCCCACCCTATGCAAACGGCGACATTCACCTGGGTCACGCGGTCAACAAGATTCTCAAGGATATCATCGTCAAGTCGCGCAACCTGGCCGGTTTCGACGCGCCGTATATTCCGGGTTGGGATTGCCACGGGCTGCCGATCGAATTGCAGGTAGAGAAAAAGGTCGGCAAGGCCGGAAAAAAAGTCAGTGCCGAAGAATTTCGCAAGGCCTGCCGTGCCTACGCGAAGAAACAGGTGGATGGTCAGCGCGAAGACTTCAAGCGCCTGGGCGTGCTCGGTGACTGGGACAATCCCTACCTGACCATGGATTTCAAATTCGAGGCCGGTATCGTGCGTGCCCTGGCGCATATCGTCGCCAACGGCCATTTGCATAAAGGGGCCAAGCCGGTGCACTGGTGTTCGGATTGCGGTTCGGCCCTGGCCGAGGCGGAAGTCGAATATGAAGACAAGATCTCACCGGCGATCGATGTCCGCTTTGAAGTCATGGACGTGGAAGCGCTGAAGGCACGCTGCAGCCACATTGATCACAAACACTTCGGCAGGAAGATCGCTGTGGTGATCTGGACGACCACGCCCTGGACCTTGCCCGCTAACCAGGCGGTGGCGCTCAATCCCAAACTGGAATACAGCATGGTGCAATGCGAAGGCATTGCCGGTGCCGGCAGTGAATATTTATTACTTGCCAGCGAACTGGTACCTGACTGTATGCAACGTTACGGTGCGGATACCTACAAGATAGTCGGTACCTGCATGGGTGAAGATCTGGAAAATCTGAAGCTACATCACCCATTTTATGAACGCGAAGTGCCGATCATCCTGGGTGATCATGTCACCCTGGATGCGGGTACCGGCGCCGTGCATACCGCGCCGGGCCATGGCCAGGAAGACTACGTGGCCGGCCTGCGTTATCACCTCAAGGTGGATAACCCAGTGGGTCCCGATGGCGTGTTCCTGCCGGAGACGCCACTGTTCGCCGGTAAACACGTGTTCAAGGCCAATGATGATGTCATCGACGTGCTCAAGGCCAAAGGTGCCCTGGTCCACATGACCAAGTTGCAACACAGTTATCCGCATTGCTGGCGACACAAAACCCCGATCATTTTTCGCGCGACACCCCAGTGGTTTATCAGCATGGATCAACAGGGTCTGCGCCAGGCGGCATTGCGCCAGATTGCCAATACCCAGTGGATGCCCGAGTGGGGGCAGGCACGCATTGAAGGCATGGTGAAGAACCGTCCTGACTGGTGTATCTCGCGGCAACGGACCTGGGGCGTGCCGATTGCCCTGTTCGTGCACAATAAGACCCATGAACCTCACCCCGACAGCGTGGCGTTAATGGAACAGGTGGCGCAACGCATCGAACAAAAAGGGGTGGATGCCTGGTACGAACTGGAGGCCAGCGAGCTGATCGGTGATGACGCCGCTGATTACCACAAGGTCACCGATATTCTCGATGTCTGGTTTGATTCAGGGGTGACACATTTTGTCGTGCTGAATCAGCGCGAGGGTTACAAGGATTATCCCTTGGCGGACCTGTACCTGGAAGGCTCGGATCAGCATCGCGGCTGGTTCCAGTCCTCCCTGTTGACCTCGGTGGCCATGACCGGGACCTGCGCCTACAAGGGCGCGCTGACACACGGCTTTACCGTGGATCAAAAGGGCCACAAGATGTCCAAGTCCAGTGGTAACGGCGTGGAACCGCAAAAGATTGCGAAGAGTCTCGGCGCGGACATCCTGCGCCTGTGGGTGGCGGCCACGGATTACCGTGGCGAGATGACCTATTCGGACGAGATCCTCAAGCGTATCGCCGATGCCTACCGGCGCATCCGCAATACCTCGCGCTATCTGTTGTCCAATTTGTATGACTTCGATCCGACCCAGCACATGCTGCCGACTGACCAGCTGTTGAGCCTGGATCGCTGGGCGATTGCCCGGGCCATGCAGTTACAGCAGGAGCTGAAGCGCGCCTACGACAAGTATGAATTTCACCAGATCTACCAGAAGGTACACAACTTCTGTGCCGTGGACATGGGCTCATTTTATCTGGACGTGATCAAGGACCGGCAGTACACCACGCAAACCAACAGCGTGGCCAGGCGTTCCGCCCAGACCGCGGTTTATCATATTGCCGAGGCCATGGTGCGCTGGCTTGCGCCGATCCTGAGTTTTACCGCCGAGGAGATCTGGAAATACCTGCCGGGACAGCGTAGCGAGTCGGTGATGCTTTCGGAGTGGTACGAACTCCCGGAGCTGGCGAAGGATCCGCATGGCATGGACCTGGCGTACTGGACGCGTATCATCGAGGTTCGCGATTGCGTTAAAAAGGAACTGGAAAATCTGCGGGTCGCCGGTGAAATCGGTGGCAATCTCGATGCCGAGGTCGGCCTGTATTGCGGCCGTGAAATCCATGACCAGTTACAACGCCTGGGTGAGGAATTGCGTTTCGTGCTGATCACCTCGGACGCGCGGCTTTATCTTGCCGGTGAGCCGCCAAAGGAGGCGCAGCACTATACCCTGTCGAGTAACGATGAGCTCTGGATTTCGGTATCGGCATCAAGCCATGCCAAATGTGTTCGCTGCTGGCATCATCGTGAAGACGTGGGCAAGGACGCAACACATCCTGAGTTGTGCGGGCGTTGTGTTGAGAATGTGGCCGGGGACGGCGAAGCGCGGCAATTCGCATGAGCAGGATTTTCAACAGTGACTCGATGCTGAAGTGGCTGTGGATAACGGCACTGGTTGTTCTTATCGACCAGGTCAGCAAACAATGGGTCAGTCACAGCCTGCAAATGTTCGAGGTCATCAGGGTCATGCCGATGTTGAATATCTATCTGGCGCATAACCCGGGCGCGGCGTTCAGCTTCCTGAGTGCGGCCGGCGGCTGGCAACGCTGGCTGTTTACCCTGATTGCCCTGATCGTGAGCATCGGGCTCATTCTGTGGTTACGGAAATTAAAGCCACATGAACGTGGCCTGGCCATCGGCCTGGCATTTATCCTGGGCGGGGCGCTAGGCAATGTGCTTGATCGCGTCGTCTTCGGTTACGTTATCGATTTTATCCAGTTCTATTATCCGGGGCAGCGTTGTTTGCCCGGGTTCAGTCCCCTGGTGTCTGCCCATGGCGCGCAATGTATCTGGCCGACCTTCAATATTGCCGACTCGGCGATCACGATCGGCGTCGCCGTGTTGCTGCTGGATGGTGTCTTCGGCATGCGCAGACAACGCCAGGGTGGAGCAGAAAAACGGAGGACTCATCATGGCTGATGTGGAGCAGATTACCATCGGCCCGGGCAGCCGGGTCACCATGCATTTCAGCCTGCGTTTTACCGACGGTTATGTTGCCGATGCCAGTGAACCTGGCGAACCCCTGACATTTGTGATGGGCGAGGGCAGCATGGTGCAGGGGCTGGAAATGGCTTTGTATGGTCTCAAGGCCGGCGACAAGCAGACGGTTGAACTGGACCCCCTGCATGCATTTGGCTTTGCTGACCCGGAGAATGTATACACCATGCCGCGTAACGAGTTTGCGCCGGAGCTGCCAGTGGAGGTGGGTACGGTGATGGCATTCAGTACGCCATCGGGCCAGGAGATTCCCGGCCTGATTCGGGAAGTGAAAGATGACGACGTGCTGGTGGATTTCAATCATCCCCTGGCCGGGCATGACGTGATCTTCGAAGTCGAAATTGTTGACATCAAACCACCTGCCGGCGCCTCAGAAGGTGGCGCCTGATGGAAGTGATTCTTGCCAGTCCACGTGGTTTTTGTGCCGGGGTCGACCGGGCTATCGAGATTGTCGATCGGGCCCTGCAATTGTTCGGGGCACCGATCTATGTGCGCCACGAGGTCGTGCATAACAGGTTTGTCGTCGATGGCTTGCGTGACAAAGGTGCGGTCTTTGTGGATGAGCTTGACCAGGTGCCCGATGGGGCGACCGTGATCTTCAGTGCCCATGGGGTATCCAGGGCCGTGCAGCAGGAAGCCGAACACCGTGGGCTCAAGGTCTTTGACGCAACCTGTCCCCTGGTGACCAAGGTGCATCTGGAAGTGACCCGCTATGCGCGGGACGGGCTTGAGTGCATCCTGATCGGCCACCACGGTCACCCGGAAGTGGAAGGCACCATGGGCCAGTTTGATACACAATACGGTGGCAGGATGTACCTGGTGGAGACGATCGACGATGTTGCGGCATTGCAGGTTTCGAAACCGGAACAGATCTGTTTCGTTACCCAGACCACCTTATCCATGGATGATACGGCGGCGATTATTGATGCCCTGCGTGCCCGCTTTCCAGACATACGGGGGCCGAAAAAGGATGACATCTGCTATGCCACCCAGAATCGGCAGGATGCGGTCAAGCAGATTGCCCGGGATTGTGATGTGGTGCTGGTAGTTGGCTCGCCAAACAGTTCAAACTCCAACCGCCTGCGCGAGGTGGCCGAGCGCCTGGGTACGCCGGCCTATCTGATTGACGACGAAAAACACATGCAGCGTGACTGGTTCACCGGCAAGCAGCGTATCGGGCTGACCGCCGGGGCGTCGGCACCGGAAGTACTGGTTGGAAAAGTCATAAAGCAGCTGGAACTATGGGGCATCCATTTGAAAGGCGAATCAATTACCCGGGAAGAGCGGGTCGTGTTTTCCCTGCCAAAAGCCCTGCAGGGTGAGTTGCCTCAACAGTAGTGATAATCGGGTTGTTTTCCTGCCTGGATCTACGACTTGCAGCGGTATGGTTTCCGAACGAAATTATCCAGATTGATCGAGTGGCATTCGGGCTCATTTTTGATGGGATGTTTAAAAATGCGAATTGTGATCATCGGTGGTGGACTCATTGGCTTATTGACAGCGAGGGAACTGGCGCGAAGTGGCCAGGACGTTATCGTTGTTGAGCAGGGTGAAATAGGCGGGGAAGCGTCATGGGCCGGCGGCGGGATTCTGTCTCCGTTGTATCCCTGGCGTTATCCCGAACCGGTGAACCGACTGGCACACTGGAGTCAGCAGCATTATCCGGCCCTGGCAAAAGAACTGCTGCAGGAAAGCGGGATCGATCCGGAATGGACGCCCAGTGGCTTATTGATACTGGATCAAAACGAACATGAAGCCGCGCAAAGCTGGGCGGCGGATTATGGCATGCCGTGCGAGGTTATCGCCCGCAAGGAAAGTGCCGAGCTGGAACCCGGCCTGCGCTGTCCAGGGCCGCAGGCCTTATGGTTTCCCGGTCTGGCCCAAATCCGCAATCCTCGTCTGGTTAAGAGTCTCGCCAAGGCCTGCCAGCGTGCGGGTGTGGCATTGCATGCATCCACCCGGGTCACCGGTGTGACCCTGCGCGGTACTGCGGTAACCCGGGTCGAGACAGAAAAGGGCAGTCTGGACGCTGACCGGGTGGTGATTGCCAGTGGCGCCTGGAGTGCACGCCTGGTGTCCAGCCTGGGGATGGAGTTGCCGGTACGCCCGGTTCGTGGCCAGATGATCCTGTACCACGGTCAGCCAGGCCAGGTCCGGCATATCAATCTGTATCAGGGGCAGTATTTGATACCCCGGCAGGACGGTCGGGTGGTGGTTGGGAGTACGCTGGAGGAGGTGGATTTCGATAAATCCACGACCCAGGATGCCCGAAGCGACCTGGCCCGGTTTGCAACGGACCTGTTTCCTGTCCTGGCTGATGTGCCCATCGAAACCCAGTGGGCCGGATTGCGCCCGGGCAGTCCGACCGGTATACCTGATATATGTCAGGTCCCGGGCATAGCAGGCCTGTATCTGAACACGGGACATTTCCGAAATGGCGTCGTCCTGGGTCTGGCGTCCGCCCACCTGCTCGCGGATATGCTGCTGGAGCGTCCAGCTATCCTGGATCCGTCACCCTATGGGCTGGACATCAGCTGAACGCATGGACTGACAGAAGGGCTTTTTCTAGACTTTGTCTAAAGTTCTTGGCTATACTTTGGCTGTGAGTACAGAAAACCACCAGTATCGGGGCCAGTTGATTGAGCGTCTCAAGGCCGCGGGGGTCACCCCGACGCAACAGCGGGTCGAGATCGCGGCCATCCTGTTTGTCCGGGATCAGCATATGTCTGCGGATCAGGTGCTGGCACTGGTCAACGAGAGTAGCCCGCGGGTCTCCAAGGCCACGGTTTATAACACCCTGGGGCTGTTTGCCAAAACTGGGCTGGTACGGGAAGTGATTGTGGACCCGACCAAGGTTTTCTACGATTCCAACACCACCGCCCATCACCATTTCTATAATGCCGATACCGGGCAACTGATGGATATCGACCCCGCCGCCGTGGAAATCGCCAGTCTGCCCACCTTGCCGGAAGGCACTGTCGCAGAGGGCGTGGACGTTATCATTCGGATTCGGCAAGCGCACTAAACTTTCGCTGCCCCGAGGCCGAATTCTTCGCATTTCACTATCAATTTTCAGTATACTTTGCGCCCTGAAAATTCCCTGCCGGAATAGCTCAGCTGGCAGAGCAACGCATTCGTAATGCGTGGGTCGGAGGTTCGAATCCTCTTTCCGGCACCAGACAACCCTGATTTCTCGTTATTGCTAAACGGGTCAGCCAGGAATGGAGGCCAACATGGCCTTTATTCCTCGGGGGATACCCGAGTTCTGCGTGAGATGTGACGGGCGTGGCTCAATCTTCCATATTGACACGATCGCAGGCCGATAATTTTTATGGATCCGGCGGAGCTATCACGTTTGCGGCGCGACCGACTTCTTCCTTTGGGGGCCATCACTGGCAAATCGGCTGCTCCCCAAATCGTCATTATGAGATAAACTGTATAAATACAATCAGTAATGATATTAGCCCGCCGGAATATTCGAGATGCCGAATATCGACAATACTGCCAAAGCTATCCGCGCCAAATCCAGGGGGGCGCTCCTGGCGCCCAAGCAGATCCTCAATAAACAGACGATTACTAACAAACTCGAGGATCTCAAGGCCTATAGTATTCGGCAATTGCGGGAAGCGGCTAATCTGGCCGGTCAGCTTAACCGTTTCAGCCTGAAGCCGGATAAACGTGTCGAGCTGGTGCGCCATGTCCTCGGCACGATTTATCCCACCATGCTGCGCCATTATCAGCAATATCAAAGCAAGGTGATTAGTCTGCCGGAAAGCAATGACCGGCGTGAAGCCATACTGGCCTGTGTCGATATCTGCGACCAGTCGGCGCAGGCGTATAAACATTTGTTTCAGGCCTTGTACAGCGCCAAGTCCAGCGCCTACCGGCGAGTGCGCGATGAACTTATTGAGACAGGTGGCCGGATTCTCGAACTGGCACGTATGGAACAACGCTTTCGCGGTCTGCGCCACCAGAAACTGCCGCCCACGACCTGGCTTAACATCAACCGGGCATTTTTCTCCCTGTTGGCGCATGGTGATACCGAGGAGCCGATTACCCTGCTGGGGACCCTGGGGTTTTCTCCCCGGCCGGCCCGCGTAGGTAAACCGGCACAGGAAAGCTCGGCCAGTAAACTATATTTATCCATTCAGTTATTTGGCCTGGTCGACGCACCCAGCTGGTCCACTCGCCTGTTCCATGCGCCGGATGCCTATCTGGACATGGATGAAAACGCCATCGTGATCGAACCGGATTCCGGCCAGGAAGTCGTGCCGGGCTGCCTGATAACCCATATCGAGAACAAGGGGCCACCGGTATTTCAGCGCGAGAAACACATGCCCGAGCCGAGGATATGTATCGAATATCCGAACCTGTATAACCGCCTGGTCAAGGATTACGAAGAGCTGGCAAAAATGAAGTTTATCGGCCGTTTCGAGGCGGACAAACTCAGTCGTCCCTTGCTCGAACTGGAGGTCATCGAGCGGTTTCCGTTCCTGGAGTCAATGTTGTTCGGTCTGCGTCCGCGTGAGCGCAAACAAAAGCGCCATGCCGCCTTTGGCCATGAAAACATCCGGATCTACTTCGGTTTCAAGGATGTCTATCAACTGTTAATGGACCTGGCATCGAAGGATATGAGGAATATCGCCGAGTCCCGGACATTCATGGATACGCTTGCAGGTTTTTCCGAGGGCATATCAGCTGATGCATCGGGTTCGCCCAACCGCTCGCGCTGGGAAATCGCTAATTTCAGCACGGGCGGTTTACTGGTCATCAGCCGCGAATCGAGTTTTACAGTGCCAATACAGATTGGTTCGCTGGTGGCGTTCATACCCAATGCAGAGGTCAAGCGGCCACTACTGGGTTATGTGTCCCGTATCAATCGTCCCAGTGATCAGCAAATCGAAGTGGCGATTGTGCGTTTGTCGAGCCATGCGGAAGACGCCATTGTCCAGGACAATGAAAACAAAACGGGTAAGGGCGTCATTATTTTTAAAACGCTCGATAACAAGTGGTGCCTGGTTGCGCGGCATGATTACGAATTTATCAATGGCCAGCCCCTGCGCCTGTTGCGCGAGGATAATAAGCGTGTGCCTGCGCGGCTGGGTAACGCCTTGCTGACCAAACAGGATTTCATTGTTTATGAGCTGAGTTCGCCGGGCCTGTAAATCAGTTGTTATTGCTCGATGGCTGTGATGCGCATGGATAAATCCAGTGCCTTTACATGCTTGGTGATGGCACCGGTGGAGATATAATTAACGCCAAACGCGGCAAGTTCAGCAATGTTATCGAGTGTCACGTTGCCGGAGATTTCCAGTTCCGTGCGTCCGGCGTTTATCCTGACTGCCTGATCGAGCATGGCCGGACTGAAATTATCCAGCAGAATGCGATGGGCACCGGCGGCAATCGCCTGCTGCAGTTCGTCCAGGTTTTCAACTTCCACTTCAACCGGTAACGCCGGAAAGCGTTGCATTGCGCTTTGTATCGCTGCCTGGATTGAACCACAGGCGGTAATGTGATTTTCCTTGATCAGGACCATATCGTAGAGACCAAGGCGATGGTTGTGGCCGCCACCACAGGCGACGGCATATTTTTGCGCCAGGCGCAGTCCCGGTATTGTCTTGCGTGTATCGAGCAGGCGGGTCGGCGAATCGCCCATCGCCTGGACGTAACGGCGGGTGATGCTCGCTGTGCCGGAGAGGCTTTGCAGAAAATTCAGGGCCGTGCGCTCACCCGTCAGTAACAAGTGGGCTGGACCGTGTAATCGGCAGAGTGCCTGGTCCGCAGTGACCGTATCGCCATCATGCGCCAGCCAGTCAATGTGGATACGGCTATCCAGCTGATGAAATACTTCGTCAAACCAGGCGCAGCCACAGAGTACGCCGTTTTCACGACTGATCACCCTGGCATCAGCTAGCTGTTGCGGATCCAGCAGGGCCGCGGTAACGTCACCACTGCCGATGTCTTCTGCCAGTGCCTCGCGGACCTGGCGGTGAATGTAATCCCGGGGTATCTGAATCATGATGTGTTTCCGTTCTGAGCTTCCTATCAGTGTCTGCTTATATATATTTGAGGTGCATAAGGTGGCGCGATAATATCAGATTCTGACCTGGCCCGGCCTGCCTGCTTTTTATCTGAAACAGGATGACATGAAGGCACTGATATTCACACTTTTTAAAACGCTCACCTCGAGTCTACGGGACCTGCTGCCGATCATTGCAGTGATTGCATTTTTCCAGTTACTCGTCCTGCGACAGGCTATACCTGATTTCCGACAAATCATCGAGGGGATGGTGCTGGTCGTGGTCGGTCTGTCATTATTTGTCCGGGGCCTGGAGACAGCTCTGTTTCCCATTGGTGATGATATGGCCCACGCCTTTGCCCGCCGGGGCAGCCTGTTCTGGTTATTATTGTTTGCCTTCCTGCTGGGATTTGGCACGACTATCGCGGAACCGGCCCTGATCTCGGTCGCGCAAAAGGCGGCCGCCCTGGTCGCCGGGGCGGGACATATTGCCGACAACGTGGCCAGTCGCGAAAATTTTGCCTATGGCTTACGCCTCACCGTGGCGTTTTCCGTGGGACTGGCCATTGTGGTCGGCGTCCTGCGGATCCTGCGCGGCTGGCCAATTCATTATCTCATCATCGGCGGTTATCTGATCGTGGTCGTCATTACCGGTTTTGCGCCTGAATCCATTATCGGTATCGCCTATGATTCCGGTGGCGTTACCACCTCAACCATTACCGTCCCCCTGGTTACAGCGCTGGGGGTAGGCCTCGCTTCGAGTATCAAGGGGCGCAATCCCATGATCGAGGGGTTCGGACTCATCGCGCTGGCATCGCTGACACCGATAATTTTTGTCATGCTGTACGGAATGGTCTGGTAATGGAGCAGCACAGCGGCACACACCTGACCCTGTTTTTCACCCTGCTGGATACCATGCGTGATGTGCTGCCAATTATCCTGGTCATGTTCGGGTTCCAGCTTTTCATCCTGCGTCAGCGTATCCACAATCTTAGAAAAACACTGATTGGCCTGGTCTACGTAGTGATCGGGCTGGCCTGTTTCCTGGTAGGCCTGGACAAGGCCCTGTTTCCGTTGGGTGAGTTAATGGCAAAACAACTTACGGATCCACATTTTATTTATGGCAGTCTGGCCGGCGTGACCCATGCAATTCACTGGCAGGACTATTATTGGGTGTATATCTTTGCGGCGGCGATTGGCTTCGCCACGACCATTGCCGAACCGGCGTTGATTGCCGTCGCCATTAAGGCCAGCGAGGTTTCCGGCGGCGCCATTAATATCTGGGGATTGCGTATTGCCGTGGCCATTGGCGTCGCTATCGGCATCGCATTGGGGGCGTTTCGCATTATTACCGGTACGTACTTGCAATACTACATCATCAGTGGCTATGTGTTTGTCATGATACAGACGTATTTCGCACCGCGTTCGATTATTGCGCTGGCCTATGATTCGGGTGGAGTAACGACATCGACCGTGACCGTGCCGCTGGTGACCGCCCTCGGTATCGGCCTGGCAACCACCATTCCCGGCCGTAGTCCACTGGTTGATGGCTTTGGCCTGATTGCCTTTGCCAGTTTATTTCCCATGATGACGGTCATGGGTTATGCCCAGCTTGCCCACTGGCGGGCAGGCAAGGGGCAACAGCCTAGTAGTATTACTGAAACAGGAGACTAGATATGCACTTCAAACTCATCATCGCTCTGGTGGAAGACAACAAGACCGATGCCGTGATGGATGCCGCACGTACCACCGGTGCTACCGGTGCGACCGTGATCAACCATGCCCGCGGTGAAGGCCTGAAACGCAGCAAGACCTTCTTCGGCCTGACCCTGGAAACGCAACGCGATATGCTCTTGTTCCTGGTGGAAGAACACTTGTCGCGCAGTATCCTGGAGACCATTGCCAGGGTCGGGGAGTTTGACGAAAAACCGGGAACCGGTATTGCTTTCCAGATTGATGTGGAAGATGCTGTCGGGGTGCGTCAGCAAATTCAGAACCTGACGGAAGTCGTGGAGGACCAGATATGAGTGAGCGCAAAGTCATTCGTGTTCGCGATGTCATGAAAACCGGCTATGATCTGGTCGATGGAATGACCACCGTCAAAGATGCCCTGGTCAGGATGCGGCATGTCGAAACCAAGTGTCTCATCGTGGATAAACGCCATGCCGATGATGAATACGGTATTGTCCTCATCTCCGATATTGCCAAGCATGTCCTTGCCAGAGACAGGGCGCCAGAGCGGGTCAATGTCTACGAAGTCATGTCCAAACCGGTCATCGCTATCGATCCACAAATGGATATCCGCTATTGTGCGCGTTTGTTTGAAAAGTTTGGTCTGTCCCGGGCACCGGTGATCGAGGGGGGTAAACTATTGGGTATCGTCAGTTTTACAGACATGGTATTACAAGGCATGGTAATGACGAATGATGAATAAGCAGTTTCTGCGCAAGCTGGATGATACGGATTTTTATGCCGTGATCCAGGAGACCCTCGGAGCCAGTATCGTCTTTTTCAGCAATGAAGGCTGTAACAGCTGTCGTTACTGGAAAGCACTGCTGGACCAGCTTGCCGGGACACGGCCGACACTGAATATCTTTGAAGTGGATGCCCAGCAGAGCATGGGCCTGACCCGGGAATACGAGGTTTTCCATTTGCCTTCCCTGTTTGTTTTCGTTAACGGGCAATATCATGCGCCCCTGCAATGCGAGGCCAGACTCGATACCATCGACCATTCCCTCGACAAGGTACTGGCGGCCCCGGCCCAGGATGCGCCATGAGTTTTGCTATCGACCTGGCAACCGGGCTACTGATGGATACCCTGTATGTACCTTCACCCAATGTCGACGATCGTCCGGCGGATGCCGCTATCAGTCTGATCGTGATCCACGGCATCAGTATGCCGCCGGGGGAGTTTGGTGGCCCGCATATCGAAGCCCTGTTTACCAATCGCCTGGACCCGGCTGTGCATCCGTTTTTTGCCAGTATCGAAGGCCTGCAGGTTTCCACCCATCTCCTGGTCCGCCGCGACGGCGAGGTCATCCAGTTCGTGCCCCTGCATCGGCGGGCCTGGCATGCCGGTGAGTCCTGTTTCCAGGACCGCATGCGCTGTAATGATTTTTCCATCGGGATCGAGCTGGAAGGGGCGGATACCATTCCCTATACCGATGCCCAGTATGCCCAGCTTGCTGACCTCATCGAATGCCTGATGCGCAATTACCCCGAAATCAGCCGTGACCGCATCACCGGCCACAGCGATATTGCCCCTGAGCGCAAGACGGACCCGGGGCCGGCCTTCGAGTGGTCAAAATTGCATCATGAACTGGATACCCGATTAGGTTAGAATCGACCCGCATAGACCCGTGAGGAAAGGGCGGAGAACAGGACACCATGAGTTTTATCGCGATTCTGCTAGGTATCGTATTCGAGCTGACCATCAAGTCACTGGAGGGATGGCGCCAGTATGCCTGGTTTGCCACGCTGACCGACTGGGTGCTGTTGCAGATGCAAAAATCCAGACTGCGGGAAGGACCGGTAACGGTACTGGCCATTCTCGCACCGGTCGTAATTGGAGTCTGGCTGGTGTCTGCGCTGCTGACCCATGTCTGGGTCGTGTTCGGGTTCGTCTTCGCCGTGTTTGTCCTGCTCATGTCACTGGGTCCCATCGATCCCATGCGCCAGGCTCGGGATTATCTACATGCCATGCAGTCAGGAGAGGTGGCTGAAGCCAACCGTCATGCCGAGGCTCTGTGTGCACAGGAAGTGGATGATGATCCCGTTGTGACCGCCGAACGGGTCAAGCAGACCCTGTTAATCCGAATCTGTGAAAATATCCTGGGGATCTTTTTCTGGTTCCTGGTCCTGGGCCCGGTCGGTGCCGTGCTGTTTCGTGCTACCTGTCTGCTGCGTCTGCGCTATGACGGCTTGCAGGGTGGCCTGGCCGATGCCATCGTCGACATGTACCGGATTCTGATGTGGATACCGGCACGATTGACTGTCCTTGCTTTCGCGGTAGTGGGCGGTTTTGTCGAAACCTTGCAGTCCCTGCAACACTTCAATGACTTATGGCGGCGCGACAGTGAAAGCCTGCTCGTCGAGGCGGGCCTGGGCGCGATTCCTGCTTCAACTGAAGGTGAGAACCAGCCGGATCTGGCAGGGGTGCAGGACGTCCTCGCTCTGTCCAAACGGGCGGTTATCGCCTGGATCACCGTCATGGGTCTTATGGTCATTGTCGGCTGGCTAATTTGATTTCAATGATATTTTTTGCAGTGTTGATGTAGGCCATGACCACGATCGTTGACCTGATTCGCCACGGTGAACCGGTGGGCGGCCGCAAATATCGAGGCCAGATAGATGATCCGCTGAGTGACAAGGGCTGGCGTCAAATGCGAGAGGCCGTTGGTGAACATCGGCCCTGGCAGCAGATCCTGACCTCACCATTACGACGCTGTGATGAATTTGCCCGGGAACTAGCCCGGCGTCATCAACTACCGGTACACAGTGATCCGCGCTGGATGGAAATTGGCTTTGGTGACTGGGAAGGCAGGACCGCCGCGGAACTCAAGGCTGAAGACCCCGATATACTGCATCGTTTCTGGCGCGATCCGATCCGCCATCGGCCCGAAGGGGCCGAGCCCATGCAGGACTTTCATGACAGGATAAAAGCAGCCTGGCAGGATTTGCTGACGAGTTTTGCAGATCAACATACCTTGCTGGTGTGCCATGCGGGCGTGATCCGAATGTCCATGTTGTATCTGCTGGGCATACCGATGCAGCATGTATTCCGGATCCAGGTCAGTAATGCCAGTATCACCCGTTTTGAACTGGAACAGGTTGATGGTGAGTGGTTTCCGCGGCTGCACTTTCACGGCGGTTGTCTGTAAATGCCGGCCAGGGTCTGGTCTGTCATCTCCATCCTTTTATTAACATCGCATGCCATAATAGTCCTGGCTGTCAGCGTGCACGATGACAGCGGACGTCTGGTTCGCTTAACACAACCCGCGAGCCGGGTGATTACCCTGGCCCCCAATCTGACGGAGCTTGTTTACGATATCGGTGCAGGCAAGCATGTCGTGGCGACCGTTCAATACAGCAATTATCCTTCGGCGGCGAAACATATCCCGCGTATCGGCAGCAGTGACAGCCTCAATCTGGAGGCCATACTGAGTTTTCATCCGGACCTGGTCCTTGCCTGGCGCAGCGGCAACCGGCCACAACAACTACGGGCAATAGAGCGCATGGGCATCCCGGTATACCGCAGTGAGCCCCACAGTCTGCAGGATATCGTGACCACGTTGATTCGACTGGGCAAGTTGCTGGGTGCACAGGCCCAGGCCGACCATGTGGCGAAACACCTGCGTAGTGGTATTACCGAACTGAAGCATCACTATGCCGGGCATAAGGCGATTACCGGCTTCTATCAGATATGGAACCAGCCAATTTACACGATCAACGGCAGGCACATCATCAGTCATGTCATGGGCCTGTGCGGGATACATAATATCTTTGCAGATGCCCCGATCCTGGCACCGGTTGTGAGTAAGGAGGCCGTGCTGGCGAAAAATCCGCAAATGATCATCAGCGGCGGTTCGCCCGAGGTCCGATCACAGAATCTTGCTATCTGGCAATCCTGGTCGCAACTCACGGCGGTGCGTGCACACAACCTTTTTTATATCGATGCGGATCTGATGCAACGGGATACGCCACGAATCCTGGAGGGAGCCAGAATATTATGCCATCAGGCGGATATTGCCAGGAAACATTTACGCGCGTTAAAAAAAGGGGCCAGACACACTGATGGAGAGAACAGGAGGGAGGAGTGAATCAGTGCTCGTCTTGTCTGGCCCCAAACCGGTTTACCTACTTGCTGCTTACCATGTTCATGTCGTCGTACTGGAGTTCAACCCGGCGGTTCTTGCCCGGGTCGGACTGATCGCTCAGCGGTTTGCTGTCCGCCAGTGCATTGATCACGAGTTGTGAACGTTTTACGCCGTCATTGATGAGAATTTTGGCGACGGCTTCGGCTCGTTGTTTGCTGAGGTATTCGTTGTATGCGTGCTTGCCCGTGCTGTCGGTATGACCGTTGATTTCGAGTACCAGTGTCGGATTGGCCTTGAGAAAACTGGCGTGCTGCTGGAGCACGGTCTTATCCTGATCGTTAAGCCGGGCCTGGTTGATACCGAAGTAAAACGTGGTTTGTGCCGGTTCCAGCGGGGTGGCGCTCGCCTGGCTGGCAGGCTGTTCAGTTGTCATGTCAGTTTCGCTTACGTTGTTGCTGTTGTCTGCCGCTGTGGAATCTGTATCGGATTGCACCGCCGTTGCCGTGGTGTCACCGCTTGCCATGGAATTGTCCGTTGAGGGTGTTTGGGCAACGGGTGTGCTTGCGTCATTATCCATCTGCCCCTTATCAAGCTGCGATGTCGTGATCGGGCCTGTGTCCTGATTCGTGGGCTTGACAGTATTGCCGGCACATCCTGCGATCAGTACTCCGCAGGTTAGGAATACGCCCAGGGTGCGTATTGGCTTCAGTTTGAATTGAGCTGATTGCATGATCTTGTCCTCGTGTTAATTCAGGCGGTACGCCTGTTTTGTTTACGTGTAGGTATTAAACACGAGGATGCTGGCAGGACGCGGTCAAAAACGAGTAAGAGCCGTGATCAAAAATGATCAAATATGGCGTCTGTCGGTTGAAAGGTCCTGGTTGGTGCGAATGCAGGAACTTTCCCCGGCCTTAAGTCGCTGCGGGCAGAGTAATACGGAATTCCACGCCAGTTTTGTCATCGCGGTTGCGGGCGATAGCGCGGCCTTTATGAAACTCAATGATGAGTCTGACGATATACAGACCCAGTCCAAGATGCGGCTGTTCACCTTTCGTGTTTCGTATCGATACCATGGATTCGAACAGGTTACCCTGCATTTCATCCGGTAAGGCCGGGCCGCTGTTACTGACCAGTAACATAACCTGCCTGCCATCAGTATCCAGGCTGATCTGTATCGGTGTTTGTGGTGTATGAAAGTCAATGGCGTTACTGACCAGTTTGTCCAGCATCTGGGCCATGAGATCCGGTACACCCTGCATGGCAACCCCTTCATGACAATGACAAATGAACTGGATTGACGGGTGAGCCAGCCGGTAACCTTCGATACAGCCTTGTACCACCTTATACAGGTCGAAACGAGCCAGTTGCTCACTTTGCAGGGTTTGTTCCAGGCGCGTGGCTTCACTCATCCGGGTTAACAAATTGTTGAGACGATCGATACCATCGCGCGCCCGCTGGGTATAGGTATCGATCTCATCTGGATTACTGTCCGGATCGAGATTATCGAGAGACGACTTGACCACGGTAATGGGCGTGCGTAATTCATGGGAGAGTTTACCGGCCATGGATTCCAGGTAGCGATTGTATTGCGCAAGGCGCTCGAGGATATTGGCAACACTGCGTGACAGGTCGCCGATCTCGTCGCTGTCACGTGTCGCACCAATTTCACCAACGACCCGTCCATCGGGTGTGATGGCAGCCTCCGAGGTATCACGCAGGCGCCGGATGCGGTGCGACAGCCGGGAAGCAAAAATCAGCAGCACGGTACAGGCGATGAGAAAGGCCAGTGCGCTGAGGTTGAACAGAATTTCCATTGCGCGGTTTTGTGCCAGCAGGATGGCATTGCTGGTTTGTTCGATAGCAACGGCACCGATTACTTTCTTGCCCTTGAATACCGGGTAGGCGGCAGTCAGGATCGTGGCCTGCTTGTCCGGAGTCTGGCGCCAGCGGGTGGCGGGTTTACCGGCCATGGCTTCACGGAACTCGATACTGTCAAGTCGCGAGGCATTGAGCAGGGCGTCCTGAAATTCGTTCGCAGGCTGTTTCAGAATCAATTTGTAAAACAGCGTCATCAGGCCGGATAAAAATGATGGCTCCGGTTTGTCCGGATTATCATCATAGGTATCGACCTCATCGGGGTCCGGGGTGAGGGAGCCAATGCGGGCAATCACCCGGTTTTCCTTGTCGATGACCCAGGTACGCATCAAAGGTTGTTTCAGACGCTCGAGTATATTTTCCGCCTCCTGTGAGGGAAACATAATCGTGCCCAGGGTGTTCTTGCCTTCAATGCCCGCAGTACTGATCACCGTGTCGATTGCACGGCTGACCGGATCATCAACATCGGCGATGGCAAAGGAGAGCTTGTGGCCCAGCATGCTGATGGGGATACGAATTTCGATATTGTATCCTTCACGGGTTTCCTGCCATTCCCCCTTGATACGTAACTCGGGTGCCAGCGGGATCGGATTCTCGGGGTCGTCACTCATCAGGTAGGCGTTGACCCAGCCGGGGGCAAGGGTCGAGATCATATAGCGGTGAACCCGCCCGAATTTATCCGTCATCACGATCAACAGGTGATCGGCATTGTCGATGCGCAGACTGTTGGGTGCGCGATACACGATATGATCGTCTTTCACCTGGAAAACGGCATAAACATATTTACCGTAAAATCCGAGCTGGTGATAAAAACTCAACGAGGCGGGTTCGGAACCCTTGACGGCATTGTCCGCGGTATAAAGTTGCATGCGATCCCGATAAGGTGCCCAGTCATCGAGATAGCCGTCGAGCTGGATCGGTGAATGCAGGGGGCGGATCAGGACATGTCTTACTCCCCGGGTCGGGTAGGCATCGCTGCTTTGGGTCTTGAACAGCCTGGGTTTGCCCTGGAAAACCGCGGCTACCATCTGGGTACGGGTCAGGAGGGCGTTCTGCTGCTGCTGACGCAGGTAGTCCTCCATTTCGCGAATATATTTGGTCCCGATGATCGGAATGATCAACAACGTGGAGGCAACCAGTAACAGTTTGAAGCGGATACTGAAACGCAGGCGCGGTGAGGCGTATTTCGACATAACCTACCCGGCTTTTTCCACCCAGCGATAACCCATGCCATAGACGGTATCGATTTGTTCAAATCCCGGATCAAGCTTGAGAAACTTGTTACGGATACGTTTGATATGCGAGGTGATCGTCGCATCATCCACCACAATCCTGGCATCCTGCATTAACTGATCCCGGTTTTTGACATGCCCCGGGTGCAGGGCCAGGGTGTGCACGATCCAGAATTCTGTCAGGGTAAGGTCCAGGGACTGTTGTTGCCAGCTTACGGCAAAGCGGTTCATATCCAGCGTCAGGGGACCACGTTGTATCAGCTCTTCCGGCTGGCTGGGTTGATTGCTCAGCTCGAGCCGGCGAAAAAAGGCGCTGATGCGGGCACACAGGTTAGGGATGCTGATGTCCTTGGTCAGGTAATCATCGGCACCCAGGCGCAGACCGGAGATGGTATCCAGGTCGCTGTCACGCGCAGTCAGAAAAATAATCGGTAAAGCGGGGGAGAGGGCGCGCAGGTTACGGCACAGTTCGAACCCACCATCCACGTCATTCTTCAGCCCGATATCGAGCAGGGCAAGATCGGGCAGGCGTCTGCCAAAGGCAGTCAGCGCACTCTGCCGATCGCCATACTGATCGACCTGGTAACCCTGTTTACCCAGGGCCTCGGCGTAGTTTTGCCGGATCGCCGGTTCATCTTCAACGATAGCAATGGTCTTGCTCATTGGGGGTCTCCTGCCTGCTCCAAATTATACCCTAGCACAGCCAGGGACTGGAGTGAGTGGCGTAGGTGCAAATGTCAGAATTCGTCAGAATTTGTCCCCCGTCTGCCCCGAACCGTCCTGCTTATCGTCAGGGTCTGTGGCAATACTTGTCTCCAACACAACAAACTTCCGGCGCGCACAGGGATAGTAACAAGGCCATGGACGGCACGCTGGACCAGAGGAGGCGGTGTATGCATCACCAAGAACAAACCAGGAACATACTTCGCGTATGGGGTATTAAACATAAACCATGCTTCCGCGAACGACTACTGGATTTTTTCAGGCACTTGGTTGTGCTGTTGGTCATATTATTCATCATGTCTGCCGTGCAGACGGCTACCGCGGCACAGGCGGATATTAGCAGCGCCAGACAGGGAACCTTGTTTTACCGGGCAGCACAGGATGGCCAGTACCGGGCTGCGCCGTTGTTGCATACCGATGTCGAGATGCGTGTTACCGGCTTCATTAATCGTGCGCACCTGACCCAAACCTTTACCAATGGCAGTGACGAATGGGTGGAAGGGGTTTATGTGTTCCCCTTACCGGAAAATGCGGCTGTCGACCACATGCGACTCCAGATCGGCGATCGGATCGTCGAGGGCAAAATCAGGGAGAAGGGCCGGGCGCGTAAAACCTACGAACAGGCGCGGCGTGCCGGCCGCCACGCGTCCTTGCTCGAGCAGCAACGTCCCAATATGTTTACTACATCGGTGGCCAACATTGCCCCGCACCAGCGCGTTAAGGTTGAGATCGAATATCAGCAAACATTGCATTACGACCAGGGCCGCTTCCATTTGCGCCTGCCGCTGGCGATTACTCCACGCTATATACCCGGAGCGCCACTGCAGTCTGATGAGGGTATAAGCAACAGGCCAGGCAGTGGTTATGCCCGACCAACGACACAGGTTGCTGATGCCGATCGCATCACACCGCCGGTGGCACTGGATCAGAAAATTAATCCTGTCAGTCTCCACATCGAGCTGGATGCCGGCTTCCCGGTCAGCAGTATTAAAAGTCCCTATTTCCCGATAGAGCTGAGCAGCCACGGTGAGGGTCGTTTTACGATTAATCTCGAAAACAAACCGCTTCCCACTGATCGCGATTTTGAATTGCAGTGGAAACCAGTAAGCGGGCGCGCTCCCAGTGCGGCCCTGTTTCGTGAGCAGGTCGGCAACCAGATGTATTACCTGGGCATGTTGTTGCCGCCGGACCAGGCACATCAGGCAAGCCAGGCCCTCGCCAGGGAAGTTATCTATGTAATCGATACCTCCGGTTCCATGGGCGGGGTTTCCATTCGCCAGGCACGTCATGCCCTGTTAATGGCGATCAAGCATTTGCGCGGCAATGACAGTTTTAACGTCATTCAGTTTAACTCTTATACCGACAAGTTGTTCGCACAACCCGTCCCGGCCACTCTTGCTAACAAGACGCGTGCACTGAACTATGTGGCAAACTTGCAGGCCGGTGGCGGCACCGAAATGATGGGGGCCATGCAGTCGGCACTCGCAAGCAACGAGGATACGCCGCGCTTACGCCAGGTGATCTTTTTAACCGATGGTGCAGTGGGTAACGAGGATGCCCTGTTTGGCTATATCCGGCATCACCTGGGTAACAGCCGCCTGTTCACGGTTGGCATTGGTTCAGCACCAAACAGCCATTTTATGACCAGGGCCGCGAAGTTCGGGCGTGGCACCTATACCTATATCGGGCGTATTGATGAAGTCGCAAAAAAGATGCAGGCGCTGTTTGCCAAACTCGACAGCCCGGTCATGCGCGACATCAGGATACAGCATGGTTTTGGCGCATTCGATATTTCTCCGAAGCAGCTGCCGGATTTGTATCTTGGCGAACCGCTGATGTTCACCGCACGTAGCCAGCATGACAGTGGTGAGTTAATGCTGTCAGGGCAACGCCAGCATCAGACCTGGCAGACCAGCCTGTACTTGCAACAGGCCCGGCCCGGTAAAGGCATCGCCAAGTTGTGGGCACGTGAACGTATTGCCAGCCTGATTGACAGCATTCATGACGGTGCTGATGCCGGCAAAGTACGTCAACAGGTCATCACGCTGGCCTTGCAGCATCACCTGGTCAGCAAATATACCAGCCTGGTCGCAGTGGACCTTACCCCGGCGCGTCCGCTAAATGCATCGTTGCATTCACTGGCCATGCCGGTAAATCTGCCCCGGGGTGAAAATGCGGCAAAGATTTTTGCCCTGCGGGCGCAGACCGGCACAGCCCAGAACCTGTTCTGGCTACTTGGCCTGTTATGCCTGGGCCTGGGCATTGTGCTCAAGGTTTTCTACGCCAGAAAGGCCGGCACATGTCATGCCTGAGCGACAAAGCCATGCGCCGCCTGATCTGGATATTACTGGCACTCGCGTTGTTTTTCCTGGCCCAGGCGTTTTACATTCCGGCCAAGGCCATGCTGGCGCAGGTGCTGTTGCGCCAGGCCTGGGCGGAGACCCTGGCCAGTCATGGCAAGGTCAACAAGCCCTGGCCCTGGGCAGATACCTGGCCGGTGGCGAGACTGATCGTACCCGCCCAGGACATCGATCAAATCGTGCTGGCAGGCGATACCGGTAACAGCCTGGCATTCGGTCCGGGCAGGTCGGTGCAATCTTCATCAGGTCCACATCGCGGCGCCATTATGATCAGCGCCCATCGCGATACCGAGTTTCATTTCCTCAAGCATATCGCCTCCGGGGAACTTATCGAGTTGCAGGATAAAAGCGGCCGGATAAGGCATTACCGGGTGCAGCACATGCAAATCGCTGACACACTCGATGGCGATATCCGGGTACCCGATGATGGTAAATGGCTGGTACTGGTGACCTGTTACCCCTTCGGGGCGTTGCTGACCGGTGGCAGCAGGCGTTATGTCGTCAGTGCCCGCGCAGTCAGCAATGCTTCCAATTCAACCCTGCCTCTCTAAAAAGGAGTCAATCATGTCTCGATACACCTTATGCATTAACATCAAGTCCGATAACAAGGAGTTACTCGATAACCTGATGGTAACGCTGGAAACCATCAACGGTAACCTGGGCGAAGTCGATGCGGTGGAATTGTTTTCGACACGGGAAGACGATTCTGCCCATGTACAACCTGAGCAACGAGTACCGGATCCCACCACGACCCAGCGTAACCTGTTTCTCGATCAGTGGATGTTGTCAGAAGCAGTCTGAAAGGATGGATAAAATGGTCGGCTATCAGGCAACGCTATGGCAGAATCAGTTCAGCTACCCGCAATCTGGATTTAGCATGAAATTCTGCCCGCTTTGTACGCATCAGTTGCAGCAGGTCGTCATTGAAGACGTGACGAGAATGGCCTGCCTGCAACCAGGTTGCGGTTTTGTCCACTGGAATAATCCGGTGCCGGTGGTGGCCGCCCTGGTCAGGCATGAGGGCAATTATATCCTTGCCAGGAACGCGCAATGGCCCGAGCAGTGCTATTCAGTGATTACCGGTTATCTGGAGGCGGGCGAAGCACCGGACCAGGCCGTGGTGCGAGAGGTCGGCGAAGAACTGGGTCTGGTCGGGCACTCGCTACAGCAAATTGGTAACTATGCCTTTTACGATAAGAACCAGGTGATTCTTGCCTACCATGTACAGGCCACGGGAAGAATCCAGATTAACAATGAGCTGGCCGCGGTAATCAGTTTAACACCGGCCGAACTCAACGATTACGATTTTGGTTCTTTCATGCTGACCCGGCGCATTATCGATGACTGGCGACAATCCGTCGAACAGGCCACGGGTTTTAGTCTTTAACCTGTTGGGCAAGGATCTCGCGTAATCTGGGGACGGCCAGTTTTGCTTCATCGGCAAATCGCACTGCCCGCTGGAGTCGGCCAGGCGCCGAGCGTCCCATGCACTTGTGTTCAGGGTCACCTTCCATCCCCTCGAGCATGCCGGCGATCAGCTGTTCCCGATCAAAGCTTTGCCCGGTCAGCCATTGCTGGATATCTATGACTTCATGCGCCACTTCTCTGGCCAGGGGTTGATGCTGTGACCATAATTGCTGCACGTTACCGCCAGTGACCAGTCCGCAAATATTGGTGGTCAGTATGTACACGTTTTTACGGACCAGCTCATAACACAGTTCGTCTGCATTACTGAGCGTTACCGCAGGAATATCCAGACTTGCCAGTGACTCGACCAGCAGTGCGGCCTGGGGGCCGTAGACCGGCGAGGGTATCAGGACCCTGGCATCCTGACCTTTTTTCTTTTCGAACCAGACGGAAATGACCGTGGGATTGTTTAAATGATGCTGTTGCCAGTCGCGTGGCAGCAATTCATTCTGCAGCAGGCCGATGCGATCGTGCCAGCTTGCAGGTATCCGGGCCAGGCTTGCATGCAGATCGTTCTCGCCTACACTGACCAGCACCAGTTGCGGCTGGGCATAGGCTTCGGCCACTTCTTCGATAGGAGTATGCCGGGTGACCGGGATGACGGGATGTCCTGTGCGCAACAAGCCACGCGCGAATACACCGCCCATCTCGCCAATACCCACCAGGACTACCGGGTTTTTCATTGCTATCCCCCTGAGGCAAAAAGGGGGAAGTTTACTTGTTTTTACGCGGTTGCCAAAACACTTCCTGGCCGTTTTCGTGACGGGCACAGACACGGGCAATTACAAACAGCAAATCGGAGAGTCGATTCAGGTAGTGCAGGATGTGGATATTCACCGGTGTCTGTCGATGCAGGGTATACACCCGGCGCTCAGCGCGTCGGCACACGGTACGGGCGACATGGCTGTGTGCCGTGGCAGGGCCGCCGGCGGGCAGGATGAACTCTTTCAGTGCGGGTAAGCTGCCATTGAAGTGATCGAGTTGCTGTTCGAGGCGTTCCACGTAGCGCTGATTGACGCTGACATAATCGGGCAGGCTTAATTCTCCTCCCAGGTCGAAGAGGTCGTGCTGAATGTCCTGCAGGCACTGGATGAGCGCGGCCGGTAGCTTGTGTGAGAGGATGACACCGATTTGACTGTTCAGCTCATCGACAGTGCCGAATGCCTCGATACGCGGGTGGTCCTTGTCCACGCGAACGCCATCGCCCAGGCCGGTGGTGCCATCGTCGCCGGTACGTGTGTAAATCCTGGAAAGTCGATTGCCCATCCTAACCTCCTTGCAACTCGAAAATGACCGGCAATTGTAACTGCATGGATTGGCCCGACAAGCCCGTATTGTGCGGGTACAGCTGGTGAACTCGTGAAAGTGCATCCACGGCTGAGCTATCCAGGATCGGGTAGCCGGAGCCGCTGGCGACACGAATATTATGGATCATGCCATTGGTCGCGACGGAAAACGTCAGCACCACCCGGCCTTGCCAGCCGCGACGCTGGGCCAGCAGGGGATAGACAAAATATTGCCGCAGGTCAGTACGGATCTGGCTCAACACGTGACTGCGAATTGCCTTGCGGCGCAGTTGCGCCTGGTAGGCGGATTCTACCTTGTTAACAGCCGGATTGTTATGATGGGTGACTGGCTCCGGTGTTGAAGTCTGGCGGGTGCGGGCGATTTGCGGTCTTGGTATGGGCTTGTGTTTGTGGGGTTGCCGGACTTTTTGCGGTCGCGGTGTAGGCCGGATGGGATGTTTGCGAACAACGGTCCTGTCAGCCTGAAAGGCGACATGCAGGGTCGGGGCACTGGCCTCAGTGGCCGGCATCATCAATGGTCGTGATGTTGTGCCAGACCACGCGGCGAATATCGCCGCGTGGGCCAGCACGGAAGTCACGACAAAATGATGAATGCTGATTCGCATTGCTAGTAATTATTCCATGGCATAGCGCAGCTCGGCGTAGGCGCTGCGTCCCGGGGTATTGTAGCCGTCAACCAGTTGGTAGTGCTCATCAGCGAGGTTTTCGATGCGCACATTCAGGCTCAATTGATGGCTTATCCGATAAGTGCCGTTGAGGTTAACCAGGGTGTAGGGAGGCAGGGTTGTTGCCGCATACGTATTGATGTCGATATCAGGGCGACTTCCGCTGTGATAGGTATCGAGTGCAACACTGTACTGGCTGGTGCGGTAGCTGAGGGCCAGGCTGTATGCCTGTTCCGAACGACGGCTCAATTGCTTGTTCCTGGTGTCATTGTGCGGATCCTGCACGGTTGTACTGGCACGCACACCCCAGTGTTGACCGGATAACTCGTAGGTCAGCTCGCTACCGGTAATCGTGGCCTGCTGGACATTCTGGTTTTGGCTCGTTGCATTGTCATACACGATCAGGTTGCGGATGCGGTTGCGAAAGACATTCAGGGATACGCGTTGCGTATGGGCAAACTGGTAGCGCAGGCCAATTCGGTGCTGGACGGTGCGCGAAAACCGCTGTTGTTAGCGGTGGTTACACGCTGGGACGAGGTCAGGTTGGCGCCTTACTCCAGGTTCCAGGTGTTATGGTCACCGTAGATCTGGTTATTGGTTAAGCGCAGACCGGTAATGAGCGAGTTGTTAGTCGTGGTCAGTACGTTCTGGGCATAAACGGCATTGGTGTAATTGTTGGTGTCAAACTGTGTCCCGTAACTCAATGCCGCCGTGTTTTCCTGAGAACGATACAGGCCAGCGGTCAGCAGATTCTGTGAATGCCACTGGATATCGTTCTGCCAGTCAATGGCATAACGGCTGGTGTGGGCAAAATCCTTGCGATTGTTACTATAGATATCTATCTGGTTCTGATCGATCCGGTCACTGATGTGACTGAGTTTCAGGGTGCTGGCCCAGTTGCTGGTCACCGGGGCCTTTGCCGTAATCGCCGTGGTCGTATTTTCAAAGTCCTGGGAAAGTGGGGTCGTGGCATTATTGAGATAATCCGTGGTGCCGGTGCTTTGCCAGTGACTGATGTTGTAGTGGGTGTCACCAATGCGCTTGTTGCCATACAGGTGCAGGTTCAGGTTTTTGAAACCGCTATCGATACTGGAATCGGCCCGGGTCGGGAAACCATCGCTGCGAGTACCACTGATTTGAATACCGGCTGCGCGGTCATCCTTGCGGTTATCTGCGCTGATGCGAATTGACCTGGTGTTGTAACTGCCACCGCTTATTGCAGCCGAGAAATCACTGCCATTTTTCTTGCGTTGCCGGGTAATAATGTTAATCACGCCACCGATCGCTTCCGAGCCATACAGGGTGGAGCGGGGGCCGAGTACCACTTCAATGTGATCGATCATGGACAGGTCGATATTCTGCAGCGGGGCATTGCCCAGGGTACCCGGGTTGATCTTGACGCCATCTATCATCACCAGCGTCTGGTTACTGTTCGCACCACGGATAAATACCGAGGCAGATTGGCCGGGGCCGCCGTTGCGACCGATCTCGATACCGGCATACATCTGCAGGAGATCGGCAATATCGGCATTGGGGTTTTGTTGCAGTTGCTGCCGGGTAATCACGATGACCGGGGCGACCGAGGCATCGGCAATTTGCGGTGTCCGGGTCGCGGTGACGATCACCGGCTCGCTGGAGGCAGCGGCAAAAACACAGGTTGCAGGGGAAAGAATACTAAGCGCCAGCATCGCGCCGGCCGTGGTTTTATTTGTCATTTTATGTCCTCAAGTGACGCACACCCGCGTGCGGGTAAATCGTGCCGAGAGGAAAATACGTGACAGGAAAATACATCATCCACGTGCTTCGCCCTCCGCGACACACCCTGATCTTCTCCAGGCCGGTCTCCGGGCTTGCAAGCCGATGGTCTCCATCCGGTACACTCGCCTTCCCACCAAAAAAGGCAGTGGCATAGTGAGTGCGCCTTGGCTTGCTTACCGTTGCGGGGGCAGCGCCGGACTAGTCATGGATTGTGACGCACCGGCTTCCCGTTTCACCTGGTGGTTGAAAACCCGCCAGGCACCTGAAGTACAAGATAAGCGCGGAGGATGATGCGGGGATGCAGCAGGATTGTCAAGCCGAGGTCAGAACTGGCAGGATCATGAACTGCGCCTCACAAACTGACCAAAATCTAGAGTGGGGGAGGCAGTTGGCTATAATAAAGAATGAGACTCCAGTCACAGTAGCCTTATTATAACTAGGTATATTGACTGTTCTGGGTGATGGACAGGGCGAAACGCGTCTGTTCAGTTATCAATAACAAGAAGCACAACATGATACAGCAACGTATTCTCGTCCTGAATTCCAAAGGTGGTTGCGGCAAGACCACCATCGCGACCAACCTCGCCAGCTTTTATGCCAGCGCGGGTTATGTCACGGCCCTGGTCGATCATGACCCGCAGGGCTCCAGCATGCGCTGGCTGAGCCTGCGTCCCAAGGAAAAGACCGAAGTCTACGGGGTGCCGGCCTACGAGCGTCCGCGTTCCGGCGTGACCATGTCCTGGCACCGCCGCGTGTTACCGGGTACGGATCGCGTGATTATTGATGCCCCGGCCGGTATCATGGGCCAGTCCCTGCAGGAATTCATTCGCAGTGTCGACACCGTGTTGGTGCCGGTATTGCCGAGCCCCATCGATATCCATGCCGCCACCCGGTTTATTGAAGAGCTGCTGCTGATCGGCAAGGTCCGCAGCTTCGGGGTGAACGTCGCGGTTATCGCCAACCGGGTTAAAAAGAATACCCTGGTCTATCAGTCGCTCGAGCGTTTCCTCACCACCCTGAAATTGCCGTTTATTGCCAGCCTGCGTGATACCCAGACCTATGTACGTGCCGCAGAGCGCGGCGTGGGCATTTATGAAATGTGGGACCAGCGGGTACAGGAAGACAAGCATCAGTGGCAGCCCCTGGTCGACTGGCTGGAAAACCTGGAACCGCGTTTGCGCACGGCGGCCTTTACCAACAACTCAAAGGCCTGAGTCTGCCACGCCGCTATCAGGCCGGCATGAATACCTTCCTATCATCTTTCACGAAGCACTCGATCTCATAGCCATAGAGATCGGACAGCAGATCGGCGCGCAGGAGCTCGTCAGTTTCACCCATTCTGATTTCGCCATTGCTAAACATCAGCATCACGTGATCACAGTAACGCATGACCAGGTTGACATCATGCAATGCCATTACCAGGCCTGAATTGCCACCTTGCGTGAGGCCACTGACTGTCGCCAGTAGTTGATGTTGATAATGCCAATCGAGGTGGTTGACCGGTTCATCGAGCAGAAAAATACGCGGGGCCTGGGCCAGTATCGTGGCAATCGCCATGCGCTGGCGTTCGCCGCCAGAAAGGGTGTGAATCTCGCGTTGGGCAAACTCACTCAGGCCGACGGTGGCCAGGGCATGCTCGGCGATCTGGTAGTCGTTTTGTGTTTCCCATTGCCAGTTGCGCAGGTGAGGGTGGCGGCCAATGAGTACGTGCTCCATGACCCTGCCCGGGAAAACGCTATCACTTTCCTGAAACAACAGTCCCAGCTGCTGGGCAATCTGGCGACGGGAATATTCGTTGATGTCGCGTCCCAGTAACTGCACCGATCCCTGAACAGGTCGATGGATGCCGGCCAGGGTATGCAGCAAGGTGGTTTTGCCGGCTCCGTTGAGGCCCAGTATGGCCCAGCACTGACCCGGTTGCAGTTGCCAGTTGAGATCGCGACAGAGCGTACGTTCACCAGCAGTGAGGCGGAGACCGTGGCAGCTGAGCAGGGCGTGACTATTCACAGGCTGCGACTCCCGCGATACAGCAACACGATAAATACCGGTACGCCAATGGCGGCAGTCAGGACGCCCACCGGTAATACCGTGTCCGCAAATAAACTGCGTGCCAGGGTGTCGGCAATCACCAGCAGACCGCCACCGGCGAGGACACTGCCGGGGATGAGAAAACGGTGATCGCGCAATCCCAGCAGGCGCAGCACGTGCGGAACGATCAAACCTACGAAGCCGATACTGCCCGCCTGGACCACCGCCATTGCGGTCATTAGTGAAGCCAGTACATAGATTTGCCATTGCACGCGCGTGACTTCAACACCCAGGGTTTGGGCCTGGGCGCTACCAAAGGCCAGGACGTTGAGCTGGCGTGCCTTGTACATCATCAGGGCGACAGCCAGGATCAGGGTCAGCAGGCCTGGCCATAATCGTTGCGCATAACTCAGATCGCCCATCAGCCAGAACAGCAGGCTGCGTAATTGGCCCTGTGGCGCAATACTCAGGATAAAGCTGATAATGGCACCCCAGCCGGTTGCGAGCACCACGCCGGTCAGTAACAGCCGGGTTGGTGTCCAGCTATGCTGGCCACGCGCCAGTCCGAACACCAGCAACATGGATAGCAGGGCACCGGCAAAGGCGGAGCCGGAGACGGCCAGGCCGCTCAGGCCGGCAATCATGGCCAGCAAGGCAAACACCGATGCGCCACCGGAAATACCCAGGACATAGGGTTCTGCCAGCGGGTTGCGTAATAACAGTTGTAGCAGGGCGCCGGCCGCGGCGAGCAGGCCGCCAATCACGAAGGCCTGCAGAGCGCGGGGCAGACGCAGCTCATGAATGACCTGCCAGGCAAGATCATGACGCTGGCCCTGCATGAGGCCGAAATACTCACTGAGTGTGATATGCACCGCGCCCTGGGTCAGGGCAAACACAATACCGGCCAGGGCGAAGATCAGCAGGCCCAACAGCAATACGAGAGAACGAACGCGTTCTTTCGTCATCGGTTTAGCCGCCATGCTTACCATGATGTAACTGCAGAATAGGCCAGTGCTGTTGTTCGGCGACCTCGAGCAGTTGTGGATCAGGGTCGACGGCGATCGGGTGGGTGACTTCCTGCAACAGCGGCAGGTCGTTGTGTGAGTCCGAATAAAACCAGCTGTCCTGCAGATCCATGTCATGCTCCTGCAGCCAGTGATGCAGATTCCTGACCTTGCCGTCCCGGAAACAGGGAATGCCGCTGACCTTGCCGGTATAGCGGCCGTCGATCATCTCCGGTTCGGTTGCCAGGATATTCGGAATGCCGAAGGCCGTGGCAATGGGGCGGGTGACAAAACTGTTGGTGGCGGTAATGATTAACAGGGTATCGCCCTGCTGACGGTGGCCCGGCCTTGTATTCATCATAGAAGCGCTGGTTCTTGGCCTCGTAGTCCTTGCCGTCGACGACGCCCTGTTTGACCAGGTACTGGCCCCAGAGGTAATCGCTGTCCCCTGCCAGCAGGGTATTGTCGAGGTCGAAAATGGCCAGACTCACTGTGCTAAATCCCTTGTCCCGGTTGGCAAAGTTGCGCATCTTACCCTAAATTGTTGCCAGGGCGTGCGTCATGCATCGAATACCCGTCAAGCATTTGATTTTTAAGAAAATTACTGCTTTAGTTATGGGAGTTTACGAGATGTTTGCTGCTGTGAAACAATAGAATTCACGCGCACTGTAAAGAGCTTTATATAAGTGATTGATCGTCAAGGATATCGACCCAACGTAGGCATCATTTTATGTAATGATGCCGGCGAGGTATTCTGGGCGCGTCGGGCCGGGGAGGACGCCTGGCAATTCCCGCAGGGCGGTATTCGGCGGCATGAAACACCGGAACAGGCCCTGTACCGGGAACTGGAAGAAGAGGTGGGCCTTGGCCCGGATGATGTGAAAGTCATTGGCCGTACCGAGAGCTGGCTGCGTTACCGGATTCCGCGGCGTTACCTGCGACATAATGGCCATCGTCGACCGCGCTGCATCGGTCAAAAACAGCTATGGTACTTATTAAGACTGGTGGGGCAGGAACAGGCGGTGTGCCTGGATAATACCGACAAACCCGAATTCGATTCATGGTGCTGGATAAATTATTGGGAAACCGTTGACCTTGTGATCCCATTCAAACGTCTTGTGTATCTCAAGGCCCTGGAGCAATTGATACCACTCATAACACCAGCCGGCGCCAACAGGCTTTTGCTGCAACAATCGTAGCAACCCGAGTTGCCAGTCAACGTCTTAACTAGTCATCATCATGCTAAATACACTACGTCGTATCATCCAGGAGGTGAACGCTGCGCGTAACCTCGATCAGGCATTGAACATTATTGTCGAGCAGGTACGCGAGGCCATGCATGCGGATGTCTGTTCGGTATACCTGACAGATGAGGGTCTGCAACAACATGTCCTGATGGCGACACGCGGTTTGTCGCCGGGCGCTGTTGGCCGTGTCCGCATGAGTTTTGATAAAGGGATTGTCAGCCTGGTCGCCAGCCGCGCCGAGCCAATTAACCTTGATAATGCACCTGAGCATCCGCGTTACCACTTTTTTCCCGAGACATCCGAAGAGCAGTATTGCGGCTTTCTCGGTGTACCGATCATCCACCATCGCAAGGTACTGGGTGTTCTCATCGTGCAGCAGGCAAAGGCTCAGCGATTCGATGAGGAGCAGGAAAATTTCCTTATTACGATCGCCGCGCAACTGGCCGGGGCCATGGCCCATGCCGAGACCAGCGGTGAAATGGAAAAATTGCTTAACCAGCAACAAACGCGCAGCGCCCGCCCCATCCAGGGTTTGCCCGGGGCCCCGGGTGTCGCGATTGGCACCGCGATTGCTATCTATCCGACCGCCGACCTGGACAAGATCCCGGACCGGCCGGCGGAGGACATGGATGCCGAAGTGCTGGCATTCAACACTGCACTGGAAGCGGTGAAAAACGATATCGCGACTTTGTCCAAGCGCCTGCAGGATGTTCTGCCGCGGGAAGAGCGCGCCCTGTTTGATGCCTATCTAATGATGCTGGACAGCCACTCCCTGCGCGGGGCGACGGCAGCGCGCATCATGGATGGGAACTGGGCGCCGGGCGCGGTACGGCGTACCGTGGAAGAACAGATCCAGGCCTTCGACGAAATGGACGATCCCTACATGCGTGAGCGTGCCGAAGACCTGCGCGAACTGGCACGGCGTATCATGCATTACCTGCTGAAGGACGCACGGCGCGATGTGGATTATCCGGAAAAGACCATTCTTGTCGGTGACGAGATTACCGCCGCGCAACTGGCGGAGGTGCCGCGTGAGCACCTGATCGGCGTTGTCAGTGCGCGCGGTTCGCGTACCTCGCATGTTGCCATTCTGGCGAGAGCACTGGCATTACCGGCAGTGATGGGCGTGACCGAACTGCCGGTGGGGCGCATCGACGGGCAAATGGTGATCGCCGACGGTTATAGCGGGAATGTCTATATCAACCCGCCCAAGCAGGTGCGCAAAGAATTTATTCGGTTGGCGCGGGATGAGGCAGCGCTTTCCGCGGAACTGGTTAACCTGCGCGATCAACCGGCGGTTACCTGCGATGGCAAGCACATTTCGCTGTATGCCAATACCGGTTTGTTATCGGATATCACGCCGTCCCTTAACAGCGGGGCAGATGGCATCGGGCTGTATCGCACAGAATTTCCGTTCATGGTACGCCAGCGCTTTCCAGGTGAGGAGGAACAATTGCGGGTGTACCAGCAGGTACTCAAGGCATTTGCTCCGAGGCCGGTTACCCTGCGTACGCTTGACGTGGGCGGTGACAAGGCCCTGCCGTATTTTCCTATCCATGAAGACAACCCGTTTCTGGGCTGGCGCGGCATTCGTATTACCCTCGATCATCCCGAATTTTTCCTGGTGCAGGTGCGGGCCATGATGCGTGCCGCCTGCGGCCTGGATAACCTCAATATCCTGTTACCCATGATCAGCCACGTGGCCGAGCTGGATGAGGCCAACAACCTGATTGACCGAGCCTATCAGGAGCTGCTGGAAGAAAAGTATCAGGTCACAAAACCGCGCATTGGTGTCATGATCGAGGTGCCATCCGCCGTCTATTTGGCCAGACGCCTGGCCAATCGCGCCGATTTTCTTTCCATCGGGACCAATGACCTGACCCAGTATCTGTTGGCCGTGGACCGCAACAATTCGCGGGTAGCGGCGCTGTATGATGCCCTGCACCCGGCCGTGCTTGATTCGGTCTACAAAACCATTACCGATGCCCATAGTGTCGGCAAGCCCGTGAGCGTTTGTGGGGAAATGGCCGGCGACCCGGCCTCGGCCCTGTTACTGGTGGGGATGGGGATAGACAGCCTGAGCATGAGTGCGTCCAGCCTGACTCGTGTCAAATGGGTGATTCGCAGTTTTTCCATGGTTCAAGCCCGACGTTGTCTTGACGAGGTATTGGGCATGGATGAAGCTGCGAGTATACGTAATTACCTGAACAATATGCTGGAACAAAACGGGCTTGGTGGCCTGGTAAGAGCGGGAAGATAAGTATGGCAATGCAACCGGCAATGTTTGACACCCTGGACCACAAGTTAACCCTGCGCGAGCTGGTCGACAACCTGATTGCAGACGGTCGTGTCGATAAAAAGCTGGCAGATGAATTCCTGATACCGGTGCGAAACAGTCGTCTGGAGATTCATCCCCTGGTCATCATTTCCCAGCAGGAGTGGACAGACCTCAGGTACCACGGGAAAAAACTCACACTGGAAATATTAATTCAATGGCTGGCAGATAAATCTGATCTGCCCTATATGCGTATCGATCCACTCAAGGTGGATGTTACCGCTGTCACCAGCGTGGTTTCCTCTGCCTATGCCAATCGCCACAAAATCCTGCCGGTTGCCGTGACGGACACGACAGTGACGATCGCCACGGCAGAACCTTACCTGCGTACCTGGGAGAATGAAGTGGTGCACGTCAGTGGCCTGCAGGTGGAACGCGTGATCGCAAACCCGGTCGACATATCACGCTATCTCAACGAGTTTTATAGTGTCAGTCATTCGATTCGACGGGCAACCACGGAAAACGAAGACGATATTCCCGGCGTCACTAATTTTGAGCAACTCATTGAGCTGGGCAAGTCCGGGCGCCTGGATACCAATGACCAGTCAGTGGTACACATTGTTGACTGGCTATTGCAGTACGCATTCGAACAACGGGCGAGTGATATCCACCTGGAGCCGCGCCGCGAAACCGGCTATATCCGCTTTCGCATCGATGGCGTCATGCACAATGTCTACGATATGCCAACGACCGTGATGAATGTTGTGATATCACGGATCAAGGTACTGGGGCGCATGGACGTGGTGGAGAAGCGCCGGCCACAGGATGGCCGCATCAAGAGCAAAACACCCGACGGTGATGAAATTGAGCTGCGCCTGTCAACCATGCCCACCGCATTCGGCGAGAAGGTCGTTATGCGGATTTTCAGTCCCGAAGTGCTGGTCAAGGATTTCCCGGCGCTGGGCTTTAGTGAAAAAGATATTGCCGACTGGAACCGCATGATCAATCAGCCCAATGGCATCGTGCTGGTGACCGGACCCACCGGATCAGGGAAAACCACGACGCTGTATTCGACCCTGCGTCTGCTGGCGACCCCCGAGGTCAATGTCTGTACCATCGAAGAGCCCATCGAAATGGTCATGCCTGAATTCAACCAGATGCAGGTACAGACCAATATCGATGTCACCTTTGCCCGTGGTATCCGTACCCTGTTACGCCAGGATCCGGACATCATCATGGTTGGCGAGATCCGGGATAAGGAAACAGCAGAAATGGCGATCCAGGCGGCCCTGACCGGTCACCTGGTTCTGTCCACGCTGCACACCAATGATGCCCCTTCCTCCATTCCACGCCTGCGCGAAATTGGCATACCTGCCTACCTGATCAATGCCACGGTGGTGGGGATCATGGCGCAGCGACTGGTTCGCACCCTGTGCCCGCACTGCAAGGCGCCTACCGAGATCGACATGGATATGTGGAAGACGCTGACCCATCCGTGGAAACTCAGCGGCAAGGGCAAGTTTTATAAACCGGTGGGCTGCGACGAATGCCGACAAACCGGTTTTCTTGGCCGGGTCGGGATTTACGAAATGATGATCCTGGATCAAACATTGCGCAAAAAGATCACGCCCGAGAGTGATGCCAACGCCATACGGCGTGAGGCGATCAAGCTGGGTATGACCAAGATGCGCATTTCCGGTGCGCGTAAGGTTGCCATGGGCTGGACCACCATGGACGAGGTGCTCAAAGTGGTCCCCGTAGATGAGGAAATGCAGGGCTAGTTCAGCGAGATGCCGTTCGTGTATTTCTGGATCATCTCAAGCAAGGCCGCGGGTTCGAAGGGCTGTAGCAGGTGATCCGTGATCCCTTGCGCGGAGACGCGTTCGATCAGGTCCAGGTCATAATAGTTCATCAGCATGATCATGGGCACACCCCGGAGCCCCTTGTGTTCGTGTAATATCTTCAGCACGGCAGGATCATCCTCACGCAACCAATGATGGCTGATAAACAGCAGCATGGGGCTGATTTCCGATTGCAGCTGCAGCGGAAGCTGCTCGACATCGCTGATCGCATTAATGGCAAATCCTTCGCGATACAGCAATAAATGCATCAGGCTGGCGAGATATTCGTCCTGCTCAAGAATCAGGATCTTGCGCCGATTTGCTGTTGAATTGCTGGCGTCCATGCATGTCCGCACATCATGGGCATGCATTGTATAACCTCATTGTTAATAATATTGTTGAATATTTCGGTCATCGCAGCGCAGGCTTTAAGGGTTTTAGCGCTAATAACCGGAAGCTGTGATCCGGGGCCCACTCTTGTCTATTCCACTGAAATTATGGCTATTACTGATAGCCGGCCGGCACATGCTGCGTGGTCGAAGGCGTTGGCTGTACATTTTTATCACCAATGCTGAGTCATGAGGCTGAACAGCCGGTTTTAAACCGTGATCCAGGTCCCTGGCGGGTGGCGCCCATCGTGGTGCGAGGGTGAGCCTGTGCAGGCTATACTTTTTACTACAAGGCACGATAAATAGAGAGTGCCAATTCAAAGAGTAGAACAATGGCTAAATTGCGGGTGATTGCCGGGCCTGACATTGGAGAAGTCTTCGCATTTCACGAACGTCTGATTCTGGGCCGGAATCATGCAGTACGCTCGGAAGATGCTGTGCATGCCTGTCTCACGGATCTGGGGGTGAGCAGGGAGCATTTGCATATTTACCGTGACGGGAAGCGATTTTACGCGCTGGACAAGTTTTCCTCCAATGGCAGCTTTGTCGATGGGCGCCGGATCAAACCTAATCGGGCGACAGTTATCCCTGAGATGGCCGAAATCAAGGTCGGTGATACTGTGCTGTTATTCGAGAGCGAATTGGCAAGCTCTTCCGGCGTTAAAATTTCCGACCAACAAGCAGCTCCGGCGCGGGGAGACACGGCTGCCGCCAGTCCCAGTCTGATCATTGACGCCCAGGCCTGGCTGGATAAGCTACGGGCAAGCGGACCGCAGGCAAATGCCCGCAACCTGGCGCGTCAGATCAAAGCTATTACCCAGGTAAGCCTGGCCCTGGGCGGAACGACGGCGAGCGGGCAGCTCGCCGAGCAAATCAGTCGCAGCCTGTTCGGGGTATTCCCGAACGCCGACAATATTTTTCTGTTTTCCTATGACCCGAATTCAAAGGCGATCACCTCGCTTGCTGGTTCAAGCGACATTAGTCGTGCCGAAGAACAGATCTCGAATACTATTGTCAGGCAGGTTATCGACAACCGAACCGCCATCCTGATCGATGATGCGCTGGGTGATGCACAATATCAAAATAATGAATCCGTCCATGCCCTGAGCCTGCGCAGCGTCATTTGCGCCCCCCTGATCTTCCGTCAGCAAATTCTCGGACTGGTTTATATCGACTCGCGTACCAATGCCGATCGCTTTTCGGAGGAAGACCTTGAAATCCTGACCGGCATATCCGCGCAGATTGCCATCGCAATGAAAAATAGCGATCTCTACCGTGATATTGAAAATCTGCTGGAAGGCTTTGTCTCGGCTTCCGTTCAGGTGATTGAATCACGTGATCCGGTGACGGCAGGGCATTCGTTCCGGGTGGCATTCTACACCGAGAGCCTGGCACGGGCAGTGAGCCGGCAGGATAGCGGCTCGCTTAAACATATCAGCCTGTCAGACCAACAGATGCGGGAACTTCGCTACGCGTCACTCCTGCATGATTTTGGCAAAGTTGGCGTCAAGGAAAATATACTGACCAAGGAAAACAAGTTATTTGACCATGAAATCGACAACATTCGCATGCGATTTGAATATGCCAAGGCATGCCGGGAGCGACATCTTTATCACCGTATGATTATGGACCACGAAACGCGTCAACTTGGTGAGCGTGAGATTCAGGAACGGCTTAATGATCTGAAGATTGAACTGCAGAAGGACCATGACAGGCTGGATGCCTTTTTCGCAAAAATTGTGCACTATAACAGGCCGAACCTGACACACTCTGATATGTCGGCCTTGCTCGAAGAATTATATCAGGAGCGGTTTGAGGATCTGAATGCTGCCAATCAGCCACTCCTTAACGAGTTTGAATTCACCGCCCTGAAAATTCCCAAGGGCAGCCTGACTGCCGATGAACGGCATGAAATCGAAATGCACGTTACCCATACATTCAATTTCCTGAACCTCATCCCCTGGACCGAAGACCTCAGTCACATACCCGGTATTGCCCACGCCCATCATGAAAAGCTTGATGGCAGTGGTTATCCCAAGGGAGTGAGGGCGCGCGATATCCCCCTGCAGTCGCGCATCATGACAATTGCCGATATCTATGACGCCCTGACCGCACCGGACCGGCCGTATAAAAGCAGTGTCGTGACCGAAGTTGCCCTGGATATGCTCAGGCAGGAAGCCGAGGCCGGCAAAATCGATAAGCAACTGGTGTCAATATTTATTGAATCCAGGGCTTATGAAAACTGACCCGGCAGATAGCTTGCCCGATCTTCGGGGCAGGCGTATGTCGACTCGAACCTCTGTTAGTTAAACAGTGCGAGTAACTCACCGGCATTCTGGCGTTTATTCCCGTTGCAACTGATGAAGCGTCGGACTGAAAAGCGCTTGATGTTGTTGGCGCTGCGATAGGCCTTGCGGGTGAAGCGGGTATTATGATTGGAAATGAGCACCGGGATACCCCGTTGTCGTGTTTGTTCCGCCAGGTCCGCCAGTCGCTGTTGCTGTGGCATGTCGAAACCACCGGCACTGTAGCAGGTAAAATTCGAAGACTGTGACAGGGGCACATACGGCGGGTCGCAGTAGACGACGTCACCGGTTTGTGCAGATTGCATAACGGCATCGAAATCAAGGTGGACAAATTCAGCCCTGGATGACTTGTGGTAGAACGCCAGCAGTTCCTCCGCCGGAAAGTAGGGGCGCTTGTAGCGACCGAACGGCACATTGAAGATGCCTGCGGCATTGTAACGGCATAAGCCGTTATAGCCGTGACGGTTGAGATAAATGAACAGGACCGCCTTGCGCTGTTGATCGCGGCAGCGATTGAATTCCTCGCGTCGACGGTAATAATATGCCTCCTGATTGGTGCGAGTCTGAAACAGCCGGGCGCATTCCTCGATAAAGCCTTCCCCCTGTTGTTGCAGGATCTTGTACAGGTTGATCAGGTCTGCATTGGTATCCGACAACAGATAATGCTCGAAATCAGTGTTCATGAACACGGCACCAGAGCCGGCAAACGGTTCGATCAGGCGCTGACCCTCCGGCAACAGTTCATGGATATGCTCCAGTACCCGGTATTTACTGCCGGCCCATTTCAGAAAGGGCCGTATGGTAGCTAGTCGTTTCGTCATTTGCTGGTAAGGTCCTTGATAAACACCTTGGCATTGCGCTGGTAGTTATAAAGCTGGCGTTTTTTCACCGGCAGGTTGTCAGCCGTCGCCGGTTTGAAGCCTCGTTCGCGAAACCAGTGTGCCGTGCGCGTGGTCAGGACGAAGATTTTGTGCACGCCCATGGCGCGGGCCTGTTTAAGCAGGAAATTAAACAGGGCATCGCCGCGACCTTCGTTACGATAATCCCTGTGCACTGCCAGGCAGGCCATCTCGCCCACCTGTTCGTCCGGATATGGATACAGGGCGGCACACGCGACGATCAGGCCATCCCGTTCGATCACACTGAAATGCTCGATTTCCATTTCCAGTAATTCGCGCGAGCGTCGGACCAGGATACCTTCCTGTTCCAGCGGCGCGATGAGATCGATGATGCCGCCGACATCGTCGATGCCGGCACGACGGATGTCTTCAAACGAGACGCTGCTGATCAGGCTGCCGATGCCATCCCGGGTAAACAGCTCCAGCAGCAGCCCGCCGTCGGTATGCCGGTTAATCAGGTGTACCCGGTTGACGCCACCCTGACAGGCATTGACGGCATGCTGTAAGGTGATTCGCATGCTTTCCCTGAGCTGACGCCTGCCGTCAAGGATCGCCTGCGCCTCGCGCTGGGTCAGTTCCCGGATCAGCTTGCGCCCGCTGGTGGGGAGTCCATCGCTGTCCATCAGCATGATCAGCTTTTCCGCTTGGAGCTGTTTGGCCGCTTCCGTGGCCACGGCTTCGGCGGTCAGGTTGAAGACCTCGCCGGTGGGGGAATAACCCATGGGCGAAAGCAGTACGATGCTTTCCTGTTGCAGGTGCCCACGGATGGATTCGGCGTCGACCTTGCGCACCTCGCCGGTGTGCTGATAGTCCACGCCATCGCGTACCCCGAGGGGCATAGCGGTGACAAAATTACCGGAGACCACCTTGATGGGTGCCTTGGCCAGGGGCATGGCGCTGAGCCCCATGCTTAGTTGCGCCTCGATTTCCACCCGCACGGCACCGGCTGCCTGCTTGACGCACTCCAGGGCGGCGGAATCGGTGACGCGCTGGCCGTTGATAATCCGGATTTCGGCGCCCAGCTGCTTGAGTTGTTTGTCGATCTGGGGGCGGGCGCCATGGACCAGGACCAGGCGGATGCCCAGATTGTTGAGCAGGGCCAGGTCGTGGACAAGATTAGGGAACTGGGCATCCGCCAGCATTTCCCCGCCAAATGTGATCACAAAGGTGCGACCCCGAAAGGCACGAATATACGGCGAGGATTGGCGAAACCAGCCGACAAAGGCCGCTTCTTGTTGTTTTTCTCGCATTCGCTTCAAGTATCCAGTGTATCTGCTTGTTTTACAAGCATAACCCATGTACGGATCCCTGCAAACGTTTTCGCCAGAAAAATTTAGAGTCGGATACCGATGCCGAAGTTAAAGTGGGTTGTTCCACGGCTGCCGCGATTGGCGGGCCACAGGTAGAGTTGTTCGGGCTGGATCACGGGAAAACGGTAGCTTGCTTTGCCGACCTTGCCCATTTGTGCCGGGCCTATCCGGCCAACAACCGATAGCCAGTGTCCGGGACTGAATTCAGTCGGTTCCAGAAAACCCCGGTGCACAATCAGAAAGCGGCCCAGGGGCGAGGCCTGGCGATCAGGCTCGCCGTTCGATTCCAGCGGATAGGCCAGGACCTCGATCTGGGTGGTGTCCTGCAGAGGCTGGGTTTTAATGATTATCCCGCCCCAGACCACGCGTTCTCCCGTATAAGGATAATTAGTACTGACCATGGCCGGGGTGATACTGCGATTGACGCCCTGCAGCTTGAGTGGGGCGCTGGCGCAGGCCGCCAGGGTCAGCAGTAGTGCGAGCAGCAGGCTCTGTTTCATGTTCAGCGCCGTTTTTGTGGGGCTGGCAGGATGGTGGAAGGTGGAGGTGCCGGCTGGTAGACGCGATAGTCGTAGTAGTACCAGGGATAGGGATACCACGGATAGGGATACCACGGGCTGTACCACCAGTAATCATCGTGCTCGTATCTACCCTCGTAGGGTTTTGGCCAGAGCCGATAATGGGTGACGACCACGACCGGGTAGACATATGCATACTCGCCAATCTTGTGGGTTTTGCTCCCGCTGATGACGCCGGTCACCGTCAGGTTGCGGCCGACGGCGAATACCGCCGGGTCGCGGAAGCCGTTAAACCGCGCCAGGAAGCGGCCATCACTCTTGTCGGTCGTTACCGGTTCACCATTTTTATCCAGGGGTTTGGCGAGCACGGTCACCAGCGAGTCATTTTGCTTGACCTCGATGCCCAGGATGATGCCACCCCAGGTCACGATTTGGTCCTGATGGGCAGCAACATCCTGGTGTACGCTGGCCAGTGGTGGTGAGTTCGCCTGGACCGGGAAGGGTTGCACAGTGGCACAGGCATTTAACAATAGCATAATGCCAGTGATGCCAATAAGTAACAGTGGTTTACGCATTCTCATGACAGTATCTCTGAATCATCTGAGTGATTAGATCGATTGTAGGCTGAATTTGTTCCATCGGCAGGAATTCATCCGGCTGGTGGGCCTGCTCAATATGCCCCGGCCCGAGGATGATCGTCTGCATACCGAGCTGGTTCAGATAGGGGCCTTCGGTGCAGTAGGCAACGGCCTCGGCCTGGTAACCTGTAAGGGTTTCAGCCTGCTGCACGATATCCGCCTGGCTGTCGGTATGCATGGCCTCGGTGCCGGTAATCAGGGGAAGCCGGCTGACCTGCAGGCCGCTGTCGGCGAAACATGCGGCCAGTCGCTGGTCCAGTTCCTGGCGCAATTCATCCTGTACCATGCCGGGCAGTGAGCGCAGATCAAAGTGCAGCTCGCATTCGCCGCAGATCCGGTTCGGGTTGTCGCCGCCATGAATATGGCCAAGGTTGAGGGTGGGATACGGCACGGCGAAGTGCGGGTCACGGTAACGTTGCTGCAGATCCTCGCGCCAGCGCAGGATTTCCGCGATGGCCTTGTGCATGCCTTCGATAGCGTTGTTACCCAGGCTGGGGTCACTGGAATGACCGCTATGTCCGGTAATGCGTACGGCCTCCATAATGATGCCTTTGTGCGCACGGATGGGACGCAGCCCGGTGGGTTCACCGACAATGGCATATTTGGCCTTGGGTTTGTCCGCCGCAACCAGGGACATGGCACCTTCCATGGAGCTTTCTTCATCGGCGGTTGCCAGCAAAATCAGCGGCGCTCGCAGTTTCCCGGCGTCAAACTGCCGCGCCGCTTCCATGGCCAGGGCAAAGAAGCTTTTCATATCGGCACTGCCCAGACCGTACAGGCGCTGGTCCCGCTCGCTCAGCACAAAGGGGTCCGATTGCCCGCCACTGGCATCAAACGGCACGGTATCAGTATGGCCTGACAGGACCAGGCCGCCAGGACCCTGACCCAAGGTGGCAATCAGGTTCGCCTTCTCAGGCTGGTTTGGCAGAGGCATGATCTCAATGGCAAAGCCCAGGTCCGCCAGCCAGTTGGCCAGTAAGTCGATGACGGGACGATTGCTTTGATCAAATTCAGGACTGACACTGCTGACTGAAGGTGTGCCAATCAGGGCACGCAGTCGTTCCATGACGGAAGGGAAGGGCTTACTCATGGCGATAGTCTAGATGCTGCCAGGTAAAAAGACAGCACGGGCATCAAGAATTCGGCTGATTTTAGAAATCCCAGCCGTCTTTACGCCGAAAACGTAACTTGGGAATGATCAGCCCGATGACCATGCCGATGATGACGACCAGGGCCCCGGCCAGGAACCAGTTGCGTTTGGAGCGATCCTTGAGTACCTGGTTTTCCTGCTTCATCAGCGTGTATTCATCGCTCATCTTGGCGAATTTCTTGCGCAACTCGACGTTCTGGGTCTGGAGTTGTTTGGGGTGGGCGGCTATCTGGCTCAGTTTGGTCAGTTCCGCGCTGGTGCTTTTGTGTTCATTCTGTAGTTTACTGTACTGGCTATCCAGCTGCGTCTTTTGTTTGCGTAATGCCGCCAGTGCCTGTTGCGTCTTGTCGAGCTCGTCTTTGAGCTTGCTGAGCTGGCTTTCAGCCTTGGTCAGCCGCATGGCGGCAGGCGGTTCATTACTCAGGTACTGGGTGCGTACCCAGCCTTCGGTACCATCGCTGGTCCGGACCTCGCTATAACCGGTTGGGGTCTGCTGCAATACGGTGAGCTTGGCGCCGCTGTTCAGGGTCTTCAGGATCTGGAACTGGTTACCCTGGCCGGTGCGCAGGGTAATGACCAGATTGTCACTGACATATTGGGTACCGGTCGCCGCACTGGTATTGCTTGCCGCTGTGGCGGTTAATGGAACCAAGAGTATCAGAACTAGCCAAAATCGGGTTTTCATTGTTTTGTCTCTCACATCTTTATCGTGTTGATTCTATCAACCCATAGTCCGTATGGGTTGCTGACCGCGTCACATATAAATAGGTGTGGGCGCTGAATGTGACTTTTTGATGAAACGCCTGACCGAAACGACGGATAGTAGGCATAGATGTCATGACCCTGTAACATTGGTTCGATGTAATCCGCTCGTCATAACCGAGAGCGAGTATCGCGATGCTGAATGCCATGGCTAAGGATAACCCAACCATTTTAGTTGTTGAAGACGAGGCTGCCATTCGGGAAATGCTGAATTTTTCCCTGGGCCGGGCCGGTTTTGCCGTACACGAGGCAGCCGATGCACGCCAGGCGCAGGATATCATTAATCACCAGGTGCCTGACCTGGTATTGCTGGACTGGATGTTGCCGGGCACCAGTGGTGTCGACCTGGCCCAGAAGCTCCGTCACAGCAACCGGACCCGGGAGCTGCCGATTATCCTGCTGACTGCACGCGGCGAGGAAGAGAACAAGATCAAGGGGCTGGAAGCCGGTGCTGACGATTATATCACCAAGCCGTTCTCGACCCAGGAACTCATCGCCCGTATCCGGGCGGTATTGAGGCGAACAGTCAGCACCGGAAACGACGATATCATCAAGATCGGTGATTTGTCGCTGGATACCGTCAGCCACCGGGTTTTGGTCGGGGAGACAGCGGTCGAACTGGGTCCGACCGAATTTCGTCTGTTACATTTTTTCATGTCACATGCAGAACGGGTTTTCAGCCGCGGCCAGTTGCTGGACCAGGTCTGGGGAAATAATGTCTACATTGAAGAGCGCACCGTCGATGTGCACATTCGCCGTTTACGTCGAGCCCTTGAGCAGTATGGCTGTGACAAGTATATTCAGACAGTGCGTGGTGCCGGATATCGTTTTTCTGAACAGGTGTAATTAATTTGAATAACAGCTGGATAGCTGAACTCTGGAGCCTGGCAGGCCTGTTGCTGGTCGCATTCGTCATGGGTCTAATCTTTCAACATCCAGCGTTATTCGTATTGATTGCGACCCTCGGCTATCTGGGCTGGACTTTCTATAACCTCTATCACCTGCATCGCTGGCTTGATGTCGGCAAAAAATATCATCCACCGGATTCGGTTGGGGTGTGGGGGGAGGTTTTTACCGGTATTTACCGCCTGCAGCGACGGAATAAAAAGCGTCAGAAACGCCTGGTCAAGTTACTTGGTCGTTTCCGAGAAACGACCGAAGCCATGCATGACGGCGTTGTCGTGATGCAGGCCAGTGGCGTGATTGAATGGTGGAATGATTCAGGCGGACGCTTGCTCGATCTCAAATATCCCCAGGACGTCGGACAACGTCTGACCAATCTCATCAGGACGCCGGAATTCCTGAATTTTATCGAACGAAATAACAAATATGAAGTTCTGACCATCCCGGCACCGGCAGATAAAAATAAAACGATCGCCGTCCAGATTACACCATACGGTATGGACCAGTCCCTGCTGATGGCACGTGATGTGACGCTATTGCAACGCGTCGAGCAAATACGGCGTGACTTTGTCGCCAATATTTCCCATGAACTGCGTACACCGCTGACTGTGATGAGCGGGTTCCTGGAGACGCTGTCCGGTGATGAATCCATTAGCGATGAGAACCTGAAGCGGTCTCTGGAACTGATGAAGCAGCAGTCCAAACGTATGCATCGCCTGGTCGAGGACCTGATGCTGCTGTCCAAACTGGAAAACGAACAGCGTCCCATCAAGCATGAGGTCGTCGCCGTACCGCAATTACTGGCGACACTCAGGGAAGAGGCGCTGATTATCAGTGGTGATCGTAATCACCAGATTACGCTGGATGTCGATCCGGATCTCTATCTTTTCGGCGATGGTAAGGAACTCGACAGCGCATTCAGTAACCTGGTGATCAATGCCGTGAATTACACGCCAATTGGTGGGGCGATCCATATCCGCTGGTATCGGGACGAGGATGGTGCCCATATGTCTGTGAGTGATACGGGTATCGGGATCCCACCTCACCATTTGTCGCGCATTACCGAACGTTTTTACCGGGTCGATGTGGCGCGTTCGCGCGAGACCGGCGGCTCCGGACTGGGTCTGGCAATTGTCAAACATGCCCTCAACCGGCATGAGGCCCATATGCGAATCGACAGCGAGGTGGGGCGAGGGAGTACCTTCATTTGTGACTTCCCGCCTGATAGCGTGGTGCTGAAATCGGACTCTCGCGAAGCTATTTAAGCTGGCATTGATATCAAGCCATCACTGTCAACAGTCAATGGCCATATAGATTTCATAATCTATCTTTACCCTAAGGCTCAAGCGGCGTATCCAGGTGATTAGGGTAAAATTTCATACACATGGACACGAATCCCGGCTAGAATTAGGGATCGGCACGAACAAACTGTTGGTTTCGAAATCTATAAAATATCAGTGCTATAAAATCTCACAAAGAGAAAAAGGGCAGGATTTACAGAGGACACGGTAATGGATAAAGCAGATCTTGGTCATCACATATCGCAGCAATACAACCAGGAACTGGAAGACGTTCGCAATCGCGTATTGCAAATGGGCGGCCTGGTAGAGCAGCAGCTGGCAGATGCCGTCATGGCGCTGACGACCATGGACACGGCGCTGGCCGAGGTGGTGGTCACGAATGATTATAAAATTAACAAACTTGAGGTCAGTATCGACGAGGAATGCACACATATCCTGGCGCGTCGTCAGCCGGCTGCCAGCGACCTTCGTCTGCTGATGGCCATAGTCAAGACGATTACCGACCTCGAACGTATTGGTGACGAGGCAGAGCGGGTAGGCCGCATGGCCATGCATTTTGCCGATTCCGACTCCAAGGACACCAGGGCCCTGGTGGGCATCGGACATATTGGTGAGCAGGTTCGCCACATGTTACACGAAGCCCTGGATGCGCTGGCGCGCATGGATGTGGAAGCCGCAACGAAGATTGCCAGGGAAGACCTCAAGGTCGATCAGCAGTACGAAAATATTATCCGGCAATTGATGACATACATGATGGAAGACCCGCGCTCTATTCCACGGATAGTGAATGTCCTCTGGGCGGCGCGCTCGCTGGAACGCATCGGTGATCGGGCCCGTAACATCTGCGAGTATGTGATTTATCTCGTTCGTGGCAAAGACGTGCGCCATATCAGCCTGGAACAGGTAGAAAAGGAAGTGCGGGACCTGCATCACAAGAAAAGTTGACGGGTACTATTCATCCCACGAATAAAATCCTTCGCGAATTTAGAGGCGCTGGTTTATTTAACCAGCGCCTTTTTTATTTCGTATTTGAATGTTAATGAACACCATCTTGTTTAATTAAACTGTCTTCAGTATTGAGAAGATTACTTTTAAGGCAGTTTGTCATAATAGCGTCATTTTTATTTCATCTTTGTGTCTTTCGTCTGTAACAAACGGACGCCATCATCCTCCCCTGTTTTAATTTTACAACAGTGTTGTTTTTTGCACATTTTTTGGAGGAATTATGAATAAGACATTAATCGCATTGGCAGTTAGCGCGGGTCTGGCGATGCCAGGATTGGCCAGTGCAGTGGAAGTGGCCGGCAAGGCGCTGCAAGTCTATGGTCAGGTGCATGTCAGCGTGGATTCTGCGACGACGCATGACTCAACTGGCGCTAGCGTTAGTAAACTGAACGTGTCCAGCAACTCTTCACGTTTGGGCTTCAAAGGTGAAGGTGCGCTCAACGGTGGTTTAACCGGTTTTTATAAAATCGAAGGGAAAATTAAAGCAGCTGACGCAAGTGGAAGTAGTATCGATGGTCGTGCGGCATACGTTGGTCTTAAAGGGACTGGCGGCAGCTTAATGCTTGGTTTCCGTGATACGATTTACAAAGATACATTTAAGATGTTCGATGTCATGGGCAATTCCGTTGGCGATTCCCGGAATATTCTGGGTGCTGTCAGCAACGGCGATGGTGACATTTTTGATACACGCTCTAAAAATGGCATCTATTATTATTCGCCGAAAATGGGTGGCTTTAAGCTGGGCCTTGGCTATTCAACGGCGTTTAAAGGCGATTCCATTGCCTCTCAGAACAACAATAATAACTCGCTGACGGATGCGGTTTTGGCGTATAGCGCCAATGGTCTGAGCCTGGCGGCAGGCTATGAACAGCAGAAGATAATTGGTGCTTCTTCTACGAATAATGAATCAACCCAAACCATTACCGGTACCCGTCTGGTCGGCGGTTACAAGACCGGCCCCATGGATATTCGCCTGGTTTATGAGCACATCACCAATTCCGGTGTGGATCAAGTTGCGGCTGATAACCGGAATGCCTACGGCGCGGCGTTTGTCTACAAGGTCGGTGGTCCGGGTTCTGTCATTCTGCAGTACATGAAGGCGGCTACGTCGGATGCCGGTAATGACGGCGCCAACCAGGTTACTGTCGGTTACGCATACAAACTGGCCAAGAACGCAAAGGCTTACATCATGTATGACAAGGTGAGCAATGATCCTAACGCCAACTTCAACATTAAGGCTGGTCACGATCTCGGTTACAAAAACTCTGTGGCTGGTAAGGACGTAAGCGCCATCTCTATCGGTTACGTCTACAAGTTCTAAGCGTACGGATTTTCAGGGAAGAGAAAAATTGAGAGTAGTTTAGGTTATTGGCCCGGTGCTTCACCGGGCCATTTTTTATTGCGAAAGTATATTTCCATTGCAGCGTCGGAAGGCCAGCCTAAATCTCGTCGCTAAGCCAGTTGCTGGTTGAGCAGCAACTCGATCAGTGCCTTCTGGCTATGCAGTCGATTTTCTGCCTGATCCCAGACCACGCTGCTGGGACCATCGATTATATCTGCAGACACTTCCTCGCCGCGATGCGCCGGCAGGCAATGCATAAACAGCGCATCCTTGCTGGCCAGTTTCATCAGCGCTTCATTTACCTGAAAATCGGCAAAGGCCTGGCGACGTTTGGTTTGTTCTTCTTCCTGTCCCATACTGGCCCAGACGTCGGTGCTGATCATATCCGCACCTTCGACAGCGGCGCGCGGATCGTTGCAAAGCATGACATGCTCACCCGCGGCATCCATGATTGCCTTATCCGGTTCATACTCGGCAGGGGTTGCGATCTGTAATTTGAAATCGAACTGGCAGGCAGCATTAATATATGAGTGGCACATATTATTGCCATCGCCGATCCAGGCCAGCGTACGCCCTTTGATATCGCCACGATGCTCGATAAAGGTCTGTACATCAGCGAGTAACTGGCATGGGTGATACATATCCGTCAGGGCATTGATCACGGGGACCCTGGAATTGGCAGCAAAAGTTTCCAGGGTACTGTGGGCGAAAGTCCGTATCATGATGATATCGACCATGCGGGAGAGTACGCGTGCGGTATCTTCGACAGGTTCGCCGCGGCCTAACTGGGTATCGCGTGGCGAAAGGAAGATGGCGTGTCCGCCAAAATGCGCCATTGCGGTTTCAAACGAAACACGGGTGCGGGTGGAAGACTTGTCAAAAATCATGCCCATGGTGCGTGACTTGAAATACTGATGGTCTTCGCCGGCATTGCGTAGCACTTTTAGCTCGATTGCACGATGTACCAGTTGGTGTAGCGTGGTTTTGTTGAGATCGAGCAGGGTGAGAAAGTGTTGAAGCATAGCGGACTCCTTACCGTACTACGCCAGAAACTGGCGTATCTGAGCCGAAATTATCTGGATGACTTTGTCAGCCTGCTCAGTGGTCATGATGTAGGGCGGTAACAGGCGTACAACGCTTTCCGCGGTGACATTGATCAGGACACCTTCGGCCAGGCAACGGTTGACCAGCTCGGCACAGGGCCTGTCCAGCTCGACGGCGAGCATCAGGCCCTTGCCGCGGATGTCATTAACACCCTGGACGTCAGCCAATGCTGTTTTGAAACCATCGATAAAGTGTTGACCCAGTGCTTCGATCTTTTGCAGAAGCTGCTGGTCTTCAATACTGTCGATGACAGCCAGGGCGGCACGGGATGCCAGTGGATTGCCGCCGAAGGTGGTACCGTGATTACCGGGTTTGAACAATTCCGCGGTCTCGCCCCTGGCCAGGCAGGCACCGATGGGTACACCGTTACCGAGGGCCTTGGCCACGGTGAGGATGTCGGGTTTTATGCCGTTGTGCTGGTGGGCAAACCACTTGCCGGTGCGACCCATACCGGACTGGATTTCATCCAGGATCAGCAACCAGCCCTGTTGATCGCAAATATCGCGCAGGCGATTCAGATAATCCGGTGCGGGAATTCTGATACCACCTTCCCCGGTAATGGGTTCGACCATAACAGCGACCACGTTCTTGTTGTTCTTTGCGATGGTTTCTACGGCATCTATCTCGTTGTACGGTGCGCGTACGAAGCCACTGACCAGCGGCTCGAAGCCTGCCTGGATTTTACGATTACCGGTAGCGGTCAGGGTCGCGAGGGTCCGACCATGGAAGCTGCCTTCCATCACAATGATGTGCGGAGTTTCGATGTCGCGATGATGGCCATACAGGCGTGCCAGTTTAATTGCTGCCTCGTTGGCTTCGGCGCCGCTGTTACAGAAGAAGGCATTATCCATCGCTGCCAGCTCACACAACTTGTCAGCCAGGTTACGCTGGACTTCGATCTCGTAGAGGTTGGAGGTATGGATCAGCTTGCCGGCCTGGTCACAAATGGCCCTGGTGACCGCCGGATGGGCATGACCCAACGCACAGACGGCAATACCGCCGAGCGCATCGAGATACTGTTTACCCTCGGTATCCCACAGGACAGCCCCTTTGCCGTGGCTGAACGTGACCGGAATGCGATTGTAAGTGTTCATCAAGTGGTTCATAGGTTTTCAGCAGTTCCAAAAACAAAAAGCAGCCTGCTTGAGGCCGCCGGGAAACTGCCCATTCTAGACTTAACCACAGGGCAGGGCAAATTACGGGCAACAAAAAACCCGGCCACCAGGACCGGGCTTTTGCTGAATGATGACAGGCCTATGACGATTAGTACGGCTGAGCGTCGCTAAAGGCCATCGCCTGCTGCCAGGCTGGAATTAACCGAAGTTCTTGGCGGCGAAATCCCAGTTCACCAGGTTCCAGAATGCCTCTACGTACTTGGGACGGGCATTGCGGTAATCGATGTAATAAGCGTGTTCCCAAACGTCACAGGTGAGAACGGGGGTCTGGCCCGCGGTCATCGGGTTACCTGCGTTGCTGGTGTTGGTGATTGCCACAGAGCCATCGCTGTTTTTCACCAGCCAGGTCCAGCCGGAACCAAAGTTGGTGGCAGCGGAAGTGGAAAACTTTTCCTTGAACTCGGCAAAGGAGCCGAAGGCTTTGTTGATGGCATCGGCCAGTGCGCCACTCGGTTCGCCGCCGCCATTTGGACTCAGGCAGTTCCAGTAGAAGGTATGGTTCCACACCTGGGCAGCGTTGTTGAACAGACCGCCCTCAGCCTTCTTGATGATGTCCTCGAGGGAAGCGTTCTCGAACTCGGTGCCCTTGATCAGATTGTTCAGGTTGTTGACGTAGGTTTGGTGGTGTTTGCCGTAGTGGTATTCCAGGGTCTCGGCAGAGATGTGCGGGGCCAGGGCGTCTTGTGCATAAGGTAGGGCAGGCAGTTCGTGTGCCATTGCGAGGTCTCCTTGTTCATGTTTGTAAATTGATTTGAAGTCTGACATCAAAGATGTGGACGGTCGATGACAATCATACTTCCTCAATCGACCATCGGATTTAGAACAATTCTAACGTGAAATATAGTAATAACCAAATGAGCAAATAGGATATAAGTAATATGATACAAAGACGGGCGTTTTGTAAGGATTCTTGATCTGGGTGTCGTCGGGTAGACTTGTGGTATGAATTCTGTCGAACTGAGCATTTTTGCCAGCCGCATCGAGGCGGTGTGTGATGAGATGGGGGGCGTACTCAGGCGTGCCGCGTTTTCACCCAATATTCGTGATCGCCTGGATTTTTCCTGTGCCGTGTTCGATGCCCAGGGTGAATTGTGCGCGCAAGCGGCCCATATCCCGGTGCATCTGGGCAGCATGGCCTATGCCATGCGTGACATCGTCGAACGGATTGACTGGCAGGAGGGTGACATGATCGTCATGAACGACCCCTTCCTGGGCGGTACCCACCTGCCGGATGTCACCTTGATTGCCCCGGTGTTTGCTGAAAGCAGGTTGGCAGGCTATGTGGCCAATCGTGCCCACCATGCCGATATCGGCAGTCATACCCCCGGTTCCATGCCCATCTCACGTCAGCTTGAAGAAGAGGGTGTGATCATTCCGCCGCAGCATTTACTCAGGGCGGGTGAGCTGGAACAAGATCTGTTGCAGGGGATTCTCAATGCGACTCGCAACCCCCATGTCGGACAGGGGGATTTCTCGGCACAAATCAGTGCCAACCGCACGGGCATCCGGCGTCTGCAGGTATTGATCGCGCAACTGGGGCTAGCCGGTTATGCACAGGCGCTCACCGAGCTGAATCACTACGGAGAACGACTGGCTCGTTATGCCCTGTCTCGTATCCCGGCGGGTGACTATGTCTTTGAAGATGCCATGGATGATGATGGCCTGGGGCATACCCGGCTGACCATCTGCCTGGCGTTGCATGTCGATGAGAGCGGGGTCGAGGCGGATTTCAGCGGAACGGCGGCGCAGACCCCGGGTAATATCAATTGCCCGCTGTCGGTCGCGGCGGCGGCGGTCTATTACGTGTTTCGTTGCCTGATGCCTGCACAGACGCCGGCCTGCGCGGGCAGTTTTCGCGCAATCCGCTTATCCGCGCCGCCGGGTTGCCTGTTAAACGCACAGCGACCGGCTGCCGTGGCCGCCGGCAATGTCGAGACTAGCACGCGGGTAGTGGATGTCGTGATGGGGGCGCTGGCCCAGGCCTTCCCTGATCAAATCCCGGCGGCCAGCCACGGCAGTATGAATAATCTGGCCATGGGCGGGTGCTGGGGTGACCAGTTATGGGATTACTACGAAACCATGGGTGGCGGCATGGGCGGTGGCCCGCGCTATCCCGGACTGTCCGGAGTACAGACCCACATGACCAATACCCGCAACACGCCTATCGAGGTCCTTGAGAGTCACTATCCCCTGCGCGTGCGTGAGTACGCACTGCGCGAGGGGTCGGCCGGGGGCGGTCTTCATCGGGGAGGCGAGGGCCTGATCCGCGAAATCGAATTTCTCGCGCCAACCACCCTGACCCTGTTGACCGAGCGGCGATTGCTGGCGCCCTGGGGCCTGCAGGGCGGAAAGAATGGGAAACTGGGCTCAAATCATCTGAATGGTCAGCCCCTGGCGGGCAAAATCTCCTGCGAAGTCGCGCCCGGCGATATTTTACGGGTCGAGACCCCGGGAGGGGGAGGCTGGGGCGAGCCTGTCGCGGAGTTGACCTGACCGGCTTGAAATTTTATCGTGTCGACCTAATAACTGAGTATGTGACTAGGATATTCCATCTTGGTCGATTCTATATTAGAATAGACTGATATTTTAAGGGCCCATTGCGGCCAGGCGCACGAACCAGAGATTAAAGAGGAACCACGATGGATGACGTATTGCAACGTATCGACAAGATTGTAAAAGACAACCCCATTGTCATTTTTATGAAAGGCACACCACAAATGCCACAGTGCGGCTTCTCCATGCGTGCCGCTCAGGCCTTACAGTCCTGCGGCAAGGAGTTTGCCCACGTCAACGTGCTGATGGACCCGGAGATCTTCGAGAATCTGCCGCGTTATCAGAACTGGCCGACGTTCCCGCAAATCTACATCAATGGTGAGCTGATTGGTGGCTGTGATATTACCCTGGAGCTCTACCAGAAAGGCGAGCTGCAAAAGATGGTAGGCGATGCCGCAGCCTGAGCCAGTGCAAGCCAGGAACCTGAGTGAAAAGCCCGCGACCGCGGGCTTTTTTAATCGTCATCACGCAGGGGAATACCGATATTCTGATCCCACTTGTTGACGATACGGCAGAACAATTCGGCTGTCTTTTCGGCGTCGTAAATCGCTGAGTGGGCTTCGGCGGCATTCCATTCAATGCCCGCGGCGATCGCGGCGCGGGCCAGCACGGTCTGCCCATAGGCGAGACCACCGAGGGTCGCGGTATCAAAGGTACTGAAGGAATGGAATGGATGCTTTTTGATCTTGCACCGCTCGATGGCCGCTTTCATGAAGCTCAGGTCAAAAAACGGGTTGTGTCCCACCAGGATGGCGCGGCTGCAATGGTGGGTTTTGATCAGCAGGCGAACAGGCTTGAAGATGTGTTCGAGCGCTTCCGCTTCTGGTTTGGCAAACCGAAACGGGTGGTGCGGATCGATGCCGTTAAATTCCAGAGCCTTGGGATCGAACTGGGCACCACTGAACGGGGCGACATGGCAGGCGATGGTGGCGCCAGGCCGAAAAAATCCCTCGCTGTCGAGGAGTATCGGGACGGCGGCGATTTCCAGCAAGGCATGTTTGCCCGGTTCGAATCCGGCGGTTTCCACATCGATAATGACGGGCAGGAACCCGCGGAACCGGCGCGCCAGCAGGGGTGGGGCGCTTGATTCAGATTGTTCGTGCATGATTTACACAGCATATCGAATCGCCTGTAAAATTCATACCTCCCTTGCGGGCTAAACAGGAAATACCGGGATAATGTCTCAGATGAAATCACACAAGCCACGCGGTTATCTGTACTGGCTCGGGATCCTGCTGGCAATGCTGGCATTGCCGGCCTGGGCCAGTGATTTCAGTCACGGGGTTTTATGGAAAATCAGCAAGCCCGGTATTGCTTCCAGTTATCTGTTCGGCACTATCCATTCGGATGATGCCCGCGTGACCCGGTTACCGCCTGCGGTTGCCCTGGCGTTTGCCAATTCACAGAGTTTTACCGGTGAACTGGACATGAGCGCGAATTCCATGACTCAAACGGAAAAGGCCCTGTTGTTACCGTCAGGCCAGACGCTAAAGGACATTGTCGGTAAGGCGCGCTATCAAAAATGCGTGAAATTAATGGCAGATTATACGGTACCGGCATCCGTCGTTGATCGCATGAAGCCCTGGGCCATTGCCGTGCAGCTGAACATGCCCAAGCCCGTGTCTGACCGGTTTCTCGATCTGATCCTTTATCGTCGCGCGGTTGCGCGTGGCATGCCGGTTTATGCGCTGGAGACGATCCCCGAACAGATCGCGGTGTTTGACAAGTTGCCGCAGTCGCAGCAACTCGTGTTACTGGATGATGCGATTGCCAACTATGAAAATTCCGCGGCGTTGATTGATACCCTGATTGATTTATACCTGGCACGCGACCTGGCCGGGCTGCAGGCCATTAACAACAATCAAATGCAAAATGGCGACACCAGGCTGGCCACAGAGGTCGAACAACGCCTGATAATCTCCCGTAACCTGCGCATGGTGAGGCGCATGCAGTCGCAACTGCTTGAAGGCCATGCTTTCATTGCCGTGGGTGCCCTGCATTTGCCCGGCAAACAGGGCATTCTGAATCTATTGCAGCAGCAGGGCTATCTGGTCAAATACGTCTATTGAGCAGGTATATTCTGGCTGATTTTATTTATACCTTGAACAACGCGGAGACGCGGAGTGCGCAGAGGACGCAAAGCATTATTTTTTTCTCTGCGTCCTCGATTGCTGTTCCCGACGCAATTCTACCTCCTCCTTCCCTGGAGTCGTCCGCGTCTCTGCGTTGAAAAACCGGGAACAGGAAGATTCTCCACTGTTTCGGAACGTGGATTTAGATGATCCGCCAGTGGATGGTTTCACCGGCGCGCAGGGGAATCAGTTTGTCCTGACCCAGGGGTTTGCTGGTTGCCACCTGCCAGTCCTGTTTGCTCAGGGTAATCGTCTCGCTGTTCACCGGTAGCCGGTAAAATGCCGGGCCGTTGCGACTGGCGAACGCCTCCAGTTTGTCCAGTGCCTGTGCCGCTTCAAAAACCTCCGCATAGAATTCGATAGCGGCGTGTGCATTGTATATTCCGGCACAACCACAACTGGATTCCTTTTTATCGACGGCGTGTGGGGCGCTGTCGGTGCCGAGAAAGAATTTCGGACTGCCACTGGTGGCGGCGCGTACCAGGGCCCGGCGATGGCGCTCGCGTTTTAGTATTGGCAAACAAAAGTAGTGTGGGCGAATGCCGCCCCTGAACATGGCATTGCGGTTATACAACAAGTGATGCGGAGTAATGGTGGCGGCAATATATTCGCCGGCGTCCTGCACAAACTGTACGGCGTGTTCCGTGGTGACATGTTCCAGTACGACGCGTAATCCCGGGTAGCGTTCGGTCAATGGCATTAAAATGCGATCGATAAAGACCTGTTCCCGATCGAATATATCAACATCACTGTCGGTGACTTCACCGTGCATCAGCAGTGGCATGCCACTCTCGGCGAGTTGTTCCATGACCGCGTAGGTGCGTGTGATATCAGTGACACCATCATCGGAATTGGTGGTGGCACCGGCAGGATAATATTTGACGGCATGAACCTTGCCGCTGGCTTTGGCTTTTATGATCTCTTCCGGCGCGGTGTTGTCAGTAAGATACAGCGTCATCAACGGCTCGAATTGTGTTCCGAGCGGAACGGCAGCGAGCACGCGCTCGCGATAGGCCAGGGCCTGTTCAGTCGTGGTGACCGGCGGTTTCAGGTTTGGCATGATGATGGCGCGGGCAAAGCAACGGGTCGTATCCGGGACCACGCTGGCAAGGACCGCGTGATCGCGCACGTGCAGGTGCCAGTCGTCGGGTTTGATAATCGTCAGTGAAGTCATAATATCTTAGCTAAAGGGCCAGGGCTGGCGGGTCAGTGCCACCGCAATGATATAGGAAAAACTCAGGCAGGCGCCAATGAATCCCGCCAGCGTCATTAACCGGGTTCGTGCAAAACGCAGGGTGATCATGCCAAAGCCGATGTAGACAAACACGAGCAGCAGTTTTGTCGTGACCCAGGGGGCAACAAACGGGTATTGCCGGGTCAGGATGACCAGCACGATGGCCGAGGCCAGCAACAGGGTGTCAATGACGTGTGGTGTGACTTTGACCCAGCGTTGCCGCAGGTATGTCGGTGCCGTGAACCTGAGCCAGCTACGCGCCAGAAAGCCGCTGATAGAAAGTATCGCGCAAGCGACATGGATGAATTTGAAAATATAAATAATCATGTTTGTGTTGCGTTACGGCCCACGCGTAGTCGTAACGGCCACTGCACGCGCCGACGCTGAGACGGATCGCCCCAGGTCTGTGCCAGCGAATCTCGAATATGCGACAACGGGTCGTGTTGCTGATCCTTGCGGTAATACACGCTGGCTGACCAGGTGCCCAGATAGCCCAGCAACTCTTCCAGGTTCCATTCGCTGGACATGGCGAAGGCCGGCACGTCAATTTCCCGAAAGGGGGGCGGTAGCGGCGCATAACCCTGTTCCACCAGGCGTCGTTCCGGCGGCCAGTACGGCCCGACCACTTCGTGGTAATAATGCTCGACGATGGCGTCGACCGCCGGCGTGATCGATAACATTTGATAACTCCACACCGCGAGCACGCCGTCAGGTTTGAGCACCCTGGCGGCTTCCGCATAAAACGCCGTCAGCTCAAACCAGTGCAGTGCCTGGGCGACGGTTACCAGGTCAACGCTGTGATCAGAAAACGGTGCCTGTTCTGCGCGGGCAACTTTATATATAACTCGTGGCGAAGGCGCGCATTGGGCAATCTGGCTGGCGCTGGCATCGGTCGCAATGACTTCGGCAAAGAATTCAGCGAGGGCGCGGGCCGCCTGGCCGTTGCCGGTGGCACAGTCCCAGGCCAGTTCCCGCGCAGGCGCTTGCCTGGCCAGCCATTGATACAGGGCAGGGGGATACAGCGGGCGAAAGCGCTGATACTGCTGTGACTGGCTGGAGAAGTGGTCCTTGAATTCGGTGTTCATACGGCGATTCGGGCGTGTTGTCAGTGACTATATTCTACCCGAGTCGCGGCGGTGTGAGTGAAGTCTAGTCGATACCGCCACGGGTGAGTTTGGCTGGATCGAGCAATTGTTTTAGTTCGTCTTCACTTAAATCGGTGTTTTCCCTGGCGACATCGATAATGGGTCGGCCTTCAGCGTAGGCCTGTTTGGCGATGGCAGCACCCTTCTCATAGCCAATCACACGGTTCAGTGCCGTCACCAGGATGGGATTCTTGTCCAGTGCAGACTGGATGTTGTCCTGGTTGACGCTGAATCCGGCAATCGCCTTGTCGGCAAGTGTTCGCGCCGCGTTAGCCAGTATTTCGATACTCTGCAACAGGTTATAGGCAATGACGGGTAACATCACGTTGAGCTGGAAGTTGCCGGCCTGACCGGCGAGGGTGATCGTGGCGTCATTACCAATCACCTGGGCGCAGACCATGGCCACCGCTTCCGGAATCACGGGGTTCACTTTCCCCGGCATGATCGAACTGCCGGGTTGCAGGGCCGGCAGGGCGATCTCGCCCAGGCCGGCGAGGGGACCGGAGTTCATCCAGCGCAAGTCATTGACAATCTTGCTCAGCGACACGGCCACGGTTTTGAGCTGGCCGCTCATTTCCACCGCGGCATCCTGGCTGGCAAGTCCCACGAACAGGTTTTCCATGGGCGTGAAGGCAAACCCCGTGTGTAACTTCAGGGCCTTTGCCACGCGTGGTCCGAATTCCGGATGGGCGTTGATCCCGGTGCCGACTGCAGTGCCGCCCAGTGGCAGGGCACGCATGCGGGTCAGTGAGGCCTGGATACGATACATACCCTGTTTGATCTGGCTGGCCCAGGCACCCAGTTCCTGGCCCAGTGTCACCGGCATCGCGTCCATCAGGTGAGTCCGACCGGTCTTGGTGACCGTCGCCAGCTCCTGTGCGCGAATTTCGATCGTGTTGTTCAGGTGGGCGAGCGCGGGTAACAGCTTTTCCTCGATCTCCAGGCAGGCGCTGACATGGATGCCGGTCGGGATCACATCATTGGAACTCTGACTCATGTTGACGTGATCGTTGGGATGCACCGGCTTGCCCAGCTTGTCGGAGGCCAGGCGGGCGATCACTTCGTTGGCATTCATGTTGGTACTGGTGCCGGAACCAGTCTGGAACACGTCAACAGGAAACTGGCTGTCGTATTCCCCGCCTGCCACGGATTGTGCGCTTTGCTGGATGGCTGCGGCAATCTTGTCGTCGAGCAAACCCAGTTCGGTGTTGGCGCTGGCACAGGCAGCTTTGATCAGTCCGAGTGCGCGAATAAAGGCACGCGGCATACGCAGATCGCTGATGGGAAAATTGTCGATAGCACGCTGGGTTTGCGCACCGTAAAGTGCATCTTGCGGGACCTGGAGCTCACCCATGCTGTCTCGTTCGGTCCTGAACCTGGTATCTGCCATGATTAAAATTTACTAAGGTCGATATTCCTGATTTGCCAGTCGGTCACATTTTCTTCCACCACACGCCAGACACCATCGTCTTCGTGCTCGAGGATAATGCTCTTGTTCAGGAGCAGTATTTTGCCATTTTTCGATACGCTCGTCTCGTTCGTCGAAAAACGGACCCGCCGCAGCGTGCTGCTGATAATGCGGACTTTCAGATAATTTAACGCCAGGATTTCGTTGTTACTGAATTCATAGTTGCGGCGTGCCTTCCAGTCAGCATATTCAATAACATCCTTGCTGGGGACACCGTAGACCTTGACCCGACTGGAAACCAGGCCCATATGCTTGTCGAGGTCGGCATTTTTGACGGATTCGGTCATACCCATACACCAGGCCATGACATTATGCTCTGCTATCACGTGATCGCTTGCTGCGCTCATAAAATTATTTTCATTTAAATTGGGTTTTGGTAGAAAAATTAAATAGCTAGCAACTATATCGGTGTGCGTGCCCATTTCTATAGTGCTGTTTAGTTGGGCGTAGGGCGAAAAGCTGTGGTGCAATGCACCAAATCATGCCGTCGCAGTGTGATTTTACTCTTAGCCCCGTGTATTTAAAGGGGATTTCTTGATTTTCCCCGGGAAAAAGCCGATCATACGCGCCTTTGACGTTCGGGTGATGGTTATAATTTCGCCACCCGAATCCCTCGCTTCACAAAAATTAAGGAACCTGCATGACTGACGCTGATAAGAAGCGCCTGCTGCGCGAAATGATTTTCTATCGCCGATTCGAAGACCGTTGTTTCGAGGCCTACATGGAGCGCAAGGTTGGTGGCTTTCTCCATTTATATTCCGGCCAGGAAGCCGTTGCCACCGGTGTGCTGGAAATGGCAGTAACCCATCAGGGTGAAAAGAACGATTACGTGATTACCGGTTATCGCGACCACATTCATGCGATCAAGACTGGCGCGAAGCCGCGCGAGGTCATGGCTGAACTTTACGGCAAGGAAACCGGTTCCTCAAAGGGCCGTGGTGGTTCCATGCATATCTTTGATGCCAGTCAGAATTTCATGGGCGGTTATGCTCTCGTGGGCCAGCCCTTCCCGCTGGCCGCCGGTCTGGGCATGGCCTGCAAACACAAAGGTACGAAGCAGATCGCAATCTGTTTCCTCGGTGACGGCGCCAATAACCAGGGTACCTTCCACGAAACCCTGAATATGGCGTCAGTCTGGAATCTGCCGGTGCTGTTCGTCTGCGAAAACAACGGTTACGCCATTGGCACCTCGCTGGATCGTTCCACCGCACAACCACAGCAATACAAACGGGTGGATACCGCCTATAACATGAAGTCCAGCAAGCACGACGGGATGGATATCGACGTGGTCATGAGCGAAGCAAAGAAGGCTATTGACTACGTGCGCAATGAATCCAAACCTTACTTCATCGAATTCATCACTTACCGGTTCCGCGGTCACTCCATGTCCGATGCCAAGGGTTACCGTACCCGCGACGAAGAGCAGGAATGGGAAAAGCGCGACCCCATCAAGACCTACAGCGATCGCCTGATCAAGGCCAACGTCATTACGGCAGATGACATCAAGGCCATGGAAAAGGAAATCGATCACGAGATCGAGCACGACATCATCAAGTTTGCCGAGGAAAGCCCCGAGCCGGCGGTGTCAGACCTGAACAAGTACGTGTTGGACGATAATCCGGACCCGCGCTGGATTGGTCCCCTGCAAAAATAAATTCCGAGGAAGCAAGCATCATGGCAGAAACAGCTTATTGGGAAGCGATACGTCGCGCCCACGACGAAGAAATGGCGAGAGATAAAATGGTCATCGCCATGGGTGAAGATATCGGCGTGGCCGGCGGTACCTACAAGGCAACATCAGGCCTGTATGACAAGTATGGCGCTGAGCGCATCATTGATACGCCGATTTCAGAGAACTCCTATACCGGCATTGGTATCGGTGCCTCCATGGCCGGCATGCGCCCGATTATCGAAATCATGTCCATTAACTTTGCCCTGCTGGCGCTGGATACGATTGTGAACGCCGCGGCCAAGATTCGCTACATGTCCGGTGGCCAGATTGCCTGTCCCATCGTCATGCGCACGCCGGGTGGTACCGCACACCAGCTTGCCGCGCAGCACTCCGCGCGCCTGGCCCGCATGTTCATGTCGACCTCCGGTCTGCGCGTGGTCACGCCGCGAGGGCCACTGGATGCCTACGGCATGTTGAAATCCGCCGTGCGCAGTAATGACCCCGTGATCATTATCGAGCACGAACAGATGTATAACCTCAAGGAAGAAATTCCTGACGAGGAATTCTTCCGGCCGCTGGAAGGCGCCGAAATCGTGCGCGAGGGCAGCGACATCACCCTGATTGGCTACAACTACAGTGTGCACCTGTGCCTGGAAGCGGCACGGCGTCTGCAAGCAGACGGTATTCACGCCGAGGTGCTTGACCTGCGCGCGCTCAAGCCCATCGACCGCGAGACGATTCGCAAGTCCGTGGAAAAAACCCACAATGTACTGGTGGCCGAAGAGGACGAAGGTCCGGTCGGTGTCGGCTCGGAAATTATTACCGGCATCATCGAAGACTGTTTCTACGCACTGGATTCGCAGCCGGTACGCATCCATGCTGCCGACGTGCCCGTGCCTTACAACCACAAGCTGGAGAAGGCCGCCATCCCCAATGCGGATGACGTCTATCACGGTGCGCTGAAAGCACTGGGCAAGATTTAATCCGGATACATCACGCAGGGCATATGGCGTAATAGCTTGCTGCGCAGACCCTGTACTTCCGGTCACACTGAGGGGTGAACCGGAAAACAATTTTAGGAAGATTGTGCATGGCTGAACCTTATGTAATCAAAATGCCGCAGTTGTCGGACACCATGACCGAAGGTGTCCTGGTCAGCTGGGAGAAAAAGATTGGTGACAAGGTCGAACGCGGCGATATCGTGGCGACCGTCGAAACCGACAAGGCCATCATGGATGTGGAAGTCTTTCGTGAAGGCTATCTGTCCGGTCCCATGGTCGCGGTGGATGCCACTGTTCCGGTGGGCGAGGCGATTGCCTACCTGGTCGCGACCGCCGATGAGGTTTCCGAGGCCGGCGCAGCGACTGCCGCCGCTGCCGACACCGATACAAACGAGCCAGCCGCCGAAGCCCCCGAAGTAGTGACGGCAGAAGCCACGCCGGCCGATGCCCATCCGGTTAAAATGCCGCAGCTGTCCGACACCATGACCGAAGGCGTAGTGGTCAGCTGGGAGAAACAGATCGGCGACAAGATCGAGCGCGGTGACGTGGTCGCCACGGTGGCAAATATAACGCTACTACCTGGTGCCGGAAAGTGCCAGCGTCATGGACAGCAAGAAAAGCGTCAGTGCTGCGCCCAAGGAAAAGGCAGCGGAAAAACCCAAACACCTGCCGGCAGGCACGGCCCAGCCGAAAACCCATATTCCGGCCCAGCCCCATGGCGCAACCCCGGCACCGCGGCCGCGCAATGTCAAAGCGTCGCCCTATGCCCGCCAGCTGGCCGGGGCACACGGTATCGATCTGAACAGCGTGCCCGGTACCGGTCCGGGTGGTGCCATCGTTGCCGCCGACGTGCTCAACAGCAACGTCCAGAAGGCCACGACCCAGCGTATTTACCAGGTGCCGGGCCAGGGCCGACCCATGACGGCCATGGAAAAGGCAGTGGCGCACAACATGGAGTATTCACTCTCCATGCCGTTGTTCCGGGTCACTGTCCACCTGGATCCCAGCGCCCTGAAGACGGCCTCCAAGGCCAAGGGCTTTTCCCTCACGGTGACGCTGGCCAAGGCCGCGGCCCTGGCGATTGGCGAATATCCCGTGATCAATTCCGTATATCAACACGAAGACCGTATTGTCGAGCGCGAGCACATCGATATCGGCCTGGCGGTGGAAACCGAGGGCATGGGGCTGGTCGTGCCGGTCCTGCGCGATGCCGGCAATCGCAGCCTGGGTGAACTGGCGGCCAACTGGAAAGACCTGGTCGACCGCGCCCGCGCCCGTCGCCTGAAACCGGAAGAGTACTCCAATCCCACCTTCACGATTTCCAACATGGGTATGCTCGGAGTCAGCCAGTTCGATGCGATTCCGTCGCCCGGGACCTCAGCGATCTTCGCCATCGCCACGCTCGGTCCACAGGGCATGCCGGTGACCATCACCGCCGACCACCGTATTGTGAACGGCGCCGATGCCGCCAAATTTTTAAACACGTTCAAACAGCTGGTGGAAAATCCCACCTGGCTGGATGACGCCGCGACGCCGGTCGCGACCGCCCCGGCAGCCTCCGGCTTCGAGCTGCCCAAGGGCGAGTGGGACTATGATGTCATGATCATCGGTGGTGGCCCCGGCGGCGAGGACTGCGCCCGTGACCTGATGGAGCATGGCTTCAAGGTTGCCATGGTCAACGATGCCCCCTTCCCCGGCGGCGAGTGCCTCTGGCGCGGTTGCATCCCCTCCAAGGCCTGGCGCGCTGCGGCCGATCGCATTCGCGACCGTGGCGAAGATGCCTACCTGGGGATCGAGGGTACCAGCAAGCCCACGCTGAACTGGAAAAAACTCGAACAGACCCGCCGCCACGTGCTGGAGACCCGGGGCGAGATGGCGCTCAAGACCGACAAGGGCGTCAAGATCGACGTCATCCAGGGCTTTGCCCGCTTCGAAGACGAGCACCACGTGTTTGTCGATACCGGCGGCAACGACAAGGATCCCCACACCCGCGCGAATCCCGGCAATGGCAAGAAAGGCAAGCGACTCAGCTTCGGCGCCGCCGTGATCGCCACCGGTGCGCCGCCCTTTGTCCCGCCGATCCCCGGCGCCCGCGAGGGACTGGAAACCGGCGGGGTCCTGACCTCGGATACGGTCTGGGGCCTGAAACAGGCGCCCAAACGCCTGGGTGTGATTGGCGGTGGTGCCATCGGCTGCGAAATGGCACAAATCTTCCAGGATTTCGGCAGCAAGGTACTGCTGGTCGAGGGCCGTGAACGCATCCTGGCCGAGGTGGAAAAAGAGGTCGCGAAACAGCTGACTGACGTACTGAACAGCGACAAAAATCTGACGATCGTCACCGGCGCCAATATCAAACAGATTAAGGGGCAACCCGGCGAGATGAAGCTGGTCTACGAGGACACCGAAGGCAAGCAGAAGACCTATAGCTGTGATTACGTGATCATGGCGACCGGTAAGCGGCCGGTGCTCGATGGCCTGGGTCTGGACAAGGCTGGCATCCAGACGGAAAACGGTGTCATCAAGGCGGATAATCGTTGCCGCACGAATTTGCCGCATGTGTTTGCCGTGGGCGACGTGATCGGCGGTTATATGCTGGCCCATACTGCCGGTCAGCAGGGCCGGGTGGCAGCGCATAACATCGCTGGCGAGGCCCTGACCTATGACCAGGACAAGGATTCCGGCGTGATCTTTACCCGGCCGGAGGCTGCCTTCGTGGGCCTGTCCGTGGACCAGGCCAAGGCCAAGGGCATCGACGCCGTGGAGGTCAAGGTGCCCATGAATATCGACGCTAAGGCCATGATTAATAACGAACAACACGGGCTCATCAAGATCGTGGCGGACAAGGCCAGCCACCGCGTGGTCGGTGTGCACTTCCTGGCCGACCACGCCGATACCCTGATTGGCGAGGCGGTGATGATGGTGAGCGGTAACATGACCCTGGAACAGGTCGGGGGCGCCATCCATCCACACCCGACCCAGACCGAGTTGTTCGGTGAACTGGCCCGTCGCCTGTCATCCCGTTTGCGTCGCAGCGAGCGCCGCGCGAAAAAATAAATCGTCAATCGCCGGGCAGGGCCTAACCTGCCCCGGCGCTGTATAATGCGCGCCTGCTTTAAGCGCATGTTCAGCATTTCAGGAGAACCCGATGTCTGCAATCAAAAAGGTTGTGCTTGCCTATTCCGGCGGCCTCGATACCTCAATTATTTTAAAGTGGCTACAGGATACCTATGGCTGTGAAGTGGTGACCTTTACGGCTGACATCGGCCAGGGCGAGGAAGTCGAGCCGGCACGGGCCAAGGCCCAGGCGATGGGGGTGAAAGAGATCTTTATCGAAGACCTGCGCGAGGACTACGCCCGGGATTATGTCTTCCCGATGTTCCGGGCCAATACGATATACGAAGGTGAATACCTGCTGGGCACCTCCATCGCGCGTCCGCTGATTGCCAGGCGCCTGGTCGAGATTGCCGCCCAGACAGGGGCAGACGCCATTTCCCACGGCGCCACCGGTAAGGGGAACGACCAGGTCCGGTTTGAACTGGGTGCCTATGCCCTGAATCCGCACATCAAGGTGATCGCACCCTGGCGCGAATGGGACCTGAATTCGCGTGAAAAGCTGATGCAGTATGCCGAGCAACACGGTATCCCGGTGGACTTTAAAAAACAGGGCAAGAAGTCTCCATATTCCATGGATGCCAATCTCCTGCATATTTCCTACGAAGGCGGCATCCTGGAAGATCCCTGGGCGGAACCGGAAGCGGATATGTGGCGCTGGTCGGTCTCGCCGGAACAGGCCCCGGATCAAGCCACCTATGTCGAACTGAGCTTCGAACGGGGTGACATCACTGCGATTGATGGCCAGGCCATGACCCCGGCCCAGGTTATGACGAAACTGAATCAGATGGGTGGTGACAATGGTATCGGGCGCGCCGATATCGTTGAAAACCGTTATGTCGGCATGAAGTCGCGTGGTGCCTATGAAACACCCGGCGGGACAATCATGCTCAAGGCCCATCGCGCCATTGAATCGCTCACGCTCGATCGGGAAGTCGCCCATCTCAAGGATGACCTGATGCCGCGCTATGCGACGCTTATCTATAACGGTTACTGGTGGTCACCTGAACGCGAGATGCTGCAGGAAATGATTGATGCTTCCCAGGCCAGCGTCAACGGCAAGGTGCGACTGAAACTGTATAAGGGTTCGGTCAGCGTGGTGGGTCGCCAATCTGACAGCGACAGCCTGTTCGATGCCAATATCGCCACCTTCGAGGATGATGCCGGGGCTTACGATCAGAAGGACGCAGAAGGCTTTATCAAGCTGAATGCGCTGCGGATGCGTATCGCTGCCATGCGCAAACACCGGTAAACCGGGGGCGGCGATTACGGCCTGCTAAGGATCACCGCCGAAGTCATTTTCTCAGGTTATCCTGCAATGATTGGCCGGCTTTCGTCTGTTGGGTAAAGCTCGGTACGAGTTCATCGATGGCGGCCGGCTTGGCGATGCCGTAGCCCTGCACATAATCGATGCCGATAGCACGCAGTTTCGCCAGGATTTCGTCGTTTTCGACAAATTCTGCAATGGTTTTGATCCCCATGACCTGGCCGACCTTGTTGACAGCTTCGACCATGGCGGCATCGATGCGGTCACTAATGATGTCCCGCACGAAATAACCATCGATCTTAAGAAAGTCCACCGGCAGGTTTTTGAGGTAGGCAAATGAAGACATGCCGCTGCCAAAATCATCCAGCGCAAATTTACAGCCATAGTGCTTGAGGGTCTTGATGAAGTGGACGGCCTGGCTCAGGTTCGACACGGCAGCCGTTTCCGTGACTTCAAAGCAGATTTTTTCCCCGGGGATATTCCATTCATCCAGTTGTGCGCTCAGATGGTTAAGAAAGGTCTTGTCAGTCAAGGAAGAAGCGGAAAGATTTATGGAACAGGTTTCTATCTGTTCCAGTGCATCCGGGTGTGCTGCCAGCCAGCTGAAAGTGTGACTGACGACCCAGCTGTCTACTTTCCCCATGAGGCTATATCGTTCTGCGGCCGGGATAAAGGCGCCAGGCGGGTAATGCACGCCGTGGAGATCCTGCAGCCTGAGCAGGATTTCAAAGTGTGTGTTGTAGCCGCTTGCTTTACGGCCCGTGCTTTCAGTCGGGACGATGGGCTGGTAGTGCAAAGAAAACGTATCGTTATCGAGCGCGCCGGTGATGACGGAGACCCAGCGCATTTCACCGATTGAATGGGAGCTTTCGACATTGTCTTTTTCGAAAACATGTACCCGGTTACGTCCACTATCCTTGGCGATATAGCAGGCGGCATCTGCTTCACTGAATGCCGTGCCCACCCCGCCGGTCCCGGAATTGATAACGGTGATGCCGACGCTGATCCCAATACTGAAAATTTTGTCTTCCCAGACAAAACGGAACTCGTTAACGGCGTGGCGTATTTCGTCAATGATCTTCTGGGCAGCCTGGATGTCACAGTACGACAGCAGCAGACCGAATTCATCGCCACCCAGACGCGCCAGGGTATCGTGCTTACGGATTTTTCTGCTTATAACACTTGACAGCTGTCGCAGTAACTCATCACCGGCAACATGACCACAGGTATCATTTACGACCTTAAACTGGTCCAGGTCCATGTAACACAGGATGTGCTCCGAATTTTCGACTTCGGTCTCATCCAGCAGGGTTTTCAGACGCAGTTCAAATTCACGGCGATTAAACAGGTCGGTCAGGGAATCATGCGTGGCCAGGTAGTCCATTTGACGGGCCATGGCGCGGGCTTCGGCAATATTCCTGAATACCACCACAGCGCCAATCGGTTTGTTGTTCTCTGTAATCGGGCTGGCGGAGTATTGCGCTGGGAAGGACTGACCGGCGCGTGTCCAGAGTATTTCGTCATCGGACAGGAGGGAGCGATTTTCATGGATGCATCGGTATAACAGCGTTTCCTCACGCCGTAATGGCTCGCCATCTTCATTCGCATAGTGTGTAATTTGGTACATATTACGATAGAGCAGCTCATGGGTGGAGTAACCCAACAGCCTGGCCGCGGCCTGGTTGATGAACGTGCAATTGAGTTCGGCATCGACGCCAAAGATGCCTTCCCCGGTAGACTCGAGTAAGAGTGATAATTCTTTGTTCAGGCGTTCAATGTTTGCCTGCGCCTGTTTGCGTTCGGTGATATCAGTGAAGGTCATCACCATGCCGGTGCGCTGGCCGTCCTTGGAAATGAGGTGAGTCCTGACCTCTACCGGGAAAAAACTACCGTCTGCACGGATATACACTTCTTCATCGGTATAGTAAGTGTCATTGGCTCTCGCGCCGTGCCGTATCCGGCATTCCTCCGCCGGGTATGCGCGACCGTCGGGATGATGGTGATGTGCGAGCATATGAAAATCCTTACCGATAATCTGATCGGGGCTTTCAAAGCCAAGGATATCGACACAGGCACGATTGACAAATATACACCTGGAGTTGTTATCGACACCGACAATCGCTTCGGCGGTGGAATCCATTAACAGACGAATCGAGGCTTCACTGTCATAGATCTGCCGCGTCCGTTCCGCGATATCGCGGACCATTTTATTGAACGCCTTGGCGGTCATGCCGACCTCGTCATTACGGACGATCGAGACGGTTTCGTTATAGTGACCCTCGCCGACACGACGCGCAGCCGTGGCCAGGGCCTTGAGATTTCTGGTTAAACGCAGGCCCAGGATGATAGTCGCCAGAATGCTCAGCGCAATTTCAATTGCGGCAATCGTAATACTGCGGTTACGTGCCGAGCGGATGCTGTCGAGCATATATTGCAGGGAAAATCCCATATAGACCTTGCCGAGGTCGAGATTGGAAATTGTTATATCAGAGGAAATGGCATAGATCTTTGTTGGATTGATAGCAGTGAATGTTTTGCTGTCATGGGCAATCTGGGAGTACTTTCGACCTAGCTGCACGACGGGTTTATTCTTTGCGTCGACAACGATCAGGTAGCTGACCTCGTTCTGGCGCATCAGGTTTTCGGCGAGTTCCTGCAGGCCGGCATAATTGATTTCCGCCATATAGGAACCGGCTGCATTTGAAAACTGCCAGATTGTGCTGCTGGCGGTTTCGTGCAGGCGATCTGTGTGGGTCTGGTATATAAGTTCCACATTATTCCATACCATGATCGAAAGCATGATAACTTCGATGGCAACGACGCTTGCAATGAGGCGAAAGCGCAGGGATTTAAAGAAAGGAATCGTCATGAATTATTTCAGGTGCAAACCGTGGATAATATTCTTGAGCGGTGCATATTCGCTGTCTTTTGCCCGGGTGAAACCCATTGGCCATGCCAGGTGTTTTAACAGGGCACGGCCCTTGGAGGTTTGCTTGAGCGTGGTTAACGTGGTGGTGATTGTTTTTGCAATCTCAGGCTTTAATGTCGGCGAGACGGCAATGGGCATATGGGCTGTACCGATGGTAGTTGCCAGCACTACCATTGAATTATGGATTTGTTTGGAGGCGCGTTGATACGGTGGCACCATCAAACCGGCGGCATCCGTGATGCCGTCGTAGGCAGTAATTAACGCTGCATTATGGCTCGGGGTAGAGACAATGGTTACGTCCTTGTCAGGATTCAGGCCAGCCTCGCGCAGACTGTTACGGATCAGGGCGGTGCCCAGGGATAAGTGATCAGGTGTGGCGATCTTTTTACCTTTTAATCCACGCAGGGTTTTTACATGGCTGGCCTTGCTGGCAACGATGACCGCCCTGAGACTTTTGGCATTTACCCGCACGATGACGTGATAGCCGCTTTCCACGTGGGCCAGGTAATACAAATGTGGTGCAGTAAACAGGATGTCGTACCGTTTCGCCCGCGTGCGCTTGATAAACACTTTATAATTCGGGGAGGTTTCCATTCGAATGGGGCGATGCAGGTTTTCGGAAAGGAGGTCAACCATTGGTTTAAAACGTTCGACGAGTTTTTGCGTGCTGAGTATGGGTAAAAAGCCGAATACCAGCGTGCCGTCCTTATCCACTGCCTGTGCCCGTGGCGGAACCAGGCCCAATATCAGCACGACAGTCAATGCAAAGACATACGGTGTTAGATTCGCAGATCGTGTCATTCCCATAATCTCAATATTAGATTCAGGTAATATAGTGGCATCGCTACGCGACAATACTACAGTTAAGCATAGCCCTTATTTCATAACAGGTTATATCCCGGGCAGCATCCTGTATTTTGTTCCAGCCTAAGGCATGCGGCCTTGGCGTTCTGTTTGCTTACCAGATTTTACTGAATGCTTTCGAGTTCAATAGTCGTGCAACAGGCGGGGAATGAGTCTGTGTGAATGACTGTAGGCTTTTTGTTCCTATCAGGTTGGTTTTCGCCTTGATGCCGTTATAGATAAAATGAAATCACATTAATACAGTATCGGCCGGGTCACGGCGATGTTTGAGCCTCAATCTAGCAGCTTGTCCGGATATTCGCACAGGTCTTCAATGACACAGGCCCCACAACGCGGCTTGCGCGCGAGGCAAGTATAGCGACCATGCAGGATCAACCAGTGATGAGCGTCCTGTTTGAATTCCGCGGGGACGACTTCCAGGAGTCGCAGCTCCACTTCCAGTACGTTTTTCCCGGGGGCCAGGCCAGTGCGGTTACTGACCCGAAAGATGTGGGTATCCACTGCAATGGTGGGTTCGCCAAAGGCTGTATTCAGAATCACATTTGCGGTTTTGCGGCCGACTCCCGGCAGGGCTTCCAGTGCCGCCCGATCACGTGGGACCCGGCCCTTGTGTTGTTCCAGCAGGATCCGGCAGGTCTTGATGATGTTTTTGGCCTTGGTATTGAACAGGCCAATGGTCTTGATGTAGTGCTTAAGCCCGGATTCCTTGAGGGCCAGCATTTTTGCCGGTGTGCCGGCAAGTTTGAATAATTCACGCGTAGCGAGATTGACGCTTTTATCGGTAGCCTGCGCGGACAGGATTACGGCAATCAGTAATTGAAACGGGCTGCGATACTTCAGTTCCGTGGTGGGATTCGGGATATGTTGCTTGAGTCGTATGAATAACTCGCGGCGTTGCCTGGGTGACATGACTTTCTGTTTTTATTGTTAGGCGTGTCTTAGCTGTGCACTGTGCAGACGCGCCGGGTCCAGCAGGGTAATAACTTCATTATAATCATCTTTGGTAAAACGAATCCTATCATCAGCCGGCTGCGAAGCAAACCATTTCGGCAACTGAGCCAGGGTAATCACATCGCATTGCACCTGTTGTCGGCCAAGCTCCAGTTTGGGCTGGACCTCGCTATGACTGAAGACGACCAGCCCATGTACGGGCCAGCGATTTAATCCGGCATTAACGAGTCGATCGATAAGGGTATTTTTGCTGCGCTGTGCCGTCAGGCAGGCGTTATCCATCATTTGTCTGTGGTGAGAATCGATATGCAGCCATTGTGATTCAGCGAATGGTCGCCCAGCTCTGACCCGTCTGTTTCTGTGCTGGTGATTTCGTCCACATCGATACCGAAATTTCCTTGCGGTTGCAGCGCGTATACCTGAGTGATGTTACTCAGCCAGTTTTCCAGTTCAGCGACTTGCTGTTGCGGTGATTGTTCGCTGTCTGCCTGGGTCATATTGGTAACACGCAATTCCAGTTGCCGCCATTTTTGTAAATTTTTTTCCTGGCCGCCCAGGACGACACTTGCGTGTTGCATTTGGTTTTGTTCCGGTACCAGCCGCAATGTATGCCGTTCATAGACACAAATAGGGGCGCTGGAAGAGGCGGACCATATTTCAATCCTGTCCATCCAGGCAAGCAGGTAAACGGCTTCATCGCGCCTGACGGAAGCACTGGGCAGGCCACCGCCATAACGCAGTCCGCAGAAAACCTGTCCGGGATGCCCGGCGCAGATACTGCTTGCGATCATGTTGGCGGGCAATGCGTTGCTATCGACCTGACTGACAATCCTGTTCATCCAGACCAGGGCGTCAGTGTGATAATGGTAAAAGAAATTGAAACGGCCAGCGATGCGCTGCATGAACCGGGTTTCGCCATAGCGCCGGCGCAGTTCGAGCAAGCTGTGATAAAAACGCTGACATAGCTCGCAATCGTTATCCAGCACGGCCGAGTCGATATGCCGAAATCGGTGCAGCATGCGCCACTCAGCGAATTGAGACGGTACCCAGATGAGAAAGGCTAACAGCATGACACCGCTTGCCAGGGCATAGCCCCAGCGCCAGGGTGAAGACTGGATTGCGGCGAGCAACGACCGGGTAGGCGATAGCCCCTCAGATTCAAACGTGCTGAATTGATAGCCCAGTAGAAAGACGCCTGCCAGCACAGCCAGGCAGAGCGCCGGGAAAATGAATCGACGTAATTCCACAGAAATCATCCGGATGATTTGTGGGAGATTATAAATTATGCCAGGTTGGGGAAAACCGATTATGTCGCAGTTTGCGGGCTGACCGCTGTGGCCTGGGCCGCGCTACGCCGGGCATCGATGATGTTCTTGAGTGCGATCAACAGACCCAGACCAATGAACGCCCCCGGTGGCAGGATGGCCAGCAGGAAGCCATGATAGTCATGAAAGACCGTAATTTTCATCGCCTTGGCGGCGCTGCCAAACAGCAGATTGAATTGCTGAAACAGGGTGCCGTAACCAATGACTTCGCGCATGGCACCCAGGGCAACCAGCACCAGGGTGCCGCCCACGCCCATGAACAGCCCATCCAGTGCCGATTTGAATACACTGTTCTTGGAGGCAAAGGCCTCGGCGCGGGCCATGATCACGCAGTTGGTGGTGATGAGCGCGACGTATAGACCAATAATCAGGTACAGCTGGTAGAAGTAAGCCTGGATAATCAGCTGGGCCACGGTGACGGCCGAGGCAATGACCAGGACAAATACCGGCATGCGAATTTCCGGGCGCACCCAGTTGCGAATCATGGAAATGGTCACGTTGGTAATAATGAGGACGATGGTGGTGGCCAGGCCCAGGCCGAGAGAATTGACCACGGTGCTGGTCACGGCCAGCAGCGGACACAATCCCAGTACCTGTACGGTTGCCGGATTGTTTTTCCACAGTCCGTCCTGGATGATTTCGCTGTATGAACTCATGAGTTGCCTCGTGATTGAACAGTGGGTTTGCTGAACAATAGCTGGCGATGTGCCTTGAAGTACTCCAGGGCATGATACACCGCCTTGGTTACGGCACGCGAGCTGATCGTGGCGCTGGTAATCTGATCAATGGCGCCACCGTCACGTTTGACTTTCCAGTTCGCCGGTTTGGGATTGTTAAGGGATAGATTATTAAACTGCAGAATCCAGTTGGACTTGCGGATATCGATGTTATCACCCAGGCCCGGTGTCTCATGGTGGTCGGTAACGCGCACACCCAGCAGGCTACCGTCGGTGCGAATGCCAACCAACATCGCAATCTGGCCGCTGTACCCATCGGGGGCGATGGCTTCGATAATGGCGGCGACGGGCTTGCCATTTTTACGGGCGCGATAGACGGTCATGGGTTTGTTGCTCCCCAGCAGCGGATCGGTCACCTGGATCGTGTCGTGCTCCAGGTCATTGTCGAGGGCCTTGGGCGAAATGATCTGATGCAACTGACTCAGGGTATAGGCGCTTTGATTGGCGGCCACCTGCTCGGTGGTGGTTTCATTGGTAAAGGCCACCAGGGCAGTGCCAACGATGGCAAACAGGCCCAGCAACGAGGCACTGATCAACATGTTTTTGCCGGCATTCATGCGGACTTATCCCGTTCATGGCCGAAGACTCTCGGCTGTGTATATTGATCGATCGTGGGCGCGGCCAGGTTCATGAGTAGTACGCCAAAGGCCACGCCGTCAGGATACCCTCCCCAGGTACGGATCACGTAGGTGAGGATACCGATACCGGCACCATAAATGAGACGACCGCGCGGTGTGGTACTCGCGGTCACGGGATCGGTGGCGATAAAAAAGGCGCCCAGCATACTGGCACCGCCAAACAGTTCAAACAGCGGGTTGGGGTAGGTCGCGGCATTCACCAGCCAGGCGATCAGGGCAATCAGGGCCAGGCTGGCCAACATGGCCACGGGTATCTGCCAGGCAATCACCCGCTTGTAGATCAGAAACAAGCCGCCCAGCAACAGCATCAGGCTGACCCAGTCCCAGCCAACACCGTAGAGCCCGCTGAACTGGTGGAAACTGGCCTGGGTTTCCGCCACGGTTTTGCCCAGGCCCAGCTGGATATGCAGTTTGTCCAGCGGCGTAGCCTGGGTCAGGGCGTCGTAGCTGGTGTGATCCGGTAATGCGCCAAACAGGTTGTAACGCAGGTTGTCCATAAAGCCCAGGCTCAAACCATCGTGGCGCGCCGGTAACCAGGCCGTCATGTACTTGGGATAGGCGATCAACAGGATGGCGTAGCCGACCATGGCCGGATTAAACGGGTTGTAGCCGAGACCGCCGTAAAGGTGTTTGGCCAGGATGATGGCAAACAGGCTGGCCAGTACCGCCAGCCACCAGGGCAGGATGGGTGGCAGAGCCAGGGCCAGTAATAAAGCGGTGACCAGGGCGCTGCCATCGGTGAGATACGGCCATAACGGACGCTGGCGCAGGCGCAACATGGCGGCTTCTGCGAGCAGGGCGGTACTCACACATAACACGGCGTTAATGATCAGGCCCCAGCCAAAGAACCAGATGTAGACAAGGTAGCCGGGTATCAGGGCCAGCATGACCAGCAACATCATGCGGGTCACGCTGTTGCTGAGCATTTTCGGCGTGGTGTGGGGTGAAGTAATAAACGCGCTCACGCTGAGGTATCCTTGTTGCTTGCAGCAGACTGTTGCTGTGCCGCCTTTTTGGCATTGACCCGCTCCATGGCGGCGCGGATGGCTGCCTGCTTGTCATCATTGCCCCTGGCGGCCTTTTCCAGCATTTCCTTCTTTTTGCGTTTACGGTCCTCGTCTTCGCGCTTTTTGCGTTCCAGCCGCAGCTGGTGGAATTCGTGACGTTCGCGCGCGATATCCGCCTTTTGTTTCTCGCGGTCCTTGGCCCAGATCTCGGACTTGGCAAAACGATAATATTGCACCAGCGGGATATGGCTGGGGCAAACGACGGCGCAACAACCGCATTCGATACAATCGAACAGGTGATACGCCTCGACGCGGTCAAACTCCCGGGAACGTGCGTACCAATAGAGCTGTTGCGGTAACAGTTTGGCCGGGCACACGCGGGTACATTCGCCGCAGCGGATACAGGGCATGGCCGGGACTTCCTGTGCGACCTCGGTCCGGGCCATGGCCAGCAGGCAATTGGTGGTTTTGATCACGGGCACATCAGGGTTCTCGATGATGAACCCCATCATTGGTCCCCCCATGAGCAGGCGCGCCAGCTTGGCCGTATCGAGTCCGGCGTGTTCGAGCAAGTCCTGCATGGCGGTGCCGATGCGGACCTCGACGTTCATGGGCTGGGCGATGGCCTGACCCGTCAGGGTGACGATGCGGGATATCAGGGGTTCGCTGTAATGAATGGCGCGCGCAATCGCAACCGCCGTACCGACGTTATGACACACGATGCCAATGTGTATGGGCAGGCCATTGGACGGGACTTCCTGGCCGGTCAGGGTCCTGATCAATTGCTTTTCGCCACCGGCCGGGTAGCGGGTCGGGACCGTGACCACCTCGATAAACTGACTTTCTTCTGGCGTGAGTGCATCCTGCAGGGCACGGATGGCGTCGGGTTTGTTGTCTTCGATACCAATCAGGCACTGCCTTGCATTCAGGGCGTGGCGCATGATCAGCAGGCCGTCGAGGATCTCGCGCGGGCGTTCGGCCATGAGCATGGCGTCGCAGGTGATGTACGGTTCGCACTCAGCGCCATTGATGATCAGGGTGTCGACCTGTTGTGTCCCCGGATTGAGCTTGATGAAAGAGGGGAAGCCGGCGCCGCCGAGCCCGACGATACCGGCGTCGCGGATGCGGTTTCGCAGCTCGGAGGCTTCCATCTGCAGGTAATCCTGGCGTGTTTCGTGCGAGGTCACCCATTCATCCTGGCCGTCGGTATCGATCACGATGCAGGTATCGTGAATGTTGGAAGGATGGGCGATGGCCCGCTTCTCGATGGCGATCACCGTGCCTGAACTGCTGGCATGGACCGGGGCGCTGATGTACCCCTCGGCCCGGGCAATGACCTGGCCGGTGAGCACGCGCTCACCCACTTCGACGACCGGTTGTGCCGGCTCACCGATGTGCTGTTGCAGTGGCAGGGTCAGCCGCTGTGGGATCGGGGCCCGGCTAATCGGGCTTTGCATGGACAGGGCCTTGTGCCCGTCCAGTTTCAGACCGCCGTGAAAGTGCCAGAGTTTACGCACGACTCGCCTCGGCTTGCGGGAAAGGCCACTGCCAGGTTTGCAGGGTGGTCTCTACCGGCACCTGGTGGATGCAATCCACCGGACAGACCGGGATGCACAGGTCACAACCGGTACACTCATCGGTTAGCACGGTATGCATGTGTTTGGCGGCACCGACGATGGCATCCACCGGGCAGGCCTGGATACACAGGGTACAGCCGATGCAGACCTGTTCATCAATGTGGACGACGGTCTTTTCTTCTTTGACCGTGCCGTGTTCGGCGTTCAGCGGTTTGGGGTCGCGATCGAGTAAATCGGCCAGGGCCTGGATGCCGGCGTCACCACCGGGGACGCACTGGTTGATATCGGCTTCGCCACTGGCGATGGCTTCGGCGTAAGGCCGGCAACCGGCGTAACCGCACTGGCCGCACTGGGTCTGCGGCAGCAGGGCGTCGATCTTGTCGACCACCGGGTCGCCCTCTACCCTGAAGCGCACGGCGCTGTAGCCGAGCAACAGGCCAAACACAATAGCCAGACCAGCCAGAACGAGGATCGGTACCAGCACGTTACACCTTGACCAGACCGGCGAAGCCCATGAAGGCAATCGACATCAGGCCGGCAGTAATCAGGCCGATGGAAGCGCCTTTGAACGGGGTGGGGACATCGGCGACATTGATGCGCTCGCGCAAGGCGGCGAACAGCACCAGCACCAGGGAGAAACCGATTGAGGCACCAAAGCCATATAAAAAGGACTGGACGAAATTATGGGCCTGTTGCACGTTCAGCAGGGCCACGCCGAGCACTGCGCAATTGGTCGTGATCAACGGCAGGAAGATGCCCAGCACCTGGTATAACAAAGGGCTGGTCTTGTGCACGATCATCTCGGTGAGTTGCACCACCGCGGCAATGACCAGGATAAATGCAATGATTCGCAAATAGCTCAGGTCATAAGGCGCCAGCAGATAGGCGTCGATGAGATAGCTGAACACGGAGGAGAGCGTCAACACGAAGGTCGTTGCCAGGGCCATGCCCATGGCAGTTTCCAGCTTGCGTGAGACACCCATGAACGGGCACAGGCCGAGGAATTTCACCAGCACGAAATTATTGACCAGGATCGTGCTGACCAGAATCAGTGCGTATTCTTTCATGACGCAAGCCTCACTGTATTATTTGACGCGCATTCCCGGTTTGGCACCGTCGTCCGGCGACAGGATCCACAGCTCCTTGCCACCCGGGCCGGCCGCCAGGACCATGCCCTCGGAAACGCCGAATCGCATTTTACGTGGTTTGAGGTTGGCAACCATCACCGTCAGTTTGCCTTCCAGTTGCTCGGGTGCATAGGCCGATTTTATACCGGCAAATACGTTACGGGTCTCGCCACCCAGGTCCAGGGTCAACTGTAACAATTTGTCAGCCCCTTCCACATGGGCTGCTTTCACAATGCGGGCGACCCGCAGATCCACCTTGGCGAAATCTTCAAAGCTGATTTCAGTGGCAATTGCCTCGGCCAGCTCTGCATGGGATGGCTGGCCCTTGTGGCGTGTCGTTTCGGCAAGACTCTCTTTGGATGCTTCGACCATGGCGTTTACCTTCTCCTGTTCGACCCGGGTGAGTAATGGCTTGAATACGCTGATCTGATGGCCCAGCAGGGGCTGCTGAATCGTATCCCAGTGCAATGAATCAATCTGCATAAACTGTTCGGAGTCATGTGCCAGCCTGGGCAGCACCGGCTTGAGGTAACAGATCAGTACGCGGTACAGATTTAAACCTACGCTGCACACAGCCTGAACCTGTTGCAGCTTGTCGCTGTCCTTGGCCAGCACCCAGGGCTTTTGTGTATCAATATACTGATTGGCCTGGTCGGCCAGTGCCATGATCTGGCGCAAGGCCTGGGCGTATTCGCGCTGCTCGAAGGCCCTGGCAATCTCGCTACCGGCAGCGACGAACTGCTGGTACAGCGGCATTTCTGTGCACTGGTCAGCCAGGCGGCTATCGAACTTTTTATTGATGAAACCGGCGCAACGGCTGGCGATATTGACCACCTTGCCGACCAGGTCGGCGTTGACCCGCTGAATGAAGTCATCCAGGTTCAGGTCCAGGTCGTCGATGCCACTACCCAGCTTGGCTGCATAGTAATAGCGCAGGTACTGGGGATCGAGGTGATCCAGGTAGGCGCGAGCCTTGATAAAGGTGCCACGGGATTTCGACATCTTCTGGCCGTTCACGGTCAGAAAGCCGTGGCAGAATACCGCGCTGGGGGTGCGAAAGCCTGCCCCGTGCAGCATGGCCGGCCAGAACAGGGTATGGAAATAGGCGATATCCTTGCCAATAAAATGGTAGACCTCGTAGGGGCTGTCGGCCCGCCAGTAATCGTCGAAGCTCAGGTCGTCGCGGCGTGCACACAGATTCTTAAAGCTGGCCATGTAACCGATGGGGGCATCCAGCCACACGTAAAAGTACTTGCCCGGCGCGTCCGGGATCTCAAACCCGAAATAAGGGGCATCCCGCGAGATGTCCCAGGCTTGCAGTCCGGCCTCGAACCATTCGTTGAGCTTGTTGGCGATACCGCTTTGCAGGCGGCCACTCTGGGTCCAGTCACGCAGCATGCTTTCAAAGGCGCCGAGGTCAAAGAAAAAGTGCTCGGTTTCCTTCATGACCGGGGTGGCGCCGGAGATCGTGGAATACGGGTTTTTCAGCTCGACGGGGGAGTAAGTGGCGCTGCAGACCTCACAATTGTCGCCGTACTGGTCCGGGGCGCCGCACCTGGGGCACTCGCCCTTGATGAAGCGGTCGGGCAGGAACATCTGCTTGTCCGGGTCATAATATTGCTCGATGGTCCTGCTATGGATATAGCCACCGTCGCGCAGGCGGGTATAGATTAACTCGGCCAGCTCGCGGTTTTCCGGCGAGTGGGTGGAGTGGAAATTATCGAACCCGATGTCGAAGGCGGCAAAATCCGCCTGGTGCTCCTGGTCGGTGCGCGCAATCAACGCCTCCGGGCTGATCCCCAGCTTGTCGGCATTGAGCATGATGGGGGTGCCGTGGGCATCGTCGGCACAGACGTAGGTGCACTGGTGACCTTGCATTCGTTGAAAGCGGACCCATATATCGGTCTGAATATATTCCACCAGGTGGCCCAGGTGAATGGAGCCATTGGCATAGGGTAAGGCACTGGTGACCAGGATATGACGTGGTGACGCACTCATGGATGATTCGATAAGTCAGTTGGAAAAGCGCGCATACCCTAGCAGTTTTGGCCCCGGGAGGCCAGCAAACAACTGATTTCCATTCGATTTCCGGGTATATTAGGAAATTCTGAAAAATTTGTGTAAGATCACGAACCTTAACAATTTACTAGGTTATTTAACCACAGTTATTACAGGAGAATGACATGGCTGATGTCACTCAACAAGCAGTCGAAGACAAGATCAAAACCTACATCGATCCTTACCTCGAAAAAGACCTGGTAAGCAGCAAGGCGGTCAAGGACATCAAGGTCGATGGCGGAAAAGTGACCGTCACCATCGTGCTCGGCTTTCCGGCGGATGGCTACAAGGAGCAACTGGCTGCCAAGCTCAAGGAGCTGATCGAGAGCCTGCCGGGGGTCACTGACATCGAATTCGCCATTTCCCACAAGATCGACGCCCATGCCGTGCAAAAGGGCGTGAATGCCATTAAGGGCGTCAAGAACATCATCGCCGTGGCCTCGGGCAAGGGCGGCGTCGGCAAATCCACGACCTCCGTGAACCTGGCTCTGGCCCTGTCCGCTGAGGGTGCCAGCGTGGGTATCCTGGACGCGGATATTTACGGCCCCAGTCAGCCGCGGATGCTCGGTGTGCATCAGCAACCGGAATCCACCGACGGCAAAACCCTCGAGCCACTGAAAAATTACGGCCTGCAGGCCATGTCCATCGGTTTCCTCATCGACGAAGAGACCCCGATGATCTGGCGGGGTCCCATGGTGACCCAGGCCCTGGAACAATTACTCAACGATACCCAGTGGAAAGACGTGGATTACCTCATCGTCGACCTGCCGCCGGGTACCGGTGATACCCAACTGACCCTGGCCCAGAAGGTGCCGGTGACCGGTGCGGTGATCGTCACCACGCCGCAGGACATTGCCCTGCTCGATGCGCGCAAGGGCCTGAAGATGTTTGAGAAGGTGGAAGTGCCGGTGCTGGGTATTATCGAAAATATGAGTACTCACATCTGTTCCAATTGCGGCCACGAAGAGCACATCTTTGGTTCCGGTGGTGGCCAGCGTATGGCCGAGCAAAACAATGTCGACATGCTGGGCTCCCTGCCGCTGGACATCTCCATCCGCGAGTCCACTGATGGCGGCAAACCCACCGTCGCGGCCGACCCGGACGGCAGGATTGCGCAGATTTATCGGGATATCGCGCGCCGCGTATCGGCCAAGTTATCGCAGAAGGCCAAGAACTACTCAGCCGCGTTTCCGAAGATTGTCATTCAGAACAATTAAGCGGCGCTCAGTGATGAGTGAAAAAGGCGTTGCCATCGGCAGCGCCTTTTTCGTTTATAATGCCGGAAATTTCGAGGGGACTATGTATGAGCATTAAGGCCGACAAGTGGATCCGGCGCATGGCCGAAGAGTACCGGATGATCGAGCCGTTCGAGCCGGGCCAGGTACGTGAAAACGGCAGCGGCAAGATTGTGTCCTACGGCACGTCCAGTTACGGTTACGACGTACGCTGCGCCAACGAATTCAAGATATTTACCAATATCAATTCCGCCATCGTTGACCCCAAGGACTTCTCCGAACACAGCTTCGTCAATGTCACCGAGGATGTGTGTATTATCCCGCCGAATTCCTTTGCCCTTGCCCGTACTGTCGAGTATTTCCGCATACCGCGCAGCGTCCTGACCGTGTGCCTGGGAAAGTCTACTTATGCCCGCTGTGGTATTATCGTCAACGTCACCCCACTGGAACCGGAGTGGGAGGGGCACGTGACCCTGGAGTTTTCCAACACCACGCCCTTGCCGGCCCGGATCTATGCCAATGAAGGCGTCGCACAGATGCTGTTCTTCGAGTCCGATGAGATTTGTGATACGTCCTACGCCGACCGCGGCGGCAAGTACCAGGGACAGAAGGGCGTGACCCTGCCCAAAACCTGATAGCCCGGTCTGTTGAAAGCTATTCGGGTTTGAAGGCCTTGATCACGAAATTGATCTTATTGCCGTCGCTGTCGATCTTTTCCACCCGAACCGGCATGAAGTCCAATGCCACGGCACACCAGACCCGGTATTGATCCGTATTCTTGCGCTTGTTACTCACCAGTTCGATCGTGTTCAGGGTTTTGTACGGAGTTTCGATCTTATGCGTCCCGTTCTGGGTTAATACGTAGGATGTCGCATCACTACGCGCGGCGATATAAAAGGTCATGGTATTCTGGTGTTGTTGCAGGTTGCGCATGATCTGTAACAGGAAAGTCTGTACATCCTGGGCATTGTTTTCCAGTTTGAAATCTTTTTTCAGGCGGCTGTTGTATATCTTGTGTTGTCGCCAGAGAAAGTTGATGCGGTAAGATTCTTTATCCTTGCCACCGGATTGCTGGTAATCATAGGCCAGCGGCACGACCCGTTTACCCTGTAGCCTGAGGGTGCTGGTTTCCAGAATGGTGTCGTGAAAAAACAGGCCGGCCAGGCCTTTGGCCGTGGTTCTGGACTGGTATTGCCAGTCGCCATTGGCAAGCTGGCGAAAATGACGCACAGAATCACCCAGATAAAAATCGTTACGATGAACCTCGTAAGTGATGGAAAACGGGTGACGCAGTAAATCGGCCTGGGCCGGTAAGACCGGCAACAGGCATAGTGCGGCAATGACCATCTTCCATGCCGCACGTCGGCAGGGTCGGCCTGCAGGTGCTGATTCAGGATGTTTGCACGGCATACTCGCGTTGCTCGTCAATAATGGGCTTATTGTCGTAGTAGACCTGATTGTGCCTGAACGACACCTGACCGGTGGCAATTCGACGGATGGCCGCCGGGTAGATTTGATGCTCCACCTGGTGGACCCGCTGTTGCAGGGATTCGGCAGTATCTTCGGCCAGGACCGGGATGCGTGCCTGGAGGATGAGCGGTCCGCTGTCCAGCTCCGGGGTGACGTAGTGGACGCTGGCCCCGTGTTCGCGTTCCCCGGCCGCCAGCACCCGGCGATGGGTATGTAATCCCTGGTATTTGGGCAGCAGGGACGGGTGGATGTTGATCATCCTGCCCAGGTAATGCTCGACGAATGCGGGCGTGAGAATGCGCATGAATCCGGCCAGTACGATCAGGTCAGGGGCATAGCGATCGATGCATTGCGTCAGGGCGGCGTCGAATTCGGCGCGTTCGGGATATTGTCGAAAATCGATGATGTGGGTGGGAATCTGTGCCTGTTCGGCACGGGTTAATCCATAGGCACCGGGACGGTCACTAATTACCGCGGCAATTTTGACAGGTAAACGGTCTTGCTGGACTTCGTCAATAATTGCCTGCAGGTTGCTGCCATTGCCCGAGATCAGGACGATGACGCTGAATGGCCTGTGCTGCATCAGGCATTCTCGATCACGACACGCGGTTCGCCTTCACCCTTGGCAATCTGACCAATGACCCGGGCATCAATACCCTGGTCATTGAGGCAGGCCAGTGAACGGGTCACGTCTTTGGCGCTAACGATCACTACCATGCCGATACCACAGTTAAAGGTACGGAACATCTCCATGTCAGCAACCTGCCCCGCGTTTTGTAGCCAGTCGAAAATCGGTGGGCGGCTCCAGGCCGCTGCATCGACCATGGCGATGGTATCGTCGGGCATGACGCGCGGGAGGTTTTCCAGCAGACCGCCACCGGTGATATGGGCGAGGGCCTTGACCGAAATCTGTTCGAACAGGGTCAGCAAGGGTTTGACGTAAATGCGGGTTGGCTCCAGCAGGACCTCGCCGAGCGTTCGGCCATGAAAGCCAGTGCCCAGATCGGCCTGGCTGCGTTCCAGGATTTTTCGAATCAGGGAATAGCCATTGGAATGCGGGCCACTGGACTCGAGTCCGATCAGGATGTCGTCGGCTTGCACCTGGCTGCCGTCTATCAGCTTGTCCTTGTCGACCACGCCGACACAAAAGCCGGCGAGGTCATAATCGTTGGCGTGATACATGCCGGGCATTTCGGCAGTTTCGCCCCCGATCAGAGCAGCACCACTCTGACGACAGCCTTCCGCGATGCCCTTGATGACGTCGGCGGCAGTGTCCACACTGAGGGCGCCGGTGGCATAGTAATCCAGGAAGAACAGGGGTTCGGCACCCTGGACAATCAGGTCATTGACGCACATGGCTACCAGGTCGATGCCGATGGTATCGTGTTTGCCCATTTGCAGGGCCAGCTTGAGCTTGGTGCCAACCCCGTCGGTGCCGGCGACCAGCAGCGGTGCCCGATATTTCTGCAAATCCAGCTCGAACAGGGCGCCAAAGCCGCCCAGCCCGCCAAGTACGCCCGGGCGCAGGGTTTGTTTGGCGAGGGGTTTGATGCGCTCAACCAGCGCTTCACCGGCATCGATGTCAACGCCCGCATCGCGATAACTCAATCCGGTTGGGTTGATATTGGCTGAATCCGGGTCAGAAATATGCTGCGCCACTCAAAACTCCTTCGAAACGCACCTTTTACGTGCGCAGGCTGTAGGTGATAATAGGCTAGTTTAACAATTCACAGACAGGCAGGGAATCGGCTGATGTATTTTCCTATGAGGCAGTTTCATTTCATCCGGAATCGGTCATACCTGGCAGCGTTTTGCCTGGCAATAAGCTTGTGCTTTTCACTGGTAGGTCACGTCAGGGCAGTAGAACTCGCTCACCTTTATGAAGCGACAGTTCCTGTTCAGGACCAGAACAAGGAACAACGCAACCAGGCCATCCAGCAGGCCTTTGTCCAGGTCCTGATCCGCGTTTCGGGGCGTTCAGATGTCGGTAATGCCCAGACGTATCCCGACATTGCCCAGGCAACCCAGGATGTGACCCGGTTTGTGCAGCAGTTTCGATATATCAAAACCGATAACTCCAGCGGTTCAGGCAGCAATACCAGTGGCGCTAATGCGCAACAGTCTGGCCTGGCGGTGTGGGTCCGTTTCGATGAAACCGCGATCAGCCATTTGTTGCGGGCCAGCAATTTGCCGGTCTGGGGCAGTACCAGGCCGAGTACGCTGGTCTGGCTGGCTGTCGAGCAACATGGTCAGCGAAAATTGCTGGGTGCTGATTCGCGCAATGATGCCTATAACCTGCTTACCTCGGAGGCGACATCACGTGGCGTCCCGCTGGTCTTGCCCCTGCTGGACCTGACGGATCGCTCGGCCATTCATACCAGCGATGTCTGGGGAAATTTTGGCAACACCATTTTGCAGGCCTCGCAACGTTACCAGACCGAGGCCGTGCTGGTTGGCCGTGTCTACCAGGCAAATTCCAGCAAATGGGTCGGGCGCTGGACCCTGTATGTGGACAGCGGCAGCGAGAACTGGAGCGAGAGTGGTGCGTCACTTGCCGATGTGCTGGACGCTGGTGTCGATAACACGGCGCAATCCCTGGCACAGCGTTATGGCCAGGTTGATCAGGCCGATATAGGTACCGTGCTGATAGAGGTGAAGGATATCAAGGGGCTGGCGGACTTTAACCGCACGGTCAAATATCTTAAGTCCATCTCGCACGTCAAAGACGTGGAACCGGTGGAGCTGACGGCATCCAGCGCGGTATTTCAGGTCAAGATTCCGGGAGGGCGCCTGGCGGTGGCTAGGGATGTCTCCCTGGGGCAGGTGCTGGCCGCCGACGAATCGGATAACGCACCGGTGGAGTCATTATCCTCGGAAACAGCCGCAACACCGGAGAATCAGGATCCCGGCAAGGTGATTCCTGACCTCACGTACCGATTACAGCCGTGAAGCACCTGCCCAATATAATTAGTGTATTGCGCATCCTGCTGGTGATCCCGATAGTTAACTATCTGTGGCATAACGAATTCGGCAAGGCCCTGGCACTGTTCTTTATCGCCGGCATTTCCGACGGCCTGGATGGTTTCCTGGCCAGGCACTTTGGCTGGATGTCGCGTCTGGGCAGTGTGCTTGATCCACTTGCCGACAAACTACTGATGACAGCTATTTACTTTACCCTGGGACTGAAGTCCCAGTTGCCGCTCTGGCTGGTGGCGCTGGTGATTGGCCGTGACCTGGTGATTGTACTGGGTGCCGCAGCTTATCGGTTGCTGATTAAAAATATTACCATGCAGCATTTACTGATCAGCAAGCTCAATACCGGTATGCAGATCCTGCTGGTGCTGTTACTCATCTTTCGTCTTTCCGAATTGCCCTTCGCCAATGTCGTGCCGTCCACGCTGGTGACCGTCCTGATCTACCTGGTCGCACTCACTACATTGATCAGTGGTGTGGCCTACGTCGTGCTCTGGTCGGTGCGTGCCCGCGAACAACTCAAGGTAAAGTCACAGTGACAACTACGGATCGCTGGTTCTGGTTGTTACTGGCCAGTATTGTCGGTGTGCTGCTCTATTTGCTGGCGCCGGTGCTGACACCGTTTATGATTGCCGCCATCCTGGCCTATGTCGGTGATCCGCTGGTCGATCGGCTGGAAACGTACAAATTACCGCGTACGCTGGCTGTTATCGTCGTGTTTATCGTGCTGACCCTGGTCGGTGTGCTGGTCCTGTTGTTCCTGCTGCCCTTGTTACAGGATCAGCTGGTTATCCTGGGGAATAAGATTCCTGGCTACTTCGATGTTGTGCAACGTGAAGTTGTCCCCTGGCTGAATTCACACTTTGGCCTGGGCCTGCAGCTGGACAGCGAAACCCTCAAGTCATCATTACAATCCCACTGGAAAGAAGCAGGCAGTCTTGCCAGGACACTGGCCGGCTACATTACCCACTCTGGCGCACTACTTGCTGCCTGGCTGGCCAATGTCGTCCTGATCCCGGTCGTCACATTCTATCTGTTGCGTGACTGGGACATCCTGGTAGCACGTGTGCGCGAAATGCTGCCACGCAAGAGCGAACCGGTGGTCAGTCAACTCGCCCGCTCCACCAATGAAGTCCTGGGCGCTTTCCTGCGCGGCCAGCTGCTGGTCATGCTTGCACTGGCAACCATATACAGTGTCGGGCTCTGGATTGCCGGTCTTGACCTGGCATTCCTGATCGGTTTACTGGCCGGCCTGGTGAGTTTTGTTCCTTACCTTGGATTCATTGTTGGCATCGTGGCAGCAGGTCTGGCCGCAGTGCTGCAGTTCCACGATGCCCTGCACCTGCTCTATGTGGCGATCGTCTTCGCCATCGGGCAGGCAATGGAAGGGATGGTACTGACCCCCTTGCTGGTTGGTGATCGTATTGGTCTACACCCGGTTGCGGTGATCTTTGCGGTGCTTGCCGGCGGTCAGTTGTTCGGGTTTCTCGGGGTATTGCTGGCCTTGCCTGCCGCTGCCGTGATTGCGGTGGTCCTGCGTTATCTGCACGGGCGCTACAAGGACAGCAGTCTGTATTCAGGCTGAACGGTTTATGGCGGCTTACCAGATTCCGCTGCAGATCAAGCTCGATGATGCAGCCACGTTTGACAATTACCTGGCTGCAGGGAATGAGAGTGTGGTTCGAATTCTGCGGGAGGCAACAGAACCTTGCCTGTACCTGTGGTCTTCTGAGGCGACCGGCAAGACCCATTTATTACAGGCCTTGTGCCACATTCACCTGCCGGGTGAATCGATGTATCTACCACTGCAGGAACTGGTACAGCAGCCGGCTGCGGTGCTTGAGGGGCTGGAGCAGTTCGCCCTGGTCTGTCTGGATGACGTGCAGTACATCGCCGGTGATCAGAATTGGGAAACGGCCCTGTTTCATCTGTTTAATCTTTTGCGCGAGTGTGGCGGGCAGTTGTGCATGACTGGCAATGTTCCACCGAATCAACTCAGGCTGAAACTGGCAGATCTGCAGTCACGCATCGGCTGGGGGCCTGTTTTTCAGTTACAGCCGCTCACGGATGACGATAAGATTGCCGCCATGCAGTTACGTGCCGAGCGGCGCGGATTTGAATTACCCGTGGATGTGGCAGGCTTTTTACTGAAGCGTTATCCCCGGGATCTGCACAGCCTGTTTGCATTACTTGACCAGCTCGATCATGCTTCATTGCAGGCGCAACGCCGCCTGACTATCCCGTTTGTCAGGCAGTGGCTTAATCCGGAATCAGAGTAAGCCGCGTTGCTGATAGCGCGCGCATAGACTGGCACTGACAAAATAGACAAAGCTAAAGATCAGTTCGGCGATGGCCATAGGGCGGTGAGCCTGGTTGGCGTAGGTCTCGACAATCGCATGCATGAAATACAACAGGATGAGGTAACTGCTCCACAGGTATGCGCGTGGTTTGTTCCTGAACAGGCCGTAGGCTGGCAATAACAGGATTCCACAGTAAAGCAAAGACAGCACGGTCGAAAAGACAAAGCGTGGTGGTGAAAACACAAAATACCACAGGACAATTGTCGCCAGGGTACCGATATAACTTACCCGTGCCACGTTACGTACCTGTTTGGGGTTCATGTTTGAATCAAACCCTGTTGCCGGAGTGCGGCTGCGGTTTGTGCCAGCCGTGTCCCCTGGGCCTGACACAACCTGATTTCTTCCTCAGTTAATTCCAGGTCACTGTCGCTACCGGCGTAGTGACTGCTGCCGTATGGGGTACCACCGCTGCGGGTCGTGGACAGATCGATCTGGGTATATGGCAGACCCAGTAACATCATGCCGTGATGCAATAACGGTAACATCATGGATAAACAGGTCGACTCCTGGCCACCGTGCAGGGTGGACGTGGAAGTAAACACGCAGGCGGGTTTATTGACCAGGTCACCGGATAACCACAAGCTGCTGGAGGAGTCGATAAAATATTTCAATGCTGCCGCCATGTTGCCAAAGCGGGTGGGACTGCCCATGGCCAGACCGATACATTCCTGCAAATCTTTCAGGCTGGCATAGGGGGCCCCGCTGTCAGGCGTGGCCGGTGCCACGGCCTCACATTCAGTGGAAACCGGTGCGACTGTGCGTAATCGTGCCGTGATACCTTCCACCTGTTCCACGCCACGTGCAATCTGACGGGCCATCTGTGCGGTTGCACCATGACGACTGTAATAAAGGATGAGGATTTCAGACATGCCTTATCCAATCAGTTCCAGGACGCGTTCAGGCGGGCGGCCAATAACGGCACGCTTGCCGATGATCACGATGGGACGCTCGATGAGTTTGGGATAGCTGACCATGGCAGCAATGATCTCCTCGTCACTCAGGTCAGGATTGTCGAGTCCTGCGGTTTTGTACTCGGCTTCCTTATTACGCAGCAGGTCCCGGGCATTGATCCCCAGCATGCTGATGAGCTGTTTAAGGGTGGCAGCATCAGGCGGTGTTTTCAGGTATTCGATGACTTGCGGCTGCAGCTGGCGTTGTTCGAGAATTTCCAGTGTCTGGCGAGATTTGGAACAACGCGGATTGTGATAGATAACGACTGACATGGTTCTCCATTTGCTCAAGGCCAAATGCGCTATTTTACCCCTTTTTGTACCTCTCGGGTGGTCGTCTTGACAGCCTATAGGGCCGGTGATAGCTTCCATCACACGCACTTTCACACAGAAAACTCAGCTGCTCAATGTCCCCATCATTACACCCCAGGCCATGGTTCGCCTTACCGGGCGCACTGCTGCTGTTGCTGTTAAGCGCCTGTGCCGTCAGTCCGCCTGTTCAGGAAATGAGCAACGCCCGCCAAACGATTCAGTCGGCCTATGAAGTAAAGGCCCAGCGCTATGCGCCTGTGGCATTGAAACAGGCAGAACAACTATTAAAACAGGCCACGAGCGCACTGGACAGCGGGGACTATCCCGCTGCCCGGGAATATGCCATTGCTGCGCAACAGCAGGCAGTCAAGGCGCGCCAGCAGGCGCTGGCAAATAACAAAAACGGCAACTGACGAGCTTTATTATATTAGGATGTTCTAACATTAAAGGCACTGATCACTCCGGTAAAGGCATTGTTAGCGAAGTCCTTGACAGTATGATTGGTGATTGTTAGTTTCATTAAGATATATATAAGCTTTAATCTATAATCGTTTTATACATCCTGGCCAGACAACAAGAATTCGGAGCATTACAAATGAAAACAACGAAGACATTGAAGTTAACCAGCGTCATGGCACTTGTCCTCACGGTCGCAGTCGGCTGTAGCAGCACGAGTGAACAGGGCACTTCAAGTGAGCAAGCTGCAAAGGAGGCAATTGCAGCGGCCAAGGCAGCCTATGCCAAAGCCCTGAAAGCGGATTGGGCATGGCGTGATACTGGCAAGATGATCAAAAAAGCTGAAAAGGATCTGGCTGCCGGCAAATATGACGAAGCGATCAAGATCGCCAACAAGGCGCGTGACCAGGGTAACTTTGCCGTAGCCCAGAAAGCGGAAGAACACCAGCGTCTGGCCAGCATGTATGCCGCTGATGCTGCAGGGACGGCAACACCGATGGCTGCTACGCCCTCCGCAAATACCTATTCTGTTGTAAAAGGGGATAATCTGTGGAACATCTCTGCCAAGCCAGGCATCTACAACAACCCGTATGAATGGCCGCTGATTTACAAGGCCAATAGCGCCAAGATCAAGGACGCTGACCTGATTTATCCGGGCCAGGTGTTCAATATCAACACCAACCCGTCTTCGGCAGACGTCGCGGCAGCCGTCCATCATGCCAAGACACGTGGCGCCTGGACGCTGGGTAAGGTTGAAGCCTCTGACAAGGCTTATCTCGCGGGCAAGTAAGCCGACGTAAGTAGACACAAGTTGTCCATGGAAGGGCCCCTCTGCAGGGGCCCTTTTCTTTGTGCGAGAGCCAGGATTCCCGGGTCAATGGGGAATTCAGTACAGGTTCCAGGGTCAAAAACAGGAAGGTGGTTGAGTTAGCGTTAAGATGCTTAAAACTAATTTATTGATTTTATTGTTCATTTATTTGCCCGTGTCGGTGTACGCGGCTGAACCCGATTTTGCCTTACCGGATTTGAATGGCAAGATCCATCACCTGAGTGATTACCGGGGTAAATGGGTGATCGTCAATTACTGGGCGACCTGGTGCCCGCCTTGCCGAGAGGAAATCCCGCAACTGGAAGCCTTTTATAACGCAAATCGCCGTGATGCAGTCGTACTGGGTGTTAACTATGAAGACAATGATCCAGCTTCGCTAAAGTCGTTTGTCGACGAACATATGATCACTTATCCTATTCTTCTGGCCGATGTGGACCGTCCCACGGTTTTTGGTCGGCTATACGGTTTACCTACGAGCTTTATTGTTTCGCCTCAGGGCAAGCTGGTACAGTCACGTACCGGCCCGGTGACCCGGCAATATCTTGAGTCGGTAATCGGAGAGTATGACAAGCGTAATAATGTGGTGATGAGATGATCAGGAAAATAACGCAAGTTCTGTTTTGTTGCATGATGCTCGGATATCTCGGTGTGAGTCATGCGGAAGCACCGCGGGATCCTTCGAAATATTTCTTCAATCAATCCTGGGGTGATTACCATGAAGAAATCCAGAAGGCCAAACAGGAAGGTAAAGATGGCATCATGATGTTTTTTGAGCAGGCGGAATGCCCATTTTGTCATTACATGAAAACCAATGTATTAAACCAGCCAAAGGTTCAGGCGTATTTCCGCAAACATTTTTTACTGTTTCCTGTCGATATTGAAGGTGATGTCGACATCACTGATCCACATGGCAAGACCATGAAGGAGAAGGATTTCGCGTTCAAAGAACAGCGCGTACGGGCAACCCCGGTCATGGCCTTCTTTGATTTGAAAGGTAACCGGGTTTATCGCTACATTGGCAGGACTACTGGCGTGCAGGAGTTTATGTGGCTGGGCCAGTATGTGGTGGATGGCGCATACAAGAAAATGCCTTTTGTTATTTATAAGCAAAAGCAGCGTAAGAAAAATCAATAACTAAATATTTACCCAAGCAGCCAGTCTGTGCTGTTTGACGGGTTACCTACAATGAAAATATCGTATTTCAGGTTCAGCTGTGTCGCGCTGGGTATGCTTGCTGCGCAACTTGCCCTGTCTGCACAGCCGGATAAAACTAAATTACCGGATACACTGACTCTGGACTATGCGCTTAGCCTGGCGGATGCACCGCATCCACAGCTCATGTTGCAGGAAGCCAGGCTTCGCCAGGCACAGGCAGACCAGGCAGTCGTGGATACAGACGATGATGCCCGGATAGCTTTACAGGGCCGCCTGCGTTATGTGGAGCCGCCGGATACCTATTCGTATCTGTCGCATAATGACAGTGCCGCCTCAGTAACAGTCACCAAGGACCTGTATGACTTTGGCCGCCAGACTGCCCGTAGTAAAGCCGCCAGTGCAGAGGTCAATGCCAGTCAATTTGCGTTTCTTGATGCCCGGGCCAAACGACGTCTGGTGATTATGCAGCGTTATTTCAATGTCATTCTGGCGGATCTGAAATTCAACCGCTACAACGAGGAGATGGCGGTGGCATACGTCAGCTATGATCGTATGCGCAAGCGTCAAAAGGTTGGTGAACGCTCCAATTTTCAGGTCCAGAAACTCGAAGCACGCTATCAACAGGTTCGATATCTCAAGGTGTCAGCTGAAAATGATCAAAGGCGTACCCGGGCTTTACTTGCAGATGCACTTAATCACCCTGGCGAACTGCCATCGGACCTGGCGCGACCTGATCTTTCCGTGTTAAAGCGGAAGTTGCCGGATTACGATGCGTTGCTTGCCACGGCAATGTCGCATAATTACAGGATCAAATCCCTGCAGGACAAGTTACTGGCAGCGCAACAGCAGGTGGAAGCTGCACGTGCCAGCCAGAACCCGAGATTATATGGTCAGGTTGGTGTCTACGATTATGCGCGTGACCTGGGCGGTTATGACAAATACCGCGCTGGTATCTATATCAAGGTACCATTGTTTGCCGGCAGTCGCACGGATGCCCTGACCGCCAGTGCACAGGCGAATCTTTACAAGATCCAGGCTGAATTAAAGTCTGCGCGTATGCAATTGCAACAACAGGTGTTGAACACCTGGCTGGATTTGCAAAACTTGCAGGCGCGACGTCAGGAAATGAGCGTGGTCAGCAACTATCGCGACCTTAACCTGGATCGTAGTCGTGCCCTTTACGAGATGGAAGTGACAGCAGACCTGGGCGATTCCATGGTTAAGGTGACCGACGCGGAATATTTATCCAGAAAGGCTGACTATGAGATGGCTGAGGCCTGGATGAAGCTGGATATTCTTACCGGCCAGTTAAAACTGCCGGAGGACAAACCTAAATCATGATATTTAAAGAAGGCAAAGCCATGAGTAGTTATTTTTCCAAGTCAATCTGGATCGGCGTGACCTTCCTGCTGTTGTTGAGTACAACAACACAGGCTGCAGAATTTGAGGCGACCTTAAAATGGTCAAAGCGGGTGGATCTTGCATTACCCGTCAGCGGTGTCATTCAGAAAGTCTACGCCGATGTCGGCCAGAAGGTGAGCAAAGGTGGTAAGTTACTCAGCCTGGATGACACGGTTTACAAGGTGAAAGTCATGCAGGCGAGGACGAATTTACGCAGTGAGGAAGCCCAGTACAAAGAGGCTGAGCGCGAAATGCAGCGTTCACAGCAACTTTATGCGCGTACGGTCTTGTCCGACCATGAATTGCAGGTGGCCAAGGATAACAAGGTCAAGGCGGAGGCCGAGCGTGACAGGGCCAGGGCGATGCTGGTGAAGGCCAGGCAGGAACTCAGGTACAGTACCTTGCGCGCTCCGTTCAATGCCCTGGTCTTGGCGCGTTATGCCCAGGTCGGTCAGGTAATTGCAGCCAGGTTCAAACCGGTGACGCTGTTTACCGTGGCCGATGCAGACAGCATGATGGCGCGTTTTTATGTCAGCGAATCCCAGTTATCCAGTATCAGGCTTGGCCAGTCTGCGAAAGTGTTACTGGGGGGGAGCGAACTTGATGGCACTATCAAGGCTATCGGGTTCGAGCCGGTGAAGGGCGCCAATAATGGGACGAATTACCCGGTGGATGTGAAATTCAATGTGGGCGATCGTGTTCTGCGCGAAGGCCAGCACGTCAAAGTCCGGGTGCAGTGAGTTTTTGTGAAAAATGCATAATCCACGGCCGGGTGCAGGGCGTGTTTTTTCGTGCCTCAACCCAGCGTGAGGCGCAGAGGCGAGGCGTGAGCGGTTATGCCAGGAACCTGCACGATGGTTCGGTTGAGGTGTTGTTATGCGGTTCGCCGGATGCCGTGGGTCATCTCAAGGCGTGGTTATGGCAAGGCCCGCCTGCCGCGCACGTGAGCGAGGTTGTGTGCCAGCGGGTAGATGACGAAGTGCCGACTGGATTCTTTACCGAGTGAGACCAGTCTAACAATCGATGCAACGCCAGCGTTTGTCGAGCACCCGAAATATCCGGTTGGTATATTTGTAGCTGTACAGACTGCCGTTATAGCGCGCCAGTGCGCTGGTAAGATCATCGTGTTGCTTGTCCATGTAATAACGCAGAATCGTGCATCCCATGCGCAGATTCGTGCGGATGTCGAACAGGTTGTCATGGGGTTTACCGATTTCCTTGAGCCAGAAAGGCATGACCTGCATCAGACCGAGGGCGCCGGCCTTGGAGATGGCGAACCGATTAAACCGGCTCTCAACCTGGATAACGGCCAGGACCAGTTCCGGGCTTAAACCGGCGCGGGTGGCTTCGTAATGGACCTGTTTGAGCAGCTTGATTCGCCTGACCGGGTCCGGCACGAATGGTTTCAGGCGCCGTGACATATCCATCAACCAGACTTCGGCATCAAAGCGATCCTTGAAGCTGTCATGGGCGGAAATCGCTTTTTTCAGCAATACGCGTAATTGATTGTCCGGCGCCTGCGGCGTCGTTGCCCAGGCGGGCAGTGACAGGCACAAAGCGATAATAACGGCGAACCAGCGTCGGGACATGATATCCTGTTTATTTCAGGTGTATGACTAAGTTTTGACCGTGGTCTTTAAAAAGGCAAGTAACTCAGGGCGGGGAATCTCGCGGGAATCGGCGTCGCGCCGCCCCTTGTATTCGACCATGCCGTTTTCCAGGCTGCGATCGCCAATCACGATGCGATGCGGGATTCCGATCAATTCCATATCGGCGAACATGACCCCCGGGCGTTCATTGCGATCGTCGAACAGTACGTCAAACCCCATTTCGTTCAACTCCTGGTAAAGGACTTCGGCGGCTTCGCGTACGGCCTGTGAGCGTTGCAGGTTCATGGGGAGAATCGCAATCTGGAAAGGCGCAATGGCGTCAGGCCAGATGATGCCCCTGTCATCATGGTTCTGTTCTATCGCGGCGGCCACGACGCGGGAGACGCCGATGCCATAACAGCCCATGGTCATGACCGCGGCCTTGCCCTGGGCATCAAGCACGGTGGCGTTCATGGCTTCACTGTATTTTCTGCCCAGCTGGAAGATATGACCGACTTCGATACCACGCTTAATCTGAAGCGTGCCTTTACCATCCGGGCTGGGATCACCTTCCACCACGTTACGAATATCGACGCAGCGTGGTTGCGGACAATCTCGGCCCCAGTTCACGCCGGTCAGGTGCTTACCATCCGCGTTGGCCCCGCAGATGAAATTCACCAGTGCCCCGGCGCTGTGATCGACATATAGCGGTATGTCGAGGCCAATCGGGCCGAGTGAACCCGGTGCACAGCCGGCGACGCGCTTGACGGCGTCTTCACTGGCAAAGCTCAGGGGGACGGCGACACCCTCGAGTTTTTCCGCCTTGATGCTGTTGAGTTCATGGTCGCCACGCAAGACCAGGCCAATCACGCTATCCTCCTCGCCGTTGACGAGCAGGGTCTTGATACACTGCTGCGGCGAAACGTTCAGAAACCGGCTGACATCCTCGATACTGTGTTGACCGGGGGTCTCGACAGTTTGCAGACTCTGCTGTACTGCAGAGGAGGGTCCTGTCGGGGGCAGGGCCCGGGCCAGTTCCACGTTGGCGGCGTAGTTGCTGTCTGTACTGAAGGCGATGGCGTCTTCACCGGAATCGGCGAGTACGTGAAATTCATGTGACTGGTTGCCACCAATCGATCCGGTATCGGCCTGGACCGGCCGGAATTCCAGCCCGATGCGCTCGAAGATCCGACAATAGGTTTCGTGCATCACCTTGTAGGTAAGTTGCAGGGACTCTTCGTCCAGGTGGAAGGAGTAGGCATCCTTCATGAGAAATTCACGCGCCCGCATAATGCCGAAACGCGGCCGGATTTCGTCGCGGAATTTTGTCTGGATTTGATAAAAATTACTGGGCAATTGTTTGTAGCTGCGCAGTTCATTTCGAATCAGATCGGTAATGACTTCTTCATGGGTCGGTCCGAAGCAGAAATCACGTTGATGCCGATCCCGCAGGCGCAGCAGTTCCGGTCCGTATTTGTCCCAACGGCCGGATTCCTGCCACAACTCCGCCGGTTGTACCGCCGGCATGAGTACTTCCTGGGCACCGGCTCGATTCATTTCCTCGCGCACGATGGCCTCGACCTTGCGCAGAGTGCGCAGACCCAGGGGTAACCAGGTGTAAAGCCCGGCGGCGAGCTTGCGAATAAGGCCCGCCCGGAGCATGAGTTGGTGGCTGATGATTTCTGCGTCGGCCGGTGTTTCTTTGACCGTGGCAATTAGAAGTTGGGATGTACGCATGGAAGCCTGACGTTGTTACTGTTGTTTCCCGCATTTTACTGGCTGCGGGTGGATGGAGTACAGTGGCAAGCTTATTTTTTGCCCGTGAGTTCCGAGGACGGGATCACGTTGGCGTTGGTTGGATAACGCACAGTCTGGTACTGGATGCCGCCTGCCGGTGGTTTGTCGCTGACATGCCATTCACCGTGGTGATCTTGCCAGCGGTAGAGGGTTTGTTCGCTCGCGGACGCCGGCAGCACCTTGTGGGTCTGGCGCTGAAACCAGGAACGGACCATCGGATCCTGGTAGCCCATATATCCGGCGACTACCGCAATGCCCAGAATAATGAGGATCGTCTTTTTCATCCGTTAGCGAGGCGCGGGTTAAAAAGTGCCGCTGTCCCAGCCCCACATCTTGCGCGGGGCGTCCTGGAATTCGATATACACACGATCGGCAGGCACGCCCAGTTCACTGTTGATAAGTTGGCACAGGCTTTCCGAGAGTTGCGCGGTCTTGCTCTCGGGCAGCCCTATGCTTTTGAGTTCCATGAAGACCGTTGGCTCGGGGCTGCCGGCAAAGACCATGGGCACCGGTGGTTCCAGCGCCACCATGACGTAGCGCTCCGGTTTACCCAGCCCGTCGGCGACCAGGCGGGAGGCGGATTGAATCAAATCAGCAGACCGGTCGGCGTCGATCGTATGGTTGGTCTGGATCTTCAGGTACGGCATTACTGGCAGAATTCCCTGATGGCGGATTTCGCTTCATTTATCCGCTTGGCGCGTTCATTGTCGTCCAGTCGGATGACAGTACCATCTTTCTTGCGCAGGCGACGATAGGTGGTGTACGTCTGCAGGGCCTTTTTGGCCGTTTCACATTTTTGCTGGCGCTGTGCCTCACCCTTGGCTTCAGCCTGCTTAATGGCATTTGAGGAACCATTGCCGCTGGTATTCCCTGCATCAGGCGTGCTGTAAGTGGGCTTGGATTGTGAACCCGAGTCAGAACCCGATGGGGATTCGGTATGCACGTGCATGGTTTCGTAGTTCCCCTCAGCCGGCGGTTGCTGGCTGTAATGCACGGTGCCATTTTTGTCTACCCACTTATACATGGCGGCTGTGGCCAGGCTGGCAAAGCCCAGGGCCATGAGGGCAGCAAGGCCAAATTTGAGCAATTTCTTCATGGTTCGATCCATTTCGTTTTGTTAATTAAATTACTACCAATAAAGTCTAGCGCAAGACAATTATGGCGTAACACGCATATTTCACAAGTCCGTGACCGCTGCCACTGAATTCTCCAGGCAGCAGCAGGTGGTCTGAATCTATCTCATTTGGGTTAGACTAAAGACTTTAACGGCACTTTTCTTGACGGGCTTCAAGAAAATAAGTAGTTTCTTATCTTTTCCGCCTTCGGCGGGCCATTTGTCCATATCAGGACATCATTTTTACATCGGTTGGGAGAAGTTTCGTGGAATTGAGCGGGGCAGAGATTGTTGTCCAGTTTTTGAAGGACGAGGGTGTTGAATATGTCTTCGGCTACCCCGGCGGTGCCGTACTCCATATATATGATGCCCTGTTCCAGCAAGACGACGTGCGTCACATCCTGGTTCGCCATGAACAGGGAGCAACCCACGCGGCGGACGGCTATGCCCGTTCCACTGGCAAGCCCGGTGTCGTACTGGTGACCTCCGGTCCGGGTGCGACCAATGCCGTGACCGGGATTGCCACGGCCTACATGGACTCCATCCCGATGGTTATCCTGACCGGCCAGGTCTCAACCGCCTCTATCGGTTCCGATGCCTTCCAGGAGGTGGATGCCGTGGGTATCACCCGCCCCTGTGTCAAACACAACTTCCTGGTCAAGGATGTGCACGACCTGGCGGCCACCCTGAAAAAGGCCTTTTATATCGCGGCCACCGGCCGGCCCGGCCCGGTTGTGGTGGATATCCCCAAGAACACGACGGATCCGAATATCAAGATTCCGTATGAATATCCTGCGGAAGTCGCCATGCGTTCCTACAACCCGACCGTGAAAGGGCACCCGGGCCAGATCAAGCGTGCGGTGGATCTGATCCTCAGCGCCAGGCGTCCTATGATTTATTCCGGTGGTGGTGTCATCCTCAGTGGGGCTCACCAGGAACTGACCGAATTTACCCGCCATCTGGGCTCCCCCATTACCAATACCCTGATGGGACTGGGCGGCTACCCCGGGGACGATGAGCAATTCGTCGGTATGCTCGGTATGCACGGCACCTACGAGGCCAATATGGCCATGCACGACTGTGATGTGTTGATCGCCATTGGCGCCCGCTTTGATGATCGGGTCACCGGCGACGTAAAACAGTTCTGCCCGCAGGCCAAGATTATCCATCTGGACATCGATCCGGCCTCGATTTCGAAAACCGTACGGGTAGACATACCGATCGTGGGCGACATCAAACAGGTGTTGCCGGATATGCTGGCCGAGATCAAATCACGCAAGAAATCACTGGATGCCTCTGCGCTCAAGGCCTGGTGGGCACAGATCGGTAAATGGCGGGCCAAGGATTGTCTGCGCTACGATCGTCACAGTGCGCTGATCAAACCGCAGTCCGTGATCGAACAGCTCTATGAGGTGACCGAAGGTAACGCCTACATCACCTCCGATGTGGGACAGCACCAGATGTGGGCTGCACAGTTTTACAAATTCAAAAGCCCTTATCACTGGATCAATTCCGGTGGTCTCGGCACCATGGGTTTTGGTATGCCGGCGGCGCTTGGCGTCAAACTGGCTCACCCCGATGCGACCGTGGCCTGCGTCACCGGCGAAGCCAGTATCCAGATGTGTATTCAGGAACTGTCAACGGCGATGCAGTACAACCTGCCAATCAAGATCATCAACCTGAATAATCGTTACATGGGCATGGTGCGCCAGTGGCAGGAATTCTTTTACCAGAGCCGTTATTCATCCTCTTACCTCGAGGCGCTGCCGGATTTCGTCAAGCTGGCCGAGAGTTACGGTCACGTCGGTGTGCGTATCGAGAAACCGGAAGACGTGGAGGGTGCACTGCGTGAGGCTCTGGCCATGAAGGATCGGCTGGTGTTCCTGGATTTCATTACTGATCAGACCGAAAATGTTTATCCGATGATCGCGGCAGGCAAGGCGCATAATGAAATGCACCTGTCTCCGGAAAGAGAGCTGGCCTGATGCGTCATATTATTTCCGTATTGATGGAGAACGAGTCGGGTGCGCTTTCGCGTGTGGCGGGCCTGTTCTCGGCGCGCGGCTATAACATCGAATCACTGACGGTGGCGCCGACTGAAGATGCCTCGATGTCGCGCATGACGATCGTGACTCGTGGTTCCAACGAAATCATCGAGCAGATTACCAAGCAGCTGAACAAGCTGGTCGACGTGGTCAAGCTGGCGGACATTACTGAAGGCCGCCACATCGAACGCGAGTTGATGCTGATCAAGATTAAGGCCGATGACACCCAGTTGCGCGCTGAAGTCAAACGCCTGACCGATATATTTCGCGGACGTATTATCGATGTCAGTGATGCGACCTACATCATCGAACTTACCGGAGACAGTAACAAGCTGGATGCCTTTATTGAGGCCATTGAACCGGCCAGTATCGTGGAGACCGTACGTTCCGGCGTCACTGGCATTGCACGCGGCAGTCGCAGCCTCTCACTAACAAGCTGAACAACGAAACAAATCGCTATAGGGAAGGACTTACCACATGAAGATTTATTACGACAAAGACTGTGATCTCTCCTTGATCAAGGGCATGAAGGTCACCATTCTCGGTTACGGCTCGCAGGGCCATGCCCACGCCAACAACCTCAAGGACACCGGTGTGGATGTCACCGTTGGCCTGCGCCCGGGTTCTGCCTCGGCGGCCAAGGCGGAGCAGGCCGGACTGACCGTAAAGAGTGTTGATGAAGCCGTTAAAGCTGCCGACCTGGTGATGGTACTGACCCCGGATGAATTCCAGTCCCAGCTGTACAAAGAAAATATCGAACCGAATATCAAAAAAGGCGGGATACTGGCCTTTGCCCATGGCTTTGCTATCCACTACAACCAGGTTGTGCCACGTAGTGATCTCGACGTGATAATGATTGCGCCCAAGGCCCCCGGCCATACCGTGCGCAGCGAGTTTACCAGGGGTGGCGGTATTCCTGACCTGATCGCAGTATTCCAGAATGCTTCCGGCAAGGCCAAGGAGATCGCCCTGTCCTATGCCTCTGCCATCGGCGGCGGGCGGACCGGTATTATTGAAACCACGTTTAAGGACGAGACCGAGACTGACCTGTTCGGTGAACAGGCCGTCCTGTGTGGTGGTTGCGTCGAACTGGTCAAGGCCGGGTTTGAAACCCTGGTGGAAGCCGGTTATGCGCCGGAGATGGCTTACTTCGAATGTCTGCACGAACTCAAGCTGATCGTTGACCTGATGTATGAGGGTGGCATCGCCAATATGAATTACTCCATTTCCAACAATGCCGAGTATGGCGAGTACGTGACCGGTGCCAAGGTCATCAACGAGGAAAGTCGTTGGGCGATGAAAGAGGCCCTGCACAATATCCAGACCGGCGAGTACGCCAAGAAATTTATCCTGGAAGGTCGCAGTAACTATCCGGAAATGACTGCCATGCGCCGTCTTAATGCCGCACATCCCATTGAACAGGTGGGTGAAAAACTGCGTGCCATGATGCCCTGGATTGCCGCCAACAAACTGGTGGACAAGAGTAAAAACTAGTTTCGAACCACACGAAGGCCGGATTCATTCCGGCCTTTATCATTTGGTAGACCGCTATGCTTGCGCCCGAAGGCAGATTGATCGTCTATCTCCTGTCGTTGATCATTATTATCCTGCACCTGATTTTCGGTCTGGTCGTGACTCCGCTGTGGTTGCTGGTGGCGCTGAGTGTCTGGTTCTATCGGGATCCACGACGGCTTACGCCCTGTGCACCGCTTGGCGTCATTGTGCCGGCGGATGGCGTAATAACCGGCATCGAAACAATCGAAGACAGGTTTCTTAAACGCGAATCACTCTGCATCAGTCTGAAAATGCACTGGTACGGTCCCTACACCCTGCGTGGTGTCACCGAGGGCAAGGTTATGCAGCACTGGCTGCATCGCTCTGAACAATCCCAGCCGGGCCGTGTACAGCATGTGATCTGGATACAGACTGACAAGAAAGATGACATTGTTGTGACACTCCATGCCGGGATCTGGTTTAGCCGCCTGCATTGCTATATCGCTTCCGGTGATCGTATCGGACAGGGCAAGCGTTGCGGTTTTATTCCCCTGGGGACCCGGATCGATGTGTATTTGCCCAAACGTTCCCTGAGTGTGCACAAGCCGGGCGACCGGGTCAGGGCAGGGAGTGATATATTAGGCGAATTGATACGCTAGTCCTGCTGGATGCGTATTGAGCTGTACCCACTTAGGCCATACACTTTAACTATGGAAGAACCGGTAAAAAAAGCCCGCCGCGGCGGTATCTATTTCATACCCAACGCCCTGACAACGGGGGCATTGTGTTCCGGCTTCTTTGCTATCGTGTCCGCCAATCAGGGCTGGTTCGACTGGGCCGCTTACGCAATCTTTTTTTCCATGTTGATGGACGGTCTGGATGGAAGGGTAGCACGCTGGACCAATACCCAGAGTGATTTCGGTGCCCAGTACGACAGCCTGGCTGATATGGTGTCGTTCGGTGTGGCGCCTGCCCTGATCATGTTCGAATTTGCCCTCGATCAAATGGGCAAGGTCGGCTGGGTTGCGGCGTTTATTTATACTGCGGCGGCAGCCTTACGCCTGGCCCGTTTTAATACCCAGATCGGGATTGCCGATAAACGTTTTTTCCAGGGACTGGCCAGTCCCTCGGCTGCGGCCATCGTCACGTCCTATGTCTGGATGAGCGACCTGTATCTGCCGGTGCATCCACTGATCAATATCATCGGTGCGTTTATTACGATCGCAGCGGGTGTACTGATGGTGAGCAATATTCGCTATTTCAGTTTCAAGGGGTTTGATTTTCGCTCCCGGGTACCGTTTGTGACCATGATTCTGATCGTCCTGATCATCGCCGTGGTGTTTTCCGATCCCCCGATCATCCTGTTTATTCTGTTCACGATCTACGCGGCCTCCGGTCCACTTTACACCCTCTTTGGCCTGCGTCGGCACCGGCGTGAACGCCGGCACCATGCAAAGCCGGGGCAGTCAGAGGATTCACCGCCCCGGCCGCATGATAACAATCAGTAAAAGTGGAAGACCATATTCACTGAGGCCATGCTGACATCGCCACCAGCAACGTTCAGGAATTTCTGGTATTCGCCACGCAGCCAGATTTGTGGTGCAACCCTGGCCGAGATTCCGAATCCGTAATCGTTATCCGTGCCCTGACCGGAGGCGCCATACACATAATTGTAACTGGTGGTCCAGCTGTATAGCCCAACCTTGCCAAATATATCCACGCTGGGTCCCACGGGAATGTGCCCAACCAGTTCGTAGGACACGCCATCCTGAGTAAAGTCGTTGTTGTTGATATCGACGTAATTGCTGCCCAGGTTGATATAGGCCAGCTCCATTCCGAGAAAGGGATTGACGTTATAGCCACCGAAGATTTTGTAGGCGGACGAGGTTTGGTTGAGAACCTGGTCATCCCCCTGGCCGAGACCGGCGCCGGCATAAAAACCGGGTTGCGCGGCGTGGGCTGCCGGGGCGAGACTGATGGCGCCTGCAACCAGCGCCGCGGACACTAACTGTTTTTTGCGTGACATGGGAAGCTCCTGAAGTAGCTGTAAACCGGATTGTTATAACATGAAGCTTAGACAGCACCAGCTGAATGGATTCTGAATCAGGAAAAATAAATTCTGGTCGCACTAAGGGTTTTTCCCTATGAATTGGCGGCATCGGGCGTCAGCGGATTTATTCGGGGCCGTGTTTTCAAGTAAGATGCACAGGCTAAAGCCAGGGCTAGCAGGAGTTCACCAGCATGAGCGATAAACTGATAATTTTTGATACCACCTTGCGTGACGGGGAGCAGAGTCCCGGTGCCTCTATGACCCGGGACGAAAAGGTCCGGATTGCCAAGGCCCTGGAGCGTATGCGGGTGGACGTGATCGAGGCGGGCTTTCCCATTGCCAGCCCGGGTGATTTCGAGGCGGTGCAGACCGTGGCCAGGCAAATCAAGGACAGTACCGTGTGTGGACTGGCCCGCGCCCTGGACAAGGACATCGATCGCGCCGGTGAGGCCATCAAACCGGCGAACTCGGGTCGCATCCATACCTTCATTGCCACCTCGCCAATTCACATGAAAATGAAATTGCGCATGGAACCAGACCAGGTGGTGGAACAGGCTGTACGTGCGGTGAAGCGGGCGCGCCAGTATACGGAAAATGTCGAATTTTCCCCCGAGGATGCGGGGCGTTCGGAGCTGGATTTTTTGTGTCGGATCCTGGAAGCCGTGATCGAGGCCGGGGCCAGCACCCTGAATATTCCGGATACCGTGGGCTATAACATTCCCGACCAGTTCGGTGGTCTGATCCGTAACCTGCGCGAGCGCATTCCCAATTCGGACAAGGCCATTTTCTCGGTCCACTGCCACAACGACCTGGGCCTGGCCGTGGCCAATTCCCTGTCCGCGGTGATGAACGGCGCCCGCCAGGTGGAATGCACTATCAATGGTCTGGGTGAGCGCGCCGGCAATGCCGCGCTGGAAGAGATCGTGATGACGGTGAAGACCCGACGCGACATCTTCCCCTGCAGCGTGGAGCACCTGGATACCAGCCAGATCGTCAGTACCTCGCGCCTGGTTTCCGGGATCACCGGATTTGCGGTGCAGCCCAACAAGGCCATTGTCGGTGCCAACGCCTTTGCCCACGAATCCGGCATTCACCAGGACGGGGTGCTCAAAAGCCGAGAGACGTATGAAATCATGCGGGCGGAGGATGTGGGCTGGACCACCAATCGCATGGTGCTGGGCAAACATTCCGGACGAAACGCCTTTCGCACCCGCCTCAACGAGCTAGGGGTGGAATTTGCTTCCGAGGCCGAGCTCAACGATGCCTTTGTTCGTTTCAAGGAGCTGGCAGACAAGAAACACGAGATCTATGACGATGATCTGCAGGCCCTGGTCACCGACAGCATGACGCTGGAACATGAACGCATCCGCCTGGTGGCGCTGCGGGTCTGTTCGGAAACCGGCGAAATACCCCGGGCCGATATCACGATCGACGTCGAAGGTGATGAAAAAACCGCCACTGCCGAAGGCGGCGGTCCGGTCGATGCGGCCTTTCGCGCCATCGAGTCGGTGGTCAACAGCGGCAGTGAATTGCTGCTGTATTCGGTCAATAACATCACCAGTGGCACCGATGCCCAGGGCGAGGTGACCGTGCGGGTCGAAAAGGCCGGACGGGTCGCCAACGGCCAGGGCGCCGATACGGATATCGTGATTGCCTCGGCCAAGGCGTATATCAATGCCCTGAACAAGATCACCGCCAGTGGCGTTCGCACCAACCCCCAGACCGGGGATGTCTGAGGGGGCGGTGCTGTGGCGTCGCTGACACCCCGCCAGCAGGCCTATCTCCAGGCCATGGGCGTGACCCTCTGGCAACCCCAATCCGCGCCGCTGGCCGCCACAGAGGCGCCTTCGGCGCAACACCTGATCACAGAAGCGGCCCCCGTATCGGCCGATTCGGCTACGGACTGGGACAGACTGGCCCTGGCCGTGCGCGAATGCCAGCGTTGCGAACTCTACAAGACCCGGACCCAGACGGTTTTTGGCGTGGGTGACCGGAAGGCTGATTTGCTGATCGTCGGCGAGGCCCCGGGGGCTGACGAGGACCGCCAGGGCGAGCCTTTCGTGGGCCGTGCCGGCCAGCTACTCAATGAAATGCTCCGGGCCATCGGCCTGCAACGCCAGCAGGTCTATATCGCCAATATTCTCAAGTGCCGCCCCCCGAACAATCGTGACCCCCGGCCGGAAGAGGCGGCCGAGTGCAGTGGCTACTTGTTGCAGCAGATCGCGCTGATTCAGCCAAAACTGATTCTGGTCCTGGGTCGGGTTGCCGCCCAGCGCCTGCTCAAAACCGATACCTCCCTCGGCCGCCTGCGGGGCAAGGTACACCGGCATGCTGATAGCGGGGTGCCGCTGGTCGTGACATATCATCCCGCTTATCTGTTGCGCACCCCTGCCGACAAACGTAAGACCTGGGAAGATTTGCTGTTTCTTCGAAAATCAATACAATCAATTTAACCTCGGAAATCTGCCACGGAAATTCATGAGGTACAGGTGTATTGTCGCAATACACCCGGATCGGGTAAGAATAAGTTATGAGTGCAATTCTGAAACCCCATATTGGTTTGCGTCCCATGCGCGAGGATGACCTGGAAATGGTCATCAGCATCGAGCAGGATACCTACCGCTATCCCTGGACTCGCGGCATTTTCCGCGATTGTCTGCATGTCGGTTACAGTTGTTGGGTATACGAGAGCGAATCCGGTATTGAAGCGTATGGGGTGATGTCGATGGGGGCTGGCGAAGCGCATATCCTGACCATTGTGGTCTATAACTTCAGTCGTGGTAAGGGGCTGGGGAAAATGATGATGATGCACCTGCTGCAGCTGGCCAGGGGCCATAAAGTCCAGTCTGTTTTGCTCGAGGTCCGTCCCTCAAACAAGATCGCCATCAAGCTGTATCACTCACTGGGATTCAATGAAGTGGGTATCCGGCCCAACTACTATCCATCCGACGAGGGCCGGGAAGACGCCTTGATCATGGCCCTGACCTTTGACGATTACATGCCATTGTTCAAACCCTAGCAGACGGCTCTCGCATGGATGAACATATCACGATTACCTCGGTTGGCGGGGTAGAGGTAAAACTTGACCTGGTTGCCCTGGGGGGGCGCAGTTATGCCTTTGTCATAGACTGGCATATCCGTTTCCTGGCCGCGCTGACGTACTACCTGGTGGGCACCTATTTCTTTTCCGGTGGCTTCCACTTTGTCCTCGGTAGTCTGGCAAAAGCGCAAATGACGACATACTATTTCGCCATCGTGTTGCCGGCCATGTTGATTTATTTTTTATACCATCCCGTGCTGGAAGTGAC
>JARRNT010000018.1:0-14733 GCA_037384645.1 Gammaproteobacteria bacterium | reverse complement strand
CGGCAAGGATGGCCGCAGTGCGTCTGCTGGTGCGCTGCTGTTACGCAATGTGTTTCGCCTGATCGATTCCCTGCCGATCTTTTACGTGCTGGGCATCATTGTCTGTCTGATCAATAAACAGCACCTGCGTATCGGGGACATGGCCGCCGGGACCGTGCTGATATACGATGAAAAAGCCAGTGAGAAACGACTCAGGCTTATCATGGGGCAGGAGATCTCACACGCGCTGTCTACCCAGCAGCGTGAATTGATTGCGGAGTTGCTGGAACGCTGGAACGAACTCGAAGCCGGCAAGCGCCGGGCATTTGCCCGGGAGATCCTGGTGAAATTCGGGTTGCCACTGCCCGGTGGCCGCCGTCAGGCGCTGGATAATGCCTTGCAGGGCAGTTTGCAACAATTACTCAAATGAAGCATTCATCAGCGAAAAAATCCGACAGCGCCGTGGCTCACTGGCTGCAGGGCCGTATGCCGGGCTGGAAAAGACAGGAGAGCTTGCTGCAATCCCAGCGAGGCCGCCGGCACATCGATAGCGACGAGGTCCTCGAGTTTGTGAATGGCTATCGCAGTCTTTCCCGTGACCTGTCGCTGGCGCGTCATGCCCTGCCGGACAGCCAGATTACGGTCTATCTCCAGTCACTGTTGCTGCGCAGTTATGATCTGATACATCGCAAGCCCTATAATCTCCTGCGCCAGTTTTTTTACATGTTGCGGTATGAACTGCCGCAGGCGGTCCGTGAATTGCGCGGTGCCATTATTGCCAGTTTCAGTATTCTAGCGATCTCCGCCCTGATCGGATGGTGGCTGGTCTACACCTACCCGGAAATGGTTTCATTGTTTGCTTCGCCAAAGATGATCGATACGGTGCAAAAGGGCGGTTTGTGGACGGACAATATCCTGAGCGTGTTGCCATCTTCGATTTTATCCCAGCAGATCATGTTCAATAACATCGTGGTCGCGATGTCGGCATTTGTGCTGGGAACCCTGTACGGCTTGGGTACGCTGTATTTTATGAGCCTGAATGGCGCCATGCTGGGCAGCATGTTTGCCTTTACCGCACGTTATCATCTTGCCGGGCGCCTGTTTGAATTCATAATTGCCCATGGCATCGTGGAACTCAGCGTGATCATACTTGCCGGGGCGGCTGGCATGAAGATCGGCGAGGCGATCGTGCGCCCGGGGCAACTCTCGCGACGTGATGCGTTTAATCGTGCGGCCAGTACGGCTGGCAAGGTCATCGCCGTCGGTGCTTTGTTGCTTGTCGGTTCAGGCCTGATCGAGGGTTATATATCGCCTAACCACCATATCGGTCTGGCAACCCGCATCAGCGTCGGTGTCGGTTATGCCGTGTTTATGCTGTTATTACTGAGCGGACGCTTGTGGCCGCGCACACCGCAAGCCGGGGAATCAGGCCCGCATGACTGATACGCTATCCCCCGATCTGGATAGCCTTGCAGAGATAGTCAAATCCTGCGCGCTGCGTGAGCTACTGCCACGCTTTGGCCGCATCCAGCAGCAGTTCAAGTCCGATGGCAGCATCGTGACTGAAGCGGATCTTGCCATGCAGTCATCATTGCAGTCAGGCCTGCAGGCGCGTTGGCCGCAGATCGCTTTTCTGGGAGAGGAAATGCCAGCAGCGCAACAGGAACAAATCCTGCGCGACTCGGCAAACGGGGTCTGGGTGGTCGATCCGCTGGATGGTACCAGTAACTTCAGTCAGGGCATTGCCTGTTTCGCTGTGTCGGTCGCCCTGGTCGTCAATGGCCGCATCGAGCTGGGCCTGGTCTATGATCCGGTACGTGACGAGTGCTTTCGCGCGCAGCGTGGTCGTGGCGCATGGCTGAACCATGATACGCTGACACTGCGTGCCCTGCAGGAGGTCGAGAACATGACCATTGGCCTGGTTGATTTCAAGCGCCTGCCCGCCGAGCTTGCCAGCAAACTCGTCTCCCGGCCACCGTATAAATCCCAGCGCAGTTTCGGCTCGGTGGCACTCGACTGGTGCTGGATCGCAGCAGGGCGTGGTGATGTTTACGTGCATGGAAAACAGAAGTTGTGGGATTACGCGGCAGGCCAGTTGATCCTGGCGGAGGCCGGCGGCTTTGCTGCGACCCTGCAGGGTGAACCGGTGTTTAATGGAACATTGCAACCGCGTTCGGCGGCACTGGCGATCAACCAGCGATTATTCGACACGTGGCTGGCTTATTTACAATAGTGAATGTCGCTTTCCCGTCAGCAAGTAAATAACCAAGGACTGTATACAATTCTCATCAGACACGCTTGCGCTGTTTGAGCCGGTCATAGTTGTCGAGGACCTGCCTGTCCAGATGCTGGATGTCACTGAATACGACCGGAATCCCCATCCGTTCAAGCCGTATCCGCGTGTGCCGCCAGTTTTCCATCATTTCATTGGCAGCCAGAGAATGATAGGGATCGAGCCAGCGCCGGGCAGCCTGTTCACTCATACTACGCACATCACTGTCGCTGATGGCGACGAGCATGGGCTGGTGTTTGGGTTGCAGCAGGCCCATCGCCTTGACCAGCTGCACGGCGGCGTCACCGTCGTCGAGATCGGTTAACATCACGACCAGGCTGCGCATGCCCGCCAGCTGGCGAACCCGCATGATTGCTGGCAGCGGATTGGATTCACGCGCAACCGGATTGATCTGGGCAAGAATATCGCGCAGGCGTTGCAGACCAAGGTGTCCCTTCAGTCTGTGCATGCTCGCCAATACCGAATCGGCAAATACCACTATACCGACCTGATCACCGTTGAGCAGCGCCTTTTGCGCCAGGCGTGAGGCCACGTTGACGTAGTGCCCCAGGCGCGTGAGATGGCCGGCTTGCATATTGCTGGTGCGTCCGGCATCGATGAGCAGGATTAATTCCAGGTGTTGTTCATCGCTGAACAGGCGCACCATGGTCTTGTGGCTGCGGGCGCTGGCTTTCCAGTCGATATAGCGCAGGGGATCGCCGGGCTGGTAGTCACGCAGGCCGATCAATTCCGTGCCGACACCGTGGACCCGGCGAGCAAGGTCGCCCTGGTGATCCGTGGCTGATTTAACCCTTTCCTGATTGTACAGCCGGTCAGGTAAGACTTGCGTTCGGCTGGGCGCGGTCAGTTGACGTGACCACCAGGCCAGGCCGAACAGACCCAGGCTGCGGACATGCAGGTGCTGCCATTCCAGCTCACCGAGCCGGGACGGGGTAATGGTTGCCTGTCGGGTTTGCTCGCTATTCGGGTCAATATCGCAGCACAGAACAGGCGCGGTTTCGTCAATGGTTAGCGGATACTGGTCCATGCAGCAAAGGCGCAGGCGTTTTGCCGAGTGGTTCTGGAAATGATAGTCCAGTTCACTGGCGCGCCCCAGATGGATAACGGGTTTGATGTCACGCGTAATAACCAGTGCTGTTCGGCGGCTCAAACGCCATTCCAGCAGTAACATCACGATCCAGATAGCCGCCAACAAGCGCCAGCTGCCGGCCAGTGTTCCCGGCACCCACTGATTTATGATGCCCAGGCAGGTGATAAGAATGGCGATGCCATAACTGAGTCGGGTCAGGTTCATTCGCGCGGAACTTCTACCTGGTTCAGGATGGATTCGATAACGCCACGGGCTTCAATCCCTTCGAGGGATGCATCCGGCGTCAGGATCAGGCGATGGGCCATGACACCCTCGCACAAGTGCTTGATGTCATCAGGTGTTACATACTCCTGGCCAAGCAAGGCGGCACGGGCACGGGCGCATCGCATCAGGCTCAGGCTGCCACGGTTGGAAATCCCGAGCTGGACATTGGGGTGTACCCGTGAGGCCCGGCTGATACTGACGGCATAGTTATAGACCGGTTCAGAAATGGTGACAGCGGCAGCCTGTGTGCGCGCCTCACCGAGGGCGGACTGGGCAACAGCCTGTAGCCGGTTTTCAATCTGCTCGCTATGCGCGGCACCGGGCTTGTCATAACTCATCAGAATCTGTTTTTCTGTTTCGGCATCAATATAGTCAAGATCAACGCGCAGCAGGAAGCGGTCCAGCTGCGATTCCGGCAGGGGATACGTGCCTTCGAAGTCGACGGGATTTTGTGATGCAATCACCATGAAGTCGGGGGGCAGGTCATAGGTTGTCCGATCGATGGTCACTTTGAGTTCTTCCATGGCCTGGAGCAAGGCTGACTGGGTTTTGGGACCGGCACGGTTGATTTCATCAACCAGTAACACGTCGGCGAAGACTGGCCCGGGTACCAGCTCAAATTCCTGTTTGTCGCTCCGGTATATATGGATACCGGTAATGTCAGAAGGCATCAGGTCAGCCGTACACTGGATACGTTTGAATTTGCCCAGGGTGAGATGGGCAAAGGACTTGGCCAGCAGGGTCTTGCCCAGGCCAGGCACGCCCTGGACCAGAACATGGCCACCGGCGATTAATGCGATCACCAGTTGTTCGATCGCATGATCCATACCAAATACGACTTGTCCAAGTTGGCTGCGTATGTGTTCGTGTAGCGCTTGTGCGGCAGTACTCATCGTAATTCCCTTCGCATGGTTTTAAGTGCATTGACAAATGAATTCAGGTTGACCCGTTTGTGCCTGACTGCCCGCTGGTAATGTTCCTGGGCCTGGCGCAGGACGGCAGGTTCGATGGCGGTATTTTGTTGTAACTGTTCCCACACGGGCTGGCCGTTGAGGGGCAGACCGTAAGCCAGCCGCACTTCGTTAAAAAAGTGCCTGGCATGGCGCAGTGCAATCGCGCTGCTGTGCAGGCGACGCGCGAACAGGTTGCCAACTGCCTCAACATGTTCACGTAACTGCAGTTGCGGGATTTTCTGGCGGACCTGACCGAAACGATTGCTGTGCCCCATGACGTAAATCAGCCAGAGCACCAGCAGGAACAGCAGGGTATGGTGTAAGCGCGGATCGCGGAAAAACGCGTGCGGGTTATAGATGGCACTGAGGCCCTGGTGCATGTCATCGAAGATCACCGTGCCGTGCCGGCCGAGTAACTGGTAAACCAGGTTGCTCATCAGGCGGGCATTATCCGCCTGGCCCAGGGTGGCGTTATCAAACAGGGCACTGTGGCGGGAAACGATCAGCCGTCCCTTGCCGTAAATGCTGAGCCACAGTGCCGGGCTCAGATTCGCCTGGTCGCGTAACAGCACCTGGCTGCTGACCGGTTGCTTGTAACAGGTCAGGTGCCAGTTCAGGCCTTCGCTATTGAGCCAGCTGGCCTTGACGTCGTGGATGCCGCGGGTGAACGGGTCCTGGCTGGCCGGGATCAGTCGGCGCGGGCTTTGCTCCGGGTGCAGCAGCTTGTCCAGGCGGGATGCCTCGGTTGCCAGCTGGTTGACGGTATTTTTTTGCTCGTGTGGCGCTGACGACAGTTTATCGGTCGACGTCACGCCGAGATCGAACCCGTTCAGCATGTGCGAAATACTCCTGTCCATCCTGCGGTTCGCCCATTCCGGCCAGTCACTCATCGAGACCAGTAACAGGGCATTATTGCCGCGTTGGATCCAGTCCTGAAGTTGTTTGAATTCCAGGGCCTGCGCGTTCATGCGTAATGGCAGCGAGATGATGAGCAAGTTGCCCGTGGCGGTCAGCTCGCTGTCTTTGCCCAGAGCACTATAGCGCTGGCGTAGCGAATAAACCGGGACGTGCTGTGTTTTCAGCCAGCGATACAGGCCGGCCAGGCCGTACTTGCCATGGTCCGCGCTGGTCGGGTAGGAGACAGGCCGCTGTGGTATCCCGAGGTTCGCACCGGGGAACAGCAGCCGCAATAAGATGTAAAATGCGATGCCGGCACCGAGTAATGTGATCAACCGGTCTTTCACGAGCGATCGCCTGACGAGAGTTGTTGTATATGTCTGACATTGCCATACAGCTGATCAGTCGTGTTATCGGCCAGCGTTTTTTTGCCATAGACGACCTGCTCATTACAGGTAACAAGTTGTTCGAAATCCTGCTTTGCTGCCGGTAGTTTGTCGCGCAGCAGGCCGAGAAATTCCCGGTTCGTCAGGTTATAGCGGTGCGGCAGTACCTGTTTTTCGATGAGGAATTGCAGGGTATAGCGCATGAGCGCCGGTATTTGCTGGTTCAGAGGCAGCGTTTTGATGGTCTCCATGGCCTGCGCGGTGGTGGCTCCGGTTACCGTCAGCGCATCCTCGGCGTTAGCGGACGTGTGCCGGTGCCGTTTAAACAGCGTCATGACCCCGGCGATCCTGAGTTCGTTGACAACGATATACAGGATAAATACCACCAGCAGGACCAGGACCGTGCTCAAAAAGCCGCGTAACAGGCTTAAGCTGGACTTGCTGTTGAGATGAAACTGATCGGAAAGCCAGTGATGTCGTTTCAGGAAAGCCTGGATTTTCTGATCTATCCAGTGCATAACGCGCTCGAAAAAATTGAGTTTGGGTTTGGTTTGTTTTTTCGGGTGATACACCTGGCCGAGGATATGCCTGACATCTTTTATCGCCGGCGCCTGTGATAGGGCTGCATCCTGTTGCCGGCTTTGTAGAATACGCGCGACATCGGTCAGCTGGCGGACGCTGGTGATATCCTGCAGCGCGGGTTCGAGTTGTGCCAGCTGCGGCCTGTCCAGTGAAATGGATAATTGCGGGCAGCTTTCGCTGAGAGTAATCGCCTGTCCTGGTGATGGCGGGTGTTTTGTGTTTTGCACCAGGCCAAGGCAGTCCTGAACCAGGGCCAGAGTGGATGGAGATTCCGTTGCCCCGGCACTGCCTGGCTCGCATAGCGCGAGCAGGCAGGCGATGAGGATTGCGTACGTCCTTGCCCGCATTGACTGACCAGTCAGATGGCGTTGACGCGTGCCGCGAGGTCTCCACCTTCCTTGCGTAATTTCAGGTCATGGAAGTAGGGGATGAACAGAGAAATCATGACTGGCATGAAAATCATGGATACCAGCTGGTTAAGGATCTGGACAATGACATTGAATGATGACAATCCCTTTTGTGCATCCAGATGCGAAGTGAGACCGATAATCAGGCCAAAAGTCAGTTCGACGGCAAACATGATGGCCAGCATGATGATAATGATGATGGTGAAATACAGCGCCGTACGCCACCAGTTACCCCAGACCAGGTTGTGACTGCGTTTGATGGACTCGATAACACCGGTGTTATCGAGAATAATCAGGTAATTGCCGAAAATCAGACTCAGGCTGAAAATCAGCGGGGGGATGATCCCGACCACGAAAACCACGAAGGCGAGCAGGCCATGTGGCTTGAGCAGGACCATCAACAGCCCCAGCGGCAGGGCGCTGATGGCCATGATCAGGGTATAGAGAATACCGTATCCCAGCACCGGCAGGATTTTACGTACGCCGGTGGCGATGGCCTGTCCCAGGCTCATGCTGTTGCCATAGGCGACCGCCCCGTATTTGGCCGTCATGGCATTATTGAACAGCATGGAGACAATGCCGAGCAGCAGCATGAAGACAATGAACAGGCCCAGCCCGCTGGCCGGAATCTGGCCTTTCTGTAATGCCGCCAGCTTGGTAAAGAAACTGGCGCCCATGGCGGTAAACAGAATCGCCTCGACAATGATCATCATGAGTAGCAATAATGCTGCCATGCCGATGCCGGCAATCATCAGGCGGAATCCGTTATCCAGTATCCGGCCAATCCCCTGTGGCGAGTCGCTGAGCGTGAACATACCGCATCCCCTTTCGCAATGAAGTCAGAAATAAATCAAATAGTTATGAAAAAGTGCAGCCTACTGGTAAAATTAAGGCTTGGCAATGTGATTAGACCGCGGTGTGAACCACGTGGCCCTGCCAAACCTGCGGTATTTGCCCGGGAGAAGCCCGGGTATTCCGGAAAATTTACAGAGATTTTAGCGAGTTAACTATGGCTGCCTTTCTTGACGAAATGGCGCGACGGCGCACGTTTGCGATCATTTCCCACCCCGACGCCGGGAAAACCACCCTCACCGAAAAACTCCTGTTGTATGGAGGCGCCATTCAGCTGGCCGGGACGGTCAAGGGCCGCAAGGCGGCGCGCCATGCGACATCGGACTGGATGGAGCTGGAAAAGCAGCGCGGCATTTCCGTCACTTCGGCGGTCATGCAGTTCCCGTACAAGGATCACATTGTTAACCTGCTGGATACGCCGGGCCACGAAGACTTCTCGGAAGATACCTACCGGACCCTGACGGCCGTGGATTCGGCGCTGATGGTGATCGATAGCGCCAAGGGTGTGGAGGATCGCACCATCAAGCTGATGGACGTCTGTCGTCTGCGCGATACGCCGATCCTGACCTTTATTAACAAGCTCGATCGCGAGGGCCGCGATCCCACTGAATTACTGGATGAAGTGGAGCAGGTGCTCAAGATCAAATGCGCACCGATCACCTGGCCAATCGGTATGGGTAAGCGCTTCAAGGGTGTGTTTCATATCTACCAGAACCGTATCCACCTGTTCAGCGCCACCCATGGCGGCAAGATCCAGAGTGGTGAAACCATCGATGGGCTGGATAACCCGCGCCTGGATGAATTGCTGGGCGACGCTGCTGCCGATTTACGCGAGGAGATCGAGCTGGTGCAGGGTGCCAGTCATACTTTTGATCAGCAGGCCTTCCTGGCCGGCGAGCTGACACCGGTATTTTTCGGGTCGGCCATCAATAACTTCGGGGTCAGGGAATTACTCGATTACTTTGTCGATATTGCGCCGGGACCACAGGCGCGTGAGACCGCTGTCCGCACGGTCGTGCCCAGCGAGGAAAAATTTTCCGGGTTTGTTTTCAAGATCCAGGCAAACATGGACCCGCAACACCGGGACCGAATCGCCTTTTTACGCGTCTGTTCCGGCCACTACACCAAGGGCATGAAAATGCACCAGGTCCGAATCGGCAAGGACGTGAAGATTGCCAATGCGATTACCTTTATGGCCAGCGAACGCGAGCAGATCGAAGAGGCCTATCCCGGTGACATTATCGGTTTACACAACCACGGGACTATCCAGATTGGCGATACCTTCAGTGAAGGCGAGGACTTTAAATTCACCGGGATCCCCAACTTCGCCCCGGAGCTGTTCCGACGCGTGCGCCTCAAGGACCCGCTGCGCATGAAAGCCCTGCAAAAGGGGCTCGACCAGTTGAGCGAGGAAGGGGCCTCGCAGGTGTTCCGCCCGCTCAACAGTAATGACATCATCGTCGGCGCAGTGGGTGTCCTGCAGTTCGACGTGGTGGCGTTCCGCCTGAAGGCCGAATATGGCGTGGAGGCCGGGTTCGAGGCAGTCAACGTGTCAGCGGCACGCTGGGTCGATTGTGCTGACGAAAAAATGCTGGCGGACTTCAGGAAGAAGGCCGCGGACAACCTGGCCCTGGATGCCGGCAATAGCCTGACCTACCTGGCGCCGACCCGGGTCAACCTGGACCTGACCATGGAGCGCTGGCCTGACGTCCAGTTTCACGCAACACGGGAACACTGAGGCGTTGCCTCTTAAATAAGAATATCTGGCCGTCTGGCGGCTTGTCCTGCCGTCTCAGACGCCTGTTCCACGGTTAATCAACTGATTTTATTGAGATTCAATAAAATCAGAAAATTCCTGCATTTGCTCTGCTTGTTGAAATGAACATAGTTAACTATTCTTATAGTTAATTAAACAGTGTTCAGAATTATGGCCAGACGCAGTGACCACAGTCGAGAAGAAATCCAGCAAATGGCGATTCGCGCCGCGATTGCTATCCTTGCTCGGGAAGGTATCCAGGGTTTGTCGACCCGCAAGGTGGCGGCGGAGATTGGTTATACGGTTGGGACTCTCTACCTGGTTTTTAAAAATCTCGATGAACTGATTTTGTATGTTAATGCCGCGGCCCTGGATGAAATGCATGAGCTTCTGCAAGTCGCGCTGGAGAAGGAAAGCACGCCACAGGCGCAACTGTTGGCCATGGCCCATACTTACCTGCGCTTTGCCCGGGAGCACTTTGCGCGCTGGTCACTGATGTTTATCCATCGCTTACCGACAGTGATGACCTTACCGGATTGGTTTCATGCCAAGGTCCGTACCCTGTTTGCCGTGGTGGTCGCACCGTTACAGCAAATCAACCCGAATCTTGACGCAGATGCCTATCAACAGGCAGCGTATGTGTTGTGGAGTTCGGTGCACGGGGTGTGTGAGTTGAGTTTGAATGACAAGTTATCCCTGGCCGGCGAATTTCGGACGCAAGATCTGATCGACTCACTCGTAAAAAACTATCTCAAGGGATTCACGCAGGGCTGGGACTAGACCATGTTAAAATTACTCATACGCAGTTTTCTTTCATTGTTTTACCGTGTCGAAGTCAGGGGGATAGAGCACTATCACGCCGCAGGCAAACGGGTGCTGATTGTGGCTAACCATACGTCCTTCCTCGACGGCCCCTTGCTGGGTTCCTTCTTTCCCGATCGCGTCAGTTTTGCCATCAACACGCAAATTTCCAAGATGTGGTTTTCGCGTCTGATTGCACCTTTCGTCAATCTGTTTGTCATGGATCCGACCAACCCCCTGGCTCTTAAGTCACTGATTCGCTATATGCAGCAGGACAACAAGGTGGTGATATTCCCGGAGGGACGCATTACCGTCACTGGTGTTTTAATGAAGATCTACAACGGGCCGGGCCTGGTCGCGGATCGTTCCGGAGCCTGCGTGTTGCCGGTGCGCATCGACGGTGCGCAATACACGCCGTTTTCCCGTCTGCGCGGGCGAGTGCGTCTTCGCTGGTTTCCCAAGATCACCCTGAGCATCATGCCGGCCCAGGTCATTCGCGCGCCCGAGGATGTGCGCGGCCGGGCGCGGCGCAAATTTGCCGGCAAGGCCCTCAGTCACATCATGACCGACATGATGTTTCAAAGCGGTAATTATCATTGCACGATTCCGCTGGCGATACTCAATGCACAACGAATTAGCGGTAGTAAGCATGCGATTGTCGAGGACATCGAGCGTCGGCCAATGAGTTACCGGCGACTGCTTGCTCACTCTTTTATCGTCGGTAACAAGATCAATGCTCATCACGTGCATGGCGAATTTGTCGGGCTGTTAATGCCAAACGCAATTGGCACGGTGCTGGCATTTCTGGGCTTGCAGCTTTACGGTCGGGTGCCGGCCATTCTGAATTATTCCGGCGGAACCAAGGGGATGTTGATCGCCTGTGAGTTGGCGAAGATCAAGACTGTCTACACTTCAAGGCGTTTTATCACGAAGACCAGGCTTGAACAGGAGGTAAAGGCGCTGGCGCAGCGGGTACGGATTATTTATTTGGAAGATCTCGTTCCGCAGATCACTTTTATTGACAAACTGCGCGGTGCCTTCAATGCTCGCTTTGCCAGGAGAGCCTATCGTAATAAATCAGGCCAGGTTAGGCCGGATGACCCGGCGGTGATTTTGTTTACCTCCAGCTCGGAAAAATTGCCCAAGGGGGTGGTGTTTTCGCACGCGAACATCATTGCTAATGCCCTCCAGCTTTCCACCCGGATCGATTTTTCGACACAGGATATTATTTTCAGCGCCTTACCCATGTTTAATGCGTTTGGCCTGACCGCCGGCACGCTATTGCCCCTGTTGAGCGGAATGCGCACGTTTTGTTATCCCTCACCGCCACATTATCGCATTGTGCCGGAGATGATCTACGAAGTGAATGCCACTATTGTGTTCGGCACCGATAGCTTTCTCAAGGGTTACGCGCGTTTTGCTCATCCCTATGATTTTTACAGCGTGCGATATCTTTATGCCGGGGCAGAAAAATTGCAAGAAGACACCCGCCGGACCTGGAGTGAGCGCTTTGGGATTCGGATCTTTGAAGGTTATGGGGCCAACGAGACCAGCCCAGTGCTAGCAGCAAATACGCCGATGGAACATAAGATCGGCACGGTCGGGCGTCTGCTGCCTGGCATGCAGTACAAGTTGGTACCAGTGAAAGGCATCGAGGATGGCGGTCGGCTCCTGGTCAAGGGACCCAATATCATGTTGGGTTATTTGCTGCATGACCAGCCTGGTGTAATCCAATCGCTCGCGGATGAATGGTACGACACTGGTGATATCGTGAGTATGGATGCAGACGGCTATCTTACTATCTCTGCGCGAGCCACGCGCTTTGCCAAGATTGGCGACGAGGTGTTGTCTTTATCTGCGGTGGAGCAAATGATTACTCAGGTTTGGCCAAACCATGATCATGCCGTGGTTACTGTCCCCGATGCAGTGAATGGCGAGCAACTGGTCCTGGTGACCGGGCATGCCGATGCCCAACGCAGCGAACTCGTGGACTATGCTCGCATTGAAGGTATACCTGAGTTCAGCATCCCTAAGAAGATATTGTGCGTCAAAACAGTGCCATTACTGGAGAGCGGTAAGACCGATTACGCGGCCGTGCGGGAATTGGTGGACGAGTATTATGAGAAATAATCCGGAAACGGTAAGACCATGAAACACCTGTTTGATAAACGCACCCTGGCCTGGGCTATGTATGACTGGGCCAATTCCGCCTATGCGACGATTGTGATGGCGGTTTTCTTTCAGTTGTTGTTCAGCGGTTACTGGTTTCGCGAACCCGGTGGCAACAGTACCACACCGCTTGGTATAGCCAACGCTGTAAGCAGCCTGGTTATTGTCGTACTGGCGCCGGTGCTCGGCGCGATTGCCGACCGCGGTGGTCTTAAAAAACATTTTCTGGTTTTCTTCACGGTTATTGGTGTGTTGTTTACTGTTGCCCTTTATTTTGTGCATGCAGGTGACTGGATGCTGGCCCTGTCGGTTTTCGTTGTTGGCGGAATCGGTTTTTCCGGTGCTAATGTCTTTTATGATTCCATGCTCGTGGATGTGGCGCGTGAGGATAAATTTGATATTGTTTCCTCAGCCGGTTATGGGCTGGGCTATCTCGGCGGTGGCCTGGCATTGCTGTTGAGTATTCTGTTTTATGCCAAAAAGGACTGGTTCGGTTTTACCAGTGTAGACCAGGCGAAACTGGCTTCCTTTATACTTTGTGGCATCTGGTGGGCACTGTTTTCGATACCACTGTTGTTGGCGGTAAAAGAAAAGCGTACCCGTCAGCAGGAATCCGTTGGCCAGGCAATCAGCCATGGTCTACGCCAAATCGTCCAGACCTTCCATGAAATACGCAATCTCAAGGTCGTGTTCCTGTTTCTGGCGGCCTACTGGCTGTACATCGATGGGGTCGACACCATCATGCGTATGGCCGCAGATTATGGCAAGCGTCTGGGCTTTGCAGATACTGACCTGGTACTGGCCCTGTTAATTACCCAGTTCGTGGGTTTCCCGGCCGCAATTATCTACGGCAAGCTGGGCGAAAAACTGGGTACCAAACCAGCGTTGATTGTGGCCGTGGTGGTCTATATTGGTGTGACCATTTATGGTTATGCAATGAATGAAGTCCGGGATTTTTATATCCTGGCCATTACCGTGGGCCTGGTCCAGGGTGGGATTCAGGCTCTGAGCCGCTCCATGTACGCCAGGCTTATTCCGAAAAACAAATCCGCGGAATTCTTTGGCTTTTACAATATGCTCGGTAAGATGGCAGCCGTGCTGGGACCGTTGTTGATGGCGATAGTCAGTCAGGTGACTGGTAGCGCACGCTTGTCAATCCTGTCGATCATCGTGCTATTTGTCCTCGGCGGGTTATTGTTATTGTTTGTTAACGAGGCAGAAGGGCGGCGTATGCTAAAGGAACTGGAATAATCAAGGCATAACAGGAAGGGAAAGTATGTCTATACCAGCAATCATATTGGCCCTTGTGGGAGGCGTTCTCGGGGCGGCCGTGGGCCAGGAAGCGGGATTCCTGTTCGGCCTGGTTGCGGGATACAGCCTGGGGGCGATTATCCATCTGAGCGGGAGGATCAGGCAACTTGAACAACGGATCGGAGAACTAGGGATCCAGCAGGCAAAACCGGAACCACCACCCGCCCCCCTGCAAGAACCGGTTGCACCGCCACAGGAGACAGCCGCACCGGCAGCATCACAACCTGAGCCGCAGAAAGAACCCATTGAATCGGAATCGGCCACCCCTCTGCTACAGCATGCAAGGCTTCCCGAGCGGCTGACAAAGCAAACACCACCACCTGCCAGGACGAACATCCCGCAGGAAGACTTCATGGACAAAGTCCAGGCCTATATCTACGGTTTTTTCACCGATGGCAATGTGGTAGTCAAGGTCGGCGTGTTGGTATTGTTTACCGGCGTAGGCTTCCTGCTCAAGTATGCTGCCGAACATTCCATGATTCCCATGCCGTTACGCATTGCCGGGATCGGCCTGGGCGGGATTATATTGTCGGTGATTGGCTGGCGACTGCGTGCAAAGCGACGCATCTATGCCCTGTTGCTGCAGGGTGGAGGCGTGGGTGTTATGTACCTGACCGTGTTTGCGGCGGCCAAACTCTATCATTTGTTGCCCGTCGGTCTCAGTCTGGTGCTGATGATCGCCCTGGTTGTACTGTCAGGTATCCTGGCGGTGTTGCAGGATGCCAAGTATCTGGCTTTTTACGGAGCGGCCGGTGGTTTTCTTGCACCTGTCCTGGCTTCCACCGGAGCTGGTAGTCACGTGATGTTATTCAGTTATTATGCCTTGCTCAACCTGGGGATTCTTGGTATTGCCTGGTATCGAAGCTGGCGTGAACTGAATCTGCTGGGGTGTGCCTTTACTTTTGTTATCGGCATGCTCTGGGGAGCGCAATATTATCGGCCGGTGTACTTTGCTACTGTTGAACCCTTTCTGATTCTGTTTTTTGTTTTTTT
>JARRNT010000017.1:51849-72461 GCA_037384645.1 Gammaproteobacteria bacterium | reverse complement strand
CTGAAAGATCGGGCCGCAGCGCGGGACATCCTGGCTCGGGCAGATCGGGCCGGCTATGAGGCCCTGGTGTTTACTGCCGATGCCAACGTGTTCGGTTACCGCGAATGGGACCGGCGCAATTACCGTGCGCCGGGCAAACTGACCTTGCGCAACATGCTGGAGGTGGGCATGCATCCGCGCTGGATGCTGGACGTGTTGTCGCACGGTATTCCCTGGTTCGACAACATCGTGGACTTCATGCCGCCTGAGCTCAGAAGCGCCCGTACCGGGGTGGCGCATTTTCACGAACTGTTCACGCCGGATATCTCCTGGGATGACGTGGCCTGGATACGCGAGACCTGGCCGCACAAACTGTTAATCAAGGGCATCCTCAGTGTCGATGATGCCAGGCAGGCCGCCGATGCCGGTTGCGACGGGATCATTCTCAGTAACCACGGCGGGCGCCAGCTCGATGTGTGCGTGGCGCCCATTGAGCAGCTCGCTGAGATCGTGGCCGCCGTGGGTGAGCGCATGGCGGTGATCGTCGACAGTGGTTTTCGCCGTGGCGGCGACGTGGTCAAGGCCATGGCCCTGGGGGCCAGTGCGGTCATGATCGGGCGGGCAACGCTGTATGGTCTAGCCGCCGGTGGCGAGGCCGGGGTCAGCCATGCCTTGCAGATTCTCATGAGCGAGATTGATCGGACGCTGGGACAATTGGGTTGTCAGTCATTGGCAGACGTCCATCCCGGCATGCTCGTGAACGGACTGGCGAAGTAATAATTCTAGGTTTGTATAAGTGATCGCGAGCGCAAATTAGACCTGGCTGTGTTCACAGCTCCCGTTCCTGTTCACCGCGCAATTAGCCTGCGAAGTCAGCGCGGAACGCTGGCGTCATCCAGCAGCGCAGTCTTATTGTTTAGCCGGGGCCGGGACGGGTTTGTTATCCTGCTGGTGGTCGCTGTCATCCAGCAGAAAGGGTGACCCGTCTGAATTGTTTGCCGGTGTCTGGGCGTTGTCTGGCGCTGTTGCGGTGCTTGCCGTTTGTGCTTCGGATCTGACCTTGGGCGTGGGCGCAGCGCCAGCCAGTTTGCGTACAGTGATGACCGAGAGAAACAGCGGTTTCCTGGTGTTATGCAGAATGATGCCGGTGATCTCACAGCGATCGTCATTGTGGCAGGTGGCAAAGACTTTATTGCCGCCGCGGCCCATGAAACCAATGATTCTACCGCTCTCAAGCCTGATGCCGTAGCCGGCTGCGCCGACAATAATGGTACCCGTGAGCGTTTCGGGCTTATCGGCCGCGTTCGCGTTAGTGAACCAGAATGCAGTGAGCGTGACGATCAGCGTGGTGACGATTGAATTGATTCTGGATTCCATAAATCCTCCGGATTATCAACAGCAACACGCCAGCCAGCTTACCCGTGTAAACCAGGTGGCCAGGTACTCCTGCTGCTTCCATGCGCTTTCAGCCAGGCCCGGCAACGTTACCATTAGCGCCGGCCTGAAAATTTGACCCAGTCCCTGATTTGTTAATCCTCCGGCACTTAGCGAGCTGCTGGCGATTATCCGCCATGGTTATCTGCTGCCGGGGTGAATCGTTACAATCCACTCACAATTCTCCGAGCAGACGGATTTCGCAATGAAATTTCAGGCAGTTGCGAAAATCCTTTTTTGCGGGAGTGGCTGTTGCTCCTGTCGGGTCTCGGTTTGTTGGTTGTTACATTCTATAGCGGGCGCTTCCCAGCCTATTCCGCTCATGAACTCCAGGTCCGGTCCTTCCTGTTGATGTTATTTGTCGCGGCCAGGGGTCTGCTGTATTTTGCCTGGCAGCATATCCTGCGGGGCCTGAATCTCACAGGCACGTGTGAACAGTGATGATTGGTGCACAGATGGATCACAAATTGACCGCAATCCCGGCTCATGTGGGTGTGGTCACGGTGGGATTCGGTTAGACTAGGCGGGTCCGCAGATAGTAATTCGAGAGACGGGGAGAGACTCAATGTTACGAAAATGCTTTGTGCTGGTGATCCTGTTGCTGCCTCTGAGTGCGTATGCGAAGCAAGGCACCAATTACAGTAAGCTTCTGCTGGGAAGCTGGAAAGTTGAAGGGATCAAAGCCAAGGGGAGTACGGAATTTCGTCCGCCCAAACATGCTATCCGCTGGACGTTTACCCGCAATGGCACGCTAATTGAGAGGCTCGGCAAAAGCGGCGCGAAGATCACATGGCACTATGTCGTGGTTGGCAAAGAAATCAAGGTACGTATCGAGCACATGGCGTTTACCTGGAAGATACTCGGTGCGGATGACAAAGTAATGTTGATCCAGCACCAGCTAGGTCTGTACAAGATCAGGCACCTCTAAATCGTTTAGCTTGCGCCGGCTCCGGCAGGGACACGACGCAACGTAATCGCCATCCAAACTTATCGCACGCCGTGTTCTGGCTTGCGCCTGATATTGCATTGGCGCTATCCTCGGCGCTCGACACAACGGGCAGCGGATACACCCACGTTATGTGTCATTTTTAGTCCGCGATAATCACAGGAGCCATCCATGTTAAGCGCCAATCAAGCCGCCCCGGATTTTCACTCACCCAACCAGGACAACCAGCTGATCAGCCTGGCGGATTTCAGGGGCAAGCAAAATGTCATCCTGTACTTTTATCCCAAGGACGATACCCCCGGTTGCACAATTGAGGCCAATGAATTTACCGGGCTGGCAAATGATTTTGCTGCCAATGACACGGTTATTATTGGTGTCAGCAAGGACGACTGCGACAGCCACAAGGCCTTTATCGCCAAGTACGGTCTGAACGTGCAGCTGCTTGCCGACACCTCTGGCGAGGTTTGTGAGCGTTACGGCGTGTGGCAAATGAAAGAAAAGAATGGTGTAAAAAAGCCGGGCATCGTGCGTTCAACATTCCTGATCAACAAACAGGGCAACATCGTGGAAGCATTGTACGGTGTTACTGCCGATGGTCACGCGCAGGACATGCTGGACAAGGTGAAACACCTGCCGGCCTGATCGTCAGATCCAGAGCATAAAGCCCAGTTCCAGTGGGTGGCTCAGTAATGCATGATAGGGATACATGCGAATCTTGTAGTGATTCAGACCGGGCGAACCGGGTTTCAGATCCAGCCAGTATTCGTGAAAGTCGCCATCCCGGCCATGGTAGTTGAACTTGAAGGTTTCCCGGACCTGTAGCTTGCCGCCATCGAGCAGGTCGCCAACCAGGCATTCCACGATCACGTCACCGGCTTCGAGTCCGTCCAGAAAAGCACGCACCTTGATCGGCAGGGACTCGTCGTCATAAGTCTCCTCGCCGGCATGATCCACGCGCTGAATATTCACCATTGGCCAGTGCTGACGAATCTTGGCCTTCCAGTCAGCCAGTTCCCGGGCCGGGGCATATTCATTTTCCGCAAAACGTTTGCCCTGGGCGCTTGCCTTGCTGTAAAAGTCCTTAACATAATCCACGACCATGCGTTGCGAATTAAAACGCGGAATACAGGACTTCATGGAGGCCTTGGACATTTTCACCCAGCGGCTGGAATAGCCAAGATTACCCTGGTCAAAATACATTGGGATGATTTCGTGTTCCAGCAGGTTTAACAGGTCTGCAGCCTCTTCCTTGTTACGCAGAGTATGATCGATATTCTGGCCGTGAGGATGAATCGCCCAGCCATTTTCGCCGTTATAACCCTCACCCCACCAGCCATCGAGCACACTCAGATTGATGACACCATTGATCGCGGCTTTCTGGCCAGAAGTACCGCTGGCCTCCAGCGGATACTCCGGGGTATTGATCCAGACATCCACGCCGGTAACCAGTTTACGCGCCAGTGCCATGTCATAACCTTCAAGCAATATGATCTTGCCGAGAAACTCGGGGCGCAGGGAGTATTCATTAATAGTGCGGATCAATTCCTGGCCCGGTACATCACGCGGATGGGCCTTGCCGGCAAATACAAATATGACCGGGCGATCCGGGTTATTGACCAGACGCGCCAGGCGCTGTGGGTCGGAGAACAACAGGGTCGCCCGCTTATAGGTGGCAAAGCGTCGGGCAAAACCGAGCACCAGCACGTTGGATTCCGGTTGCGAAGTCTGGTCGGTAAAGCGCTGCAGCATCGCTTCACTGTAACCGGCGCGACGGTAACGGCGTAACATTCGATTAAAGATATCATTCATCATCATCGATTTGAGTTCCTTGCGCAGGCTCCAGTAGCGATGATCGGCGATGGTATCCAGGCAGTGCCAGTATTTATTTTCCAGCAGGGCGTTACGCCATTCACTGAAGCGCATATCGAACAGGTTGACCCATTCACGCGCGAGGAATGTCGGCACATGCACGCCATTGGTGACATAGGAAATGGGATTTTCATCGTGCGGTATCTGTGGCCAGACATAGCCTTCCATGCGCGAGGCAACATCACCGTGGATACGGCTGACACCGTTATGAAAGCGCGAGCCATGCAGGGCCAGCGAGGTCATGTTGAAGCTGCCATGATTGCTTGGCGAAGTGCCGAGGTCGAGAAATGCCTGCATGTCGATACCAAGCTGCTTGACGTACTCATTGAAGTAATGCGTCATGCGCTCACGTTCAAAGATATCGTGACCGGCGGCCACCGGCGTATGCGTGGTAAAAACAGTACTCGCGGCCACGCTTTCCAGCGCGCTGTCGAAATCCAGCCCCTGCAACACGTGTTCGCGACAGCGTTCGAGAATCTGAAACGCGGCATGACCTTCATTGATATGCCAGATAGTGGGTTCGATACCCATGGCGCGCAGGGCACGGACACCGCCGATACCGAGGACGATCTCCTGCTGGATCCGTGTATTTTTATCGCCACCATATAACTGGAAGGTGATGCTGCGGTCTTCCACGGCGTTGAGTTCCAGATCGCTGTCGAGCAGGTATAGCGTGATATGCCCGGCCTTGGCCTGCCAGACCTTGAGTCGCACGCTGCGTTTTTCAAGCTCGACTGTGACGCAAAGTTCTCCACCGTTGGGATCGGTCGCCGGGGTGACCAGCAATTCGTCAAAATTGATGTTGTTGTACTGTGCCAGCTGGTTGCCGTCGCCATCGATGGTCTGGGTAAAATAACCCTGGCGATACAGCAGGCCGACCGCAATAAAAGGCACGCCCAGGTCACTGGCGGCCTTGCAGTGGTCACCGGCGAGAATACCGAGGCCACCGGAATAAATCGGAAAACTTTCATGAAACCCGAACTCGGCGCAGAAATACGCGACCAGGTCATTATCCATATCCAGGTGATCTGCCACGTAGTCGTTAACGATCTTTTCGTGATAGGCCTGATAGGCGGACATGACCCGGCGGTATTCTTCCATGAACAGATGATCCTCGACAGCCTCGTCCAGGATGCCCTGGGCGACCCGACGCAGGAATACCTTGGGGTTGTGGTTACAGGCTTCCCATAGTTCATTGTCCAGGCGGTAAAACAACCCGCGTACGCCACGGTCCCAGCTGTACAGCAAGTCCTGGGCAAGCACTTCCAGGCCGGCAAGACCTTCCGGGATTCTGGGGCGGACTTCGAGTTGATAAACAGTTCCGGTCATAGACAATATTCCTAAGGTATGGATCAGGTAATCACGTCGGGTGCTGTGCGACCTGAACGTTGCTTGAGTTGTGACAGCTCTTCGCCGATACGAAACAGCGGTTCCAGCATGGTCTGCGTATCCGCATCGAGCTGGCCGCCTGGTGGCTGATAGTGTTCAAAATAAAGGCGTAGTGTGGCGCCCTGGGTGCCGGTCCCCGACATGCGCAGCACAATGCGGCATTCGTTTTCGAACACGATACGGATTCCCTGGTTTTCGCTCAGCGAGTCATCCACCGGGTCGCGATAGCTGAAATTATCCGCCAACATGACATGATAGTCACCCCATTGCTGCCCCGGCAGTGTCGCGAGTTTGTCCTGGAGGTCCGCGACGATAGTCTGGGCGCTTGCCAGTTCGACGTTTTCATAATCATGGCGGCTGTAATAATTCCGGCCAAAGCTTTGCCAGTGCTGGTGAACCAGGTTGGCGACGGATTGCTTCTTTACCGCGATGAGATTCAGCCAGAAGAGGACAGCCCAGAGTCCGTCTTTTTCCCGAATGTGGTCAGAGCCGGTGCCAAAACTTTCCTCGCCGCACAGGTTGATCAGGCCGGCATCCAGCAGGTTGCCAAAGAACTTCCAGCCGGTTGGGGTCTCGTAACATTTGATGCCCAGCTGATGGGCGACGCGATCCACCGCCATGCTGGTCGGCATGGAGCGGGCGACGCCACTGATACCCTGCTGATAACCCGGTAGCAGGTGCGCGTTGGCGGCCATGACCGCCAGGCTGTCACTGGGGGTCACGAAAAACTGCCGACCCAGGATCATGTTGCGGTCGCCATCCCCGTCAGAGGCGGCGCCGAGGTCAGGCGCCTGCAGTTTCTGGTTCATCATGGCCACCAGGTCGCTGGCGTAGACCAGGTTCGGGTCGGGGTGGCCGCCACCAAAGTCAGGTAACGGGATCCCGTTCATGACGGTGGAATCATCGGCGCCCAGGCGCTTGATCAGGATTTCCCGAGCATAGGGCCCGGTGATCGCATGCATGGCATCAAAAGCCATACTGAACAGGCCGGAGTTGAACATGGCGTGTATGAGGTCAAAATCGAACAGATGTTCCATTAGATCCGCGTAATCGCTGACACCATCGATGACCGTTATCCGGCTATCACCGCGCTGGTAATCACCAGCCTGCTCCAGGGGAATGTCGTCACTGTCGGCGATCTGGTATTGCCGGATCTGTTGCGTCCTGGCAAAGATCTGGTCAGTCAGGCCTTCGGGGGCCGGGCCGCCGTTACTGATGTTGTATTTCACGCCGAAGTCACCCTGCGGCCCCCCCGGGTTGTGGCTGGCCGAAAGGATAATGCCACCATTGAGATGGTGCTTGCGGATGATGACGGACACCGCTGGTGTCGAGATCTGGCCGTGCTGGCCAACGTATATCTGCTGATACCCGTTCGCAATCGCCTGGCGAATAATGATCTGGATGGCTTCCTGGTTGTAGTAACGGCCATCGCCACCGATAACCAGGCTGGTTTTTTGTTCAGCTGGGAGGCAGTCAAACAGCGACTGGATAAAATTTTCCAGGTAATTCGCCTGCTGAAACACGCTGACCCGTTTGCGCAGGCCGGAGGTACCGGGTTTTTGATCCGGAAAGGGTGTCGTCGTGATCGTTTTTATATTCATGGCCGTCTTTATCAGTACAACCGGCTGTACCCGGTTAAAATTATATTTTCAGACATAGTTAATCAATATTTGTGCCGCCCTGATCCCGCTAACTATGCGTAAAAGCGTTCATGTTCAGAGGCTTGCTTTCACATCTCCTGTCTGGCGCGCGGAGACTGGAGTGCTATTGTCTATGTCGACGACCGGAATACGCAAGACTCAATATTTGCACATTTAGCGTGCAAACGGTTCTCGTGCAATGACCTGCCTCAATTTTTCCAGAAACCGGGACTCAGCAGGACCAGCAAGGTGAAGACCTCGAGCCGCCCGATCAGCATACACAGGGAAAGAATGATTTTCTGATAGTCATCGATTTGCTGAAAATTGACAGCGACCTTGCCCAGGCCAGGACCCATGTTGTTAATACAGGTGGTAACGGCGGAAAACGCCGTGACCTGATCCATGCCACCCAGCATGAGTAATAACATGGCAATGACGAACACGGCCACGTACCAGGCAAAAAATCCCCAGATACCCATTGTCGCGGCGGTGCTTATCGGGCGACCGGCAATCTTGACTGGCCGCACCATGGCCGGATGGATCAATTGCAGCAGTTCACGATAGCCCTGTTTGAATAACAACATGACCCGGATGACTTTCATGCCACCGGCAGTGGAGCCGGAACAACCGCCGACAAAACTGATGAACATGAGGAAAGCCGGAATCATGACCGGCCAGACAGAAAAGTTCTCGGTGGTATAACCGGTACTGGTAATGACAGAGATAGTGGTAAAGGCACTGTTACGCAGCGCGGTAAAAAAGCTGGCATAGGTTTGCTCGAAGTACAGGACCACGGCAACCAGCAGCACACTCGCGGCCACGATTAAGCTAAAGGCCAGGATTTCCGGATTGCGGACGTAGTAGCCGAAGTTAAGTCGACGAAAGACCAGGAAGTGAATACTGAAGTTGAATGCCCCCAGGAACATGAAAATTTCTGTCACGATCTCGATGGGCAGGCTGTGGTAATAGCCGATGCTGGCATCGTGAGTGGAGAAGCCGCCGGTAGACAGTGTTGAGAAACTGTGTGCGACCGCATCAAACAGTGGCATGCCTGAGAGGACGTAGCCGATGATGCAGGCCAGGGTCAGGCCGATATAAATGACCCAGAAGTGCTGGGCCGAATGGGCGATGCGCGGTGTGAGTTTTTCATCCTTGAACGGTCCGGGGGTCTCGGCGCGCACCAGCTGCATCCCACCGACGCCCAACAGTGGCAGGACCGCGACGGCCAGAACGATAATACCCATACCGCCCAGCCATTGCAGTTCGGAACGATAAAACAGTACCGACTTGGCCGTGTGATCGAGTCCGGACATGACCGTGGAGCCGGTCGTGGTAAACGCCGATGTCGCCTCGAAGAAGGCGTCGACAAAATCCAGGTGGCCGCCAAACATCAGGGGCAGGGCACTGAAGGCGCTGAGTACCAGCCAGAAGGCCGCAACGATCAGGAAGCCCTCGCGCCGGCGCAATTCATGTCTGGCCTTGCGAAAGACCAGCCAGATGAGAGAGCCGATGCCAAGGGTGATGCAAAACGGAATAATAAAATCCATGTACTGGCCATCACCGACATCCAGTGAGATCAGCAGCGGCGGGATCAGGCCGAAACTGTGTAGAATCAGAAAGATACCCAGGATGCGTGAAACGGCTGCATAACGCATATCAGCGACGCCAGAAGGAAGGGGTGAACATGACCAGCAGGGATAATAGTTCCAGCCGGCCAATCAACATGGCGAAGATCAAAATCCACTTGGCCCCGTCAGTGATGCCGGCGTAATTGGCCGCCACGCTATTCAGGCCGGGACCAAGGTTGTTGATCGCCGCTGCCGTGGCGGAAAAGGCCGAGACCTGATCCAGTCCGGTCATCATCAGTAACAGCAGGATGATACTGAAGGTGGCGATGTAGGCTGAAAAGAACCCCCACACGGCACTGATGACATGGTCCGGTAATGGTTTGCCATCGAGCTTCAGGGTGACCACCGAGTTGGGATGGATCATGCGCACGACCTCGCGGGTGCCCTGTTTGATCATCAGCAGGAAGCGTATGGTCTTCATGCCGCCACCGGTCGAGCCGGCACAGGCACCGACAAAACTCGAGAACATGAGCAGGGCCGGCAGGAAACTGGGCCAGGTGTGATAGCCGCGGGTTGTAAAGCCGGTGGTCGTGGCAATGGACACTGACTGGAAAATGCCGTGCAGGACTGCCTGGTTGAGGTGGGTGACAATATGCTGCGAATAAAGGTAAACGCAGGTGATAGCCGAGATGACAAACAGCAGAACGAGGTATGTCTTGAATTCACTGTCGGCAAAATAGTGTGCGAGATTGCGCCTGCGCCAGGCAGTAAAGTGCAGGGCAAAATTGGCACCGGACAGGATCATGAAAATAATCGCAACGATCTCGATAGAGGGATTATGTGTGTAGAAGCCCAGGGAGGCATCATGGGTCGAGAACCCACCGATGGATACCGTGGCGTAACTGTGGGCGATAGCGTCGAAAACATTCATGCCGGCGACCCAGTAGCCAATGGCACAGGCAATGGTCAGTGTCAGATAGATATACCACAGAGCCTTGGCCGTTTCGGTAATGCGCGGTGTCAGGCGTGTGTCTTTCATCGGGCCCGGGGTTTCGGCGCGATAAAGCTGCATGCCGCCAATGCCGAGCATGGGCATGATCGCCAGGGCCAGCACAACGATACCCATGCCACCAAGCCATTGTAGTTGCTGGCGATAGTACAAAATGGATTTGGGCAGGCTGTCGATGCCGGACAGAACCGTGGAGCCGGTCGTGGTCAGGCCGGAAATTGATTCGAACAGTGCGTTGGTCAGGGAAAGGTGCGGTTCGTGCGCCAGGATAAAAGGCAGTGCCCCGAAAATACCCAGCGTGGTCCAGAACAGAACAACGATCATAAACCCGTCGCGTGGTCGTAACTCGCGCCTGCGGTTTTTTACCGGCAGCCAGAGTACAAGGCCGGTGATCAGGGTGATGGCAAAACTGTGAAACAGGGCGATCAGCTCGCCATCAGTATAGATGAGCGAGACAAGCATGGCGGGCAGCGTGGTAAAACTGAATGCAACCAGCATGAGCCCCAGGATGCGTTGGATGACGGAAAATTGCATGATCGCGGGCAGTGCCTGTGGCGCGTCCTATATGAAGGTGAAGCCTACCTGGAACAGCTTTTCCACGTCGACGATGTATTTCTTGTCGATCACGAACAGGATAACGTGGTCTTCGGGTTCGATGACGGTATCGTGATGGGCGATAATGACTTCATTGCCTCGCACGATGGCACCGATATTCGTCCCGGGCGGCAGATTCAGTTCGTCAATGTGTCGCCCTACGACTTTGGATGAATTAGCGTCACCGTGGGCGATGGCCTCAATGGCCTCGGCCGCACCCCGGCGCAAGGAATGCACCCGCACGACGTCGCCGCGGCGCACGTGGGTGAGCAGGCTGCCAATCGTGACCTGCTGTGGTGAGATGGCGATATCAATATCACCACTTTGTACCAGGTCGACATAGGCCGCGCGGTTAATCAGGGTCATGACCTTGCGCGCGCCCAGGCGCTTGGCCAGCATGGACGACAGGATATTGGCCTCATCGTCGTTGGTCAGGGCGCAGTAGACGTCGGTGTTTTCGATATTTTCTTCCAGCAGCAAATCCTGATCCGCTGCATCGCCGTATAACACGATACTGCTCTCCAGCTCCGAGGATAATGCCTGGGTGCGTGCGGCATTGTGATCAATCAGTTTGACCTGGTAGTTACGTTCCAGCGCCATGGCCACGCGCCGTCCGATATTACCGCCGCCGGCGACAATGATGCGTTTGTAAGGTTTATCCAGGCGTCGCAATTCACTCATCACTGCGCGGATGTTTTTCTTGGCGGCGATGAAAAACACTTCGTCATCCGCCTCGATGACAGTATGACCTTCGGGGATAATGGCGCGGTTGCGCCGATAGATAGCGGCGACCCGGGTATCGATATTCGGCATATGTTCGCGCAGCCGGCGCAGTTCGTTACCGACCAGTGGACCGCCATAATAGGCCCTGACGCCGACAAGCTGGACCTGGCCGTCAGCGAAGTCCAGCACCTGCAGCGCGCCGGGGGTTTCAATCAGGCGCACGATATTATCCGTAATCAGCTGTTCCGGACTGATCAGCACATCCACCGGCAGGGCCTCGGGGGCGAACAACTGGCGGTGGTTCAGGTATTCCACCGCGCGAACCCGCGCGATCTTGGTCGGTGTGTGAAAGACGGTATAGGCCACCTGGCAGGCGATCATATTGGTTTCGTCGGAATCGGTGACGGCAATGATCATGTCGGCATCATCCGCGCCGGCACTGCTCAGTACTTCCGGGTACGAGGCTTCCCCCTGCACGGTACGGATATCCAGGTGATCCTGCAGGACACGTAACAGGTCCGGGTTGTGATCGACCAGGGTGATGTCGTTGGCTTCAGTCGCAAGGTTTTCAGCGAGTGAGCTGCCAACCTGGCCGGCGCCGAGAATAATAATTTTCATGAGCTGCTTGTTATTATCACTGGTGAATCAGAGTATAGCTGATGCAAATTTTTGGCTGAAACGCGCGCTAACAGCTCAATCTTCGTCGTTGATATTTTTCGGGTCAATACCCAATGAGCGTAACTTGCGGTACAGGTGCGTGCGTTCCAGCCCGACGATCCGGGCGACTTTGCCGACACTGCCGCCATGTTGCTTGAGTTGATATTCCAGGTAGGCCTTCTCGAACTGTTCCCGGGCTTCGCGCAGAGGCCGATCATATCCCATCGGAATACCGGGTGTCGCTGCGTGTTGTGCCTGATTACCGAGCGCCTGTTCAACTTCGTCCAGGCTGATTTCGGTGCCGGCACCAATGATAAGCAGGCGCTGCACCAGGTTGCTGAGTTCACGAATATTGCCCGGCCAGTGATAATTGCGTAAGCGGTTTTGTGCCGCCAGCGAGAATTTGCGGTAGGGCAGCTTTTCCTGTTCGACATAAAGGTTAACAAAGTGATTGAGCAGTTCCGGCACGTCTTCGCGGTGTTCGCGCAGGGCCGGGACCCGCAGCGGTACCACGTTCAGCTGGTAATACAGGTCTTTGCGGAACTTGCCCACCTCAATGAGTTGTTCAAGGTTGTACTGGGTGGCGGCAATGACACGGACGTAGAGCGGTACGCTGGTGTCGCCGCCGACCCGCTGAAAGCTTTTTGCCTCCAGGGCTGAATTGAGTTTGGCCTGAGTGGCGAGATCCATGTCGCCCACGTCACTCAGGAACAGGGTGCCGCCATTGGCCTGTTCCAGCAGGCCGTACTGCACCTTGTCATCGGCCTCGTAGCCGAATAATTCCTGGGCGGCGAACTCTTCGGTGAGCGAGGCGACATTGACCTCGATAAACGGGCGATCTTTGTGCGGGCTGCAGGCATGCAGGTAGTGTGCGATGACATTGAGACCGCTGCCGGACTCCCCGCTCATCAGTATCCAGGTGTCATGCTGGGCAACGCGCTTGACCTGTTCGCGCAGACGCTGCATCACGGCACTGCGGCCGACCGGTTCTGCCGGGATATGCGAATGCCGGCGCAGGCCGATATTTTCCCGCTGCAGCTTGTCAGCCTCCAGCGCATGCTCGATGGTGAGCAGCAGCTTGGCCAGTGACAGGGGCTTTTCGATAAAGTCATAGGCGCCGAGACGGGTGGCCTCCACCGCGGTTTCGACGGTACCGTGGCCGGACATCATGATCACGGGCATGGGCAGGCCCTGGTTTTCTTCAGACCATTCCTTCAGCAGGGAGATGCCGTCTACGTCCGGCATCCAGATATCCAGTAGCACCAGGTCAGGGCGGCGCGCGCGATGGGCGCGGCGGGCAGTTTCGCCGTTCTCGGCAACACTCACCTCGTAACCTTCGTCTTCAAGGATCTCCTGTAGCAGGTTGCGGATGTCCGGTTCGTCATCCACCACCAGAATATGCGGGCTGGGACGTGGTCCCTGATTTTCCTGGCGTTCGTCGAGGGTAACTGGATTATGCGGCTGCATCAGAACTTCCCGTGACAGAGTGGCCGGCTGCGTTTGCAGAGGGTGGTAATGCATGCTGATCATACCTGCTGACCGGTAATCGGATCACGATACGGGCGCCCCCTGCTTCCCTGTTTTCCGCCCATATCATACCACCATGTTCTTCAATAATTTTCTTTACGATCGCCAGGCCCAGACCACTGCCTTTGGGCTTGGTTGTAATATAGGGTTCAAACAATTGGCCGACGACGTCTTCCGGAATCCCTGGGCCGTTGTCGGTGATCCGGATTTCCACGAATTTACAGGCCTCCTTTTCCAGGCACTGGGTGTTGATGCCAATCTCGGCTTTTTCCTGGTCACCCATGGCTTCCAGTGAATTCTTGATCAGGTTGTGCAGCAACTGGCGCAGTCGACCATCATCTGCCTCAATGATCGGGGTATTCTGATCATAGGAGACTTTAAACCGGCAATTGGAGTTCTCGTGACGATACAGGTCGAGCACCTGCTCAATCAGGCTGTTGAGGTCCGTGGGTTTGAGTTCCAGGATCGGCATGCGCGCATAATCGGAAAAGGCCTTGACCATTTCCTTCAGGGTTTCCACCTGCTGCACGATGGTGTGGGTGGAACGATCCAGCAGCTCGGCGTCGGAGGGCTGCATTTTGCCCAGGTATTTGTGGCGCAGGCGCTCGGCAGAGAGCTGGATGGGGGTAAGCGGGTTCTTGATTTCGTGGGCCAGCCGGCGTGCGACCTCACCCCAGGCCGCATTGCGCTGGGCCTGCACCAGGTTGGTGATGTCATCGAACAGGATGATATAGCCGCTGGCCGATTCCTTTTCATTCGCGGCGGGTAGCAGGCTGCCGCGACACAACAGGACCTGGCGTCCCGTGGTGTTGAAAAAGGTCATTTCCTCCCGCCATTCATCATCGTGATTCTCGAGGTGGGTGAAAATCATGTCGATGAACAACAGGGTTTGCGCCTGTTCATGGCCGAGCTTGCTGAGGGGGAAGCCTTCATAGGCGTCGAGGTTCACGCCGAGGATGTGGCTGGCGGCGGCGTTGCTGGTATGCAGGCGACGTTCCATATCGAGGGTAATGACACCCGAGGACAAATGCGCCAGCACCACTTCCAGGTAGGCGTGTTGTTCCGCCAGCTGGCGCTGACTGCGGCTGGCCTCATCGGTGACCATGGCGATCTTCTGGGTCATGGTATTGAAGGAACGTACCAGGAAACCCAGCTCGTCCCGGCCGGGTGCAGGCAATTGGGTTTTGTAATCGCCGGCCGCCACGGCCTGGGTGCCGACTACCAGGTCGCTAATGGGCTGGACCAGGCGCCGGGCAAAGAAAAAGGCGGCCCAGATGGCCATCAGCAGGGTCAGCAGCAGGACCAGGGACAGGGTCAGGATAAACGTCACCTTCAGCGGTTTGCGCAGGTAGACCAGCTCGCGGTACTGGGTGAAGGCCTGTTGCACATTGTTGGCCAGGGAATTGATCCGGTCGGAGACGCTGAACAGGGCCTGCAGGATGCGCGACTCGCCCATGGGATCGGCGCTGGGGACCGAGACCGCCACCCGGATCGACAGGCCGCTGTCGGGCAGGGGGACCAGGCCAAAATACTCCGAGTCCTGGCGTACCCTGGCCTGCACGGTTTCATCCAGCCGTACCGGCAGCAGTTTGGTGGACTCGGCACTGTTGGAGGCGATGATCCGGCCGGACTGCGAGAACAGGGTCAGCTCATTGGCATCGAGGCCCTCGCGCATGGCGTTCAGACTCAAACTGACGAGATCGTCGGGGATCGCGCTGAGTTGTGTCGAGACCTGGCGGGTATGTCGCAACAAGTCGCGCATTCGCGCACTCAGCGAGGCCTGGCTTAATTCCAGCGCGTCATTGAGGGAATTGGCCACCCGGACGTCGAACCAGCTATCGATCCCGCGCTTGAGAAAGTCGAGGGAGAAGTAATAGACCACGCTCACCGGCGTTACCGAGAGTACGGCAAACAGGATGACCAGGCGGGCCGTCAGCTTGGAACCGGTCACGCCCTGGCGCAGGCCGCTGATCAGCAGGTACAGGTTTTTGATAATCAGGCCCACCAGCAAGAGGATGGCCAGACCATTGATGATCAGCAGGGCGGTATACAGCCGGCCGAACTGGGTCGAGCTGTGGGTTGCGTCGCTCATCAGGGCGAGCGAGGCCAGCAGCAGCACGAACAGCGCCAGGATGGGGCGAACCCCGGAGAAGAGCTTTTTTATTGCTGTAAAGGCCATTGGTACCAGTCACTCTCCAGTCGCCAGTCTGAAGAAATATAGGCCAGCGGTCGCATGGGGGCGGGCAGGGATTCCAGATCGAGGCGAGTGCGCAGGCGCACGATGTAGTGATCGCCTTTATTCGTCAGGTGGGCGTCCAGAATCGGCAGATCTTTGACTTCACCTAGCGCCCGGAGTGCCGTGCTTAATTGTTCATAGTTGTCCTGGGCGCCGCTGTTCAGGTTATTCACGATATATTTCTCCGTGAGCGCGTGGTACAGCAGGAGGTAGCCCTGCTGCAATTCGGCAATGGTCTTGTTAAACCACCAGGAGCGTTTCTGTTCGACCTTGATGTCGAGCAGGACGATCAGGGGGACGCCATTGCGCAGGGCCTCCAGCGCAGTCTGTGAAAACTGGTAGTCGATGTTGGCGTCGAGCAAGTAGACCTTGTTCTGCAGGTGAGTCGACACTGAGCGGATGGTAAAGCCCTTTGCCTGGGCGAGACCCGGGAGGCTAAGCCCGAAGACCAGTAGCCAGGGTAAAACCAGATTAATCTTGCTTATATATAAGCGCATAGTAAAAGCCGTCCATCCCGTCCATGCCAGGCAGTATCTGGCGGCCATGGGGCCGGGCCTGTCCCCAGTCTGCGGTGATGGGCGGGCAGCTGGCGTCCGGCTGGCGCGCGAGAAACTGTTGAATTTGCCGCTCGTTTTCCATTTTCAGGACTGAACACGTTGCGTACAACAGCATACCGCCCGATTTGAGTAAGGGCCAGAGCGCATCCAGAATTTGCGCCTGTTTAGCGGCCAGCTTCGGCAGGTCACCCGGCTGGCGGAGCAGCTTGATATCCGGGTGGCGACGGATCACGCCAGTGGCGCTACAGGGGGCATCCAGCAGGATTCGATCAAAAGGCTGATGGTCCCACCAGTCGTCAGGCCGGCTGGCGTCGCCCTGACAAAGCCGGGCCTGGACGCGGGCCCGCTCCAGGTTCTGGCTGACCCGTTCCAGTCGGGCGGCATCGCTATCGAGGGCGATCAGTTCAGCCAGCGCCGGCTGGGCCTGGCGCAGGTGCAGCGTCTTGCCCCCGGGAGCGGCGCAGGCATCCAGGATGCGTTCCCCGGGCTGGGGCGTGAGCAGGCTGGCGGCCAGTTGCGCGGCAGCATCCTGCACCGAGACCAGTCCGTGTGCAAATCCTGGCAGGGCCTGTACGTCAACCGGGGTGTCCAGGCTCAGCGCCGAGGCGACATGAGGATTGCTGCTGGCATGCTGGCCGGTTGTTGCCAGCTGCTGGAGATATTCATCACGGCTGGCATGTTGTAGATCGAGCCGCAGGGTCATGGGGGCTGGCAGGTTGTTTTGCGCCACGATCTCGGGCCAGTCCTGTGGCCAGTCCTGTTGCAAGTGGTCGAGCAACCACTGCGGGTGCAGGGTACGCGCCTGGACGTCCTGTTCAGCGCCTTGCCTCAGCCGTGTTTGCTGGCGCCGGGCGTTGCGCAAAATGGCATTCACCAGCCCTTTGGCCCAGGCCTTACGCAACTGCCGGGTAGCATTGACCGTCTCGGAGACCACGGCGTGATCCGGGGTGTGCATCTCGAATAATTCATACAGGCCGCTCAACAACAGGCAGTCGAGGTCCTGATCCTTTGCCTTCAGCGGTTTGTCCAGCAGTTGATCCAGGTACCAGCGTAGACGCAGGTAATGGCGTAACACACCAAAGCAGGCGGCCTTGATAAATGGCGTCTGCGGTGTTTCGACTGAGAGGTGTCTGGCAAAGGCGTTATCGAGATTGATATGTTCACCAATGACGGCACGCAGGATCAGGGCGATCGTGATACGTGGATTGTTCATGTACTGGCAGGGCTCGAGAATTGATTGCCAACGCGGAACAAATCGGCATGCCCGTTCACCAGATCCTTGATAGCCAGTGGCCTGCCGCCAGGCAGCTGACCATCCAGCAGGCGTAACTGGCCGTCGCCACAGGCCACATCGATTGCCTCATTGCTGGCAGCGACAATCGTGCCGGGTGCAGCGGAGCTGGCGGTCGCAAGCACCCTTGATTTGCGCACACGCAGAATCTTGTTGTCGATCTGGGTTTGCGCCACGGGCCAGGGATTAAAGGCGCGTATCTGGCGATCAATGTGTTGCGCTGATTGTTGCCAGTCGATCCAGGCCTCACGTTTATCGAGCTTTTTGGCGTACGTGGCTGCGTCGGCTGCCTGACGCTGCGGAATCAATTTGTGATGCATCAGCGCATCAAGCGCTTCCACGATTGCTTCACTACCCAGAGTCGCGAGTTGATCATGTAATTCGCCGGCCGTGATATGCGGATCGATCGCCTGCGTTTTCTTCAATAGCATGTCCCCGGTATCCAGTCCGGCATCCATTTGCATGATGGTGATGCCGGTCTCCCGGTCGCCGGCGAGGATAGCGCGCTGAATGGGCGCGGCCCCGCGCCAGCGGGGTAGTAGTGAGGCATGGATATTCAGGCAGCCGTGAGTGGGTATATCCAGGACGCTTTGCGGCAGTAATAAACCGTATGCGGCGACGATCATGATATCCGGTGAATAGGCCTTAAGGCGTGTCAGTGCATCCGGATCCTTTTTTAATGAATCCGGTTGCTCGATCGGGATGTGGGCATGTAGTGCAATCTGTTTGACCGGGCTGGGTTGTAATTTTCTACCCCGTCCCGAAGGCCGATCAGGCTGGGTGTAGACCGCAACGATCTCGTGCCCGTGCTCAATCAGCCGGGTAAGCGCGGTGGCAGCAAATTCCGGGGTACCGGCAAACACAATTCTGGGCTTTGTGGAGGTCATGGGCCGGGGATTTTACTGATTTTTTGCCAGGCCTGCTTATCTCTGTGGCGGAGTGCCGTTGCGGGATATTTCCCGGCCAACAAACAGGGGTCCCGAAGGACCCCTGTGTGGTGTACCCGGCAGTCAATGCGAGGGTTTAATCGTCGCCACCTTCGGACTCTGATCCTGAGCGGCTGGCAGTGCTATAGCTGCTATGACCATGGTCATCGCTTTCGCTGCTCCGTGAGGCATGATGGTGGCTGTAGCTGCCGCCACCTGCGAATCATATCGGGATAAAACAAATCCGTTGTTGCAAAACAAAATAATGCATACATCGATAAAGCTTCGCATGATGTTGTCGCTACGGAAGTGCTACAAAAAATCTGAGTCACCTTCAGCGATTTTGCGAGAGGTATGGGCCAGGGATAGCGTGTGACTGGAAAAGGAGAGAGACAACCCAGGTAAACGGGTATTGAATTGCTTACAGCGAGACCGCCTCGTGTTTTTGTTGTTTGACGAGTTTTTTGCGGATGCGCTGACGTTTCAATTCGGTCAGGTAATCGACAAACAGCTTGCCATCCAGGTGATCCATTTCATGCTGGATGCAGACGGCGAGCAGACCATCGGCGTCCATCTCAAATGACTGGCCATCCTTGTCGAGGGCGCGTACCCGGATTTTGGCGGCGCGCTCGACCGGTTCATAAAAGCCCGGTACAGAGAGGCAGCCCTCGTCATATTCCTGCTCACCTTCCTGGCTCAGGATCTCCGGATTGATCAGGGTCAGGGGCTGGGTTTTGTCCTCGGAGATGTCCAGCACGATCAGGCGCTGGTGAAAATCCACCTGGGTGGCGGCGAGACCGATGCCCGGTGCGGCATACATTGTCTCAAACATATCCTGGATCTGCCGACGTATGGTGTCGTCAACCTCTTTGATGGGTTGTGCCTTGGTCCGCAGACGCGGATCCGGATAGTGCAATATATTCAGTAATGCCATAGGATTTGACGCGTTATTTATAGTACAAGTGTAAAAAAAGCTGCTAACATTATGATACTACTAGATATCGTACCTGAATTCGGTTTCTATCCGGGATAATATTAACTAAATCGACCTCTTTTGAGGGTAGCTCATGATAACGAATAAGCGCGCGGGTTTGCATCTGTTGCCACTGTTGGCCTTTGTTCTGCTGTTACCAGGATGCAGTCTGTTTAAAAAACCACCGGAAGCTCCGGTAAAACAGCCCACTCCACCCCCAAAAATGGAGCAAAAACAGGAAACAGCACCACAAACGGAGAAGTCAGCGGCAAAAACCCCGCCACCGGTTCCCACTGCAACTGCAATACGGCCAGGTATTCCCAGCCGTTACACCGTGAAAAAGGGCGATACCCTGTGGGACATTTCCAAGCACTTCCTCAAAGATCCCTGGTTATGGCCACAAATCTGGTACGTGAATCCTGAGATCCGAAATCCGCACCTGATCTATCCGGGCGACGTGATTGCCCTGTCCTGGGTCAATGGCAGACCAGTGCTGACGCTGGAGGGTGCTGAATCCACCCCGCCCCCGCCGCCTGCTGTCTCGCATGGTCCCAAGTTACCGGTGGTAAAACTGAAACCCCATGTCCGGGTAGAAAAACTCACCAAGGCCATCACGACCTTGCCCCGCTCGGCGATTGCCCCGTTTTTGAACCGGCCGTTTTTCGTGTCCGCGGATGAGCTGGAGCGTGCACCTTATGTGATCGCCAACTATGGCGATCACGTTATCAGCGGCAAGGGCGACCGCATCTATGCCAAAGGCATCAAGAATGCGTCGGTCTCGGAATTTAACGTGGTGCGTAAAGGCAAGGCCTACAAGGACCCGGAAACCGGAGACATCCTGGGCTACGAGGCTATTAATCTTGGTGTTGCCAAGCTGGTTCGCCTCGGTGATCCTCAGACCCTCGTGGTCACGAAGTCCTATAAAGAGATCCTCAATGGCGATTCCCTATTGCCGAAGGAACCCGATGACCTTCCCTTAAATTTCTACCCGCGTGCACCCAAGAACGATGTTGCCGGACGTATTATTGCCGTGGCGGGGGGGATTACCAAGATTGGTCAATACGATGTCATCGTGATTAATAAGGGAACGGACGATGGTCTGCAACCGGGGGATGTCCTGGATGTTTATCAGGCCGGTAACGTTGTCCGCGACCCGCGCACGCACGACCAGGTCAAGCTGCCGGAGGAGCGCGCCGGTATCGCTATGGTATTTAAACCATATAAAACAATCAGTTATGCGCTGGTGATGGAAGCGTACAGAGACCTGAATGTGCTCGATTACGTGTATTCTCCC
>JARRNT010000017.1:878-51781 GCA_037384645.1 Gammaproteobacteria bacterium | reverse complement strand
CTTGTCATTATCGGGGCACAATTTCAGGAAGAAGTTGTGACAAAAGGAGACAAGGATGAGTCAATCAAGCCTGCGCCACTGGTTGGCGCTCAATCTATGCAATCCCGTTCTGGGTGCCAGGCGTGCCCATCAATTGATCCAGCATTTTGCCGCTGTTGAGGCGGTGTTTAGTGCCAGTGCCCGCGATTTGGCAGCTTGCGGCCTTACAGGTCAGGCCATTCAGGGCATCCTGAATCCGGACTGGTCGGCAGTTGAAGCCGCACAGGCCTGGGCGGATCAGCCGGGGCGGCGAATCATCTGTTTTGATGAGCCGGATTATCCGGACTTGTTGCGCCAGATTAGCGATCCGCCACTGGTCTTGTATTGTGAGGGTGACTGGAGCTTGTTACAGCGCCCCAGCCTGGCCATTGTCGGCAGTCGTTCGGCCACACCGGCGGGCAGGGAGACGGCGCAGGCATTCGCCGCCCAGCTCAGTCGGTTGGGTTTCAGCATCATCAGCGGGCTGGCGCTGGGGATTGATGCGGCAGCACACCGGGGTTGTCTGGGCGCGGATGGCGCGACCATCGCGGTAGTGGGAACCGGGCTGGATCGCGTTTATCCGGTGCGGCATGTGGCGCTGGCGGGAGCAGTCCGGGAAAAAGGCGTGCTGGTCTCGGAGTTTCCGCTGGGTACACCGCCGTTGGCGCGGAATTTTCCACAGCGGAATCGCATTATTAGTGGCCTGGCGCGTGGGGTACTGGTTGTGGAAGCCGGTATCCAGAGTGGCTCGTTAATCACGGCCCACCAGGCCATGGAGCAGGGCAGGGAGGTATTTGCTATCCCCGGTTCGATTCACAGCGCCACCAGTAAGGGCTGCCATCATTTGTTGCGCGAGGGCGCGAAACTGGTGGATTCGGTCAACGATGTCCTCGAGGAACTGGGGGCTATCCTGCAGCCTGCGCCTGTTCTTGAGTCACCAGGACCGGTGGAACCAGGTTCATCGCTCACCGCTGAATACCAGCAATTGCTCGCTGCCATGGATACGACGCCGACCAGCGTGGAACATATCGTGGAACGCTGTGGATTGACGCCAGAGGCGGTTTGCTCCATGCTCTTGATATTGGAATTGCAGAATTTTGTCCATATGACGGGATCTGGCCTTTACTGCCGGGCCCTTTGTAGGAGTGAAGATGAAAGAAAACATCCTCGATGTGCTGATGTATCTGTTTGAAAACTATATGAATGATGAAGTCGAGGTCGACAAGGACGAGGAAACACTGCGGGTCGAGCTACAGCAGGCCGGCTTTCATCAGCGCCAGATCAGCAAGGCCTTCGACTGGCTCGAGGGGCTCACGGATTTACAGGACCGTGCCGATGTTACACCGACAACGCACAATGCGTCGATCCGGGTCTATACCAAACAGGAGAGCGAGAAGCTCAATACCGAGTGTCGCGGATTTCTGCAATTTCTGGAGAATGTCGGTGTCCTTGATAATGCCGCGCGCGAAATGGTGATTGACCGGGTCATGGCGCTGGATACAGATGAAGTTGACATGGACCAGCTTAAATGGGTGGTCCTGATGGTGTTGTTCAATCAGCCGGGCAGGGAAGAAGCCTATGCCTGGATGGAAGATTTGGTCTTCGATGAGAATGCGGGTAATCTTCATTAAGCTTTCTTTGCAATGAATTGCACAATGCCCGCTCTTGCGGGCATTTCCGTTTTTACAACGTTCGTGTTTTTCTAGGGACAAACTATGGGTAAAAGTCTGGTCATCGTCGAGTCACCGGCTAAGGCGAAGACAATCAAAAAGTATCTGGGCAAGGACTTCGATGTCCTGGCTTCATACGGTCACGTGCGCGATTTGTTGCCCAAGGAAGGCGCCGTGGACCCGGCCAATGATTTTGCCATGAAGTACCAGTTGATTGAGAAAAACGAAAAACACGTCGAGGCAATAGCCAAGCATTTAAAAAAGGCCGATTCGTTATATCTTGCAACTGACCCGGATCGCGAGGGTGAGGCCATTTCCTGGCATCTGTTTGAGATCCTGAAAGAACGTGGCGCGCTCAAGGACAAACACGTCGGGCGTGTGACCTTCAACGAGATTACCAAGCGCGCGATCCAGGATGCGGTCGAACATCCGCGCGAACTGTCGCAGGATATGATTCATGCGCAGCTGGCGCGACGGGCACTCGATTATCTGGTGGGTTTCAACCTGTCGCCGTTGCTCTGGAAAAAGATCCGGCGGGGCCTGTCCGCCGGTCGCGTGCAAAGTCCGGCTCTGCGCCTGATCGTCGAGCGCGAAATCGAGATCGAGAATTTCAAGCCCAAGGAATACTGGACGATCGATGCCGAGGTGGAATCCGATGGTGCAGCGTTTACCGGCAAACTGATCCAGCTGGATGGCAAAAAGCTCAGTCAGTTTACCATCAACAATGAAAAAAAGGCGAGTCAGGCCAGGGATAGCATCGAATCCGCTGCCCAGGGCAAGTTGCACATTACCAAGGTCGAGAAGAAAAAGCGCAAGCGCAATCCAGCGGCGCCGTTTACTACGTCGACCATGCAGCAGGAGGCCTCGCGCAAACTGGGCTTTACTGCCAAGAAGACCATGAGTATTGCTCAGCAGCTGTATGAAGGTATCGATATCGGTGGCGAGACCGTGGGCCTGATCACCTATATGCGTACTGACTCGGTTAACCTGGCCAACGAGGCCATCGAGGAGTTGCGCGAGTATATTGCCGAGCGCTTCGGCAAGCACAACGTGCCGGACGAGCCACGTGCTTACAAAACCAAATCCAAGAACGCCCAGGAGGCGCACGAGGCGATTCGTCCGACATCGGTCAGACATGAGCCGGAATCAATCAAGAAACACCTGAGCAAGGATCAGTTTCGCCTGTATGACCTGATCTGGAAGCGCACCGTGGCCTGCCAGATGATCCATGCCACCCTGGATACGGTCTCGGTGGACCTGAACGCCGGCGACAAACATGTTTTCCGTGCCAACGGTTCGACCCTGGTCGACCCCGGCTTTATGGCGGTGTACCAGGAAGGCTCCGATGACGCCAAGAGCGGTGATGATGAGGATCGCCTGTTACCGCCTTTGAAAGAGGGCGACGACGTCAACCTGAACAAGGTGAAAACTGAACAGCACTTCACCGAGCCGCCACCGCGTTACAGCGAGGCGTCACTGGTTAAAGCCCTGGAGGAATTCGGCATTGGCCGGCCTTCTACCTATGCCTCGATCATTTCGACCCTGCAGCAGCGCGAATATGTCGAGATGGACAAGAAGCGCTTCATCCCGACCGATGTTGGCCGCATCGTCAACAAGTTCCTGACCCAGCACTTCACCAATTATGTCGATTACGATTTTACCGCGCGCATGGAAGACGAGCTCGATGCTATCTCCCGCGGTGAACAGGACTGGGTGCCGATCATGAAAAACTTCTGGGAGCCGTTCAAGGAACTGGTGGACGACAAGGAGCAGAACGTCGATCGCAAGGACGTCACTCACGAAGAAATCGACGAGAAGTGTCCCGAATGCGGTGGTCAGCTTGCGATCCGCCTGGGTCGGCGCGGACGCTTTATTGGCTGCAACAATTATCCCGAGTGCAGTTACACCCGTAACGTCAACAGCGAAGAAGAGGAAAAACACCAGGAACTGGTGGCCGGGCGCAAGTGCCCGCAATGCGGTTCCGACCTGTTGATTCGCCACGGCAAGTACGGCAAGTTTATCGGCTGCAGCGGTTATCCCGACTGCACCTATATCGAGCCCCTGGAAAAGCCCCAGGATACCGGCGTGAAGTGCCCGAGCTGCAAGCAGGGCAACATGCTCAAACGCAAGTCACGTCGGGGCAAGGTGTTCTATTCCTGTGAGCGTTATCCGGACTGCAGTTACGCGGTCTGGAACGAACCGATCGACGAAGCCTGTCCGCAATGCGGCTGGCCCATGTTAACCCTCAAGGTGACCAAGCGTCGTGGCGCGGAAAAGGTCTGCCCGCAGCAGGATTGTAATTTTTCCGAGCAGGTTGAGGAAGACGGTACCGATCAGGCAACGGGCTGACGAGTTTCAGGCCAGACTGATTACAGGTTGTAATCAGTCTGGTAGTCAGGCACTTTTCGATCCCCATGACGCTAATTAGTGAAGATGTTGATCAGGCCGCGCAGGTACTGCGGGGTGGTGGCGTGATCGCCTATGCGACTGAAGCGGTGTTTGGCCTGGGCTGCGACCCGCAAAACCGGCACGCTATCGAAAAGCTGTTACAACTAAAGCAACGTCCCGCGCACAAGGGGCTGATTCTTATCGCCGCCAATGAGCGGCAATTACATCCCTATCTCCAGCTAGCCGCAATAACACCAGCTACCTGGGCAAAGGTACGCGCCAGCTGGCCGGGTCCCGTGACCTGGTTGTTGCCGGCTGCCCCACAGGTTTCAAGCTGGCTGCGCGGCGAGCATGATACGCTTGCCGTGCGTGTCAGTGCCCATGCCCAGGTGCACGCCCTGTGTGAAGCCTTCGACGGGCCACTGGTATCCACCAGCGCCAACCGCAGCGATCAGGCACCGGCAAAACAGCTGGACGAGGTGATCGCTGAGTTCGATGGCGAGATTGATCTGGTTCTCGTTGGCGAGACAGGTGGCGCCGACAAACCCAGCGAGATCCGGGACGGCCGGACTGGTAAGATCATTCGCGCCGGATAACGAGGAAGTAAAATGAGTCAGGTTGATGCACAGGCCGTGAAGCAGTATCTGCTCGGCTTACAGGACAGCATTTGCGCCGCACTGGAAGCGGAAGAGACAGCTGCACAGTTTCGTGAAGACAGCTGGGCGCGAGATGCAGGGGGAGGCGGTCGTTCCCGCGTGCTGGAAGAAGGCGCTGTATTCGAAAAGGCCGGGATCAATTTTTCCCATGTTTATGGTGAAGGGTTGCCACCGTCTGCCACCGCCCATCGCCCGGAACTGGCGGGCCGATCCTTTCAGGCCATGGGCGTGTCCCTGGTGATTCATCCACGCAACCCATATGTCCCGACCTCGCATGCCAATGTACGTTTTTTTATCGCTGAAAAACCGGGTGCAGATCCGGTGTGGTGGTTCGGTGGTGGTTTTGACCTGACCCCGTATTACGGGTTTGATGAAGACTGTATACATTGGCATCGTACTGCGCATGAGGCCTGCGAGCCATTTGGCAAAGACGTCTATCCGCGCTTTAAGCAGTGGTGTGACGAGTACTTTTATCTTAAACACCGCGATGAACCGCGCGGTATCGGCGGACTGTTTTTTGACGACCTTAACGAGTGGGATTTTGATACCTGCTTTGGTTTCATGCGCAGTGTCGGAGACCATTACGTCCCGGCTTACTGTCCCATCGTCAGCAAACGCAAAGCGACGCCTTATGACGAGCGGGAACGTGAGTTTCAGTTATACCGGCGTGGTCGTTACGTTGAGTTCAACCTGGTCTACGATCGTGGCACGCTGTTCGGTTTGCAAAGTGGTGGCCGTACAGAATCGATCCTGATGTCGCTGCCACCGCTGGTAAGCTGGCGTTATGACTGGCAGCCGCCGGAGGGTTCGCCAGAGGCAGAACTGTATTCAAAATACCTGCAGCCACGCGACTGGCTGGTCTGAAACAGTCGCGCTAGCGAACGTCACACTTGGCAGCGATCCATTTGCCGTCAATCGTGGAACGCAGTTTCATGGGTGCCCCTGGCATCGTCATGACACTGCTGCCCTGCATCGTGTCTCCGTGATAAACAGCGCTGCCGCTACCCCTGGCGCCATTTTTACAAGTGATATTCCAGCTGACGGTCGTGTCCTGAATTTTCCATTTCACGTTACAGCTGTGCGACTGTTGTTCGCCGGGCACAAGATGCTGTTTGTCCAGGCAGATGCGTTCAGTCTGTGACGGAACTTCCATGGGCATGCCGTGGACGGTCATGTGGATTTCCCATTCACCATACTTGATTTTATCGGCAGCGAACGATGGGTTGACGATGAGCACCTGCAACATACAGGCGCTCATCAGACAGAGTATCCAGTTTCTGGCCAAGAGTTCCCCTCCCTTGATTGTCTGAATCAGTTTTGTGGTGCCACCACCGGTTCGATAATGATCTCGACACGTCGATTCAGGGCGCGGCCTGCAGCGGTAGCGTTGCTGGCAACCGGGTGGTCCTCACCCATCCCTTGTGCCGTCAGGCGTTGTGGAATAACGCCCCTGTTACGTAAATAATCCAGCACACTATTTGCCCGTCGGAGTGAGAGCTTCTGGTTATAGGCGCGTGAGCCCGTGCTGTCGGTAAAGCCAACCAGGTCCAGATGGGTTTTACCGTAGCGATTAACGATCTTGGCTATCTTGTCCATAGTGCTGTAGAAGCCGGGCTTAATCTGAGCGGAATTCACGGCAAACGAGGTTTGCGCCGTCATGGTGACCATCAGGGCGTGTTGTGGCAGTTTCGCTATCCGAATTTCTCCGCGCTGGATTTCGTTATGCAGCTGTTTTTCGAAATCCTTTTGCTGCTGGTCCATGTAATTACCGACAGCCGCACCGGCAATGCCGCCGACGATGCCATACAGCACGGCGCGATTTTTATCCTTGGCTTGCAGGCCGAGCAGGGCACCGATACCGGCACCGATCAGGCCGCCTTTTTCCGCATCGGTCATTTGCGTGCGATTGCCATATTCATCCGTGGCACAGGCGCCCAGGGTCAGGGTGGCCGCAAGTAAAAAACAGGTTATTTTCATCATTTGCATTATTGTCACCAGTTCAATGTTGGATTCAGATTGTGGATCGCTGCAAAAAGCTAAGACGGCATGTCGCGCTTTGTCCAGTCGCAGGGCTTTGGAGTGTGAAACCAGTCGCCCGGTTCAATCGTCAGGACTGGGCCCGGCGCTGGTTACGGTGCCTGCCACCACGTGGGTGGGGCTTATTCCCCTGGCGAGGATGTTTGCGTACCTTTTCCGATTTTTCCCAAACTGGTGGGTTGGGGCTGAGCAGGTAGTCCGCCGTCACCCCCTGCACCGGCAGTTTATGGCCGATGTATTCCTCGATATCAGGCCGGGAAAACACGTATTCCTCACAGGCGAAGCTGATGGCATCACCCTCGGCGCCGGCACGGGCCGTGCGGCCAATACGATGGACATAGTCTTCAGCATCCTGGGGTAAGTCGAAATTGATTACGTGACTGACCTCGGGGATGTGCAGGCCACGTGCCGCCACGTCCGTGGCAACCATGATATCCAGCTCGCCCGCGGTAAAGGCATTGAGCAGGCGCAGGCGTTTTTTCTGGGGTACGTCGCCGGACAGCAGCGCCGACTTGTAACCGTTACCGGCCAGATAGGCCACGACCCTTTCTGCGGCGCGCTTGGTGTTGGTAAAAATCAGGACCCGGTGCGGGTCAGTATGTTTGAGTACGCCCAGCAGCAGGGGGATCTTTTCCTCCTTGGCTGGGTAGAACACCACTTCCTTGATCTTCTCCGCTGTGATTTTCTCCGGTTCGATGGAAATGTGGCGCGGATTGTTCATGTGTTCATAGGCCAGTTCCTGTACCCGGTGCGACAGGGTGGCGGAAAACAGCATGCTCAGGCGGTCCTGCGGTTTAGGCATGCGCCGTAACAGGTAGCGGATGTCCTTGATAAAGCCGAGATCAAACATGCGATCGGCCTCGTCCAGGATTACGACCTGGATTGCGCCCAGGTCATAGACCTTTTGTTTGTAGTAGTCGATCAGGCGTCCCGGGGTGCCAATGAGGATATCGACGCCTTCCTCCAGCTGTTTGCGTTGCTGCTCGTAGCCGGCACCTCCGTAGGCCAGACCCAGCCTGAATGGCAGGCCCCGGTTGAGGGTTTCGGCATCGTTGTGGATTTGTACCGCCAGTTCACGGGTGGGGGCCAGGATAAACGCGGACGGTTGTGTGGGTTTTCGTGGCGCCGGAGGCGGGTGCCGCAGTAGATGGGCAAAACAGGCAATTAGAAAGGCAGCGGTCTTGCCGGTACCCGTCTGGGCCTGGCCGGCGATATCCTGGCCGGCAAGGGACAAGGGCAGGGTTTCCGCCTGTATTGGGGTACACTTGGAAAATCCTGCCGATTCAATGCTTTGCAACAGTTCAGGGGGAAGATTCAGACTGGCAAAACTGACATTCGATAAGTGATCTTGCTGCATGGCGCACAGCATATCAGAATACACGCCGGAAGGTGGGGTTGAAATAGCTGGCGACTTAGGCTCAAATGCTCCTGTCTGGCGTGCAGATATCCGCAACAAATTATCACAGAGCCGTCTAATCCATTATCAAGTACTACGGGAGAGCAACCTTGAGCGAGAAAATCGTTTACGTCACTGATGACAGTTTTGAACAGGAAATTCTTCAGGCAGATGGGCCGGTACTGGTCGATTACTGGGCCGACTGGTGTGGACCCTGCAAAATGATTGCTCCAATCCTGGATGAAATTGCCAGCGAGTACGATGGCAAATTGAAAGTGGCCAAGCTCAATATCGACGAGAATCCGGTCACCCCACCCAAGTTCGGCATACGCGGTATTCCTACCCTGATGATTTTCAAGGGTGGCAGTGTCGAGGCCACCAAGGTCGGCGCGGTATCCAAGTCACAGTTGACGGCCTTTATCGACAGCAATCTGTAAAATTGTGTGAACCGTCCGCAAAATGCCCCGCATGCGGGGCTGGACGGACGCCGGGTTTGGTGTTAACTTTATCCAATAGCTGGTTTAAGTCATAACCGAATTCCAACAATATGTTTTGAATTTACACCAGTCGTATTTTAAGTACCTGCCGGTAGAACCCTAAACTAAAAGCATTTAGATAAACACACGAAACGCCTGGGCGCGGCGTGTTCAAGATATTTCCCTTTAGTAATTTCTAATAACCTAATAACTGACATCACAGAAAGACCTATGAACCTCTCAGAGCTGAAACTCACCCCCGTTCCGGATTTAATCAATATTGCCTCCAGCATGGGGATCGACAATACGTCGCGATCCCGCAAACAGGACATCATCTTTTCCATTCTCAAGGCCCACGCCAAAAGCGGTGAGGACATTTATGGTGATGGTGTTCTGGAAATTCTGCAGGATGGCTTTGGCTTCTTGCGTTCGGCCAACGGTTCCTACCTGGCCGGTCCTGACGATATCTATGTGTCTCCCTCGCAGATTCGCCGTTTCAACCTGCGTACCGGTGACACGGTTTCCGGCAAGATTCGCCCGCCCAAGGACAGCGAGCGTTATTTCGCCCTGCTCAAGGTCGACAAGATCAACTTCGAGCCTCCTGAAAACGCCAAGAACAAAGTCCTGTTCGAAAACCTGACCCCGCTGCATCCCAACGAGCGCCTGAGTCTGGAGATGGGCAACGGCAGTACCGAAGACATGACCGCGCGGGTGATCGATATGGTGGCACCCATTGGCAAGGGCCAGCGCGGCCTGATCGTCTCGCCGCCCAAGGCCGGCAAGACCATGATGCTGCAGAATATTGCTCAGTCCATCACCAACAGGAATCCGGAGTGTTTCCTGATCGTGCTGTTGATCGATGAGCGCCCGGAGGAGGTGACGGAAATGCAGCGTTCGGTGCGCGGCGAGGTGGTGTCCTCCACCTTTGACGAACCCGCCAGTCGCCATGTGCAGGTCGCGGAAATGGTGATCGAAAAGGCCAAGCGCCTGGTCGAGCACAAGAAGGACGTGGTGATCCTGCTTGATTCCATCACCCGCCTGGCCCGTGCCTACAACACCGTGATCCCATCCTCGGGCAAGGTCCTCACCGGCGGTGTCGACGCCAATGCCCTGCATCGGCCCAAGCGTTTCTTCGGTGCCGCGCGTAACATCGAAGAGGGCGGTTCCCTGACCATCCTGGCCACGGCCCTGATCGACACCGGCTCGCGCATGGACGATGTGATCTACGAAGAATTCAAAGGCACCGGCAACATGGAAATCCACCTGGATCGCCGGATCGCCGAAAAGCGTATCTACCCGTCCATTAACATCAATCGCTCCGGTACCCGTCGCGAAGAGCTGCTCACCACCCCGGATGAACTGCAGAAGATGTGGATCATTCGCAAGGTCGTGCACGACATGGACGAGCTGGCGGCCATGGAGTTTCTATCCGACAAGATGCGTGCTTCCAAGACTAATAACGAATTTTTTGATTCCATGCGGCGCTAGCGCATCGGCGGCCGCCCCGACGCGGATCGGGGTGGCCTGCCGGGTGTTTTATAATGGTCAATTGCCAGACTTGTGAACTGGTCGAGCCCCCTCGCTTATCTTCCCCGTCAACTAATAAATCTATGACTATCAAATAGTTATATTTGTTTATTTAGCTATCACTATAAGGCGTAATATTTGTGTGTCCTTTGACATGCCAGCACAAAACCGCCAAGATGTAATTAAGGTGTGTTGGCGATACTTACCCCAAAATAGGGTACAGTCATATAAGGAAACAGTTTTGTGAAATTCCAGCCTGCTGGTGTTGTCCAACATGAGGACAGCCAGATACGTACTCAGTGGCGGGGGTAGATATGAAACAGGTACTCAGTATGAAGTCGATGGATTTCGAGAAGTGGGCTGAGCTGGCGGTGAATGACCCGACGGAATTTGAAGAGATGCGTCAGGCCGCCATCGACGAATTTCTCGCATCTGTATCAGACGAGCGCCGGCTACAGTTGCAGCGTCTGCAATGGCGGGTCGATCGTGTACGCGAGCGCTGCACTACGCCAATGGCCGCGACGATCGCCATTTCAGAAATGATGTGGGATGCCTTTTACGACCTGCATGACCGCTACCAGAACCTGTTTGGTGGTGAGACAGCCCAGCGCTACAGCAAAGCCAGTCCGCACAAATCTGCCAAGATCCTGCCATTTACGGCCCCGGGAACGAGCTGAGGGCTTGCCGCCGGGCGGGGATTTCCGTAGACTCACCCGCCTTTATTGGCGGTGCCGTATCGGACATGGGGTTCCGGTGGCGGCCCGAGTGAGAGTGAGGATTCCCATGAAAGCAGAAATTCATCCCGAATACGTTGATGTGGCCGTGACCTGCAGTTGCGGTAACAGCTTCAAGACCCGGAGTACTGCCGGCCATGACCTGACGATTGAGGTCTGTTCCGCCTGCCATCCGTTTTTCACTGGCAAACAGAAAATCGTCGATACCGCTGGTCGGGTAGACAAATTCCGCCAGAAGTACGGCATGAAATAATTCATGCGGCACACACGGTGCGCATATAGCAAAAAGGCGTCATGGTTTGGCGCCTTTTTCTTTTGCGCACTGATTTTTACCGGCACTGCGCGGGCCGGTAATACAACGGCTTGTGGCACTGATCACATCGACCAGTGGGCCCGGGTCGCCTATATCTATGATGGTGACACGATTCGCCTGAGTGATCGGCGCATTATTCGTTTTATCGCCATCAATACCCCGGAGCTGGCCCATGAGGGCCGTTCTGCCCAGCCGCTGGCACAGCAGGCCAGGCGGCGGCTGTCACAGCTGTTACCGGTGGGCAGTCGTGTCGGATTGCGCTTTGGGACGCAGCATTTTGGCCCGCACCAGCGGGTACTGGCGCATATCTTCGATAGCCAGAAACGGAATATCAGCGCGCTGCTGGTACGCGAGGGCTATGCCTTTGCCATTGCCATGCCACCTAACCTGTGGGATAGCCGTTGTTATTTCCGCCAGGAGGCGGTCGCTCGCGTCCGGCATCGCGGCATCTGGAGTATGGACTATTATCAGCCCAGACGGGCTGCCCGGCTGCGGACGCATGCAGGCGGGTTTTACCGAATACGCGGGCGGATTTCGCATATTGGTCGCAGCCGCCATAGCCTCTGGCTCGACATGGGGCGGCACGTTGCGGTGCGCATTCCGCGCAAGAACTTGCCATACTTTTCAGCACTACCGCTTAACCAATGGCGGGGTAAAGTGATTACCGTGCGAGGCTGGGCGTATTACTACAATCATGCGCTTAACCTGACGCTGCCCCATCCGGCCATGATAGAGACCATGCCATGAAGAAAATAGACGAGACCCAGACCGATTTGGCCAGTCAACGCAAGCAACGGGCGCTGGATTATCATGCCAAACCGTTTCCAGGCAAAACTGGTACTGCCCTGACCAAGCCGTGTGAAACCCAGCAGGAATTGAGCCTGGCCTATACGCCGGGAGTCGCGGCCCCGGTGCGGGAAATTGCCCGCGACGCCGAACTGGCGTATCGCTATACCAACAAGGGTAATCTCGTGGCGGTCATTACAGATGGTACCGCGGTACTGGGACTAGGCAACGTGGGGCCCCTGGCCGGCAAGCCGGTGATGGAAGGCAAGTGCGTGTTGTTCAAACGCTTTGCCGATATCGATGCCATCGATCTGGAGGTCGCGGCCCCGTCACCGGAAACATTCGTGGAGACCGTCGTGCACCTGGCGCCGAGTTTTGGCGGGATTAACCTGGAAGATATTGCCGCGCCGCATTGCTTTTATATCGAGCAGGCCCTGCAAAAACGGCTGGACATCCCGGTGTTTCACGACGACCAGCATGGCACGGCGATTATCATCGCCGCCGGCCTGTTGAATGCGCTGGAACTGCAGGGTAAACGCCTGGAGCAGGCGCGCATTGTCTGCCTGGGCGCCGGGGCTGCGGCCCTGGCCTCGTTGCGCCTGCTACAGACCCTGGGGGCGTCGGTGGCCAATATCCGGGTGCTGGATCGCAAAGGTGTGTTGCACGAAGGCCGGGAAGATATTAACGAATTCAAGCGTAGCTATGCCGGGCCGTTTAGTGAGCGCACACTCACGGATGCCATGGTCGGTGCGGATGTACTGCTGGGCCTGTCCGGGCCCAATCTGGTCAACGAAGACATGATCCGGTCCATGGCGGCAAAGCCGATCGTGTTTGCCTTGTCCAATCCGGATCCGGAGATTAAGCCGGAGCTGGCCAAATCGGTGCGACCGGATCTGATCATGGCGACTGGCCGTTCTGATTATCCGAACCAGGTCAATAATGTGCTGGGCTTTCCCTTCATTTTTCGCGGTGCCCTGGATGTCCGTGCCCGTAGCATCAATTCTGCCATGATGGTCGCCGCAGCACAGGCGCTGGCCCGGCTTGCCCACGAACCGGTACCGGACAGTGTGTTACAGATTTACCAGCGTGAATCCATGGCGTTTGGTCCGGACTACATTATCCCGACACCGTTTGATCCGCGCCTGAAGGAATTTGTTGCCGATGCGGTGGCCAGGGCTGCCGTGGAATCGGGCGTGGCGCGTGTTGACTCTACGGATACCTATCCGCCAGTCAGGTCAGACTGAATGCTGTCTTCATGCAGCAGCGTTTCCACCGAGGCCAGGTTGGCGCGCTGCAGCGGACGTCCATCCACCGGGCTCAATGGAACCGGTACCCGCTTGCTGACCGGGAAAATAATCACTTCGATCCGGTGCTGACCAACCAGAAAACTGACCATCGGGAAATTCTGGTACTTGTCGTCGCGCGTGCGCAGGCGCTTGTCGCCGGTCTCAAACGGGATGTGTTTCTCCAGTAATAACAGGCTGATTTCTTCCGGCGTATCCGTAAACACGTGCAGGCTCACCGGTGTATTGATATCGGCAGTGCCGCTCAGGACCGGGCCGACCAGTCTTGGCTCGAAGACGCTAAAGAATTGCATGGCTTCGTAGGCGTGTTCACGCAGTTGCTGTAAATGCTGGGGCTGGCTATCCGAGCGAAACAGGCGTTGATATTCCGCGACTGCCTGTTCGATTTCCATGTTACTCGGCATCTGCCGGGTGTCGTTTGCCGAAAGGTGTTCCGCGGCCTTGCGTTTGGCCATGGCGAAGTCGCGCGAGCCTGAATCGATCAGGATGCGGGCGGCTTCCTGCGCCAGGCGCAGGCGCATTTGCTGGTCTTTACGGGACGTCATGCCTAAAACAGATCGCGCGTAATATCCGTGGGTTGTTTCGGGTTCTGGGTGTCCGATGGCCCCAGTTCCGTCTTGGGTACCTGGTCCGCCAGGAAGTATTCAAACATGGCGTCGGGATCCGCCGCGGTGGTGGGCTGCCCCGTCTTTTTGTTGATCCGTACCGATACAATACCGGGGGGCTCGGTAATAGGAATTTGTGGCGTGCCTTTTAGTGCCGCCCCCATGAATTTAATCCACATGGGCAATGCCGCAATGGCCCCGGTTTCGTGTCGCCCCAGCGGTGCCGGGGTATCAAAACCGACCCAGGCGACCGTCACGATATGCTTGTTGAATCCGGCAAACCACGCATCGCGCTGGTCATTGGTGGTGCCGGTTTTGCCCGCGAGGTCCCGGCGGTGCAGCACCAGTGCATGGCGACCGGTGCCGTGGCGGATGACGTCCCGCATCATGGAGTCCATGATGAAGTCGGTTTGTGGCGACAGGACTCGCGGTGCCGGGATGATGGGCTGCGGTCCGGCCTGGAACTGAACCTCACGGCGAATGCTGTCTTCAAGGTCGAGTTTGCCGCCGGTTGGGACCAGGAAGGCCTGCAGACTGCTTTGATCCACCGGCGGTGGTGTCGCGGCGGTGCCGTTTTGCGTGTCATCACTGGCGGAGCCCTGCGGGCTGTCGTCGTCCTTGTTCGCGATAGCCTGTTCCGGGTCCTGCTTTTTGAGGCAGGCAGGGCAGGCGGTCTGCGGATTATTCATGTAGATAATGCTGCCATCGGGTCCGCGGATGTAGTCGATGAAATGCGGTTTCACGCGGTATCCGCCATTGGCAAACACCGAGTAGCCAGTGGCCAGTTCGAGCGGGGTCAGGGTACCGCTGCCCAATGCCAGCGACAGGTCGCGCGGCAGGTGGGCATTCTGCAGACCGAAGCGACGGGCAAAACGCAGGGCGTAACCGATACCGATATCACGCAGCAGGCGGATGGAGACCAGGTTGCGGGAGTGCACCAGGGCTTCCCGCAGGCGGGTTTCACCAAAGACCTTGCCGCTGTAATTTTCCGGGCGCCAGGTGTCTTCCAGGCCCGGCGCATCAAATACGACAGGGGCGTCGTTGATGATGCTGGCCGCGGTGTAGCCCTTGTCGAGCGCGGCGGCATAAAAGAAAGGCTTGAAGCTGGAACCCGGTTGGCGCTCGGCCATGGTCACGCGATTAAACTTGCTGCGATCATAATCAAAGCCGCCGATGAGGGAAGTAATGTCGCCATTGTCCGGATTCAGTGAGACCAGGGCGCCGGAAACACTGGGTGGCTGGGCCAGCCAGGCGCAGCCATCTTTACCCGGTGCCGTATAGATGGCATCACCGACATGCAGGATGTCACCGATGTCCTTGAGTGCAGGGCCCCTGTGGTTTTCGTCAATGTATTGCCTTGCCCAGTTGATGTGATCCCAGGGCAAATACACCACGCGGTTGTCCGTCGTGTAAGCATAGGCTGCATTATTTTCCTGGTCGATATCAAACACGATGGCCGGTGTCAGGTTGCCAAGTTGCGTCATTCCGCCGATGGCATCCTGCCAGTCGTCGGTATCTTCGATTTCCACGCCCGCGGGCAGGTCAACGTGTTTGATTTTGCCGCGAAAACCGTGCCGGCGTTCGTATTCAAGCAGGGCATCGCGCAGGGAATTATCAGCATCTTTCTGTAGCTTGGCGTCGATGGTGGTATAGACCTGGAAGCCGGCCGTGTAGGCGTGGTTGCCATAACGCTCCAGCATTCGCGAGCGGACCATTTCCGCAATATATGGTGCTTCGACCTGGATAGGCTGGGCATGGACCGTGGTACGTTCTGGCGCGTTGACCGCAACGTCGTACTGCGCCTTGGTGATGTAATGCAGCTCAAGCATGCGGTGCAGGACATAGCCACGGCGTTCCTTGGCGCGTTTCGGGTTTACCACGGGGTTAAAACGTGACGGCGCCTTGGGCAGACCGGCGAGCGTCGCGGTTTGCGCGAGAGTCAGATCTTTCAGGGGCTTGCCGTAGTATACCTGCGCCGCGGCACCAAAGCCGTAGGCCCGATTGCCCAGGAAGATTTTGTTCAGATATAACTGCAGGATATCTTGTTTGGTCAATTCCCGTTCGATTTTGAGGGCCAGGAAGATTTCATTGAATTTCCGGATGAAAGTTTTTTCCCGGCTCAGGAAAAAGTTTCTGGCGACCTGCATGGTGATCGTGCTGCCGCCCTGGCGTTTTTCACCGCCGGTACGCACCAGATCGATGGCGGCGCGCAGAATACCGCGGAAATCGACGCCCGGGTGTTCGAAAAATCGCTCGTCTTCAGCGGCCAGTACTGCGTGGATCAGTGTCTTGGGGAACTGATCGTAAGTCATTGGTACGCGGCGCATTTCCCCATATTCGGCAATCAGTTTGCCGCCGTGGGTATAGACGCGCAGGGGAACCTGAAGGCGAACGTCCTTGAGGGTGTCGACATTGGGCAGTTTGGGAACCAGGTAAAAGTACATTCCAACCACGGTCAGGGCCCCCAGCAGGCCCATGATTAAAAATGCACCAGTACCGAAGAAAAAGATCTTTTTTATGACGGGTTTCACGACGTTAGCGACTCACTCTATAGCTAAATCCACTTCTGTCCGATAAGACATTGAGAGAGCGGTAGTATATCCGTTCGAGTGGTGAGAAAACTATGACAACATTTGTATTTATTCATTTGTTGACCTATAGTTGACTCATGTTGTTAATGTAGTTATACATATAATTGATCTAACCCCTAGGGATATATACAAAAATCATGGGCCTGGGCGACCTCTTTAAACCCAAAAACCCCCCGGTTTTGGGACTCGATATCTCGTCGACTGCAGTCAAGCTCCTGGAGCTGGGACGGAGCGGCGACCGTTTGCGTGTGGAATCTTACGCGGTGGAGCCACTGCCGCCCAATTCCGTCATCGAGAAAAATATCACTGATCACGATGCAGTGGCTGATGCAATCAAGCGCGCCGTCAAGCGCTCCGGAACACGTTGCAAGTTTGTCTGTGCCGCCGTCGCCGGCTCCGCCGTCATTACCAAGACGATTTCCATGCCGGCAGCATACTCAAGCGAAGAAATGGAATCTCAGATCGAGCTGGAAGCTGATCAATATATTCCTTACCCGTTAGAGGAAGTCAATCTGGATTTTGAGGTCATCGGTCCGACCCCCAACGATCCTGAGCGCGTGGATGTATTGCTTGCAGCATCACGCAGCGAAAACGTAATGGCACGGGTGGAGGCCATCGAGTTGGCCGGCCTGAAGGCGCGAATCATCGATGTCGAGGCCTACGCCATCGAAAACGCTTTTGCCCTGTTAGCGCCGCAGCTGGCGGACCAGGGCATCGAGCAGACCATTGCGGTGGTCGACGTTGGCGCCACCATGACAACCTTGAATGTGATGCATGATCTGAAAACCATCTATACCCGCGAACAGGTATTTGGCGGAAAACAACTGACGGAAGAAATCCAGCGCCGTTATGGCCTGTCTTACGAGGAGGCTGGCATGGCCAAGCGTCAGGGCGGTCTGCCGGATAATTACGAACCGGAAGTGCTGGAGCCATTCAAGGAGGCGATGGCGCAACAGGTCAGTCGTTCGCTGCAATTCTTTTTCTCATCGAGTCAGTACAATCAGGTCGATCACATTGTCCTGGCAGGTGGCAGTGCCATGATTCCCGGGATTGATGAAATGATTGCAGACAAGCTCGGTGTACACACTTCGATTGCCAACCCTTTTACCAACATGGTAATCGCCTCGCGGGTAAAGGCGCAGAGTCTGAGTAATGATGCACCGGCGCTGATGATAGCCACCGGACTTGCCATGAGGAGTTTCGATTAATGGCAAAGATCAACCTCTTACCCTGGCGACAGGAGCTACGCAAAGAACAACAGCGCCAGTTTTTTACCATCATGGGCCTGACGGTGGTGCTGGTCATCGTGGCAGTCGGAGCGGTATACCTGCAATATTCCAGGCTCATCAACAACCAGAATAACCGTAATGCATATCTGCAGCAGCATATCAATACGGTTGAAAAGCAGATTAAGGAAATCAATGATCTTGCCGCCAAGAAGGAACGCTTATTGGCACGGATGGAGATCATTCAGAAATTACAGCGCAACCGGCCTGAGGTCGTCAGATTGGTAGACGAACTGGTGCGTGTGATGCCAGATGGTGTGTACCTGACGTCATTTAAACAACAGGGTAATAATCTGCTGATGACGGGGGTTGCACAATCAAATGCACGTGTCTCGGCACTGATGCGTAACATTGACCAGTCCGAGTGGATGACCGATCCGCAACTAGTGGTGATTCAGTCAGGTAAGAACGGCGATTCCCGTAAATTTACCCTTCGTGCCAAACAAAAGTTCAAAACCAAGAATGGGAAGAAAAACGGGACCAAGAAAAACAAGCGCGGGGCCAAATAACGGTGAAAGACATCAATTTAAGCGACCTTGATCTGGACCTGAACAATATCGGGAGCTGGCCAACCGCGGTCAAGATCGTGGTGATAGTGCTGGTCTGTATCATTGTTGCCGTGGGCGGTTATTTCCTGGTCATCAAAAGCCAGATCGCCGATCTGAATCGGGCCGAACAAAAAGAAATTTCTCTGAAACAGGAGTTTGAAAAGAAGGAGTCAAAGGCCGTCAACCTTGCTGCCTACAAGCAGCAGCTCAAGGATATTGAAGAATCGTTTGGTGCCATGCTGCGGCAACTACCCAGCAAAACCGAAGTAGAAGGTCTGTTGGTGGACATCTCCCAGACCGGACTGGCCAGCGGGATTCAGTTTCAGTTGTTCAAGCCGGAAGCTGAGCGCTATATCGATTTTTACGCGGAATTGCCGATCAAGATGAAAATGACAGGAACCTACCACCAGTTCGGCAATTTTATCAGTGGCGTTGCGGCGTTACCCAGAATCGTCACCTTGCATAATATTTCCATAACTGGAGCTAAGGGCAAAGGTAATGGCGGCAAGCTGACGATGGAAGTGACTGCAAGAACCTACCGCTACCTGGATGAGGCGGAGATCGCGGCGCACAAGAAAAAGAAAAGAAGACGGCGTTAATTGAGTCAGTTGAGAGATGAAGCAGGCAGGATATCTATCATGATCGACAATGATAACAAAACAGGTACCGTGACCCTGGCCAGACTGCTGGGTGTGATGGTCGTGCTTCTGACATTGTCCGCCTGTACGTCACATCATTACAGTGACCTGGATAAGTACATCCAGGATGTCAAACACAAGACCAAGGGGCGGATCGAGCCTTTACCGGAAGTCAAAACTTACGAGTCATACACGTATCAGGCGCAGGATTTACGTAGCCCGTTTGTCCCGTATAGCGAGGCCCCGCCAGAAAAACAGACAGCCCAACCGGGAATCACGCCGAATTTGCATCGTAAACGCGAGGCGCTGGAAGCCTTCCCGCTGGATTCGCTGAAATTTGTCGGCACAATCCAGAAGCAGGGTGTGTTGTGGGGCCTTATTTCAGCACCCGACAAGGCTATCTACAGAGTCCAGGTCGGTAATCATATGGGTAAGAACTACGGTGAAATTGTTTCACTAAGCGAAACGAGTATCGTGCTTAAAGAAATCATTCCCAATGGCTCCGGCGGTTGGGTAGAACGCGAGGCTTCTATTGCGTTATCGCAGAAGTAGACGCCGAGGAGATGGAAATGAAGACGGGTAATCAAACAATGAAGAACATTCTCGGAAAGAGCTGGCGTTGGCTTGCCATCGGGTTATTGGGGCAGTTGTTATGGGTAGCGAGTGCCTATGCCGCATCCACACTGAACAAGATTACGTATACAACGAAGCCCGGTGATTTAGTGGAGATTACCCTGCACATGCAAGGTGCGGTACCCAAACCAGGCAGTTTCACGATCGATCAGCCTGCACGCATCGCGCTGGACCTGCCTGGCACTACCAATGCCCTGGTGCAGAAACATATCAACGTCGGGGTGGGTGTTACACGCAGTATCACCGCTGTTGAGGCAGGTGGACGTACCCGCGTGGTAGTGGATCTGACCCGACTTGTACCCTACAAAACACGCGTGGTCGGTAACAACATCGTTCTGGCCATTGGTGCGCAAGGCGGGAATGGTGTCGCCAGTTCTGGCTCATCGAACAAGACTTTCAATGCTGCAGGTGCTTCGGGCGATACGGTAGAGAATGTGACATTCCGCCGTGGCTCAAATGGTTCCGGTCGTGTTGTTATTACCGTTTCCGACCCGAATACCGCGATGGATATGACCCGTCGGGGTGACCAGGTCATCGTTACTCTGCAGGATATCAAGCTTCCCGAGAAACTGGAGCGGCGTCTGGACGTTACCGATTTTGGTACACCGGTGCGGACCGTGGATGCCTTTACCCACGGCAATGATGTGCGCATCGTTGCTACCGCAACAGGTCAGTTCGAGCACCTGGGGTATCAGACAGACAATCACATTACTCTGGAAATCAAGAAGTACGTGAAGCCCAAGTCTGAGGTGGCAAAGAAGAAGAAAGAATATACTGGTGAGCGACTCTCACTGAATTTCCAGAATATCCAGGTCAGGGCGGTACTGCAGTTAATTGCTGACTTTACGGGCATCAACATGGTGACCAGTGATTCGGTAACCGGCAACGTTACGCTTCGTCTCAAAAATGTGCCATGGGATCAGGCCCTGGATATCATCCTGAAGACCAAGGGTCTGGCCAAGCGGCAAAAAGGTAATGTCATGCTGATTGCGCCGGCGGCGGAACTCGCTGCACAGGAAAAACTGGAACTGGAATCGCAAAAGCAGGTAACCGAACTGGCGCCTATCGTCAGTGAGACCCTCCAGGTGAACTACGCCAAGGCCTCTGACATTGCCAAAATCCTGAAGGCCAAGGGTAACTCCCTGGTATCCAAGCGCGGTAATGTGACGGTCGACGCACGCACCAACAAACTGTTGATCCAGGATACCCAGAAGAATCTCGATGCCATTGCGGCGCTGGTGCAGGAACTTGATGTCCCGGTCAAGCAGGTCATGATCGAGTCACGCGTGGTCCTGGTCACCACGAATTTCAGCAGGGATCTGGGTGTGCAGTTTGGTGTGACCAATCAGAGTTCTTCCGGTAGCACCAATGTAGGGGTTGCCGGAACTTATTCAGGTGCTGAAGGTGCCATCGATTCCACCGGTTCGACCACGGTCGCTGGTATCAGTCCGCGCTCCCTTAATGTCAGCTTGCCGGTGAGCGGTGCGGCCGGCTCCGTGGGCCTTGCCGTCGCCTCCCTGCCTTTTGGTACCCTGCTGGATCTGGAACTTTCCGCCTCCGAAGCCGAAGGCCAGACACAGATTGTATCCAGCCCGAAGGTCATTACCTCTGACCAGCACAAGGCCAAGATCCTGCAGGGTACGGAGATTCCCTATTTGCAGGCCTCGTCCAGCGGTGCCGCGTCAGTTGCCTTCAAGCAGGCGGCGTTGAAGCTGGAAGTAACACCGCAGATTACCCCGGACAACAGGATCAACATGGATCTGGTAGTCACCAAGGATTCACCCGACTATGCCCACGCCATCGTGATTCCGGGGCTGGGTGCAAGTGCGCCGCCCATTACCAAGCAGGAAGTGGATACCAATATTCTGGTCAACAATGGTCAGACTATTGTACTCGGCGGTGTCTATGAGCAGACCAAGTCCGATACGGTCACGCGTGTACCTTTCTTCGGCGACTTGCCGCTGGTTGGTTTCCTGTTCCGCAACACCTCGAAAAGTGATCAGAAATCCGAATTGCTCATTTTCGTCACACCGAAGATCGTGAAGCAGAACTCAACTCTCTAAGTCCTTGCCACCGGCCCATTTGCCTTAACAGGCATGGGCCGGTGAGTCTTTATCATCACGTGTACGCCCACGAGACCGGATGAAAGCACAGCAAAGCATATTTCTGGTCGGCCCAATGGGGGTGGGAAAAACCACAATAGGGCGACAACTTGCCAGTCTAATGGGCTATGAGTTTGTCGACAGCGACCGTGAAATCGAATCACGCACCGGAGCCAGCATTCCCTGGATATTTGATATGGAAGGTGAAGAGGGGTTTCGCCGGCGAGAGCAAAATATCATTAACGAACTTAGCGCTCGCCCAGGAATTGTGCTGGCGACAGGGGGCGGCGCCGTGATTAAACCGGAGAATCGTGCGTGTTTAAAGCAGCGCGGGATCGTGGTTTATCTCAGGGCGGATATCGATGAACTGCTGGCCCGCACGCGAAACGACAAGAATCGGCCACTGTTGCAAACCGAGGATCCGCGAAGCCGCCTCGAGGCATTAATCCGAGAGCGTGAACCGTGGTATCTGGACGTGGCTGATATTACCTTTGATACCCAGCATCAAAACATCAAGGCTGCCGCCAGAATGTTACATGGCCAGATCGTAGAATTTGAAAAATAAGCGACAGTCTATCCAGACTTGCCTATAATGTTGGACGTTTTAAGCAATTTCGCCGTGATTCATGCAAACCCTCAACGTTGACCTTGGTAATCGCAGTTATCCTATCTTTATCGGCGCTGATCTGCTGGGGCGCCCCGAGCTGGTTGAACCCTATGTCAGTGGCCACCAGGTCATGCTGGTGAGTAATGAGACTGTAGCGCCGCTCTACCTGGACAAGGCAAGGCAGGCCTTTGCCAATTACCAGTGTGAAAGCGTGGTTCTCCCTGACGGTGAAGAATACAAGAATCTCGAAACGCTTAATCGCATTTTCGATGCCCTGCTTGAGCATCGTTATGAGCGTAATTGCACCCTGGTAGCACTGGGTGGTGGGGTGGTTGGCGACATGGTCGGTTTTGCCGCAGCTTGCTACCAGCGTGGCGTCCCCTTTATCCAGATCCCGACAACCTTATTGTCCCAGGTCGATTCATCCGTTGGTGGTAAGACCGGTGTCAATCATGCTCTGGGTAAGAACATGATCGGCGCCTTTTATCAGCCGCGTTGTGTTATTGCCGATACCGAAACGCTGAATACGCTTGACGACCGCCAGCTTAGTGCCGGTCTTGCGGAGATCATCAAGTATGGCCTGATCTGTGACCTGCCGTTTTTTGCGTGGCAGGAGAACAATATGCCAAAGCTGCTGGCCCGCGATTATGAGGCCCTGGTCCACGTGATCGATCGATCCTGCCAGATCAAGTCGCAGGTGGTAGCCGCAGACGAGCGTGAAGCAGGTGTGCGGGCCACCCTGAATTTTGGCCATACCTTCGGCCATGCCATTGAGGCCGCGACGGGTTATGGCAAGTGGTTGCATGGCGAAGCAGTCGGGACCGGCATGGTTCTCGCGGCTGATCTGTCCGCCCGCATGGGGATGCTGACAGCGGATGACGTGCAGCGCATCGAGAATATCATTGACAAGGCACAGTTGCCGACGCGTGCGCCGGCCAATATGGATTACGCGAGTTTCATGCGGTATATGTCTGTCGACAAGAAGGTTGAAGCCGGAAGTATCCGCCTGATATTACTCAAGGCCCTGGGGCAGGCGTTAATCAGCGCGGATTATGACAGTACATTACTCAAGGCGACGATCGACGCGCACCACGCCATACAAGAAACCTGAGTATGGCGGAACTGGCTGACTATGCGGCAAGGGACGAGACCTCACGCGGGCGTCGTCATGTAGAGCCTGGGCCGAATTATCGCAGTCATTATCAACGGGATCGCGACCGCATTGTCCACTCCTCGGCGTTTCGCCGGCTGGAATATAAAACCCAGGTCTTTGTCAATCATGAAGGCGACATGTTCCGGACCCGCTTGACCCATTCTATCGAGGTTGCCCAGATCGCCCGATCAATAGCCCGGGTTCTGTGCCTGAACGAGGACCTCGCCGAAACCATTGCCCTGGCTCATGATCTGGGACACACGCCATTCGGGCATGCCGGTCAGGATGCCCTGAATCATTGCATGGCCAATTACGGTGGCTTCGAGCACAACCTGCAGTCACTACGAGTAGTGGATGAACTGGAAGAGCGCTATGCAGAGTTTCCCGGCCTCAACCTGACTTTCGAGTCACGGGAAGGTATCCTCAAACACTGCTCTTTGCAAAAAGCCAGGGAGTTGGGTGATGTGGGGGAGCGATTTATTCACAAACATCAACCAAGTCTTGAAGCGCAGATAGTCAACCTGGCCGATGAGATTGCCTACAACAATCACGATGTAGACGATGGATTGCGGGCCGAACTAATCAGTATTGAGCAATTGTGTGAAGTAAGCCTGTTCAACGACCAGTTTCAGGTAGTGACCAAACAGTATCCGTCGCTCAGAGGCCGGCGTCTGGTACATGAGACGATACGACGGATGATCAACCTGCTGGTTGTGGACCTTATTGAAAGCAGCCAGAGCAAGCTGGCGCAGACCAGGCCGGACTCTATCGATGCCGTACGCCGGCATGGGCAGGAACTGATCGGTTTCAGCCAGTCGGTGCGCGAACAGAGCCTGGGCCTCAAACGGTTTTTACGTAATAATCTGTATCGTCACTACCGGGTCTATCGCATGACAGTAAAGGCCAATAATATTCTGCGTGACCTGTTTAATGGCTTCATGGACAACCTGCAGTTATTGCCACCCGGGCATCAGCGCATCGCGCAGCAATTTGCCGAGGCTGGCGGCGAGGCTGGCAAGGCGCGAGCCGTTGCAGATTATATTGCAGGGATGACCGATCGCTTTGCGATCATGGAACATAAGCGTATTTTTGATCCGAGCGAGCTGACCTGAGTGACAACCATTCCCGCGCGGCATAAAACCGGTTTTTATGCTATTTATTATTAGGTTATGATAGCGGCAGGTAATCATAGTGGCTGGTTATGCGTGTCTACATGCAGATGATCGAAGATCCGGACAAGGCGCCGCGCTTTTATCTGTTAATGCTACAGGAAGATCTCATCGATGGCTGGACACTGGTGCGCGAATGGGGTCAACAGGGCTCGCCAGGCCGGGTTAAAAAGGATCACTTTGATTCGCGTGATGACGCGGAGCATGCGTTACTTAAGGTGCGGGACGCACAGTTAAAACGGGGATACCGGGTGGTGTATATGCGGGGTGCCGAATTGACATGAGTACGTACGACACCGAACAACTCGACCGCCTTGAGCCTGCCTATCTTGCCAATTATGGACTGACCGAATCCCCCTTCTCCAATCAACACGATGACCGTTTTCTTTACCTGGACGCAGAGCGTGCGCAACGTCTGAATCTGTTGCAGCACATGACCCAGTACAGCGATCTGGTGTTGATCGTGCAGGGGGAAGAGGGTGTCGGCAAGACCAGTTTGCTGACACGCTTTCTCAAGACCCGGGCTGAAAACTGGTTTATTTGCCGGGTGACGGCCAATACCTTCATGGATGCGGGGCAGTTACTGTTCCAGGTGGCGCAGGGATTCGGTGTGCACCAATTGCCAAATGACAGTGGCCAGTTACAGGAAATGTTGTATTCCCAGATAGCGACGTATCACCACAATGATCAAGTGCCGATCCTGATAGTCGACGATGCGCATGAGTTACCCAAGGACGCCTTAATGGCAATTTTCCACCTCGCTGATGCGCAGGTGGATGATGCCAATCTGTTGCGAATTATCCTGTTTGCCGAACCCCAGATCGAAAAAATCCTGAATACCCGTGATGTGCGTCCTCTGCGTGAACGTATTACGCATACCATGTCTATACCAACACTGGATGAAGATGCCACGGCGGAATATCTGAAACATCGCCTGGCGGTAGCGGGATTCAACGGGGGATCACCGTTCACCCCGAAAATGGTCAGGCGTATCTTCAAGGCATCGGGTGGTAACCCGTCTCGTATCAATCAGCTGGCGCATGAAATCCTGGACAATGGGGATTTTGAGCGAGAGGAAGTGGAGTCTATTGTGGAACCGGTAAGCCCACGGCGACAGATCCGAACCGGCGCAGTCGTGGCCGTAGTGGTCATACTGGCAGTACTGGTGCTGGTATTTCAAATTAATCACCTGTTTGAGGGTAAGTCAGCTGAAACCACGACCATGACATTACCTGTGCCGGATCGAACGACAGAAGGGCAGTCCCAGCCACACGTAACACCTAAGCCAGAGACGCAAACACCTTCTGCCAAAACGCCGCAGTCACCGCCAGTGGCAACGTCAGCACCTTCGGATGATGTACCGTTGACTGCGCCTGCCACAAAGCAGAAAAAATTAAAGGAGAAGATTATTCCGCTGGATGCGTCGAAAACCAGCACCCCGCAAAAGCCGGCGGATACCAGCACGGCGCCTGCTGCACAAAGTAAAACTCCACAGTCAGTGGAAAATGCACAAACTGCGACAACGACGACAGCTGCAGCGAGCCCGGGTACATCGAACCAGCAGACAACAGCGGAACCTGTCGCGTCTGTCAAACCGGTATTGGAGGGCGTTGATCCTGACCCGGTACCGGCGAGCGATAAGCTGCAGACTGTCCTCGTCAATGGAAAAGGTTTTACAGAGAGCACCCGTGTGTATGTACGCTGGACTGACGAGGATCATGAAATTCCGTCGGAGCGGGTAAAGTTGATTTCGGGTAAGCAAATGGAGGTGCGGCTTACGGTAGGTAGACAACATGACAAATGGCAAATGCATGTGGTTAACCCGGATAACGTTCAGTCCAATACGCTTGACTTCAGCGTGGCCATCCCTGGTCTCAAACATGACACGCAGCGTAGCTGGATCCTTTCACAGTCGCCCGGGAAATTTACCCTGCAGCTGTTTGGCAGTCATGAACTGAAAAATGCCAGGACCTTTATTCGTCAACATAAGCTTGGCGACCAGGCAAAGTATTTTACCTCCCAGGTTAAAGGCAAGACCTGGTACAGTGTGATCTATGGGGTGTATCCTGATAAGTCCGCAGCACATTCGGCGATTAACACCCTGCCGTCGTCACTGAAGAGGATCAAACCCTGGGTCCGGCGGTTTGGAGATATCCAGGCGAGTGTCAGGGCGACGCCACAGTCTGCCACGCCGACAGGACCAAAGCGCGACACCGCTTCTGCGCCACCACCGGATGCCAATGTGTTTACCACGGCCCTGCCCAGGCACGGAAATGTCGAACAGAACGAATCCTGGATCTGGAGTCAGGATCCCAGTTACTTTACCTTGCAGTTATTAGGGGCACGCGAACTGGCAAGCGTCAAGAACTTACTCAAACAATATCCCTCGTTGTCGAGTCATGCTGTATATTTTCACAGTCGCCATGGCGGGCGTGACTGGTATACCGTGATCTACGGCGTCTATACGGACAAGCAAAAGGCCAGGGCGGCGATCAAGCGTCTGCCACCTGCACTGCAAAAAGCCTCGCCCTGGATCCGGAGCTTTTCCAGTATCCACACTGAGTTGTCACAGGTGAAATGAGCTGCCTGACCCTGGGGCTATCGGTAAATACGCCAGATAATGCGGGCCGCCTGTCGTGTACGCTTACATGGTAACGGTGTACGATCTGGACCGATACCGAGATTGCCTGGAGCTTGTTGTCTACCGGTATTTTTCACCTACAAAATCATAGACTTCCACCTCCCCCCTCTCCAATGGGGTCATTGAAGCCCCCCTGCCGGAACTGTATACTGCGGAGCCGTTTTGCCTGAGATTTTGGACGCGTTGCCACGCGTTGAGGAAAGTGATCACCATGACCCAGCTGACCGACAAGTTACAACAGCATGGCCTCTACCGGCCGGAATTCGAGCGCGATAATTGCGGCTTTGGTCTGATTGCGCATATGGATGGCAAACCCAGCCACTGGCTGGTGATGACTGCCATTAACGCGCTTGAGCGTTTGACCCACCGCGGTGCCATTGCTGCCGATGGCAAGACTGGCGACGGTTGCGGCCTGTTATTGAAAAAGCCGGATGGCTTCATGCGCAAGGTAGCGGACAAGGCCGGGCTCAAGCTGGGTGAGCACTACGCCGTGGGCATGGTTTTCCTGAATAGCGATCTTGGTAAGGCCGAGAAAGCGCGCACCACCCTGGAAAATGAACTCCGGTCTGAAGGCCTGCTGGTGCTGGGTTGGCGTGAAGTGCCAACAGATGCAACGGCCTGCGGTGATGAGGCCCTCAAGACCCTGCCGCAAATCGAGCAAATCTTCGTCAATGCGCCGGACGGTATGGATACCACTGCCTTCGAGCGCCACTTATATATAGCCCGCCGCCGTACCGAAAAGCAGATTGAGCAGGCGGACCCCATGTTCTATATCCCGAGCCTGTCGTCCCAGGTGATTTCCTACAAGGGCCTGGTCATGCCAGCCAATCTGCCCGTGTTCTACAAGGACCTGGGCGACGAGGAGCTGGAATCGGCCTTGTGCGTGTTCCATCAGCGCTTTTCCACCAACACCTGGCCGCAGTGGCGCCTGGCCCAACCTTTCCGCTACCTGGCGCACAATGGTGAGATCAACACGGTTCAGGGTAATCGCAACTGGTCGGTCGCGCGTGGCCATAAATTTGAGACGCCGGCCATCCCCATGGCGGATGTGCGGCCCCTGGTTTCCATGACCGGCTCTGATTCCAACAGCCTGGATAATATGCTGGAGGCACTGCTCGCCGGAGGCATGAATATATTCCGCGCCATGCGCCTGTTGATCCCACCGGCCTGGCAAAACGTCAAGACCATGGACCCGGACCTGCGGGCCTTTTATGAATGTAATTCCATGCACATGGAGCCCTGGGATGGTCCGGCCGGCATTGTCCTGACCGATGGTCGTTATGCCGCCTGTTCCATGGATCGCAACGGCCTGCGTCCGGCACGCTGGGTCATTACCAAGGATCGCCATATCACCCTGGCCTCCGAGATCGGAGTGTATGACTATACCCCTGCCGATGTGGTCATGAAGGGTCGACTGAAACCCGGCCAGATGATCGCGGCCGATACCGAGACCGGCAAGCTGCTGATGCCCGAGGATGTCGATAACCTGCTCAAGAGTGCGCATCCCTACAAGAAATGGATGGCGGAGCGTGCGCGCCGGCTGGCGGCCAAACTGGAAGAGGAATGCATCAGCAATCCGATGGATGCCGTGACCCTGGAAGTGTACCAGAAGATGTTCCAGGTCAGCTTTGAAGAACGGGATCAGGTGCTGCGGGTGCTGGCCGAGAGCGCACAGGAGGCCGTCGGTTCCATGGGTGATGACACCCCGTTTCCTGCCCTGTCGCACATGGTGCGTTCACCTTATGACAATTTCCGGCAGCAGTTTGCCCAGGTCACCAATCCCCCGATCGATCCCATTCGCGAACAGATCGTCATGTCACTGGAGACCTGTCTGGGGCGTGAAAAAAACATGTTCGAGGAAACACCGGAGCATGCCGACCGCCTGCTGGTGAATTCACCGGTATTATCACATGGCAAGTTTGTGCAGTTACTGGCGCTGGGTGAAAAAGAGTCGGATTACGCCAACGAAATCATCTCGCTGAACTATCCACCGAGCGTCGGCCTCAAGGATGCGATTGTTGATATTTGTGACAAGGCAGTCAACGCAGTTAAGCAGGGCAAGGTGGTACTGGTTCTGAACGACCAGGATATTAGCAGGGAGACGCGTCCGGTCCACGCCTTACTCGCCACCGGTGCCGTGCATCACCGCCTGGTGCGTGAAGGCCTGCGTTGCGACTGCAACCTGGTGGTACAGACAGCGACTGCGCGTGACCCGCATCATTTCGCGGTCCTGATCGGTTATGGCGCGACCTGCATTTATCCTTACCTGGCCTATGAATGCCTGCATGATCTGAAACGCAGTGGCGAGGTCAAAGGTCTGAGTCAGTCACAGGTGGAAACCAACTATCGCACCGGGATCAACAAGGGCCTGTACAAGATTACCTCCAAGATGGGGATCTCCACTATCGCCAGTTATCGGGGCGCGCAATTGTTTGAATCGGTTGGGCTGCATGCCGAGGTCGTCGACCTGTGTTTTACCGGTACAACCAACCGGGTACAGGGCATACGCTTTAGTGATTTGCAGGAAGACCAGGCCTTGTTGTGCAAGCTGGCCTGGAATCCACGCAAGAAAATGCAACAGGGCGGGCTGCTCAAGTTTATCCATGGCGGTGAAGATCATGCCTATAACCCGGATGTCGTTCGTAGCCTGCAGGATGCGGTCAAATCAGGCGACTTTAATAAGTGGAAAATCTATTCGGACCTGGTGAACCGGCGCCAACCCCTGGCATTGCGTGATTTACTCAAATTGCGCGAAGACACCACGCCGATATCAGTCGACGAGGTTGAGCCCATGGAGGAAATCGTCCAGCGATTCGATTCGGCTGCCATGTCCCTCGGCGCCCTGTCACCGGAGGCGCACCAGACCCTGGCGACTGCGATGAACCGTCTGGGGGCGCGTTCCAATTCCGGCGAGGGCGGTGAAGACCCGGAACGCTACGGAAGCGAGCGTCGTTCCAAGATTAAACAGGTCGCCTCCGGCCGGTTTGGAGTAACGCCGGCTTACCTGCGTTCGGCTGAAGTCATGCAGATCAAGGTTGCCCAGGGCGCCAAGCCGGGTGAGGGTGGTCAACTGCCCGGCCATAAAGTTAATGAGACCATTGCCAGCCTGCGCTATTGCAAGCCGGGTGTCTCGCTAATTTCGCCACCGCCGCATCACGATATTTATTCCATCGAAGACCTGGCGCAACTGATCTTTGACCTCAAGCAGGTTAACCCCAAGGGCCTGGTTTCGGTCAAGCTGGTCGCCGAAGCAGGCGTGGGCACGATCGCCGCCGGTGTCGCCAAGGCCTACGCTGACCTCATTACCATCTCCGGTTATGACGGTGGTACCGGTGCCTCGCCCCTGACGTCGGTCAAATATGCCGGATCACCCTGGGAGCTGGGGCTGACCGAGACCCACCAGATTCTGCGTGCCAACGACCTGCGCGACAAGGTACGCTTGCAGACCGACGGTGGCCTGAAGACCGGCCTGGATGTTATCAAGGCTGCGATCCTCGGCGCTGAGAGTTTTGGTTTTGGTACCGGCCCGATGATCGCCATGGGCTGTAAATACCTGCGTATTTGTCACTTGAATAATTGCGCCACCGGTGTTGCGACCCAGGATAACATCCTGCGTAGTAAATACTACCTGGGTGAAGTGGAATGGGTCATGAATTACTTCCGATTCGTCGCGGAAGAGGTGCGTGAACTGCTGGCCAGACTCGGCATGAAGTCGCTGACCGACGTGATCGGTCGTACCGATCTGTTGCAACGCATTGAGGGCTATACCAGCAAACAACAGTCGCTGGATCTGTCTGCGATCGTCTCCGACGGCGGTGTCCCGGCGGACAAACCACGTTTCTGTCTGCAGCCGCATAATGAGCCGTTTGATAAAGGTGAACTGGCCGAGCAAATGGTCCACGATGCCATGGAGGCGATTGAAAACAGGACCGGGGCTGATTTTACCTACCGCGTGCGTAACATCCATCGTTCCATTGGTGCCCGCCTCTCCGGTGAGATAGCCGTGCGCCACGGTAACCTGGGGATGGAGGACAAACCGATCACACTGCATCTGAAAGGTACCGCAGGCCAGAGTTTCGGTGTGTGGAATGCCGGCGGTTTGCACATGTACCTGGAAGGCGATGCCAACGACTATGTTGGCAAAGGCATGGCCGGTGGCAAGCTGGTGATCAAACCGCCCAGTGAAAGCCAGTTCGAATCTCATGAAACGACCATTATTGGTAACACCTGCCTGTATGGCGCCACAGGTGGCAAGTTATTTGCTGCGGGTCTGGCCGGCGAGCGCTTTGCCGTGCGCAACTCCGGTTGCCATGCAGTAGTGGAAGGTATCGGTGATCACGGTTGTGAATACATGACCGGTGGCATGGTGGCCGTACTTGGCAAGACGGGTCTGAATTTTGGCGCAGCCATGACCGGTGGTTTCGCCTATATCTATGATGCAGACAACAGCTTCAATGATTGTACCAACATGGACGTGGACATCCACCGCATCGTGCCTGAGCAGATGGAGGCACATCGTACTCACCTGCGCGAGGTTATCGAGGAGTTCGTCAGGGAAACCGGCAGCGAACGCGGTCGATACATTCTGGATAACTTCGCCGATTGCATCGGCAAGTTCTGGTTGGTTAAACCCAAGGCTGCAGAACTGGCTTCCCTGCTGGATGACATGCAACGCCGCGCAGCCTGACAAGTGATAGAAGACCATGGGTGATACATTTCAATTTTTAAAAGTGCAACGCCACGACCCGGACAAGACCTCGGTCGAGGTCCGGATCAAGGAATACCGCGAAATATACGGTGAGTTCGACGCCGCGCGTGCTGCCGAGCAGTCCGATCGCTGCCTGGGTTGTGGTAATCCGTATTGCGAGTGGAAGTGTCCTGTACACAATTACATACCCAACTGGTTAAAACTTATTTCCGAGGGCAATATCCGTGAAGCAGTGGAAATGTCGCACGCGACCAACTCCTTGCCGGAGATCACCGGGCGGGTGTGTCCACAGGACCGCCTGTGCGAAGGGGCCTGTACACTGAATGAGGGTGGCTTCGGCGCCGTGACCATCGGCAATGTGGAGAAATATATTTCGGATACCGCCTTTGCCGAGGGCTGGAAGCCGGACATGTCCGGGGTCCAGCCGACGGGCAAGAAGGTCGCCGTGATCGGTGCCGGACCCGCGGGTCTGTCCTGTGCCGACGTGCTGGTTCGCAATGGTGTCAGTGTTGTCGTGTATGACCGTCACCCTGAGATTGGCGGCCTGCTGACATTTGGTATCCCTGAATTCAAACTGGAAAAGAGCATTGTTAAGCGTCGCCGCGAAATTTTTGAAGAGATGGGCATTGAATTCAGGCTCGGGACCGAAGTGGGCAAGGATGTCAGCTTTGATGCAGTGATAGGTGAATATGATGCTGTGTTTATGGGGATGGGTACCTATAAGTACATGCAGGCCGGCATTCCAGGTGAGGACCTGCCCGGTGTGTATCCGGCGCTGGATTTTCTGATTTCCAATATTAATCACTGTCATGGTTACGAAAAGTCAGCCGATGATTACATAGATATGCAGGGCAGGCACGTAGTGGTCCTCGGTGGCGGGGATACTGCGATGGATTGCAATCGCACCTCTATTCGCCAGCGTGCAGCCTCCGTAACCTGCGCTTATCGTCGGGACGAGGCCAATATGCCGGGTTCACGTCGTGAAGTGGCGAATGCCAGGGAAGAGGGTGTACGCTTCATGTTTAATCGCCAACCGGTGGCTATTGTCGGTAGTAGCCAGGTCGAAGGTGTGAAAGTGGTGACCACCAAACTGGGGGCACCGGATGAGCGGGGGCGTCGTCGTCCCGAGGTCGTTGCCGGATCGGAGGAGATCATCATGGCGGATGCCGTGATTATTGCCTTTGGATTTCAGCCAAGTCCGCCACAATGGCTGGCACCACACAAGATCGAAACCGATGACCGTGGGCGTATCAAGGCGCCGGAACATGGCGAATACAAGTTCCAGACCACTAACCCGAAGGTATTTGCCGGCGGTGATATGGTGCGCGGATCAGACCTGGTGGTGACGGCAATTTGGGAGGGGCGTGAAGCAGCCGACGGAATTCTCGACTTCCTTGAAGTATAAATCTCGATACGGTCAACCCGGCGTGTAAGCTCGGCTGGCCAGTAAACAGAATAAATAAAAGCGCGTACACAGTCCTTCGGACTTGTCGTACGCTGGTTAACTCTGCCCAAGATAACAGAATGTCAGAACTCAAAAACGATCGTTTTCTGCGTGCATTACTGCGCGAACCTGTCGATGTGACTCCGGTATGGATGATGCGCCAGGCCGGGCGTTATTTGCCGGAGTACCGTGCTACCCGGCAGAAGGCCGGTAGTTTTCTGGACCTGTGCAAGAATCCCGAGCTGGCCTGTGAAGTGACGCTACAGCCGCTTGACCGCTATGCACTCGACGCGGCGATCCTGTTCTCGGATATCCTGACCATACCGGACGCTATGGGCCTGGGCCTGTATTTTACGGAAGGTGAGGGACCACATTTTTCCAGACCTGTGCAAAGCAAGGCTGCAGTCGATCAGCTTGCGGTTCCCGATGTCGAGACCGAATTGAAGTATGTGACGGATGCCGTGCGCACCATTCGCAGGGCTCTGGATGGGCGGGTACCGTTAATTGGTTTTTCCGGCAGCCCATGGACCCTGGCCACCTACATGGTCGAAGGGGGCAGCAGCAAGGACTTTTCCCGGGTTAAAGGCATGTTGTATGACGACCCGGCCAGCATGCACAAGTTGCTGGATGTGACAGCACGGACTGTGGTCGATTATCTCAATGCCCAGATTGCCGCCGGTGCCCAGGCCGTCATGATTTTCGATACCTGGGGCGGGGCGCTGACTACGCGTGATTACAAGACCTATTCACTGCAATATATGCAGCAGATCATTACCGGTTTGACTCGGGAGCACGAGGGACGCAAAGTTCCGGTTATCCTGTTTTCCAAGGGCGGCTGTCAGTGGCTGGAGGATCAGGCCAGCAGCGGCGCCGATGCACTGGGTCTGGACTGGACGCTGGATATTGGCCTGGCGCGCATGCGCGTAGGCGACAGGGTCGCCCTGCAGGGTAATATGGATCCCACGGTGCTGTATGCCTCACCGGAACGTATTCGCGAGGAAGTCGCCTATATCCTGGAAAGTTATGGCCAGGGTAATGGACATGTATTTAATCTTGGCCACGGTATTCATCAGCACGTGGACCCGGCAAGGGCCGGGGTCTTTGTTGACGCGGTACATGAGTTGAGTCGACCCTACCACGGCTGATATCTGTCCTGGCTAGATAGTGTTATGCATGGGGCATGTGCCAGCGTCGCTGGCCGGTCATTACAACCGTGCTGCTATCGACTGATTAACAAATCGGTCGCTGTCGTTTTTTGTATTTGTCGATTTAGCGTCGAGAATACCTCTAACAAACATGAAAACGCGCACCCAGTCCATCATTGTCGCCAGTACCGAGCATTCTGCTTATTGTGGTACTGGCCCTGACCAGCATTAATTACCTGAGATCACTCCATAATAAAATCGATAATATCAATCAGCAGGATATGGCCAAGGTCGTGCTGTTGCACAAAATGAGCCATATTGTACGCGAACGTTCATTGCGTATGTATGCGATGTATTTTTCCAGGGACTACTGGACGCGGGACGCGGAATATCAGCGATTTCACGCCCTGGCCGGCGAATTTATCGGACTGCGCAAAAAGTTACTGGCACTGGGGCTGCAACCGCAGGAACAAACCTTATGGAAAAAGGCGATGGCGATTATCCGGGTGACGGAACCGCTGCAGGATAAGATCGTAGACAAACTACACGATGGCAAGGAGGTCGATGTCAGCCGCAACATCGGGCGCGACGATTTACCGAGGGAAAACCAGTTGTTGGTCGATTTGGATAAATTACTGGACATGGTCCAACAAAAAAGTAATCTGGCAGTGGCGCAAGCAGAACACCAGTTCAGCAATGGTATTCGCCTGTTATCTGTTATCACCCTGGGCGTAATCGCTCTTGGCCTGACCAATATGCTGGTCGTGCGCAAACGGATTATGTCCATTGAAAGTGAAATGCATGAGGAAAAGGAGCTTGCTCAGCTCACATTGGAGAACATTATCGATGGCGTTATTAAAACTGACGAGCATGGTTTGCTGGTTTCGGTGAATCCGGCCGCCGAACATATATGTGGATGGAGAAAGAATATTGTTATAAGCCAGTCGCTGGGAGCTGTTTTTAATATTACCAGTATCGATACCGGTGCCAGCTTCGACTGGCAGGATTTTCTCGGGCAGTTATCCGGTACTGTCATGCCGCTGGAACGGTATTTTGAATTACAAAGAGCAGATGGCAGCAGTTGTTTGATCGAAATTTCAGTTTCTCCGATTTTTACTTCGAATGGTAAAGCGGTTGAGTACGCATATATTTTTCGTGATGTTACCAGTGAAAAGCGTCAGGCAGACGAGGTTAGCTGGCAGGCGAACCATGATCCACTAACCCAGGTATTAAACCGGAATGCAATTGTCCTTGCGATTAAGTCAGCGATCGCATCTGCCCAACAAAATGGGGAGCAGCACGTCCTGCTTTATATTGACCTGGATGATTTCAAGCTGGTTAACGACCAGTATGGACATGTAGCAGGTGATGATCTGTTGATTGGTATATGCCGCGAGATGGAGCAGTGTGTCCGTAAAGGCGACCGAATTGCGCGCATGGGTGGAGATGAATTTACAATTTTGCTATTGGAATGCGATTTGGCGCATGCGGTCAATATCGCGGAAAAAATCCGGCATAATGTTTCCCGCTATTGTTTTGAATTCGACAACAATCGCATTTGTTGCAGCGGTCTGAGTATCGGCATCAATATTATTAACGGACAGTCTCGGGACTGGAAAACTGTCATGGAAAAGGCGGATCAGTCCTGCTATAAGGCAAAACGCCAGGGCAAAAATCAGGTGTCCGTGGCCTGAGCCTGGAGCCGACAATCTCCCTGAAATTATGTGATTGAAATTCCTGCCTGGCGCCACCTATACTGTGGCCCGGCAAGCCAAGTCACGAGGTGAAATAATGCGATTACTCCATACCATGTTGCGTGTAGGCGACCTGGAACGTTCTATCGGTTTTTATACCGATATTCTCGGTATGAAATTATTACGTAAGAAGGATTATCCTGACGGTAAATTTACCCTGGCTTTCATCGGTTACGGTGATGAGTCAGACAACACGGTGATCGAACTGACATATAACTGGGGTGTGGATAAATACGATATTGGTGACGGTTATGGTCATATTGCCATCGAGGTTGATGACGTCTACAAGGCAGCCGATGAGATTCAGCAACGCGGCGGCAAGATCCTGCGCCCGGCGGGACCCATGAATGCCGGCACCACGATCATTGCCTTTGTCGAAGACCCGGATGGCTATCCCATAGAGCTGATCGGTAAAAAGCACTAGAAATATAAAAATATCCATACAGGATAGCCATGAAGTTTACGGGTGATGTACGCAAGATGCAGGTAACACTGGCCGATCCGGTCCAGTATAGGCTGCCCCTGGGCGAAGAACTGGTAGACATGAATGCCCTGATCGGTAAACGGATAACGCTGAATTATCTGGGCGAGATTCATTGTATCCATTGCGGGCGTAAAACCAGCAAGAGCTTTAACCAGGGTTATTGTTTCCCCTGCATGCAGACTCTGGCGGAATGCGACAGCTGTCTGGTCAAGCCGGAACTCTGCCATTATCACGAAGGTACCTGCCGCGATCCGGCCTGGGGTGAGGAGCATTGCTTCCAGGATCACTATGTTTACCTGGCGAATACCTCCGGGATCAAGGTCGGGATCACGCGTCAGACCAACCTGCCGGCACGCTGGCTGGACCAGGGTGCGACCCAGGCCTTGCCAATATATAAGGTTCGCGACCGACTAACCTCGGGACTGGTAGAGGTTATTCTTAAACAGCATGTGGCGGACAAAACCGCGTGGCAAAGGATGCTCAAGGGTGTGCCGGAAAGTATCGACCTCGCACATGCCCGTGATCACCTGCAACAGGAATGTCGGCAGGAGATCGCGGACATCATGACAAATCACGGAGAAGACGCGGTGCAATTCCTGGCGCAGGACCAGACTGTCAGTATCAACTATCCGGTCACGCATTATCCTGAAAAGGTCAAGGCCCTGAACCTGGACAAGACTGCCGAAATCTCGGGGACCTTACAGGGTATCAAGGCGCAATACCTGGTGCTAGATATCGGGGTATTGAACATACGTAAATATGCCGGATATCGCCTCAGTCTCCGTAGCGCGGACTGAAGGAGCTGGCAAGGTTCGGCGGGCTTTTTTTGGCGTCCCAGATATTAAAATATTGCGTTGGGATGTGAAGGCAGTTGAGTTTGGGGAAGCGAGTACCTATATTCAATTTAACTACGGCTATGCCGACTCTATACAGCCTTGTGAATTCCATCTTGGGGAGCCATACCATGCCCAGCTATGATTATCGCTGTCCTGCCAATGGCCAGGTCATTGAAGTGAAACACGCCATGTCCGAAGTACTGTCAACCTGGGGCGAGGTCTGCGAAAAGACCGGTATGGCCCTGAATGGAACGCCAGCCGAGGCCCCGGTGGAGAAACTGATCACCGGTGGGGGTATCCTCAAGGGTGGCAGCGTCGGCAGCGAAGCACCGTGTGTGACTGGGCCATGTTGTGGTGGTGGCTGCGGGCATAATCACTAGGGGATGGTGCTGGAGTTAACATTTAACCCAGTATTCGCAATGTACAACGCGATTGTGCTGGTCAAATTCCAGTTCAAACCGGCCATGCCCCCTGATGCAAAACGAACGGGCGATGATATTCGGCCGGAAACTGCAGCTGTCGACCATCGTCGGTGGTCACGGCGATCTGGACGGCCTGGCCCTGGTAGTAACGCAGATACTCCTCAGTGGAAATAAATGGGCTGAATCTCAGGATTGGCATTCATCGAGTATGCCGAATTGAGCGACGGCGCCCAATCCTGTGTCCCTGGCTTGATAATGCAACTGGTAGGCGAGGTTCTGGCTGATACGGGCGTGACAGAAAGCGGCGAGTCTGCGCCGGTTGTGTCCCTGCGTATCGATCGCTGGTGTGAAGCTCAGGTGAACTTCGGTTTTGTCTCTGCCCATCAGGCGAAGCAGGTTGAGCAGGAAATTATCATCCTCGATATAAGCCGCCAGGCGATCGCTTTGATCATGATGGCGGTAGTGCAGGGTCAGTGCCTGCACCGCTACCTGTTTGTCCAGTGCCGCCTGAAACAGGCCGGTATGAAACGGCAGTACCTGCCTGCCATCGGACGTGGTGCCTTCGGGAAAGATCAATACGGGTACTGGCTGGGTCAGAGCATGGCGCAGGGTAATGAGGCTTTGGCGCAGACGGTGATGTTTGCCGCGTTCGATAAACAATGAGCCGGACAGCGCAGACAGGTAGCCGATAACGGGCCAGCTACGGATGTCGTGCTTGGCCAGAAACCGCACTGGCATGGCCGAAGATATCGCCAGGATATCGAGAAACGAGATATGGTTGCAGACCAGCAGGACGTTATGCTTTACGGGTGTGCCGTACTGGTCTATGTGCAGGCCGATAATTTTGCTGGCCCGCTGCATCCACCAGCGTACTAATGCCTGGCCACTTGTTTGCAGATACCAGGCCTGGCCTCTGGTCAGACGGAGTACGCTGGCGAGAATAACGCCAATTAGCAGGTGTATAACAAGACGTGTACTGCGCAAGGCAGTACGCGCCGTCCGGATCAGAATCATGTTATCTCTGGTGTTACAGGCGCTCGATAAAGTGTTTCACGTAGCGGCTGGAAATCTGATCGCAGTCTAACAGAACAAAAACGTCGGCGACACCGAAGGCGGCATCCCAGTAGGGTTCGCCACAAATCATAGCGCCCTGGCGCAAATAGGCCTTGAGCAGCGTGGGCGGAATGATGTCATCCGGCATGGGATCCTGTTGTTCCAGCCGTAACGGGACTAACGGACGCACGCGCAGGGATTCAGGCGCATAATGTCTGGCGCGAATGTGGGCCATGAGAGTGGACAGGTATTTGTCACCGGCAGACATGGGGATGCTGGCACAGCCGATAAGATAATCAATATGATCTTCGACTACCAGGCGGGCTATTCCCTGCCAGAGCATGGCCAGTGCCGACCCGCGTCGATATTCAGGGTGTATGCAGGTACGTCCGACTTCCATAAAACGACAGCCGTCACTGAGGATGTTGCTCAGGTCAAATTCGGTTTCAGAGTAAAAGATCCCAACCCTGGCACGACCTTCGTTGTCGAGCAGGCGCGTGGTCGCGATTAGCTCATTGGTATAATTGTCATACACGGCCAGGTGACGGCAGGCATCATCAAAGCGATCCTTATCGATGCCGGGTTCGGTCCCACGCACTTCCGCCCCCATCTCATTGGCAAACACATCGTAGCGTAACTTGTAGCATTGATGGCGCTGGAAATGGCTATCTGCCAAAAACACGCTGAATCGATTTTGTTGTTCAGCCTGGGTTATCTTGCTGACTTCATTGAATGGCGTTGCCATACTTTGTTTCTCCGGGATATGTTGTCTTGAGCGAAAGTTAGCCGCAGCGTATGACCACCGGGTGAATGGCGTATGACAGTTTTGTGAAAGGCGAGTGTCTAGTTGGGTTGTATTTGTGATGAACGATCCAGACGGCGATAACCAATGGCTTCCGCCACATGCTGCACCGAAGGCTGGTCCTGTGACTCCAGGTCGGCCAGGGTGCGGGCCAGCCGCAGAATGCGGTGATAGGCGCGGGTGGACAGGCCCAGTTGTTCCAGGGCGCGATTGAGCAGCTTGCGGGCTTCGTCTGTTGGCAGGCATAACTGTTCCAGCTCCTGATTACGGAGCTGGGCGTTGGCCTTGCCCTGGCGTACCAGTTGTCGCTTGCGGGCTGCGATAACCCTTTTGCGAATCTGCGCTGAATTTTCTCCTGCGGTAGGGGTTTGTTGCAGTTCGCTTAACGGCAGGCAGGGGACGTCGACGTGCATGTCTATTCGATCCAGGATCGGGCCGGAAATGCGGGCACGATAACGTTGAATTTGATCAGGTGTACAACGGCAACGCTGATTGGGATGCCCGGCGTAACCGCAGGGGCAGGGGTTCATAGCGGCGATAAACTGAAAGCGTGCCGGGAATTCTGCCTGGCGCGCGGCGCGGGAGATGGTAATCGTGCCGGATTCCAGGGGTTCACGCAGGACCTCCAGGACACGCCGATCAAACTCGGGCAGTTCATCCAGGAACAGTACGCCGTGATGGGCCAGCGAGATCTCCCCGGGGCGTGGCGAGGTGCCGCCGCCGACCAGGGCGACCCCGGAGGCCGTGTGGTGCGGCGTGCGGTAAGGCCGTTGTTGCCAGTGAAGCGGGTTGAAGCCGTGATGACTGATGGACTGGACGGCGGCACTCTCCAGCGCCTCGGTTTCAGTCATGGGCGGCAGGATTCCGGGCAGACGTGAAGCAAGCATGGTTTTGCCGGTACCGGGCGGCCCCATCAATAACAGGCTATGACCACCGGCAGCGGCGATGATGAGTGCGCGCTTGGCATGGGCCTGGCCACGGACATCTGCCAGATCAGGATAAGTAGCAAGGTGTTCGGTGTGCGGTAGCCGAGATGCCGGCGTAAGTGCAGCCTGGCTACTGAGGTGGGCGCACACCTCTAACAGACTGTTTGCGCCGAGGATGTCGACGCCGCTGACCAGGGCAGCTTCGTCCACGTTGGTGGTGGGAGTGACCAGGGTGCGGCCGGCGTCGCGGGTGCGAATCGCGCTGGGCAATACGCCTCGAACCGGTCGCAATTCGCCGCTGAGGGCGAGTTCGCCAAGGAATTCGTATTCGGCGAGTTTCTCGCCGGGTATCTGGCCGGAAGCGGCGAGGATACCCAGGGCAATCGCCAGGTCATAGCGGCCACCGCCCTTGGGCAGATCAGCCGGGGCAAGGTTGATGGTGATTCGGCGAGCCGGGAATTCGAACTGGCTGTTGATGAGTGCAGCGCGAACCCGTTCGCGGCTTTCCTTGACCTCGGTATCGGCCAGACCCACGATGGTCATATTGGGCAGGCCGCCCGCGAGATGGACCTCGACGTTGACCGCCAGGGCGTCGATACCGGATTGGGCACGGGTGTGCAAAATCGCAAGAGACATGGCTTCCCTTCCTTGTCGCGCTACCGTCCTTGTAGCTCTTTTACCTTACGCAAATCTGCCAGCCGGGACAACCGGCAATTAATTTTTTGTTGACCCTTGTTTTTTCTCGATCAGGGCATCGATCTTTGCATGCAAGGTCTTGATGTCCTCTCGGGCCTTGTCGAGTACGGCGCGCTGGGCATCGAACTCGGCGCGGGTAACCAGGTCCAAATGTTGCAACCCAGCGGCGAGCACGGCGCGGAAATTTTTGCGCGTATCCTCACGCAGGTCGGCCATGCCTTGCGGCAGGGCATTGAGCAGGTTTTTCACCAGTTCATCGAGGGAGTTTTTGGCTTCGAACATGAGCATGCCTTAATTTTGTGCAGTTATACGTATATTTTAGCCTATAAATTGGTATGCTTGGCCTGTTTTTCAACCTGACGGATGTCAGAATACATCCATTGAAACAAACAACAAAGAAAGCATGATTAAGGAGATCTGCCCATGCGTAAACAAGTACTAAACACCCTGATAATCTGTGCAGGTGTACTCGGTCTGGCGACCACTGCACAGGCCGATACCACTACCACTACCACTAAGAATTACAGTTTGACGGCTAATGCCGATGTGACCAGTAACTATGTTTTCCGTGGAGAGACCCAGACCGACGATAGTCCCGCTATCCAGGGTGGCATCGATTTCAACCACAACAGCGGTTTCTATGCCGGTGCCTGGGGATCAAATGTCAAGTTCCCCAATGCCGGAGGTTCTACACTGGAGTATGACCTGTACGCCGGTTTCAAATTTCCAGTCAACGATCAGGTCAATATGGACGTCGGTTATATCACCTATAACTACATGGACAGCACTGTGAACGACAACGTTGGTGCCAATGAAGTATTTGTAGGTGCCGCGTGGAAGGGGTTAACAGGTTATTATTACCATGGCAGTGCCAAGAACAGCTATAACGATTATCAGTACTTTGATGTTCGCTATGCCATGGGTTTACCAAACGACTTTAAACTGACCCTGCACTATGGTCATAAAGTTAATGATAATTACAGAAACAATGACGATGCCAGCGTGCGGATCGGCAAGAACTTCTATGGCTATGATACCAGCCTGACCCTGACCACGATCAGTCATGACGGTGGCCCGAACAACGGCAGCAAGAGCCGGCTATTCATTACCGTGACCAAGTATTTCGACCTGTAATGTCACGCTGGTGAAAATAGCGGGGCGATCACATGGATCGCTCTGCTATTGCATAAATCTTAGATAGCCCACAACGTGGGCTATTTTTTTGTCTGCCACATTTTGGTGCAAGGCCGGCACTACCCGGGTAAAAACAATACGCTCGATTTTCGTTTTGTGTTCGTTATAAAAACCAAGTTAGGATAAGCGCAAGATGTTGAACAGCGTGCGGACACAAAACCAGACAGAGACAGCAGGGTGGCAGGCCAGGCTGGAGCTTGTCTATGCCTGGCGCAACGATAAAACCGTTATTGCCCGGCGCCAGCATGTGGGGCCGCTGACCGTGCAACGACCGTTTTATCCGGAACAGGATGTCTGCCATTCCTATGTCCTGCATCCGCCCGGCGGCGTGGTCGGTGGCGATCAGCTTGCATTGCATGTTGCTGTAGAGCACAGGGCCCATGCCCTGGTGACCACACCCGCTTCTGCCAAGTTTTATCGTTCAGCTGGCGCGGCCGCGACGCAGCGACTCGAGTTTACAGTGGCGAATGAGGGGGTACTGGAATACCTGCCACAGGATACGATTCTGTTTGATGCCTGCCAGGTCGATACGACAACTCGCGTGACCCTCGCCGCCACGGCCAAATATGCCGGCTGGGAAATTCTGTGCCAGGGCCGGCCCGCCAGTGGTGAAAAATTTACAGCTGGTCAATGTCGACAGGCATATGAACTTTACCGGGAGGACAGGCCGCTCATTATTGAGCGAACCCTTCTCTCCGGTAACAGCCTATTACAGACTGCGCGTTGGGGTCTGGCAAATTATCCGGTAACCGGTACATTCCTGGTCAGCGATGCCGATGAGGAGTTGATGGTTGTCGCACGTGAGGCAGTGACCACTGACTCGGCGATGTGCAGCGTGAGCCTGATCAACGGTGTGATGGTCTGTCGTTACCTGGGCTGGCAGGGCATCGAGGCTCGCGACTGTTTTGCCAGGATATGGGAGGCAATTCGCCCCGACTGGATCGGGCGACAGGCATGCCGGCCACGCATCTGGGATACCTGAAGTATAAAAACGTAATAGCGTATCGGAGCAGAGATATGGAATTGACACCACGCGAAAAAGACAAGCTATTGTTATTTACCGCCGCCCTGCTGGCGGAACGGCGTAAAGATAAAGGCCTGAAGCTCAATTATCCCGAAGCCGTCGCCTATATCTCTGCAGCGATCATGGAGGGTGCGCGTGAAGGCAAGACCGTGGCGGAACTCATGAGTTATGGCACGAGCCTGCTATCACGCGAGGATGTTATGGATGGCATTGCCGAAATGGTCGACGAGGTGCAGGTCGAGGCGACCTTCCCGGACGGGACCAAGCTGGTTACCGTGCATAATCCGATTAGCTAGGAGAGAGCAGGCATGATTCCCGGTGAACTGATAATTGACGATGGTGACATCGAAATCAACGCAGGTCGTGAGACTATCAGGGTCCGTGTTGCCAACAGTGGCGATCGCCCGATACAGGTTGGTTCGCATTATCATTTTTATGAAACCAATTCAGCGCTGCAATTCGAGCGCGAAGCCACGCGTGGTTATCGCCTGAATATTCCGGCGGGTACCGCGGTACGCTTTGAACCCGGCCAGGAACGCGAAGTCGAGCTGGTGGCTTACGCGGGTAAACGCGAGGTCTATGGCTTTAATGCCAGGGTCATGGGCGCACTGGATAAATAACGGGGAGACAAAGCAGCATGAGCAAACTGAATAAACGCGCCTATGCCGAGATGTACGGCCCGACCAAAGGTGATCGGGTGCGACTGGGTGATACCGCCCTGGTTATCGAGGTGGAAGAAGACCTGACGGTTTACGGTGACGAAGTGAAATTCGGTGGCGGCAAGGTGATCCGCGATGGCATGGGCCAGAGCCAGCTGACGGCGAAAGATGTCGTCGATACCGTCATCACCAATGCGCTCATCCTGGATTACTGGGGTATTACCAAGGCGGACGTCGGGATCAAGCACGGCCGGATTAGTGCAATTGGTAAGGCCGGCAATCCGGATGTACAGCCAGGTGTGAATATCATGATCGGCCCCGGTACCGAAGTGATTGCCGGTGAAGGCCAGATCCTGACGGCAGGCGGGATCGATGCGCATATTCATTTTATCTGTCCGCAGCAAATCGATGAGGCGCTGATGTCCGGGGTGACCACCATGCTGGGTGGTGGTACCGGTCCGGCGACCGGCACCAATGCCACGACCTGCACTCCCGGCCCATGGAATATTCATCGTATGTTGCAGGCGGCTGACGCCCTGCCCATGAACCTGGGCTTCCTGGGCAAGGGTAATGCGAGCACGCCAGAAGCTTTACTCGAACAGGTGTCGGCAGGGGCCATGGGCCTGAAGCTGCATGAAGACTGGGGCACTACGCCTGCCGCGATCGACAACTGCCTGAATGTTGCGGAACAGACCGACGTCCAGGTGGCGATTCACACCGACACCCTGAACGAATCCGGTTTTGTCGAAGATACCATCGCCGCCTTCAAGGGCCGTGCGATCCATACCTATCACACCGAAGGTGCCGGTGGCGGACATGCGCCGGATATCATTAAGGCCTGTGGCGAAGCCAATGTGTTGCCGTCGAGTACAAACCCGACCCGGCCGTATACGGTCAACACCATTGATGAACACCTCGACATGCTGATGGTGTGCCATCACCTGGATCCGAATATTGCCGAAGACGTGGCCTTTGCCGAATCGCGGATCCGGCGCGAGACGATCGCGGCAGAGGATATCCTGCATGACCTTGGCGCCTTTTCCATGATCGCCTCGGATTCGCAGGCCATGGGGCGTGTCGGCGAAGTGATTACCCGGACCTGGCAAACGGCACACAAGATGAAAGTGCAGCGCGGTGCCCTGGCGCCGGATAGCGAGCGCAATGATAATTTTCGGGCCAGGCGTTATGTTGCCAAGTATACGATTAACCCGGCCATTACCCATGGCATCGCGGGGGACGTTGGTTCGGTTGAGGTCGGCAAGCTGGCGGACCTGGTGTTGTGGAAGCCGGCCTTTTTCGCTGCCAAGCCGTCCATGATCATCAAGGGTGGCTTCATCATTGCTGCGCCCATGGGCGATCCCAATGCCTCGATCCCGACGCCGCAACCAGTGCATTACCGGCCAATGTTCGGTGCCCTGGGGGGCGCACTGACAGCGACCTGTCTCAGTTTTGTCTCACAGGCGGCCCTGGATGCAGGCATCGGTGAGTCCCTGGGACTACGCAAGTCCCTGTCTGCAGTCAGTGGTACCCGCAGTGTGCGTAAAAGCGACATGCTGCTCAATGACTATCAACCGAGCATCGAAGTGGATCCGCAAACCTATGTCGTGCGTGCTGACGGCGAGTTGCTGCGCTGCGAACCAGCCACGGAATTGCCATTGGCACAGAAGTATTTCCTGTTTTGAGTATGAACACCATGCTTAAAGCCACCAAAGTAATCGATCAGCAGCCCGGGCATGATCTGACCCTGACCCTGCCGTATGAGCTGCGGCAAAAAAGTCGTCTGCGTGCCACGCTGGATAATGGTGAGGAACTGGGCTTGTTGCTGCCGCGCGGAACGGTCCTGCGCGGGGGCGATTACCTGAGGGCTGAAAGCGGTGCCGTGATCCTGGTACAGGCCGCCGAGGAAGTCGTTTCCACGGTAACAGAACACGAGCCCAGGCTGTTTGCCCGGGCCTGTTATCACCTGGGTAATCGCCATGTACCACTGCAAATTGGCGACGGCTGGCTGTGTTATCTGCATGACCATGTGCTCGATGACATGCTGCGAGGTCTGGGCCTGGAAGTGCAGTGCGAACGTGCGCCGTTCGAGCCGGAGGCCGGTGCCTATGGCGGCGGGCATCACCACCATCATCACGGTCACGAACATTAACCCATGCAGGCTGATCCTGGACAGCTGGCCAACCTGCGCCTGTGGCAGTTAATCAGCCCGGCCCTGCCGGTCGGTGCCTATGCCTATTCCGGCGGGCTGGAATATGCGATCCATGCCGGCTGGCTTAGCAATGCCGACGAAACCGAGGCGTGGATCAGTGGCTTGTTGCAACATACCCTGGCCTGGCTGGATATTCCTGTTTTGCAGCGGTGTTATACCGCCTGGGCACAGGACGATGCGGCAGGCTTGCAGTACTGGAGCCGGTTTATTCTGGCAGCGCGCGAGGCGGGCGAGCTACAGAACGAAGATCTGCAGCTTGGCCGTGCCCTGGCAACCTTGCTGTCTGACCTGGATATCCCGGAGGCAACAGCCTTTCGTCAATCAGATGCGGCGCCATTTGTCTGCCTGCTCGCGTTAGCCGGGATTAAATGGCATGTGGCTATCGAGCAACTTGCTGCCGGTCTGTTGTGGTCGTGGACGGAAAATCAGGTCGCCGCTGCGATCAAGCTGGTGCCGCTTGGCCAGACAGCCGGGCAAAAGATGTTATTACGTATCGCACAAGTGATCCCTGCTGCTGTGGCCAGGGGGTTGCAGTTGGAAGATTCGCAGATCGGTGCCGTGGCCCCGGGGCTGGGTATCGCCAGCGCTTTGCACGAGACGCAGTACACCCGCCTGTTTCGATCATGAGGGTGCGGGCTATCAGGATGTTAACTGGAGATTGAGATGTTACAAGATCAGGTACTACGGGTAGGTATTGGCGGGCCAGTCGGGTCAGGCAAGACGGCGCTGGTGGAGGCGCTGTGCAAGGCGATGCGTGAACGCTTTAACATCGCTGTTGTCACCAACGATATCTATACCAAGGAAGATGCCCAGTTCCTGATTCGGCATGCCGCCCTGAACCAGGAACGCATTATTGGCGTCGAGACGGGCGGCTGCCCGCATACCGCGATTCGTGAAGACGCCTCGATGAATCTGGCCGCCGTCTCCGAACTGAATACACGATTCCAGGACCTTGACGTGATCTTTGTTGAAAGCGGGGGCGACAATCTCAGTGCCACGTTCAGCCCGGAGTTATCGGACCTCACAATTTATGTCATTGATGTTGCCGCCGGCGATAAAATCCCGCGCAAGGGTGGGCCGGGCATTACCAAGTCCGATTTATTGGTCATTAACAAGATCGACCTGGCGCCACATGTCGGTGCATCGCTGGAGGTCATGGAGCAGGATACGCACAGGATGCGGGGCGAACGACCCTTTGTATTTTCCAACCTGAAATCAGGCGAAGGACTGCAGGGGATAGTGGATTTTATCGTGGATAAGGGCATGCTGGCTTAAGCTGTATAGCCAGCATGGATAATCGCACCATAATTAAGCAATAAGCCGGTGCACGCGCACCACAATAGCCCAACTGTCTCTTCGTCAATTCTCAGTTTCTCTCTAACTCCCTGTTAAATAGCTGAAATCATCCTTGGCATGCCGCTTGCTCTAAGGCATGGCAGGCACGGTTTCTCTCAGAACATTCTGGTTGAGCCGTGTGATCCAAATGCAACACGTCTTATGACGAACTAGCTGAATGGTTCGGCAATTTCCGACTAGGAGTGAAGCATGCTCAGAAAAAGTTTCTGGTGGATCGCGCGTGAACAGGCGCAAGAAACCGTTGTGTTTAACAAAAAGCTCTATCTAACCTACATTCGAGTAAAAACGAGGAATCTATCAATGGAGAAAACAAAATTGCACAAGCTCATGGCCTGGGTTGCCGCACTGGCCCTGGGAATGGGTGTAACCGCCGCACAGGCCAAAGGAGTCATCAAGGTAGGCGTTCTGCACTCCCTGTCTGGCACCATGGCGATCAGTGAGTCTACGCTCAAAGATACGGTGCTGATGCTGATCAAACAGCAAAACGCGAAGGGCGGCGTGCTTGGCAAGAAACTGGTCCCGGTCGTGGTTGACCCGGCATCCAACTGGCCGCTGTTTGCAGAAAAGGCCAAGGAGCTGCTGGAAAAAGACAAGGTTGCTGTCGTGTTTGGTTGCTGGACATCCGTTTCCCGTAAATCTGTCCTGCCTGTGTTCGAACATGATAACGGTCTGCTGTTTTACCCGGTCCAGTTCGAGGGTGAAGAGTCATCCAAGAATGTTTACTACACTGGTGCGGCGCCGAACAACCAGGCGATCCCGGCTGGTGATTACCTGATGAATCAGGTACACGTCAAGCGCTGGGTACTGGCCGGTACTGACTATGTCTATCCGCGTACCACCAATAAGATCCTGGAAGCCTACCTGAAGTCAAAGGGCGTCAAGTCCAGCGTGGTTCCGCCGGCAAGAAGACCGCGGTAATTTCCACCATCAATGGTGACGCCAACGTACCGTTCTACAAGGAACTGGCCAACCAGGGTATTAAGGCATCTGACATCCCCGTGATGGCATTCTCTGTAGGTGAGCAGGAACTCTCCGGGATGGACACCAAGAACCTGGTCGGCCACCTGGCTGCCTGGAACTACTTCGAAAGTGTCGATACCCCGGCCAACGAGAAATTCGTGAAAGAATGGCAGGCCTACAAGAAGAATCCAAATGCTGTGACCAACGACCCGATGGAGGCTACTTATATCGGTTTCCACATGTGGGTGAAGGCGGTTGAGAAGGCCAAGAGCACCAATGTCGATAAAGTCCGCAAGGCGATGGTTGGTATGACTTACCCGAACCTGACCGGTGGGGTTGCCAAGATGCTGCCTAATCACTACCTGACCAAGCCGGTTCTGATTGGTGAAATCCAGGCTGACGGCCAGTTCCAGGTCGTATATCGCACCAAGAAGCTGGTCCCGGGTGATGCCTGGTCCGACTACCTGCCGAGCGACAAGAACTTTGTTGCCAACTGGCCCAAGTACAACTGTGGCAGATACAATGTCGTAGAGAAGAAGTGTTACGGCCAGAAATCTAAGTAAGATGGGTGTGAGTGCAGGGCAAGAACGCCCTGCACTCGCTTCTCCCTCGCGTAATAAGCATACCAACAACGGCGACGCACAATGCACACTTCTCACTCCCTGACCGAAACAGCCGGCAGACGTCATGCGGGTCAGTTCATCGCGCTGTTAATCTTTTCGCTATTAATGATTTTTGTATTGCAGCTGGTCACGCAACGGGCCTATGCTGCTGAGCCTGCCGCGACAACACAGGCAGATTCTAAACCAGTTCCCAGGTTTGAGGACCTGCTTCCTCAACTGATTACGGATGATTTTCAGAAAAAAGAAGCGGTGCTGGAACAACTCACCAGGACCGATCATCCACAGCTATTAAAAACCTTTCGTTACCTTTTGAACGGCGAACTGTATTATCGCAAAGCCGACAAACGCATCGTTCATCTGGAGACGAGCGACAAGGGCAATGTTGCCTACGACATTTTGACCGGGAAAAACCTGGGCGTGGTTGGCCATTTTGACGTACGCCGAATTGGCATCGACAATAATATGCGTTCCATGCTGGGGGTCGAAATCGCCAAGCTGAGCCTGTCCAGCAAGGATCCAAAAGTGCGTTTGAAAGCAGTGGAGGAAATGATCACCAGCCTCGACCCGGATTCTATCAAGCTGCTAAAAGCGCGCGACAAGATCGAAAAAAATGCTAGGGTCAAGAATCATATCGATGTAGCGTTGGCACTGGGCAACCTGGGTCACGGGGATAACCAGCAACGTCTAGAGGCGATTGATTTTCTCGGCGGTTCACTTTTACCCGAGGTGCGTATTGCCCTGAAACAATTGTTATTCAAGGATGACAAAGGGAATTATCTGGAGAAAGACTCCGCAATTCGACACGAGGCCCAACTTTCCCTCAGGCGTATCGACGACAAGGTCGAGATGTACAATGTGCTGCAGACAACCTTTTTCGGTCTGAGTCTCGGTTCAGTATTATTGTTGTCTGCTATCGGTCTTGCCATCACGTTTGGGGTGATGGGCGTGATCAACATGGCACATGGCGAAATGATGATGCTCGGTGCCTATACCACTTATCTGGTGCAGCAGATGTTCCCCGGGATGATGGATTATTCACTGCTGATCTCGATACCCGCGGCATTCGTGGTCTCCGGTCTGTTTGGGATTGCGATAGAGCGCAGCGTGATTCGCTGGTTGTATGGACGCCCACTGGAAACCCTGCTTGCAACCTTTGGTATCAGCCTGATTTTGCAGCAGCTGGTGCGTACCACGATTTCCGCCCAGAACGTTTCGGTGAGCACACCCGGCTGGATGAGCGGGTCATGGCAGATCAACCCGGTTTTCGCACTTACTTATAACAGGTTGTATATCGTCATCTTTAGTCTGGTCGTGTTCATCGCTCTGTTGC